>CBFGXJ010000008.1:0-60027 GCA_965652795.1 uncultured bacterium
CAGGTGAAGCCAGCAAAAAAGCCGAGCTAAAACTCGACTCTTTTGCTGGTACGCCCGGAGGGATTCGAACCCCCGATCTTAGGTACCGGAAACCTACGCTTTATCCAGCTAAGCTACGGGCGCGCACAGGGGTCATCATACCAGGTTTTGCGTTTTTGTGCCAGGCCCCGGCGGATTGGGCGCCCCGGTAATGCCGTAGTGCCGACGACAGATTGTTTTTATGCCAGTAAAAGTTGCGGCGGAGCCAGAATCAACAAGGCTAGCCAAACGCTTACAGGCATCTACAACCGCTCTTCCAACGTAATTTCAACCGAATCACCGGCTTCCTTGCCAATCAGCTGCCGGGTTTCAGCCTTGATCGGCAGCATTTGCACGCCGTTGCCCATTGCCATGAAGCTGGCCTGAAAGGGGTGGCCGTCGATGCGGCCGCGGACCTTTACCAGTCCGCCGGTGCCGAAGAATGCTTTAGACTCCGGCCAGACGGCATATGTCCAGCCGCCTTTGGTGTCAACTTTCTTGAGTACGCTTACGAAGGTTACATCTATTTTCATATCTGTATGGTATCAGGATTTGGACCGGCGCCAAGTAATTATATTGCGGCGCCAGGCTAACAGTATCGCGGCTGCGATGAGCGCCAAGCAAGCGGCGGCGATCCAGGTTCGGGCGGCATTTGGCTCAGCTTCCGCCGCTGGTGGTGTGCCTGGTTGCTGCTGCAGGGCCTGGTTAGCCAAAACCTGGGCCGAAGCCTGACCGCTGCGGGTAAACAGTATTTTTACAAATTCACCATCGATGCTGGTAAGCTCGGCCGTTATATCCGGTTGGCCGTCGGCGTTTAAGTCTACCTGAGCTGGTTGGCCTTTGACGAGCCGGACATCCTGAGGCTCAGAGGCGAACGTTACCAGTACCGTGCCGGCTGCGGCATCGATGGTTTTGACGGTAGCCGTGTGAGTCTCGGGGCACTGCTCGGTGTTTTCCAGACAGAACGATATTACCTGGCCGGCGCCGGCCATGACCGTCTGGCCTTTGTCGGAGTAGAAGCCGCCTTGTTCGCTCAACGTGATGGTTTCGGCTGTTTTCTGGCTGGATGATTCTTGTGTTTGCTCTTCTTGCGGCTCGCTGTCGGCCTGGGCGATCAGGTCGTCCGGTAATTCTTGTCCCGTGTCGATCAAGTCCTCATCTAAAGGTAGCTCTTCCTGCGCGGCATCATCGTTTCTGGGCGGCGGTTCGGGTGGTTGTTCGGCATCCGGTTCGCTGCCGTGGCCGGTGCCAGGCGCGACTGCAACCGTGATCGTCAGCGGCCGTGAGTCGACAAACGTGCCCGACGCGCCATTTGCATCGGTTAGCGTTACGGTAAAGTCAAAAACGCCGGCCTGCTGTGACGCGCCGCTGATCACACCGGTTGCTGCGTCCAGTACGAGGCCGGGCGGCAAGTCGCCGGCCGCAACCGACCATGTCGCCGATCCCTGGACACCAGCCCGTTGCACCGTGGCATCGTAGCTAGCACCGACCGTTCCGACTGGCAAGGTTTGCGCCGGAACGTGCGCAAACCTTGCGGCCATAACCCGGCGGTTCATAGCATCGGGCACGAGCAAACGCCTGGTATTGGGCTCAAACCCTAACCCCAGCGCATTAGCGCTCATTGCCCCCGGGCCGCTGCCACCGCTGCTGCCCCCGGTCGTGAAGTCGGGTTGCCCGTACACTCCTACTGCCGGCGCGTTCGTTTGCAAGTTCGCTGCATCATAGATGGTAACACGTTGACTACCTCTGTTAAAAACATATAATTGCCGGCGCGTTTGGTCTACTGCCAAGCCCTGGGGGTAGCTTAAACCCGTCTGCGTGGTCGCCCTTACCCCCGCCGTAAAGTCCGATTGTCCCAGCACGTGGGTCGCCGCCATGCCGTTAGACATCGTTGACGGAGTTACGTTGAATGCCAGCACGCGGTGGTTCAAGCGGTCCGAAACGAACAGCCGCTGGCCGTCAGCATCGAGCGCCAGGCCGGCGTAATCAAGCGCCAGCTGCGACGCAGTCCGCCCGGTAGCGGAAGTTGTAAAATCGGACTGGCCGATGACATATTCAGCCTGAAGGTACGACCCCAGCCTAGCCACATCAAACACCAGCACCCGATGTCGCAGCGCCGCATCGGCCACAAATAGCCGCTGATGCATACCGTCGTACACTAGGTCGCCGCGAAGCGTGCACATATCACGATCCGAGGCAGCCACGCAGGCACTAGCGGTAAAGTCGGGCTTGCCCAGCACATGCGTAGCCTCCATGCCATTGGCGATACCGCCGTGCAGCGCAAATATGAGCACCCGCCCGTTACTGCTGTCGGCCACGAATAATACTTGCCGCTCGGTGTCATAGGCCAGCGCGCACAAGTGCGCACAGTTAAGGCCGGCCCGTGTCGCCTGGCTTTGCCGGGCGGTAAAGTCGGGTTGACCGATCACGAACTCCGGCTCGTCGTCGATCAGATTATTCTGTGCGTCCAGCGCGTACACCAGCACGCGGTGGGCGTGTGATTCCGCCACGAACAACCGGTGATTGGCAGTGTCTATGGCCACATCTGTCGGATAGGCCGAGTCCTCAATTGCCGTCACGGCCGCATACGGGCTTGCCGCCGCCACGGGACGCGCCAGCATCAACGCAGGCAGCATGGCAACCAGCAGTACGATTATTAGCAAAGCTCGGTTCGTCCGGTACGTGTGCAACATAGACCACCCCACTTGGCTTACGAGATAAGCATAATTGTAATAGCTGGCTGGCGCGTGGTCAAACCGGCGCCCTTGCTCTTACTGTTTTAGGATGTCAGATGGAAGGGCCGGGCAGCTGGCGCGGCTCAGATTGGTCAAGCGCGGTCTGCAGCACGTGGATAACCCGGCGGGCTTGCTCGCGGCTCATGCCGACCCGGGCGGTAGTGATCATGTGCGACGTGCCGCCGCCCTGGGTAAAGTTAACGATCACACCGCTGCCGTTAGCGGTTACCTGGATGCCATCGCTATAAATAACACGGGGGTCAACCGCCATGATCAGCACGGCGGCACGGCCGGCTGCTTCGTCGCCGGCATCACGCTGGGAGCCCGCCTCGCGCGGCTGCTCATACCCTGCCAGCTGCCAGAGGTTGTTAGCTTCGTCGTCCTGCATGCCAAAATGGCTGATCAAAAGCATCAGAATGTCTTCGGAAGGCCGAACCTGGCCGCGCTCGATCTCGTGCAGCGTCGACTCGTCGATCTCGACGGCACCCGACACTTCAGCCACGCTTTCATGCAGCTTCTCGCGGATGGTCTTCAGGCGTTCGCCCAATTGCTTGAATGGTGATGATTGTTCATTACTCATACAGTAGTTTTATCGTATCATTATCCCTGTTACGTGGCAAGAGTCCCCGCCCCCGCTCCGGGGCTGCGGGCTGGCGGCTGGCGGGGACTGTGAAATCGGCCGGTGGTCGATTTCAGCCGAACGCTTTGAAGGACTTCCGGGGGAAGTTCTTCAAAAAAGTATGCCCCGCCAGCCGCCAGCCCGCAGCCCCGGAGCGGGGGCGGGAGCCAGCGCACATAAATCTGCGGTATAATGCCTGCATGAACATCGCACTGGACGTGCCGCTCAAAGATTACTCGACGATGCGCCTCGGCGGCCGGGCCGCCTACATGTGCGAGGTTTCATCCCGGGCCGAGCTTGAGGAAGCCATCGCCTGGGCCGACGAGCGTTCGCTCCCGGCCATCATGATCGGCAGCGGCAGTAATATCATCTGGCAAGACGCCGGTTTTCCCGGTTTGGTTATCTTGTGCAAGATCATGGGCTTTGAAGAGCAGATCGAAGACGAAGAAAATTATTACGTCACCGTGGGTGCGGGCGAGAACTGGGACAGCGTAGTGGCACGCACCGTCGCGCGGGGCGCCACCGGCATCGAAGCACTCAGCCTGATCCCCGGCACGGCCGGCGCCACCCCCGTCCAAAACGTGGGTGCGTACGGTCAGGAGATATCCCAAACGCTTGTCTCAATCGAGGCGTACGACCGCACCGAACACCACTTCGTCACCATCCCCGGGCATGAATGCGCCTTCGCCTACCGGAGCAGCCGGTTCAAAACCACCGACCGCGGCCGGTTTTTCATCACCAGTATCACCCTCCATCTGCTGCGTGCCAATCCGCACCCGCCGTTTTATGCTGCACTGCAAGGCTACCTGGACAGCCACGGTATCAGCGACTACACCCCGGCCGTCCTGCGCGAAGCCGTTATTGCCATACGCAGCAGCAAGCTGCCAGACCCGAACTACATTGCTAACAACGGCTCATTTTTTGCTAATCCGATCATCAACGAAGGCCTTTTTGCCCAAATTTTAGCCGACTACCCAGACGCACCTCACTGGCCGGCCGGTGAAGGCAAGGTCAAGGTGCCTGCCGCCTGGCTGCTGCAAACGGCCGGCTTCAAGGGCATGCACGACAGCGAGACCGGCATGGCCACCTGGCCCGCTCAGCCGCTAGTGCTCGTAAACGAACACGCCGCCAGCACCGCGCAGCTGATCGCTTTCCGCGACAAGATCATCGGTAAGATCGAGCAAATGTTCAGCATAACGCTTGAGCAAGAGCCCGAACTGCTCCCCGCCGCGCCTCCGCAGGCTTAAGCCGCCAGAGAACTTCTTGCGCAAAGCCGCTGCCTCCCTTATAATGCAGCATCTGCACCTTGCTAAAAAACCGTTTCCGTCACCCGCCTGTCACCATGGCGCCCTTGACGGAACTTTTTATTTTAGCCGGGCAATTACTATATGCGGCTTGGGGGTCATGTACCCGAGAGAGCCGATGCCGTTCACGTTTTCAAGAACCAAGGAGTTACCAATGACCGCATCACTAGAAACCATCCCGCATCACCCGTATACGGTCGAACCGGGCACAACGCCGCCGGACGAGCTGTGGCAATGGCACAATCCGCATACGTTGCGCTATCCGATCGTCACCGGCGTACGGGTCAGGCCGGAAGCGGCAGAATTCAGTTACTTCGACGCTTCTCATACCAATACAGCCAATCCGAATTTCAGCGGCAATTGGCGTAAACCCCGCCTGCCCAGCTTCTACGAACAAGCGCACATCCAACCCTACCTGCCTGAAAACCAGCCGGATATGCCCACGCTGAGCCCGCCTGAAACCGACATGCCATTCGTACTCATGCAGCCGCAAGAAAAAGAGGCCGCCCCAGCGGACCGCTCCGATGAAGAGCACCGCGCCCTCGCGGCAGCCGAAGCCTTTGAACGCGACCAAGCACGCCTGGCAACCGCGACCGAAGCCCTGGCACGGATTGTCGCACGTGCGACCGCCGAAACAACCTACGTCACCACGCTGCAGCAATGGAGAGAACGGCATGACAGCCAGGCTAAAGCCCTGGAAGCCATGAAAGCCGACTGGGACAAAACCCGTCTTGACCAGGCCGCCGCTCACGCCGTCGATATCGTCGCGCACTTCAAGAAAAGCTTGGCAAACAGCCCTCAGCTGGAGCAGCAAGTCGATGCCGCGATCGCAGCAGGCCAGCAGTACAACAGCTTCCGTTACTACATAAACCCTGTTGGCGGCCTTCTGTACCACGACAGAGAAAATCCCGAAGCATCGCCCTTAGGCCAGGAGGGGCTCAGCGGCACGGCCAGCAATACTACGGCAGAATATCATGGCATTGTATCAGCATTACACAAAGCCGAGCGTGAGGCCCGGCAAGCTGCCGGCTGGCCTGAGTGGGGCAAAGCCGATGTTGATACTATAGCTGAAACCGGCGCTGCCGAAGCCGAACCGATTGCAACCGGAATAGAGGCCGCGCCGATCGCAGCCGAGGTAGCGGCAGCCGAGGTAGAGGCGGCACCCGCCGCTGCCGTCCCGGAAGTGCTGGGCTTCGATGTCGAGCCGCTGCCGGCCGACCTGACGACAACCGACCCCAATCCTACCAGGGCCATTACAGTACACCGCAGCATTCCCGCCGCTCCGACCCATCACGCACGCGGGTTTGGCAGATGGCTTAAGTCCCGCGACTGGCGAACGCTCGGTTTTCGCGCTAAGAAGGCTGCCTAAGGCTGCCCAGGCTTCTTTGCAATCCAAGATTTTAAACCGCCCGGGAGAACGGGCGGTTTTACAATGTATTTGAAAAGCCTCAGAAGAGGTATTGTATGGCCCTACACGCCCTTCGGCTCGCCAGGCAACGGGAAGTCACGCGTAAACGCCGTTACTTCTTCGTGGATAGCCTGCAGCTCCGCCCCGTTGGCTGCGGCCGTAACGGCCCGGTCGATCCACTCCGCGACCATATCCATTTCGGCTTCCTTCATGCCGCGGGTCGTCAACGCCGGTGTGCCCAGGCGAATGCCGCTCGGGTCAAAGGGTGACCGCGGGTCAAACGGCACCGTGTTTTTGTTGACTGTGATGCCGGCTTTGCCCAATGCCGTTTCAGCATCAGCGCCCTTGATGTTCTTATTCGTCAGGTCGATCAGCAGCAGGTGGTTGTCGGTACCGCCCGTTACCAGCTGGTAGCCTTTGTCCAGCAGGCGCTCGGCTAAACGCTTGGCGTTGCGCACGATCTGATGGCCGTATTCCTTGAACTCCGGCGTAGATGCTTCACGCAGGGCCACGGCGATAGCACCCGTCTGGTGGTTGTGTGGGCCGCCTTGCAAGCCCGGGATGATAGCCCGGTCGATCAGCGTTGGCAGATTCTCGCGCGTGCGCGGGACTTTTTTAAGCGGGTTCGACGGATTGCCGTTGCAAAGGATCAGAGCGCCCCGCGGCCCGCGCAGGGTCTTATGTGTCGTCGTAGTAATAACATCAGCGTAGCCAACCGGCGACGGATGCGCACCGGCCACCACCAATCCGGAAATGTGCGATATATCTGCCAGCAAGAAGGCGCCGCAGGCATCCGCGATCTGGCGCAAAAGCTTCCAGTCGAACACGCGCGGGTAGGCCGTCGCCCCGACGACAATCAGCTTCGGCCGGGCGACTTGGGCTTGCGCTGCCAGTGCATCGTAATCCAGCCGGCCATCTTGCCCTGTCTGGTACTGCACCGAGCTATAGATCGTACCCGAAAAGTTAACCTTTAGCCCGTGCGTCATGTGGCCGCCGAAGTACAACTCCAGCCCCATCACGGTATCACCCGGGTCAAGCAACGCATAATAGACCGCCATATTGGCAGGCGAGCCAGAGTACGCCTGCACATTGGCGTGGTCAACGCCGAAGAGCGCCTTGGCCCGGTCTCGAGCTAGGTTTTCGATCGCGTCGACGTTCTCGCAGCCGCCGTAGTAGCGCTTGCCGGGGTAGCCCTCGGAGTACTTGTCGGTCAAACGGCTGCCAAGTGCCTTCAACACCGCCGGCGACGTGTGGTTCTCGCTCGGGATCATTTCAAGGCCTTCGCGCTGGCGCCGCTCTTCCGCCTTGATCAGCGCAGCTATCTCTTTATCATCAAAATGAGTATCGTCAAACATGAGTATCACCTCCTTACAAAAAACAAAATCCGGTTCACACTCACGTTACAGCATATGTTTAGTGTATCATTTGCCGGCAAAGACGCTAAGGATAGAATTTACATCATACGAACGGACAAGCGTATCTATTTGGAGCCGGTTAGTATACCTCTGTTACCATAAGCAAGTATTGACAAATATCATATATGGTATATTATCGATTACTATGGATACATCGAATGAAAAGATCGGTTTATTAATAGCTCATATTCGGCAAGAACGTGGCTTAACACAGGTAGAGTTTGCCCGCCGGCTCGGCACCAGCCAATCGGCTGTGAACCGCATGGAGCACGGCAAGCAGAACTTCAGCATCGAGACGCTGGCCCGGGTCAGTGACGTCCTTAACAAGCAGCTGATCAACCTCTCGAGCGGCGCCGTCAACCTGCGCATCGAGGGCGGGCACAAGCTTTCCGGCGAGATTACACTTAAGACCTCCAAAAACGCCGCTGTCGGGCTGCTGTGCGCCTCGCTGCTCAACCTGGGTGTTACCAGATTCACCAATTTTCCGCGCATCGAAGAAGTCTTCCGCATCATCGAGGTGCTTGAAAGCATTGGCGTCCAGGTAAAGTGGATCAACAACAACGACCTTGAGTTGCGCCGCCCCGAGAAACTCAAACTTAACCAAATCGACGCTGTCGCCGCCCGCAAAACCCGCTCCGTGCTCATGCTGATGGGGCCGCTGCTGCACGAGCAGAAGTCTTTCAAAATCCCGTATGCCGGCGGCTGTAAACTTGGCGCCCGGACCATCGAGCCTCACCTGTACGCCTTGCAGGAATTCGGTCTGGATGCCATCGCCACCCAGGGCCATTACGAGGTAACCATCAAGAAAAAGCCGGCCGGCCGGTTCAGCCTGTATGAAACCGGTGACACCGTTACTGAAAACGCTGTCATGGCGGCCGCCAGCTTTTCCGAGGAAACCGTCATCGACTTTGCCAGCGGCAACTATATGGTGCAGGATGTCTGCTTCTTCCTCCAGAAATTGGGCGTGAAGATCGATGGCATCGGCACCGGCCGCTTGCGTATTCAGGGCGTACCCTACATCAAGAAAAATATCACCTACAGCCCAGCCGAAGATCCGATCGAAGCCATGTTCTTTACTGCTGCGGCCGTTACGACCGACTCCGAGATTACCGTCCGCCGGGTGCCGATCGACTTTATGAGCCTTGAGATTTTGAAGCTGCGCAAGATGGGCCTGAACATCACCCTCACCGACCGCTACAAAGCCGAAAACGGCCAGACCGATCTGGTCGATATGACCATCCATCGGCACCATGGCCGCCTGAAGGCGCTCAGCGACAAGATCCACTCCAACGTCTACCCGGCTATCAACGCCGACAACCTGCCGTACTTCGTACCGATCGCCGGTGTCGCGCAAGGACGCACCCTCATCCACGACTGGATGTACGAGAACCGGGCCCTCTACTACACCGAGATGACCAAAGTCGGCATGACCGTTGAGCTGGCCGATCCTCACCGGCTATTCGTAATCGGACCGACTAAGTTTTCTCGTGCCGACGTAGTCTGCCCGCCTGCGTTGCGCCCCGCCAGCCTGCTATTGATCGGCATGCTCGTCGCCGAAGGCATCTCTACCCTGCGCAACGTCTACACCATTAACCGCGGCTACGAAGACCTGGCTGAACGGCTGAACAAACTCGGCGCACGCATCCAGGTGTTCAGCGACATCTAGCCCTACGCTACTGCGGTAGTCACCGGCTTTGCGCCCGTACCCCACCACGATTCGTATACTTTAGTATTAGCGGCAACGTATACGGCCGGCAAGCCATCAGCTGTAGTACTGCGGTCGACACTATGTACATCCGTTTGCTGCATAATGACCGCTCTGCCCCGCACTGAGGTAGCATCTTTAGGCCACCAGTATTCAAAGGCGCCGCCGCGCGTAGCAACGTACAGCACTTGATTGTCATTCTGGCTGACGACCTCAATATCGCGCACGCCGTCATCACCTACGATCTGCCTGGTAGTTTTGCTCGCCCCTAAGTACCAGGCAGCCTCCCAGACACCATCGTACTCACGGCCGGCATAGATGCGGTTTTTGCCGTCCGCATCACGGCTATAACTAATATCTGTGATATCGGCCTGCGGGATATAAAGCGCCACCTTGCCGAGCTGCCTTGCGGCGCCCTTCCAGTTATTCTCGTACACGTATGTCCGGTCGGCCACATACAGGCTTTGCGTACCATCCGGATGGATTGTTTTTTGCATGGCAACCGGGTTTGCAAGGCTATACAAACGGCCACCTTGCACGGGCTGCCACGGTCGCCAGAAGTATTCGTCGGCACCCTTGTCAGTCAGAATATACATCTGTTCTTCACCGTTAGGCCCAATAGTTTTGTCAATGTCGCGGATCGGGTCAGGGCTCTTCAGAAGTGTATTCCACACCGGGCGCTGACCCGGCATCCAGGTACCCTCAAACACATGCGTGCCGTTCGTAATGTAGGCGAAGTGCCTACCATCAGCGTTTACCTGCGTATCTGCATCGATAATCTTTTGCCCAGGTCCAACGTTGAAGATCTGCTCAGTTTTAGGCGGCGCTCCGCCCGGCCGCCACCAGGTCTCGAAAGCGGTCGAATCTTTGAACCAAATGACTTCGTTGACACCGCCGGACACTTGATGGATTGCTTTTCGGATGGTGTTGTCCGTTGCGGGGGCGCTACTCCCGTCTCCAGAGCCTATATTGAATCCCTCCGGGTTTGGTCCGTTGACGTCTATGTAATTTTCGGCCCTCACACCACTACGCGTACCATATGTGCCAGTGCCCAAACGATTATATTCCGATATATTTACCGTTCCATCACCATTCACAGACTCGACGATTGCAACATGGCCGAAACCCCCACCACCCGTTACCCACTGCGCGATGTCGCCCACTTCAGGATTTTGGTCGACACTCCACCCTTTTGCCACCGCGCTTTTCGCCCACTCCTTGCCATGCCCGAGACCTGCAGCATCCACCTGAAATAACTTGTTGACCCTCCAGGCCGCATATGAGGTGCAATTTCTATACTGGTATCTAAAACTATCCCAACATTCTTCTCCACCGGCTGCACCACATGACTCATTTGATAACTTGCCATCTCCATTTTCATCAATATACCAGTTATATTTATCGTACTGGTCACTAGGGTTTGTGCAGGAGGCTCCTCCTGCGGCTCCAAATTCACATATAGCATCCGGCCAAGGGTACCCTCCCGTCTCGGCCACAGCCGGCTGGGTGGTTACGGCTTCGTGCGTGGCGAAGGTACCCGTAGCGCCACCCACGACCAGTAGGGCAGAAGCAACAATTCGCCCCAGTTTTACCTTGATGTGTTTCAGAGTATTCTGGCCATGCTCAATAGAAGGCATTTGTTCAATGCGCATAAAAAAGACTCCTTACCGAAAAGAATTATGGTTTTATTGTTGAAGTTGATTAGATTTCAAGAATAAAGTCGGTCATGCAAGGAGCCTTTAGACTGAAATGGTGATGGGTAGCTAGGTCATAGATTGCCCCTCCCGATCGACACCGTCCTAAAAACATCTATAAGTAACGGCTCAAAACGCATAGTGTCATCCACTTTCGTCCCACTCTCCAAAACACTTGCTTCATATGTCTGAGCGCGTAGATAGACTACGGTGTCTCCTTTCATTAGGACAAAATGCATTAATGAGTTTTTGAATGAATTCTTAGCAAAAAGCACACTTTGGTCATCAGTTGCTTCTGAAGAAATTACTTCCACTCTTCCTTCATCCATGCCTTCTTGAAGCCATGACTTAGGATCAGTATATTGTTCATTAGTAAATACTCCGATTAATGCTGTGAAATTATCAGCGGCACTATATGGAGTTACTACTTTTTGGTCCGAAATAAGCAGTCCTCCATCCACACAGTTTTTAACTTTTGCGGTAGCACCATACGGACAATCGCTTATACCTTGCTTATATTCCCAATGCCCTGGCAGCCGTATACTAGCCGTACCTTTATCAAGCGAGATAATCTTTTCATTGCGGGCTTCAGGTTTTTCACTTCGATCTGCCGTTTCAGCCGAGTCGATGCTCCCATTTTTACTTTCAGGTTTGCCATGCGAAGCCAGCCACCACGCCAAACCTAGCCCAGAAAGTATAAGCACCACTATCAATGGCAATACCAACGAAAATCCCTTTGATGTAACCGGTCGCACAACCATAAAAGCTCCTTACATATCTATATTCTCTTCATTGTAGTGGCATTGTGTTTATGCCCCTACTGCCGGGCGCCTGCATATACTAGGAGCAGTTGCCCTGCGACGTCAAGCCTATTTAACAGGGGTGGGTGTTGTATTTTTGTTCGGCGGGGCAGCATAAAGCGTGGTATGCCCGGTACGTATAAACCGCTGCCAAGCACCTCAAAATACTTGCAAAAATAAGTGTTTTGTGGTAATATATACCCTGACTTGAGGTGAGGAGTTTATGCGTCAGTCTACCCCTGTTTTTACGCCGCATTCGCGGGCCAATGCCGGCTACACTAGCCGCAGCAGCAAGGCTGTTGCGAGCCGTGCCGCTGATCCAATCAACACCTACCAGCATCGCGCCACTCCAGCGATGCAAGCCCACCCCGCCCCTGCATCGCCGCAAACCCGTGGCAGCTTCACCCTGATCCGTATGCCGGAATACACCCGGCCCCGCATCCGTTCGCCCCGTCTGCCGCAGGCTATGCTGCGAAATGCGATCCCTTTGCCAACCGGCATTCTGCCCGCCATCCATCAATCCGCCGAGGCAACCTTGCCCGCACCGGCTCTGCCACGCAAAAAACTCGCCCTGCTCTTGCCGGGCCACAATGAAGAACTGATTCTGGCCACCACCATCCAGTCGGCTGTAGCCGCCGGCCAGGCGCTGGAGGATATTTATGTTGTCGATGACAATTCCTCAGACGCCACCCGCGACATCGCCATCAAACACCTTGGCGAGCAAAATGTACTAAGCGTCGAGCGCAGCGGCAAGGCCCTGGCCGTCCAAAAGGCCATCGCCCACTTCAACATCGAAAGCCGCTACCAGTGGCTGCACGTGGCCGACGCCGACAGTATCTTCTCGCCGACTTACTTCAGCGAATACACTAAAAAACTCGACAAAGGCAACTACGTCGTCGCCGTCGGCTTCGTCCAAAGTATGCGCGGCAACTGGCTCAGCACCTACCGGGCGCTTACCTACACCTACAGCCAGCACGTCACGCGTCGCATCCAGTCGCGACTCAATATGATATCGGTCTTCCCCGGCCCGATCACCTGCTTCAACACCGACATCCTAAAGAAGCTCGATTTCTCGGCCAACAGCCTGACCGAAGACTTCGACATTACCCTGCAGGTCCACCGCCGGCGCTTAGGCAAAATCGCCTTCATCCCGAAAGCCATCAATTACACCCAGGATCCGCAAACGCTCAAAGATTTCTGCAAACAAAACTTGCGCTGGCAGCGCGGTTTCTTCCAGGGAGTTAAAAAGTACCGCATCGGCCTGAAGCGCCAAACCATCGACCTCAGCCTCGGCTTTCAGATGATGCAAACGCTCATCTTCTTATTGCAGATGTTCATTCTGGTACCAATTATCATCATCGCGACCGGCAACTGGCTGATCATCCCGGTGGCAATTGCAGCCGACATTATTATGAACGGCGCGATCGCCCTAGGCTCGTCGGTACTTGCCAAGCGCTGGAACCTGCTGGGCGCATTGCCGTACTTTTACTTCTTGCGCTGGCTGGAGGTGGGTATCTACGTCATGGCGTTCGTCGAGGTGATGATCCTACGGAAGTTCCAGTCTGAGATCAAGGGCTGGGGCACCGAAGGCCGCCGCTACAAACTGACTAACGACGCCCTGCAGGACATCGCCAAACCGGCTTAGCCTAGTAACAGCTACTGAGATGCGCCGGGCATGCCGATTGCACCAGCCGAAGGCTGCAGCGCCGCAGTGATGTGCCTGAGACTCTGCAGACGCTGCTGCAGCCAATACATCGACTGTCTATTCTCATGCGACCTAGGGTCTTCACTCTGGCGTATCAAGCGGCTCTGATCCCTAATCTCTCTTACTTCTTGTCTGGCGTAAGCCATCACTGCCGGGCCGCCTGAAATAACCTGGGTGTACGCCCCAAAGTCAGGCGGCGGCGCAGTCTCGGAACAATCGGTTCCAAGATACCAGGCCTGAACCGGTGCAAAGAGCAGGCTGGTCGCATATGCGAACGGCTTCTCTTCGCCACCAAGTCCGACACGAACTTCCGCATATCTGTCATCGTCTACCCAGGCAGTAAAACCAGGCCGGGTAGGCGTGCCGAAGTGATACGACCGCTCACGCGGTTCACTGCCGCTTTGCGTAGCGACCAATGTTGGTTCCCCCGGCGTTACCAGTGCTGCCATACGGCGGAATACGTCAAGGCGGGTATCGCAGTACGATGACCGGCGCTCCCAATCGCGCGCACTCATCTCAGATAGCCAGACTAAATCATCGGTGATGGCCGGGTCCTGTGGCGGCGCGCCGCCACATACTGCATAAAAAATAGCCAAGCGCGTTATGGCCCGTTTATTTCTTGCCCGCTGCTCACCACTAGGAGTGCCCGGCAGTTTATCCATGCGTTTCCGCACCTTTGAGGTCATGATGTCAGATTGTTCAGCGGGGGTTAAGCGTTTTAGTATCATAGTTTTTCGTGTCGTACAAAGTCGAAGTAATGCAAACGCCGGTTCTGCATCCACAGACCAGTACAGGTTTGAATAGTAAGCTGCGGCTTGCCCTGGTAGGCAAAAATCGAGGTATCGGCCGGGGCGACATTTTCCGCGCTGCGAAAGGTGTACACGAAGCGATAGCCGTTGTCGGTAGTCACCATCGCCTCAGCGCCGGCCTGCACGGTATGCAGACGGGCAAATACCTCGGGCCGGTAATGGCCGTAAATCATGGTGTTGCCAGCGTCATTGTTCGGTTGGACGGTCGGCAGCGCATAGTGAGCTTTGTTTAAGGATATGTCCCACTGGCCGTTCTCAGGGTGGTAAGCACCGTCTATGACCTCTAGGCTCAGCCGCAGCGAGGGGATTTCAAGCCGCACCGGTTTGCCGGTGATCACCTCGGGCTTTTGGGGCTCGGCAACGGGCTTTGGCGCCACCAATGGCACATGCTGCAGTGCTGCCGGCTGGGCGTGCGCCTCGCGGTTGCGCATCCAAAAATAAACCGACGGCACAACACCGCACAAGCCGACCACCGTCAGCGTAATGCCGATGCCCATAAAGACTTTGTGCAGTTTTTTCATGATCTTATTCAGTATACCTTATATATGCAAAAAGCGGCGTTCGGCCCCTGTAAGAGGGCGAACGCCGCTGAAGCTGCTCCAAACAGAACTAAGCTTCGCTGCTTACGCGGCTTTTGCGGCTCATGATAACGGTAGCGACCATAATAGCCACACCGCTCACAAGCAGGCTGCCGGCAACGATGAACAGCAAGCGGCTGTTACCGGTGCTAGGCAAAAGGGCAACGCCGGTAGCTACGTTGGTAGCACCCAGGCCAATACCTTTCCCGTACATAAGGACACTCCTTGGTATTTAGTCTCTATTCGTGCAGAATCCGTTACCTTCAAGCCCCAGGCGGACGCCTCACTCTCGGGAGATAGACTCTTCAAACCGCATTATACAAAAACTATGACTTTTTGTCAATAAGCTTGTGCAGTAAGCTTTAGCAGTATGTTTTCTGTCTTGAACGCCCGTCTTAAGAGTGACTGCTACGCTACCAAAATAATTGTGGCTTTGGTTAGCATCAGCGATAATACTTATATGCCTACATCATCTGAACAAGCACGGCCCCGGCTACCCGCCAATATCACCTTCGGACTTGTTGCCCTTGAGGCATTACACAGTAACGTACCCCTAATTGGGCCGTTAGGGACGCTTGTCTCAAGGCAGGCAGCTCTTCCAGAGACACAAGCCGCTTTGCTGGAGTATGAGCGCCCAAAGCCCGTTGATACTACACGACATTGGCGAGGACATCTGGGTCTGCTCATGCTAGCCCATGACTACACAACCAAACAGATCAGCTCCCTCTACGACATACAGCCCGTTACGGTAGATACCCACATCGAGACACTGATACACAGGCTGCATGCACATTCCAGACCCGAGGCGCTGCGACACTTGGTCGAACAAGGTAGCGTCTTTCCCCCGGTGATAGGCTTACCTCATCCAACTCAGGGACTTGGAATTAATGCACAACGAAAGAACGCTCAGGCGTTTCTTTTTTTAAGCTTAATCTCGCGGGGATGGCGCAGTGCGACATTAAACTCAGAACATCAATATAGTATAAGCGGAGGATATACCGGCAGGGTGGCACGGGATATGCTCAAAGTTTCCAGTAATGAAGCAGCCGTCTGGAAGTTATTTGGTGACGGACTGTTCGTCCCTGATCATATACTTATCGACAGGATGTCCATGCTACAGGCCGACGCCGCACGAACAATACACCCGTAGAAACATCAGCCTAGATCCACTTACCCGCAGCCACCATATAGACACATCCAATTCCGAACACTACAATGGATTACCATGTCTGAACAATCACCTCCAGCCATTATAAACCCCGTCCTGCCCGAACCCCTTAGCTGCGCTTTGGCATGGCTGGAGCTTGAGCGTTCGGGGATACCTTCTAGGCGCTCAGGACTGGGAAAGATACTCCGAATGACCGAAGCGCAAGCCAATCATCTAACAACAAAAGCCTTACTGGAAACAGCAATGATGCCGAACCCGCCCGAGCTGCCGCCCGGTAGTGCTAGGTTCATACAGCTTTGGCAGGATAATCTAGATCGCAATATGCCTTATATGATATATGAAGAGCAATTTGAGCATCTCGGCACTCTAGTAGGCGCGAAAACCAGTGAGGAAACAGCTCGGCGTTTAGTAGAATACGGCCATTTAGTGCCGCCTTCTATCGCCGGAGGTATCAACCTAAGCAGGAACGAACTTGTGACTTATGGCCTTAAGTCGCGGGGCTGGTCGAGAGACCAATTGAGTACTATCACACCGGTAGGAACGCTGCAAAGAATAGATACCCACGTGTTACTAGCCTCGCAAACCCATGACACAGTTACTGCCACCTTCAGGTTATTCGGCCAGGGTTTATTGAAGGCTGATCATGATCTTATAGATATTGCGCGCCAAACTTGACCTAGCGTCTTATTGACTATAGCGCAAAAATATGATACTATGTGCTCCAACCTAAGTGTGGAGTTCTATTACAGACATGAAACGGTTTATCTACGCCTTTATTAGCCTGCTGCTGCTTGCGGCTGTTGCCATGTTGCCCGCCTGGAAGACCCAGGCCGCCAGCACCAACCTGATCAAAAACCCCGGCGCCGAGACGTCGCTGAATGGCCAGCCGGCAAACTGGAAGTCCAACAAATGGGGCACCAACACCGCCACGCTGTCATACAAGAATGAAGGCTACACCGGCACCAAGAGCCTCTACGCCGCCATCACCAAGTACACGAACGGCGACGCCAAGTGGCGCCCCGAGGCCGTAAGCGTCAAACCGAACACCACCTATATCTACACTGATTATTACAAATCGAACGTCGTGACCGACCTAACGGCCGAGTTTACCAGCACCGCCGGCACCCTTAGCTACGCCTTCATCACCGATGTACCGGTTGCTAGCAACTGGCGACAGATACGGGCTGAGTTCACCACCCCAGCCAATGTCTCGAAGATGAGCATGCTGCACCTGATCGAGCGCGTCGGCACGTTGCAGACCGACGACTTTAGTCTGGTTGAGAAGGAAAGCACTCCCGCACCGGACCCGGAGCCGAATCCGACTCCCGCCACAAACCTGATCAGCAACCCATCGATGGAAACCCCGCAAAGCGGCACTACCGCCCTGCCGGCAGGCTGGCTCAATAATGCCTGGGGTACCAATAACGCCAGCTTCAGCTATGCCACCACCGGCCGGACCGGCGCTAAAAGCGTCACCGTGAACATCTCAAGCTACACCGACGGCGACGCCAAGTGGTATGCAAGCCCCGTCAGCGTGACGCCCGGTAAAAGCTACACCTATTCGGACTACTTCAAAGCAAACGTACCGACCCGCGTAGTAGCGGCCTTCATCGACGCCAGCGGCACCTACAGCTATCTCGAATTGCCCGCCGCCGTGGCTTCCCCGAACGCCTGGACACAGTACCGCACTACTGTTGCCGTACCGGCTGGCGCCATTAAGGTAACCTTCTTCCACGTCCTTGACCGCATTGGCACCTTAAGCATCGACGACGTATCCCTCAGCGAAACCACCGTCACGCCGACCGCGCCCGGCACCATCCCGAACGGCTCGTTCGAAGAGATTTCCGGCACCGGCCCGGCCAACTGGAATGCAAGCGCCTGGGGCAACAATACGGCCATCCACGAGTACATGAACGAAGGCCGCACCGGCTCGAAGAGCGCTAAAGTTACCATCTCGAACTATGTTGACGGCGACGCCAAGTGGTTCGCCAACCCCATCACTAGCCTGACGCCAGGCAAAGCCTACCGTTTCACCGCCTGGTACAAGACCAACACCACGCCGAAGGCGGTGGCAATGTTTACCAAGCAAGACGGCTCGGTGCGCTACTTCGGCATGCCAAACCCGGAGCCGGCCGCTAACAGCACTACTGTCTGGCAGCAGTACACCGACACATTCATCGTGCCGCAAGATGTCGTCAGCGTCAGCACGTTCTTGTTCATCGCTGGCAACGGTTGGCTGCAAACCGACGATTACGGCCTGGGCGCTTACACACCGGTAGGTTTCAACCAACCGCTGGTTACCCTGACCTTCGACGACGGTGAGGAAGACAACGTCAGCACCATGCTGCCGATCCTGAAGAAGTACGGCTTCAAGAGCACACAGTGCTACGCCACCGAGCACATCGAGGGCGGCGACCACGTTACCCCGGAGCAAGCTGCCGCCAATGTTCAGAACGTCAAGACCATCCTGGCCGACGGCCACGAGCTGTGCTCGCACACCGTTACCCACCCGTTCTTGTCGCAGGTCAGCGCTACGCAGCTCCAGCACGAGCTGCAGCACTCACGCGACTACCTGGCCCGCACCTTCGGCCGCAGTGTGCCCAACTTCGCCAGCCCGTACGGCGACTACAACCAGACCGTAAACGCCGAGATCAAGAAGCTGTACGGCTCGCACCGCACCGTTAACGAAGGCTACAACTCGAAAGACAACTTCGACGCCTACCGCCTGCGCGTCCAGAACATCTTCTCGACTACCAAAGCCAGCGAAGTACAGGCTTGGGTAGAACGCGCCAAGGCCGACAAAACCTGGCTGATCCTGGTCTACCACCGCGTCGCCAACGACCCGGGTACCTACGACAGCTACGTCGCCGACTTCGACGCCCAAATGGCCGCCATCAAGGCTAGCGGCGTACAGGTGAAGACCATGGCTGAAGCTTTGGCTATTACGCGGGCTCAGTTGTAGTGAGCAACTTACTCTGATGTAGCATGGAATCGGGTACCAGCTGTCCGGAGCCGAAAAGCTTGGCTGTTATCAGTTCGGGGCTGACAGCCACACCCAACGCAGAGCTGAGCCCACCCCGTATACGGTTCCATTCCGGCAGGCTTATGCCTGATTCGCGCACGATATCTCCGCGCTCCCAACCTCTCGACAACAGCGAGGCAGCCGCCACCTGCTCGCCGGTAAGATCCACCGGCGGATGCTGCTTAGGCACGCAAGCGCCGGACTCAATCAGGCGGCGTGCGAGCTCGGTCCGCGTCAAAGCGCCCCACTGCATCATCGCCACGGATACCTGTAACCTCTGCCTGTAGGCCGACATCATCGTAGTATCCCCCGGGCAAGCTACCAGGTCTGAGCTGCTATCAATATGCATTGCTTCGGTTACTTTTAGGCCGTTTAGCACTAACTGCGGATATGCAAGTACCGACCACTGCGGCGGCTTGTAGCCTGCCATCGCTGCCCGCACTGCAGGTCGCGCCGCCGTTTCAATTAAGCGTTCAGACAAAGGGCCTTCAATAAGCAAGCCGCTGTTTTCAAGTTCAAGAGCGGCAAAGCCGATCGTCGTCGCAGGCGGAAGGTGGGAATTACCGACATTAGGGAAGACTTCAGACATGTCTACCGCATTATAGCAGCGGATCGGCAGATGTCCAGGTGCGGCTTGCTAGGGGGCCCAGTGATGCATGCATAGGGCCAGAGGTGTTACCGACAGATCATTCTAAGGGCATGGTACTATAAGACTCATGGATGATACACCCACCGATCTCGAACTAACCCCCGAACTCAAGCAAGCTTTGCGTCTGGCAGATGTCGCCGACGGCATCACCAAGCAGTACTACCTGTCCACCAACCTGCGCATCGAAACCAAACCTGATAAAACACCCGTAACCGAGGGCGATAAAGCTGTTGAGGCTGCCCTCAGCACCATCGTGGCCGAAGAGTACGGCGAGCAATACGTCGGCGAAGAAGGCACGCGCGTCGGCAACCCCGACGCCAAGCGCTCATGGATCGTAGACCCGATCGACGGCACCAAGAACTTCATGCGCGGCATGCCGGTGTGGGCGACCCTCATCGCCCAACTGGAAGCCGGCGAGGTTATTACAGCGGTGGTATCGGCGCCAGCCCTCGGCCGCCGCTGGTGGGCGGCCCGCGGCCACGGCGCCTGGACGCGTGATGTCGACGGCACGGTGCGGCAGCTGCATGTCTCGCGTGTTAGCAAGCTTGAGGACGCCTTTTTCTTGATATCATCGCTCTACAACTGGGACACCATCCCCACCGGCTCCGCTGCCGTTTTACAATTGATGAAAGAAGTCTGGCGTGAGCGCGCCGTCGGTGACTTCATGAGTTATATGCTGCTGGCGGAAGGCGCCGCCGACGCGGCCGCCGAACCGAACATGAAGGAATGGGACATCGCTGCCCCCTCCCTGATCGTAACCGAAGCCGGCGGCAGCGTTTGGACGGCCGCCACATCCGACACGCCAGCCACTGCGCCGCGCCCGGTCGTGGCCACCAACGGCCAGCTTGAAGCCATCATCCGCGAACGATTACAACTCATTTAAAGGAGCTACCATGCAAGCAAAACGTTATGTGTCTTATGAGGTCTTTTCTGCTCGCAACGCACTTGGTCAAGCCAATACTGTGCACGATCTGGTTGCCGAAAACAGCAATTGGCTGAAAGCTTCGCAGTATGCTGGAGTCACGGAGCGTTATGTAACAAGGTCCGCAGCGGTACGAAATGTCCTGCGCTTGGCCTTCAATAAAATCGTTACGCCCGTCATATTATATGACTCAAATGGCTTAGGTGGGGGCGAGACGCCCATAGGCCTCGGCACAATTATTGACAAGCAAAGTGTGCGACACCCCATTACCGGCGAGATAGTACGTGGCGCCGACGTTGATTACTGGCTATCGATAGCTCATCAAGATCCAGAAACTCATACGAAAGCAGCCGAAGTCATGGTGGCGGCCGGACGCACTATCGTTCCCGATTCGCGGCTTTTTGCCACCATCGTGGTAGATGAGCCGTATCAACCCTATGGATTTCGTGACAACCCTAGCATGCAGCCGGTTGGCGGCACTGCAAGACTAACCATCCCCGGCGACATGCCCGCCGACCCTTTCGACATCACTAGAGGCGGCAAACTCGTACAGCTCTATGCCGATAGCTCAATACATCTGCCATCTTAGATAAAGCCTTCAGGCGGGTCGACGCAGCCCGACATACCCCCGCGCGCAGGCGCCTGCCACGCCGATGCTGCACTACACGCGGTAGCCCCGGAGTAGCCCAGGAAGCCTTTTTCTGATATAATCACCGCTGTCAGCGCCACAACAAGCGGGTGTCGTATAGTGGCTAATATGCCAGCCTTCCAAGCTGGAGACGCGAGTTCGATTCTCGCTACCCGCACCACGAGCTTACGCGCGACATATTTGAAGCCGCGCCTTCGCCCGCGCCCCGGTAGCTCAGCTGGATAGAGCAAGAGACTTCTAAGCTTTAGGCCGTTGGTTCGAGTCCAACCCGGGGCGCCATATAAAAAGCTCGCCGCCAGGTGGGCTTTTTATATGGCCTTTCGCCTAGCCTATAGTGAAGGCCTACATGTACTTGCCAAAGCCGTTAAAGAGCATCTGGGTTAAGCGCCAGCTTGGTTCCAGCCTCGTACACTATGTCGCGCCCCTAAAGTTTGGTATGCTTATATCATGATTAAAACTCCACCTAAAAGAAACAAACAGCAAATCGTTCTTCTTGCCCTGGCGGCCGCGGCCATCGGTGTAATCCTATTTTTTATCACAGGTGGCATTGATACAGTAAAACAGGTGTACGGGGGCTCAAAAATACGAGGCTTACATGCAAGCGAGTTCAAGAAACTTGAAAGTCCCCTAAAACAGCTCGGGTTTAATGACACTGCAGCACCAGATTCAGTCTGTACTCGCACCAAGATACTTGACGGTAAAGACACGCACCTGTTGTGTGAGACTATGGGCAAGCAATATGTCGTAATTGGCGACGACACGGCAAAGGTGAACAGTTACGTAACGGCCGCCAAAGAGTTAGACAGCTTGCTGAAGGAAAACAGCTGGCTGACCTCAAGCAATTCAGCCCAAAACTTTGAAGAATGGATGAAATCAGTTACTTCTGGCGCCGACCATAACACCGACATTAATGCTCGCAAAGCTACCAAGAGCGGCACCTGCAACTTAAATATGACGGTGGCGTTCTCAAAGCCTGCACCGGTTGCAATTAATACACTCCTCACGTGTACCTCGCCCGACTCGAACTAGGTCCGCCCCTAGCATGGCTCAGTAACGTTTTAACATCGGCGCGAAGGAGTACGACGCACAGCCCGCGCCCGTGATACCGCCAATTGGTTGCGGCGCAGCCAAAATGCACCCAGCAGCAAGCCGCCCATCACCAAACCCAAAAGCAGACCGCTTATCGAGCCGTCAAAATAATTAATAATGCCCATGTCGTACCCCGCGCTTTTATTACCTTTTTATTATATCATTACTATGCAAGTGCATCTTTTGCATCTTTGAGGGAGGATCATGCCTGCAGAGCCATACAAATCACCCGCCATTTATCGCTTTAGCGCTGAGCTCGACAAGCTCATCGAGACATCCACTGAGCTGGGTGTATGCTTGGGATCCGCTGACATAGACGATCCCTTTCGGATTATTGAGTACTACGGTAGTGTCTTCGCCGACGAAGAAATATCCCCTCCGCAACAATCGGACCCCCTCACTGCGGCGGATTTAGCAGCGTTGATACACGGCTCCAAGAATGGTCAGCCCACGACGATGGAGATAGCAAAAGCCGCCGGCGCTTTCTTTGGGGCGGTCATGGATCATGTAGGCCCGGAAACGTTTATGCCGCCGCATGTAGCCCTTACCGCTGAATCCTTAAGTATACTTGATCTTGACTATGAGTACCCGTTGGCGCAACCACCACAAAGAGTCATGGAGTGGGGCATGGGCGCAACCGGTCTCGCCCGCCATGTCGCCAATTTGCGCCAGCTAGACTACGCCCTTACCGCCGTACAACTCTACCCCGGTGACGCAGCATTTTTGCAGGCAGCCGCCGAACGAGCAGGTACCCTGGGGATCACCCTCCGGTCCGGCGGTATCGCCAGCAATACCGAGGACATGCTTAAAAATGGCTGGCGCGGCGGCCCCGTGGATTTGCTCATTGCCAATCGCCTGGTGGGCGCAGGCGCAGAACTGGATTACGGCATCAATAACTGCAGCAATCTGATCAACAAAGGCGGCCTCCTGGTCGCCGCCGGCTTATGCACTCAAGGTGGCC
Organism: uncultured bacterium; assembly: GCA_965652795.1. GTDB lineage: Bacteria > Patescibacteriota > Saccharimonadia > Saccharimonadales > UBA4665 > CBFGXJ01. The sequence goes on from CBFGXJ010000008.1 coordinate 23,251, forward strand.
AGCCTGCCTATGATCGCCTGGCACCTTTGATTGAGAATAATCCAGATTTACAACTCAGGGTAAATATTGAAGCCCGGGCTCCCATGCCTTCAGACGGCACTTTCTTCCGTAGACCCAGAAAGCGTATACTTATCGCCCAAAAAGTAGCGTAGGCTTTCCATGGCAAAGTGCTAAAAGCTTCCCTTAATCTGTTCTGCATGGTATAATCATCGGGTATTTGGCGGATGTAGCTCAGTAGGTTAGAGCGCTGGATTGTGGCTCCGGAGGCCGTGGGTTCGAGCCCCATCATTCGCCCCAATATGATTACACTTAAAAGGCTCCCCGAGGGGGAGTCTTTTGTTATTCAGGGAACTCTTCTGAATACAGATACCGCTATAGAACTCCCTCCATCCCATGTCAAAAATTCGACATATTTTCAGCAGCAGCATACTGCCGACCGGCAGCTTCCCCCCGGTTCATCTGGTACCGTAATCTAATGCGATCCCACCAACCCAACGGCTTGTTCGACGTACAACGAAGCTGCGTAAGCAAATGGTGCGCAATGTACGGGCCTATTATGCAAGGCAATGCCTCACTGCGCGGCCGGATATCCACCAGCTGATTGTCCTTCGTTAAAGTCGCCGAGGTAAAGAACGGCGGCGGAACCACAATACGGCCGTCCCAAGGCCGGCGAAGAGCGTCTAGGTCAATCTGCTCATTAATATGGTGCGAGCCATCTCCTGGCTGCTCAAGGACAAGCCGGTGCGATGCCAACCCGCCGACGAATCGGGTGACCTGCTGCTCAGTATCTGGAACCAAACCGCTAAAGTGCCTGCGCACCTCCCTACCGAGCTGCGGCAAAAGTCCTATTTCACAAGGGGCAGGGTCGGGGTACATATCTGCTCGATGCATATTTTTACCTTACTTATGGCCTAAACGCATATGCGGCTCATCACCGATGAAGCCGCAACAGACAGTCTTATATTAATCTTAACTAGCGCCATACAGCATACCGCCGATGGTGCATCCTTGCAAGGTCTTGATTCACAGACAACATATAATAATGCCTTCCCTGCTATAGCCGGACGTCGCAGCCGTGGTATGATACCGTCATGCCGCACATCCACACCGACCCCGGCCAGCACGACGCCACCATTAGCGCCTTTATTGCCCGCCTGGACGGTCCTGAGCCGCGTATTCTGTTGCACCTGCATAAATTGTTGGATACTTATTTGCAGGTGGGCGGCCATATCGAGCTGCACGAGAACCCCTGGCAAGCGCTCACCCATGAAATCCGCGAAGAATCCGGCTACGACATGGACCAGCTTGAGCTACTGCAACCAAAAGTACGCATGAAAGCCGCATCCGACCGCATCGTGCAGCATCCGCTGCCGTTCAGTTACGTCACCCACCCCTTTGGCGACCAAGACCATTACCACATCGACATCAGCTTCGCTTTTGTTACAGCCGAAGCGCCGCGCCACCCCGTCGGCGAAGACGAGACCGACACCGTAACCTTCATGACCGCCGCCGAAGTCCGCGCTCTGCCGGACGACATGATCTACCCTGAAATCCGCGCAGCGTGCCTGTTTGTGCTTGAAACCCTTTTAGACGCATACGAACGCGTCCGCCCACCCCAGTCGTAGCATTGATTTTACCTACTAAAAGTGATATAGTAAGTATATGATTTCGCCGCGCTTTGCGTTATACAATCAGATCATTACCTCAACGCAGGAAGTGCTAGCCGAGCCGTCTGTTCAAAGTAGTCTCGGTCAAAAAGCCGTCGAGCTGACCGCCCTGCTCGACGCCACCTTCCCCCTAGAGCGCCGGCTGGGGCGAATCGTAATGCCCGAGCCGAGCCCAGCAAGCGGTTCGATAGGTGTTTAGGTAGCACGGGAGACAGAGAAAACCTGGCCGAACCTCAACCAGTACCTGAACAAGCTGGAAGGCACGCCGCATCGCGACAGCACCTTCAAAAAGGTTAGTGATGCGCTTGCGCCTACGCCCAGCATTTTTATGCCATTTGGCTGCCTGTACTCCTACCGGATAAACGCGGCAGGAGAGCCTTTTGACACCCTCTTTATCGGATCCAGTATCGCCCGCTCCGATCGCCACTCCCGAGCAGCGGCTATAGCGCATGAGCTTGATCATGCGCTATCGTATCGGAAGCCGCGCCATGCGTATAGACCCGAATCCGCGGCCAGAAAGGTATTAGAAGAGCGCTCGGCTTACGAGGTTAGCCGGGCCGTCTTGGCTGCGGGCGGCAATGTCCACCCCGACGCGAGTTATCAGGCCATACGTGAGATCACAGAACAGGCGCAATCACCGGAAGACGCCGCTGCGCAGATTGCCACACATGGCCGTAAGCTAGTCCGGGGGCTGAGAAAGCATCAGCATCCGTCGTTCGGCGCCACCTCCTCTGCCATACCTGCGCACGCCGCCCAGGTCTTCACCGAGATGTACGCTTCGCACCAGTCGGAGCCTACCCGTAACGAGATCGCCGCTTACGCGCACCTCGGCCTCATCCAAGACAGCCTTGACGGCTAAACCGTCTTCTGTCGCAACCCGCATTGCTATATACTTTACAGTAAGAGGACATGAGGAGAACGGTATGAAACGGCTTTTTCGGTTTATACAAACCTACCGGTTGTTTGCGGCGGCGCTGGTAGCCGCTGGCGTCGGACTAGGATTAGATCTGGCCGGCTTTGACTTGGCAGCGCATTGGGTGCTTGGTGTAGCCGCCGGCGCGGCGCTACTCCCGTTGGTCTGGGGCATGTGGCAAGACTTCCGCAATGGCACCTACGGCATTGATATTTTGGCGGCTACGGCAATCACGACGGCAATCATCATGCAGGAGTTCTGGGCAGCCATTGTGATCGTGCTGATGCTCACCGGCGGCGAAGCGCTTGAAGATTACGCCGAACGCCGCGCCCGCCGCGAGCTGGACGCACTCACTAAAAACGCGCCCACGAAAGCCCATGTCCTGCGCGGCCGCAAAGTCGTAGACGTGGCCGTGGCCGATGTAAAGGTCGGCGACAAAATCGCCATCCGTCCGGGCGAGCTTGTGCCGGTCGACGCTGAGCTGCTTGAAGGCAAGGCCAGCTTTGACGAATCCTCTCTGACCGGCGAGAGCCTGCCGCAGATCCGCAGGACGGGCGAGACGTTGCTGAGCGGTGCCGTCAACCTCGACGCGCCTGTCATCGCCCAGGCCACGCAAACCGCCGAACACAGCCAGTATGAGCAGATCATCCGTTTGGTCAAAGCCGCCCAAGCCAACCAAGCGCCCTTCGTACGTTTAGCCGACCGTTACGCCGTGCCTTTTACGGCCATATCGTTTGCCATCGCTATCGGCGCATGGGTAGTGAGCGGCGAGTCGATCCGCTTCCTCGAAGTGCTGGTAGTGGCTACGCCGTGTCCGCTTATCTTGGCGGCACCCATTGCCATTATTTCCGGTATGAGCCGGGCAGCCCGCCAGGGTATTATCATCAAAAACGGGGCCAGCCTGGAGCGGTTAGCAGCTGCACGCACGTTCGCATTCGACAAAACCGGCACACTCACACGGGGCGAGTTAAGCGTCGAGCACGTTCGCGGCTTCGCGGGGCACACGCCAGCTGAGGTCATCAAACTGGCGGCCAGCCTGGAGCAGCATTCCAATCACGTACTGGCCGCCGCCATTTGTGCCCGCGCCGAGCGCGGTGGCAGACGGATCCTGAAAGCCAAGCACGTTACCGAGCTGCCCGGCAATGGCCTGCGTGCAGCCGTCGGCGGCAAAGAAGTGCTGATCGGCCGGTTGGGTATGCTTGAAGAATACAAAGTGAGCTTCCCGGCCAGCTTCAAGGCGAAAGAGTATCAGCAGACAGCCGCATTCCTCGCCGTAGACGGCAAGCTGGCAGGTATTATCACCTTTCGTGATGAGCTGCGGCCCGAAACCAAGCCGACTTTGAAAGCGTTAGCCGCCCAAGGCGTACGCACCTTTATGATGGTCACCGGCGACAACCTGGCTACCGCCCGATCGATCGCGCGCAAATTAGGCATCCGGCATATCCACGCGAACGCCCTGCCTGGCGATAAAATCCGCGCCGTCGAAGACGCTCAGGTGCGGCCGGTCGCCTTCGTGGGCGACGGTGTGAATGATGCGCCAGTGCTCACTGCCAGCAGCGTCGGCGTTGCGCTTGGCGCCCGGGGGTCATCGGCCGCCAGCGAATCCGCCGATGTTGTGATCATGCAGGACGACCTCAGTCATGTCGCCGACGCCCGCCGCATCGCCCGGCGCACCTTCGGTATCGCCCGCCAGAGTGTGCTGATCGGCATCGGTCTCAGTATCGGCCTGATGGCTATCTTCGCCACCGGCAAATTCAAGCCGATCCACGGCGCTTTGATCCAGGAGTTAGTCGACATCGTAGTGATTATAAATGCGCTGCGGGCCCATCGGCAGAAGTAACCTGCACCCGTCAGACTCGCCCCTGCCAGGTACATACCAGGCTTTATATACCGTTCGTTGCCCGCAAGCCGCCGAAGGGGTAAGTCTCGCCGATAAGCCGCTCGCCCGGCTCGGTAAACGGCGTAAAGCTTATCGAACGGATACGCATCTCCTGCACTTCCCAGTTGGCGTCGGCGCCGGCCCAGGCCAGATCAGGATTAGGCAGCCACGGAGAATCCTGGGCCCAGGTAGGATTGCCGGTCGAGTTGCCGCTCGCCGACGGAAACCACAAGCCAACGGTAAATTTGCCGGGTATATCGGGTATGATGTCGCCTTTAGCGGTATTGACCTGAGTCTGCGTCAGTACACCGTCGATAAAGTACTCTACGCGGTCGCTGTACCAATCGAAGCGGAATTCGTGGTATTGGTCGTCGCCCGTGTCGACACCGAGATCGGTCAGCTTGGCGTTGTATTCCTCCCAATAGGCCGGATCGGTCGACGCCACGTTCCAGTTCTGCAGCTCACCGCGCCAGGCATTACATTTTGCGTGGCTCAGGCTGACCTGGTTGAGCGGTTGGCCTTCGAGGTTACTTGGCAGCTCGATGTCGATCTCGTGGTTACGGGTCACGTAGAACCCGTCAGTACTATCGCCCTGAGTGTGCAGCCCTTCATCCAGAAAGTCCTGCCAGCGGGGGTCGGATGGATATATCTCCTCGTAATGGAAGGTCCAAAAGGCTGACGCCACCCCCGTTTGCACCGGCAATTTGCATTGCACCCGGTAGCTGCCGTAACCATAGTTCGCCTGCGACACGATACAGCAGCCTACCCGCGTCGTCCAGGGTTGGCCTACCAGCGGATCGGACGGATGAGTGTGGAATTTCGGATTGCCTTCGCCATCCACCCCCTGCACATCACCGGTATATGCGTCACCGTGAGCGACCAAGATAAGCTCACCGCCTTCGATACGGGCGTTTTTGCCGGTAACACCTCCGTTTGCGCCGCCCCAGGCGCGCTCCAAAAAGTACCACCGCTGGTGAAAGGCGCTCAAATCGGAAAAATCTTCCACGAATGCCGCCGTCGCTTTTGCAAACGGCACCACCGCGAGCGGTAACCGGATGGTACTTATAGCCGAATTAGGGTTGCGCAAATACAGTTCATAGTCGCCGGTCGGCACCGTATCAGGCATGATGAAGCTGAAAACCGTATCGGCTTTTTGGCGACGCCACACCTCCGGAATCGTGATCGTGGAGCTGTCGGCCTTATTCTGGAGCACAATGTCCAGAGCGGATTTCGACGTCAGGATGGCGCGGTTATCGTCGGATATATACTGGGGCGAGAAGAAGGCGTTTTTCAGATACATGTTAAGCGACGGCTCAATGACCGGGCTCGTAGCGTAAACATTTGCCACCGGGAAGGCCTGCACATCGCCGGCCTGGGCATACTGCCAGTCTGCTTGCTCAAAAGCACATTGGATGCTGCCAGCCCGGTCGATTGCAACCATCGCCTCCACCATCGTCGTAATCGTACCGGCAGCAAAGGGCGTAGCCACCAAACTGCCGTTCTTGTAAAGCTGCATGCTGCCGGCCGTCATGTCGACAAGTACGCCCATGACGTCGTTAACGGTAAACGTACCGCCCGAAAAGACCGTCCCGCCACCTGTCTGGTGATTAAACCGCCGCGAGACACTATTGACTGCATAACCCGCTACACCTACCGCATCAGCCGGGTTGAAGGTCGGCTCGCCGACACCGATAAATACGGTGGCGTTGGCATTAGGATTCGTAAGCCACACGGCTTCAAAGTAGTATTTGCCGCCGCCCGGAGCCACCGTCGCGGCAGTACGCGCCGTCCCGAAGTTATTGTTGGTCGCCGTCTTGGTTACTGTGCGGCCGCTATTGGTAATCGCAAACTGGCTGATCGTCCGCTCGGGCGAGAATACCGGCGGCGTCGTGCCAGTTACCGCATACGTTGCACTGGCGGCCAAATAGACGGGCATATTTGCCGGGCTGACCGGATTGACCTGGCTGGGCAGCGTTGCCGCCAGAGAACCATTTACATACAAGCGGCAGCTCGCGAGCACGGCGCCGTCGCGGTTGACAATGATCTTGTTCCACTGGTCGGCGGCGAAAGGCGTCGCGCTGGTTGCAGTGGCGACCGGCCCGTTATTGGCATGCACCCAATGTACCAAGCCGTCGCCACCGATGTATACGCCGATATGTACCGTCCTGTTTCCGGCAAACCACAGCCATTTCCGGTCGTTGCCTGCAGGCATATCCGCCGCGGCCAGATACGCCCACACCGATACGCCATAGCTTCGCGTACCGCCGGCGCCGAGCAGCCCGAGGGCGGTAATACCCGAGTTATCATTACTGTTCGTTACCCCGTACTGCGAACTGTTTATGGGGTGCAGGCCCCGTTCGTCATCAACACTCGCAAAGCCAGCCGCACCCACGCCGGCCGCGTTAGCATAATTTCCGAAGGTATCGGCGAAGTTTGCCTCCAACTCGTAAAATGCCCCGGTTCTCGGATACGGATACTGGGCGCTCAGCAGCTGCTGGCCAAACACCTGGATCTGATTGCCGGCATTAGCAGTCCAGCCATCCAACGACCAAATCCAGAACTGCTGCGAGGTATCAGGCGGCGTATCATAATACACCAGCCGCCAATAACCGTTTTTGCCCACCCACTTGTACTGCTCAGGCCTCCATTGGCCACTGACGCCGACATACCGGGAGGCGATCGTCTTCCATGCCCCATCAGCCCCTACATACCCGTTCGTCTCCGGCTCCATAGGCTAGGGGTTGTATATTATCCACTCTTCATTGTCGGCCGGCGTTCCGCTTGGCGGTTGCGTGCTGACCGTCCGGCTCAACTGGGACAGAGCCAGCGCGACCGCATTGCTCATCGGCTTATCTGCATCTGAGGTGTTGTCTACGTTGCCGAGGCCGACATCACTTTTAGTAACGGCGCCGGCTTTAATCGTGCCGTCAGCATTATGGGCGGCGGCCAAAAAGTCATTTAAGATCTGGCCCCAAGTACCATTGTCAGCGCCAGGTATCGGTAGACGTGGCATATACACCAGTATAGCATAAGCTGTTAGCGGTTCAGCATGCGGCGGACGTCATCGGCCGTGATGCTGACGGTTTGGCCGGCGCTGACCTGGCCGGACAAGACCTGGTTGGCGACGATGTTTTCGACGGCGCGCTGCACCACGCGGCGCATCGGGCGGGCGCCGAGCCGTGGGTCGTAGCCGGCCTGTACCAGTATGTGTTTGGCCTCCGGCTCGACGGCCACCACCAGCCGCTGACTGGCCAATTCTTTGTTGACATCTGCCAACAAGAGATCGATCACCTGCCCCAGCTCGTCGGGCTTCAGCGGCCGGAAGAGCACGATTTCATCGAAACGGTTCAAGAACTCAGGACGGAAGACCTGCTGGTCGATCAGTTCGTTTACGAAGCCCTGCTCAAACTGCTCCAGCTCTTCACCGGCATCGATGTGCTGGCGCAGGCGGTCGGCGCCGGCGTTCGAGGTGGCAATGATCACCGCATCGCGGAAGCTGACTTCGCGGTTGTTGGCGTCGCGCAGAATACCTTCGTCGAGCAGCTGCAGCAAGGTGTTGAGCACGTTCGGATGTGCCTTCTCGATCTCGTCGAGCAGCACGACGCTGAAGGGCTGGCGGCTGATCTGGGCCGTCAGGCTGTGCTCGTCCTGGTCGGCAGCGGCGATCAGGCGGTTGACGTCGCCCGCGCCGGAAAACTCGTTCAAGTCCAGCCGCACCAGGCGGTCCTCGCCGTTAAAGAATACCGCCGCTACGCTTTTCGCCAGCTCGGTCTTACCCACACCCGTCGGGCCAAGGAACAAGAAGGTGCCGATCGGGCGCTTCGGATTGCGCACGCCAGCCCGGGCGCGGCGCAGGGCGTCGCTTACCACCTGGACGGCGCGTTTTTGGTTAATCATGCGTTTATGGATCAGGTCTTCGAGGTTGAGCAAGGTTTCGCGCTCGCTAGCCGTGTCAGCCGTGGCTACGCGTACACCGAGCATTTGCTCGAGGGCATGCTCGACGGAGCGGTATGTCACCAGGCCATGTTCGGCGCTGCGCGACGCGGCGTCCATAACTCTCAGGGCCCGGCCGGGCATGACTTGATCGGAGCCATAACGCTGGCTTAGGTTGTACGCCGCCGCCAACGCCTGGTGCATGTATGTGACTTTATATTGGTGCTCGAGCAGCAGCGCCTGGTTTTGCATGATGTCCATCGTCTCGCTCTCGCTGGGCGGTACGACGGCCATCCGGTTGAGGTACTGCACCAGGGCCGGATTAGCCTGCGAAATCCGCAGCCAATGCTGCTCGTCCATAGCCAGGATAACCTGCAGCGCACCACCCTCCAGCACCGGCAAGAGTACGTTGGCAATATTCACGGCACCGTTGCCTTCCTCGAAGAACAGTTGGGCATCATCCAGGAACAATAACGTATTTTTAGCCGTCAAGGCTTCGTAAAAAATGTGTTGCACGAGGTCTTCCAGCTCGCCGCGGCCCTTCGCCTGCGCGATCAGCGCCGACGGGTCAAGCGCTACAATCTGGCGGTATTTGAGTTCATTAGGCACGCCAGGGCCGGCTTCATCCAATTTTTGTGCCAAGGCGTGTACCAGGCTGGTCTTACCGCAGCCCAGGCCGCCGACCAGCGTTACGTTGCGCCGTCCGCCGGATGTCAGCATTTGGATAATCTGATTCATGGCCTGCTCGCGCCCGGCCGTTGCCCGTGTGATCATACCGGTGTGTTTGACCCGCTCGGTGATATTCTGGCCGAAGTGCCCAAGCAGGGGCGTGTAGCCGAACGACCAGTCCCGGCCGATACCGCCGGCAGCCGCCCGCCGGGCCTTGTGCTCGGCAACCACATCCTGGATATGATGGAACCATGCCGTACCGGCTGCGATATCGCCAAGGTCCAACCTGAGTTGGGCAAGATACGTGTCGCGCGCGGGCATGGTCGCGACCAGCGCGGCCGCCAGGATACTGCTGTCAACGGCCCGGGCATGCAAGTGGTCGCGCAGCTCAAGCGCCGACTGCCACACATCGTGCGAGGCATCCGGCGTCTGTGCCACATGCGCCGCCAACATACCAAACGAAACACCGTAGCGTGCTTCAAAGAACGGCCCGGCCGGCAGCTTGGCCACGATCTCGGCCAGTTCAGACGGTGAATGCCGCTCGGGCAGCATGCCCAGCAGCGAGGCTTCAAGGGCGTCATCCAGCTTGGTCGAGCCCGCTACCGGCGTGAGCACCCGCAGCTCGTACGTTGCCCATGCCCACCACATGATCAGCGGCCCAGCTAAACCGGCCACGAACCAGCCGAACGGAAGCTTCAGCGCAAACACTACTGCCAGTCCGGCAACGATGAACAACACCGCACCGAATAGCGCCGTATCGGCAACGGCCGGTCGGGCATAGGTGCGCGCCAACCGTGCAAGCCGCGCGCGGAGCGCCTGGTAGTCAAACTGCATACTCACGGCCCGACCCCCAAGACAACCAATAGCAGCCCGATCAGCGGCAATACCGGCACAAACGGCCACAGCACCAGCTGCAGCAGACCAATCAAACCGATCAGCAAGATAGCCCCGAAACCGATACCGATTGAGAAACTCCGTACCATAAAGCCGATCAAACGCGAGAACATACGGTCGAAAGCGGCATGCATACGCATATCCATACTGCCGCCCACCGTCGGGTTGGCATCGATCTGCCGGAACGGGTCAAAAAGGGTGCGAAAAAGCAGCGAGATAGAGAAAAACTCGGCTGTACGGTCGATCCGGGCCAGCACCCGCTGGGCTTGTCCGCGTAGTCCCCGGCCGTACCACCATGAAAGAAGCGCCGCCATGAGCATACCCGCATTATACACCTCATACAAGCCTTTAGGCGAGCCCCGCTACTCTTGTATCCAAACGCAGCCGGCGTACCGCCCCGTCGGCGGCCCTGAGAGGCGGCCGCGGCCCGGCGGTTTACACGCTCATCAGCGTAATCGCCACTACGATCGGCATGAACAAGTTGTCCGTGCCGTGGATGGCGATATTTTCGGTCAGGGTGGCGATCAGCGGCAAGCCGACCAGCAGTGCCAGTCCGGCCTCGCCCGGCCCGAAGGCCACATAGATGGCGCTAAGCGTGACAGCAACCACCAAAAACGTGAAGGTTCCGGCCAGGCTGCGGGTACTGCCTAGCACCTTATACTGATGCGTATCGCCTTTAAGCGTACCGACCACTGCCGCCAGGCCGTCGCCCAGGCTCAAAAACAGCATCGCCATCATAAACACCCATTCGTCGGTACTGATGACCGCCAAAAAGCCGATCACCACCGCGAACAAGATTTCGCCGAAGCCACCCCGGCGCACAGCATGGATCGATCGGAAGATATTCAGCTTCAAAGACACCAGCACGACGACGAAAAAAGCCAGGCTGAGAAGCTGGATTTCGCGCCAGCTGAGGAAAAACGGCCAGAACGCCACGAAGGTGCCGACCGTCATATGGATGAATTTGCGTGTTAGTTCGGAGTGAATGCCTTTAGCGCGCGAGCCGTACTCGGCCAGAAGCAGGATAACTAAAACTAAGATCACGCTAAGCGCCGCAAGAACCATGATTCTATTGTACCGGTTGTGTCCAGGCCGGCCAAATTGGCAGTTTACCGGCTAGAGAGGCAAATGCTTTGCTGCCCAGCCGGGCAGCAATATACATGAACAGGTATAATGCGCATCTAAAGTGGCACCACCCGCCACTTTAGTAGAGCAATTCCGCCCGACTAAGCCCGTCCGACAGTGTCGTGAGGAGTTCCTTGCGACCGACGTAAGCCTTCGCGGGGCCGCGCACCGGGTAGCCATGCGGCAGCTCAGCTAGCTCATTCAGGTATATGCGGACCTCAGCCAGACGGTCTTTCGGTATTGGCCGGCCCGCCTCATGCGCAGCCATAGCCTCCATGAATGCTCCGAGGGCGATTGCGACCGGGCCTTGCAGGCCGCCGGGCAACGCCTGTACATGCCGGAGCACGTGGTCGGCGCCAATCGGCTCGCCGGGTTTGCCGAGCTGGCCGCTGAGGTTGGCTAGCAGTTCGTCGGTTATCAGGCGGGCGGCGCGGGTATCTTTATTGATTGGTCCGGACTGAGCCTCTAGCGCTCCTTCAGCAGCCTGTGACGAACTGGGCGGCAGCAGCGGCATGGACGGCTCGGGCTCGATATCCTCGGTATCCACCAAAGCCGGCTGCTGGGGAGGCAGCACCCAGGCTGCAATCTTTTGCCCTAATTTCCGCGGCAATAGATCGGCCGCGTCTAGCAGGATAGACCGGACGCCCGGCACCGGCGGCGTAAAGTCGAAGATATGCCGCCGCCCCGTCACCGGGTCGCAGTACAGCACCTGGGCATGGTGGCGGTCAAACGCACCGCTAGATGTTTCTACAACGCCAGAGATAAGCTGTACAATCGCCTCTGGCTGCGCCGCCAGCAGTACCTCTATGCCAGCTGCGTTCTGCACTGCGCAGCTAGCTTGTAGCCGGCCGTCGGCCGTCATTGCGGCGGCGGCTTCTTCGGCTGACTTGAATGTTTCGGTTTGAGGGCTAAGCGCATAGGTATTGGCGGCCGCTATGGCCTGCACCAGGCCGGTCATGGTCAGTGTCTCGCCGACATGTTGCAGACGGCGGGCCACCTCGTACCGCCCCCGCTTCTCCTGGCCAGCCGCCGCCCGCTCGACAGCAGCCGCCTCCAGCGGGGTCAGACATGGCGTATGCGGGTCGTTGTTAGGAGTGTAGGCAAAATAGTACCGCCCCTTTGTGCGATCGGCAGCGATTAGATTGTAGCCGGCAAAATACGGATCCATTGCCGTAGAGCTGGCCCTGAAAACAAGTCCGGCCGGCTCAGGGGGCCTTGCCGGCAAATCGGGATTGGGCGGCATAAACTGCAGCATCCGTTCTTGACCGTAGTATTTGTCACGGCGCTCTAGCCGGCCCTGGTTACTTTTCTGCATATATTCCTCGGCCGAAACATTTACCACCGGAGTAACATGGAGCGGGTTAGGTACATTCACCTTGGGAAGCGAAAGTGTATAGCTACGGCCCGCTGGCGGATGCTTTACCAACCCTAAAGCTTCTAAGCGCGTCCGCTTTTGGCTGAAGCCTGCCAGCATAGTTTGCTGTGACAACTGGTCTTCCGCTTGAAACACATTCAGATTAGCTTCCGGCATGTCATCCGGTGCCTGCGGTTTGGTTCTATAATAATCCAGGACTGCAAACATCAGTATTTCGGTTGATACCTGATCGAACGGACTATGTGCGTGCTTGGGAATTCCTAAATACCCCGCCAGCTTCTGCCAAAGTTCAGTAGATTTCTCAACCTCGAAGGTAGTCTGCGGCGTGCTGCCGGCGGCGATAAGTATACCCTTTTCTTCGCTGTATGAGATATCGACGATTTTGGAGCCGCAATACTGCGTTAGTGCGGCTTTGATGGCGTTCTCGAACTGCGTCTGGGGCGATTCCTCTGATGCAAGCGACAGAGTATTTAGGCGCGGGGCAGTCATATGGTCTACCTTTGTCGCACCCCGTTCGCCAAATCTGCGCGCGTTAATACCGGGGCGTTCATGCTGCCCGTCAGTACCGAAGCGGTTTACCGCCCGCTGCCGTTCGTTATTTTCCGGGCCAAGCCGCGCAATGGTCGTAAGCGGCTGCTCTGCGACATCCGGCGCGTCGGACGACCACGACTGCAGCCATTGGTACGCGGGCGTTTGCTTTAAAAGTGCTTGCAGAATATCGTCGGAGCTGGGGTCCGGATACTGTGAGTATTTTGTTCTGATACGGTAACTGCGAAGCTCTAGTAAGCCCTGCGGGTTCATGAGATGGATGGCATCCCCGATTATGCCATTACTGACCACGACAGTATCCCGTAGTATCTCGGTGCCGCCCGTGCTAGTCTTTAAGACCGCCAGTCCGCGCGGCAATGGCGAATTGTGCGCGCCGAACCAAAAGTAATCGATCATGCCATGCACCATATCAATCGCTTCAGCCCCTGCCGGTGTCGGCTGCACCACCGCTGTACGGGCCGCAATCTCACCCAGCCGGCGCCGCTGGTGAGCAGCATCTTCGGGCGAACGCACATATTGTTGCTGGATGGCATCGTGCAGCATAACGGCCAGGGGCGGCACATCGCTCATACCCGGAATCTCCGGTTGCCCTACTACCTCTGGTGACATCATAATATTATACCATAAAAACAAAAAGCTGCCCGAGGGGGCAGCTGTCATGCTCTAAAGCCAACGCATCACTCATATCAGAATGGTCGGGGTGACAGGACTTGAACCTGCGACCTCAGCGTCCCGAACGCTGCGCGCTACCAGCTGCGCCACACCCCGGTGTGATGGATAGTATTCTACCAGATATCAGCCTGTTTGGCTACGGTTCATTTGGGCGGCGATCCAGGCACGGGCCTCAGCGGTATCCGCAAAGAGATGCGCCTGTAAGCCGACCGCGCGTGCACCAGCGATGCTATCCGGTGAGTCGTCTAAGTACAGCACCTCGGACGGAAGCACTTGGAGCTGTTCACATATCTGCTCGAACATCTCAGGATGCGGCTTCGGATGCGCCACCTCCGATGAGGCCAGCACGGCATCGAACCGTCCGTCTAACCCCATTGAAGCCAGCAGCGTATCGAGTCGTTCACGGCTCATATTAGACAACAGGCCGATTTTGCAGTCAGCCTGGTACTCTTTCAAACAGTCGATCAAAGCGGTATTTATTCTGCCAGGGCCAAAGCCGGCTCCATACAGGACGCCGTTACAGTCAAACACAATAGCCAGTGGTTTCAGAGCTTTCGTATCTATTACAGCCGCCTAATTTTCATTTGTGATTTTTGTCACAGGGCAATATAATAGCTACTGCAGGAAAGGCTGGAGTAATATTCGCCCGCAACAGGATGTTACTTCCAGCTTTTTTGCTAATAACCTTGAAGAAAAATCACGTTAGTGTTACTTTGATACTTTAGTATAACGAGCAACAGCATTTAGTGCGTGTAATCGGATTATTAGACTAAAACGTTTCAGTCTTACCAACTACCATTCTGATGTTACATGCATTTTATGAAACATGTCAACGTTAATCCGGTTAAAAATATCCCATCATGCTTTACTTCAAGAATAGCGAACTATCAGAAGCCTACCACGTTTCCCTCAGAACCGTCCTTAACTGGATAGAAGCCGCCAAAAATAACAAGCTCGACCTTGTATTACACCGGCACAAAGGCAAAATCTATGTTGCCAACACCACCCGCAACATCACGACGATCGAAGAGTTGGTAAAAAAGCGCCGCAAATACCGCAACAGCCGCAGCTACAAAGTAGTCACGCCTACGCCCACCTTCTACGAGCTGTACAGCGAAGACCAGATCCTCGACATCATTAAAAATATCGAAATCTACAACGAGATTCCGAACCAGTACAATTACTTCGGTAAAGGCGCCGAATACTGGAGCGAGTACGCCGTCCGGCTTTCCAAAGAAAAAAGCGCCAACCTGCTGAACAGCACCCACAAACTCCTGCGCTTGAACGAGCAGTACCTGGACGACCTGGCCGCAGCTAAGATCGTGAATATCATCGACATAGGCGTGGGTGATGCCTTGCATGTCCGCCCGCTGATCGAGCACCTGCGTGCCCGCGGCGTCTTCGGCCGCTACATTGGCGTCGACATCAGTAAAAGAATGCTCGAGATGGCTCAAGACAACCTGGAAACCTGGTTCGACGACATTGCGATCGAATGTCATGAGGCCGATATTTCGTTTGAACGCTTTACCAAACTCGCCGCCAAAGAGTACATCGCCGGCCCATCCGACGATGTCGTCAATGTCGTCCTGCTGCTCGGCGGCACGCTGGCAAACTTCCGCGACCCCGACAGCGCCCTGCGCACTATCCACGACAGCCTGGGGCTCAAAGATATTTTCATCCACAGCCTGAAGCTGGATACGCCGGGCAGCCGCAAATACTTCGACTTCGGCAGCGAAGCCGGCGAAACCCACCTCTCGCCGAGCGACAAGCTGATCGTCGACCTATTGGGCATCGACGACTCGCTCTACGATGTTGAGATGGGCTTTGACGAAGCCACCGCCCACCGCTTTATCCGCTTGCATCTGAAGGTAGCCTTGACGATTGACTTCAACTTGAGTATCGGCATGCGTAAGCTTGAATTCAACAAAGACGACGTGATCCAAGTATGGCGCTACTGGCACCAGGACGCCATGGACGTACTGAGCCAGTTCGACCGCTGCGGCTTCCATCCGCTGCAAATGAGCCAAACCGACGACAAAGAGTATTTGCTGACGATCTCGAAGATCAAGACGTAAGTAGCCGACTGCAACAACGGGGCCGGGGAGCAGACCCCAAAAATTGAAGGCAAGCCGCGGTAATCCGCGGTGCACTGTTCAAGCCGGCGCTTGTAGCGCATACTACTAGTCAGTATGCGCAAGCGGAAAGAACAGAAAGGCAGGTCGCGGATGATGATCGTGGCGATAGTGCTCATTGCAGTAGCCCTGTTTGTGGGCAGCCAGTACGCCTGGATCAAATGGAACGGCTCGCCCGTGGCGGTGCCGGGCATTCCACGCGGTGGGCAAACACTTGGGCAGGCAAACGACACCCCTTTGACCTACATCGTTTTAGGCGACAGCACGACGATCTCGCAGGGGGGCGATTATAAAACCGGCTACGCGGTTGCATCTGCCGAGCACGTGGCCGGGTCGCGCCGCGTGACGTGGCACAACTTGGGCACCAGCGGCGCCCGGGTAGCCGATGTACTGCGCGAACAAATCCCCGATGCCGTCGCCTTGCGCCCCCGCCTGGTGCTGATTGCCGCTGGTGCCAACGACGTCACCCATCTCACCGGTACCAAAGAAGCCCGTCGGTCGCTAGAATCGGCGGTCGCCCGATTGCGGGCCGCCAACCCGGACGTGCGCATCGTGCTCACCGGCAGCCCGGACATGGGCAGCATCCCGCGCTTGCCGCAGCCCAGCCGCTGGTTGGCGGGCGTACGCACCGAGCAGTTCAACAGCATGGTGCGCTCCCTGTGCGCCAGTGCCAACCTGACCTTCGCCCCCATCGCCGAGAAAACCGGTCCCGCCTTCCGTCGTGACCGCAGTTTATTCGCTGCCGACAACTTCCACCCCAACGCAAAAGGCTACGCCCTATGGACACCCGTCATTACCGAAGCGCTTGATGTGGCCCTGCTGCAGAAGTGATACCGTGTCGGCAATACTCATTAAAAAAGCGCCGGCAGAATTGGTAAAATAACACTATGCAGCAAAGCCCCGCAGCCACCACCAAGCCAACGCTGAAGCGTGTCGTCAGCACGCCGATGCTGGCACTGTACGGGATCGGCAATATCGTCGGTGCCGGCGTATATGTGCTGATCGGCAAGATTGCCGAACCGGCCGGCTATTTGGCAATCCTGGCATTCTTGCTGGCAGCCCTGGTGGCGTTCTGTGCTGCGCTCAGCTACGCCGAACTGGCTGCACGCTACCCGGTTAGTGCCGGCGTGTCGGTGTACCTGCACAAGGCATTCGCCAAGCCGCGGCTATCTACGGCCGTCGGCTTGCTGCTGGTGCTGGCAGGAGCAATCTCGACCGCAACGCTGTTAAAAGGTTTCGCCGGCTACTTTCATCAGCTGGTACCGCTACCGAACTGGTTAGTTATTCTGGCTGCTGCGTTGATCTTGATGGCCATAACATTGAAGGGTATCAAGGAGTCGGTCGGTGCCGCCGCGCTGCTGACGGTCATAGAAGTCGGAGGGTTAATCTTTCTGGTCGGCAGCATCTTGTGGGCGGCCCCTGGCAGCCCGCTAACCTTCGGTGAAGGGTTTTCAAGCAGCCTTGCAGGACTCGACGGCGCCGCCTTGGCCGGCGTGCTATCGGCAACGTTCATAGCTTTTTACGCCTTCATCGGCTTCGAAGACATGGTGAATATCGCCGAAGAGGTCAAGCAGCCGGCCCGGGCATTCCCGCGGGCAATACTGCTGGCGCTGGGCGTAGTTACGGTGCTCTACATTGCCGTTGCCGTAACGACGCTCGGCGTTCTAACGCCCGAAGCGCTCGGCAACAGTAAAGCGCCCCTGGCCGACGCCTACCGCGCCGCCACGGGCAATCCGGTCGGGATTATCGTGGGCATCAGCCTGTTGGCAACGCTGAACGGCATTTTAGTGAATATCATTATGGGGTCGCGGTTTTTATACGGCTTGGCACGGCGCGGCTGGATTCCGGCCTGGTTCGGCTGGGTGTCGGGCTCGCATGTGCCGGCCCGTGGCATCGTATTGGTCGGAATCGGTGCGCTGGCAGCGGCGTTGTGGTTCCCTATTGAGCACTTGGCCCAGGCCACCAGCCTACTCTTGCTGTTCGTTTTCTTCGCCGTTAATACGTCGTTGATCGTCATCCGCCGACAGACCCGGCACGAGGTGCCGGTGGCGCGCATCTCGCCGCATTTCATCCCCTGGCTTGGCTCACTTGCCAGCGGCGGCCTGATCATCGGCCAGATCATTTTGTTCGTGGTGCAGTAAACCGGCCAGAAAGGTTTTGGCCTGTTCGGCGGCCCGTGAGCCCTGTAGCGCCAGGCATATCTCAGCCGTACCGGCCCGCACCAGCAGCGGGAAGTAATTGTGACTGCCTACAAGCACCGTGTCGTCCGCCAGCAACACTTTGGCGTGCAAGTACGGCACCGTCGCCGGCAATACTCGCTCCGTAAACCGTTGCCCAGGCGGCACGCTCCGCTGGCGCAGCAGCATACTGCCGACCAACAATTTCTCAAGCCACATGTGTTTTTCCAAGCTATTGTAAACGATGTGCACGCGCACACCCCGCTCGGCAGCCGCGCGCAATCGCTGCCCCAACCGACCGCCCACGAAGTACTGCGTGGTCAGCCAGATTTCGTGCTGGGCCGCATCAATCGCCTGCAACGCACGCTCCATAATACCCGACTGTTTCGGTACGCCCGCGTCTACCAGCAGCTCTGTTTCGGTGTTAATGTTGCGCTTGGTATCGGTGTCCGCCAGCGCGGTGCGCACGCGGCCGGACGTCAATTCTCTTTGGGCCAGGTCGTAAAGGGCATCCGCCAAGGCGGCGTCCGCCACCCGGACCATCACATCCAGCAGGTCGGGCTCGTTCAAGTTACAGCCGCCCACATAGGCATCACTGCCCACGACGGCGCACTTAATATGCGACCGGCCAGCATAAAAGTTACTGAAGCGCCGGCGCGGCATATTAAGCACCGCCACACGCCCACCCGCTGCCTGCAGTTCCTGCAAGGCGTCGTAAAGCGGCTGGAACCGGCCCAGCCGGCCAGCCGCAAAAGCATTGTGGTCGTAAAAGAGCGGCCCCGGGTCATGCCGTCGCCCGACCATAAAATTTATGGCATCAACGAGCAACGTCACTTCAAGTCCGCGCCGGGCAGCAGCCACCAGGGCATCAAGCAGCCGACGGGCCTCCGCTATTTCAGGCTGGAGCACCATTGTCGCAACGACAACCGGGCCGGCTGTAAGCTGCCCGATCCGTGTTGTCAGATCGTCGTAGTACTGCGCTTTGGTCAAAAACTGGAGCTGCTTAGACATACCCCTACTGTACCATTACCTGCCTACGCTTCGGCATGAATGTAGGATTGGCGCAGGTACCGGCGCCGATGCGCCGGAATCTGATCCTGGTTCGGCCCTAGCTCCTCGCGGCCATGTGCCAGTAAAAGCTGCCTGGTAATCAGTAGCTGGCCCGGCTTCAGCATAAATGTTTCCCGGTTTTTATACAGTATATCGCCAATTTTTGTAAACAGCTCTTTATCGTACGACTCGGGCATTTCGGGCAGCATTTTGCCGGTGTAACGCACCCACCAGAGGCCGCTCGCGGCCATTTCAAGCACTGGGAACGGGTTGTATTCTTCGCCGACGCCCTGCATGTCTTCAAACCTACCCTCAGTGTAGCGCGGCTCTTGCAGGTATTTCCGCTCCTCCGGCGTCAGCTGCTCAACCATGTCCTGCAGATTCGAGACCATGCTCATGCCGCCCCCTGCGGGGTCGGTCCGCAGACCGTAGAAGGTAAAGTAATCCGGCGGCCGGGTAGTGTTGACGCCGTCGATATGGAACGGGTTCACGCCCGTACCGGCAAAGCGGTACGGCACCGCATCTAGCTTGACGCCCAAATCTTGCCAAAAGCCAAGCCGCTTCGCCATGAAGAACGGCTGACCTGCCAGGCTGCACAATGCGGTAGGCACTGCCATGTTAGTATCGTCATCACCCAGCGGGACGCCGTCAATGATGATATAGCCGCGCGCATCGCGCTCAGGCGCTAGATCGGTCTGCATCGTATAGGCCAGAAGCGCTATCTCCGGCTCTTCCAGCACCGCTTCGCGGTACGTATCAACAATTGCAGAGTGAAGTGATTCGCCCGTAAACTGGTCGGGTCGTGGCAATGTTGCGGCAAGTTCGCCCAGCGCGCGCGTCGTAGCGCTGTGTAAGTCGAATATGTTCGGTTCTCGTACGGTTGATTCAGCCATATGAGGCATATCGTCTCCTTTTATTTTTATTTGCTGTATTGCGGCCGGCAACCGTTAGGTCGCTCCTGGGCTGCAAATATATTCGTACGGGTTTTCGACGTTCAAAAGTATGTCGATGGCCGATAAGTTCGGCTCCCAGCCCGGGTACTGCTGTGGGTACGGCCTGGGCTGGTAGTCCTGCCAGACCAACTCGATGCCGTTGGCTTTAAATGCGTCGACATCCAGATAGTGGCGGCCGCCCGAGCCTGAAATATAGCGGTCGCAGCCAAGGCGTTTGCAAAGCGCTATCAGCCGGCGGGTGGGCGTGGCGGTTTCTTCGGGAGTGAGGTTGAGGGTGCTTTGCAGCACGATCCGCACCCGCTTGAAGGCCTCCGGCTGTATCATCTGCGCCAGGTGGCAGGTGGTTTCAAAGCCGATCATGCCGAGCGGTTTTTCCTGGCAGGCTTCGACGACGGGCCATAGCTCGTCCAGCCGGTCGCTGCACGGGCTGCGCCCGTAAAAGGTCTCTAAAATCCGGCGGTGACGGGCATGCCAGCGCGGATCGGCCGGTGTCACCTCGGCAATGGTAGAGGTGCTTTTGTACCGCACCGGCATTGTCAGCCAGCGCCAGCCGTCGGGGGTACGGATGCGGTTGCGGTTCATGTATTCCTGCTTGACGAACTGCACATCATCCTGAAAGACAAACACATCCGCCTGGAAGAACTTCTGCAGCACGCCAGGGTACGGCAAATACTGGGTTTGATGGGCGGTTAGCGTGGGCATCAGGTTACAAACTCCGTAAAGACGCCCTTCACCAGGCAAAATGCTTCGTAATATTCATCCGGGCGGCTGCGTTCCGGCACGGCCAGTTCGCGCCAGAAGCGTCCGCGGGCGCTGAGCGTATCGCGCGAGATGTAATACTTATGCGCTTCGCTGGCATGCTGCTCGACGGCCTGCATCTTCAGCTCAAATTGCTCAGTAATGTCTACAAATAAGTTCGGTGTGAAGTCATCGAAGCTGGAAATGGGCTCCGAAAACAAGATGTACTTCACATGCGGCGACCGGCGGGCGCAGTTCAATACGGCCGAAGCCACCGCCTGGTGGTCCTGGTGGCCGCGCCCCAACACCTGCGGGAAGTGCGTTACGACGATACGCGGTTTGAAGTTGGCGATGTGTTTCTCGACGGCGGCGATAAGGTCGATGTCGTATGTTACCTTGCCGTCGGGGAAGTCGAGGTGTGTTACCCTGTAGCCGAGCAGCTTGGCGCTGCGCTGCGATTCTTTGATACGCTCCCGGGCAAGCTTGTTGTGAGACAATGTGCCGTCGGTGATCTCAAGGGCGCGCACATCGTAGGCGCCTTTGCAGATTTTAGCCACCGTTCCGCCGCACGACAACACCAAGTCGTCAGGGTGGGCGTAACAGAGCAGTATTTTTGTCTTTTGCGTGTCGGTCATAGTGTCGGTCAACCTGTGGTTACATGGCAACAATGAAGGCGTACAAATGACTGTCTCGGCAGAGACACGTGAGGAGCGTACCAATCTTAAAAAGTTCGTGCTGGCATAGATCCGTGACTAAAAACAGCCCGAGCGCCAGCGGGTCATGTCGACCATTATAGCACAAGCTTTTTTATGAATGTAACCGTTTGCTTTGCAACAGCACACCCGAAAGGCCGGTTGCTTGCTAATACTATACGATGTATACTAAGAAGCTTACGAGACAAACCTACACAAAAATAAGGGAGACTACATGATTGAAAAGGTACGGCATAAGGGTTTAGCGCTGGCAGTACTGGCCGCGGCCCAGTTTATGGTGGTGCTGGATGCCACGATCGTTAACGTGGCCCTGCCGGCCATTCAGGAGGCGCTGGGCTTCCGCAGCGAAGCGCAGTTGCAGTGGATCGTAACGGCCTACGCCCTGCTCTTCGGCGGCTTTTTGCTGCTGGGCGGGCGGTTGGCCGACCTCTTCGGGCGGCGCAAAATCTTTCTGGCTGGAGTAGTGGTTTTTGCCGTCGCTTCGTTGCTGGCCGGCCTGGCCCAAAACCCGGCGCAGATCATCGCCATGCGCGCGCTGCAGGGCTTGGGCGGCGCGCTGTTGGCGCCATCGGCATTGTCTCTCGTCTTAACCATCTTTAAGGAAGGGCCTGAACGCAACAAAGCCCTCGGTATCTGGAGCATGATCGCTGCCGGCGGCGCCGCTGTCGGGCTGATGCTGGGCGGTATCCTGACCCAGTTCATCGATTGGCGCTGGATCTTCTTCATCAATGTGCCGATCGCGGCAATCATCATGTTCGTCGCTATGCGGTTCGTGCCGGGCAGCCTACCGGCAGGCAAGCAGCGGCTTGATATCCTCGGAGCACTCACCGTTACCGGCGGTCTGATGGCCCTTGTCTACGGCCTGGCCGAAGTCCCGGCCCGGGGCTGGACGGCAGCAGAGACACTGCTCACCTTTGCGGGTGCAGCCGCCTTGCTGGCCGTGTTTATCATAAACGAGCTGCGGGTGCGCGCGCCGCTCGTGAAGCTAAGCATCTTCAAACGGCGCAATGTCAGCGGCGGCGTCCTGATCCAGCTGCTGATGCCGGCGGCAATGTTCGGCATGTTCTTTTATTTGTCGATCTACATGCAGCAGATTTTGCAGTATTCGCCGGTTAAAACTGGTGCGGCCAACCTGCCCTTCACTGCCACCGTCATGGTCGTGGCTGCCGTGCTGTCGAAGCATATCGCCAAGTTCAATACCAAACTGATTCTGTCGGTAGCGCCGCTGGTGGTGGTTGCCGGCCTGCTCTTCTTTGCCCGCATCCCGGTAGACGCAAACTACCTGACCGATGTTTTGCCGGGCATCATCCTGATGGCCGGCGGTATGGCAGCGGTGTTCGTAACCGGCACGATGGTAACGACCAGCGGCGCATCGCACGAAGAATCCGGCCTGATCTCCGGGCTCATCAACGCCGGTGGGCAAGTCGGCGGCGCGATCGGCCTGGCAGTCTTAACAGTCGTGTCGGTGGCAGCCACCAACTCTAAGCTGGCCGAGTTCATGGGCGACCCGGCCCGAAGCGTCGAAGCGCTGGTATATGGCTTCCACCAGGGTTTCTTGGTAGCGGCCGGGTTCGCACTGGCATCGGCAGTCGTTGCGGCACTGGTGCTAAAGAATCGCAAGCCGTCCAAGGACGACCTCGAGCACGAGATGGAGCGCGAGGCCGAGGCTTTGCCGGCTATCCCTGGGGTGTAGGCGGCCCGTAGCCGTACTGCGAACGTCATCGACAAAGGTAAACCCACCGTATGATTTACGGTGGGTTTTTGGAAATATCTACTGGTCGGCTCAGAACGACACTCAACGAACCTACCTGCAAGACAGCTTATATGCAATTTTACAAAACCATCAGCAATTTAGGGATAAGGTGGAGAAGCTACAACGCATCGTCGATAATGTCGTGAAGCCAGAGGGCTTAGAGCTTATCAAGTTTGTCTAGCGTATAATGTAGATAATATGAGCGAAACAGACGACAACAAAGAAAACGCTATGCTTCAAGAGAGTGAAGCCGTAGAGTTGCCACCGCAACAATCAGCGACAGATACAAGCAACTGGGATAACAAAGTCTCTACCGACCCTAGTGGCGAAAAGTACATACGAGCAGAAGACGAAGAATAGCCGACTATAAGCCCCCCTACCCATCGAGGGGGCTTTTTTATATGTAAATGTAAACGCACTACCTACCTAAATATGTCCCGATGGTAAAAAATCGGATGTTTTCGTTTCGCCCAACATTAAATTGTTGGAACAGGGGTGACGGTTTCCAACAAAATGGCGTATGCCAACAATCTTTGACATATTAGCATAAGCAGTTTATAGCTGTGAAAATATGCTATAATCAGCAATATGAAACTTGCTGAAATAAAAATTAGAGGGTACAAGTCCATCGAGGAGCTTGATTTTCCTATCAGAAAATACGGTGAAAGCTATACGACAATTCTTATCGGCAAAAACGAGACGGGTAAGAGCAACGTACTGGACGCAATGGCAACTCCTCAAAATGAGGAAAAGGTCAACTTTGTAAAAATCAAAAATCAGCAAACAGAGCCAGAGACGGTATCGGTGTTCTTTGTGTTTGATGTCGAGGATAGCGACGACTACAGGAAAGCTATCAGCGAAGCTGTTGATATCCCCCAAGCACTGCTTGATGCACTTAAAATCTCTCAGATTTCCAAGGAAATGTACCTCCAAAATGACATTGACGAGTTCGCCGTTGACTGCGACTACAGTGCCGAGAAAGTATCCGTAAAAAGGTACAGCTATACGAAAACCAAAGAGACCACTCCAGCCACCCCGTCAGTCCCTGCTGAAACCACAGAGAAAGTTACCATCAAAGCAAACAGTGAACTTTTGGAGGAAGAAAAAGCCAGCTACACACAACTAGATGATGCAAGCTTTAGGCAGATAATTCAGTCTGCACTGCTTGATTTTGTAAATGAACTCGACATACCGATTGACGAGTGGAAGTATGACGATAAGTACCTTGTTGAGGATAAAATTGACCTCAAGGCGTTTGCGGAAAAACCAGACAGTAACGTGCCGTTAAAGAATATGTTTTATCTTGCTGGCTACGATAGTCAGTCAAAGATTGAGAGTAAAATTGCCGAGATTGAAAAGGACAACAACAAGCGTCGTAAGCTTGAAAAGGAGCTATCTACCAGCACCACCAAGTACCTAAATGAGAAGTGGAAAGAGCACGAAGTTGATATAGAGGCTGAGATTGAAAGTAGCAATCTAAACATAGCCGTATCTGTTAAAGACAAGGCAGATGAAAACGGCTATTACGATATGAGCGACCGTAGTCAGGGCTTTAAGCAGTTCGTGTCGCTACTACTAAGCATCTCAATCAGTAGCAAGTCAGGCGATACAAAAGACCACCTTATCCTCATTGACGAGCCAGAAGTGCATCTTCACCCGTCTGGTGTACGCTGGATGCTCAAGGAGCTCTTAGAGATTGGAAAGAACAACTACTTGTTCATCTCGACCCACTCTAACTTTATGCTTGATAAAGACAACAAGGAACGTCACTACCTACTCACAAAAAGCAAAAAAGGCTTAACTGAAGCTCAGCATATTAAAACCGAAGACGACATCAACGACGACGAAGTTCTGCAATCAGCTTTTGGTATCAACGTTATCACTGACTTCCTTACCGATTACACACTTCTTGTTGAGGGTGCTTCGGACAAGAAGCTACTACAGAAAGCCCTGAAAGCAGTTAAGGCTGATAACGACGTGCTTATCACAAACGGTACTGGTTCAAATATTGTGGCAGTCACCTCGTACCTAATGCTCAATAATGTTTGTCCGATGGTCATTGTTGACGATGATAGTGCTGGTCGAGATGCAAAGGATAAAATATTCAAAATAGACGACGGATTTACTGGCAAAACGTTTACCATCCGTGACCTTGACGGCAACATCACTGAAAGCGGAACTATAGAAGATACGCTCCCTAAAGATTTTGTGGAGAGTAAGGCTAAGGAGGTGTTACGGTCTCATAGTATTGCGGATACAATCAGTCTTGATGACACTAAGCCGTTCTGCGAGCAGATTGTCCTACACTACAACACTTCGACATCTCAAGACACGACCACGACAAAGAAAGATAAGAAGCAGAAGCTTGACGCTATTCTCGTCGAGATAAAATCAAAAACATCGGATTATGACCAAAAAGCCATAACTCAGGCTAAAGCACCGAGATTATACAAACTGGCAGAGGAAATACTCAGTAAGTTTGGTATATCCTAGCGACCCTGCTCATTGCGGATGTTAGTGTTTGCGAAACCACGCTTAGCCATAGCCTCGTCAAACGTTTTGTCCATATAAAATAGGTCACCGAGCCAACCCATTAGCAGATAGTTGGCACTGATACTTCGTCCTATAGCACCCTTACCGTTGCCAAGATACCAGCGGTTAATCGGTAGTATGAAACTACAGGCGGTTAGTATTTTGTATGTTTTGCGGTCTTTCATTTTAGACACTCCTGTTTAGTTGCTATAACCGTAAGAGTGCCTTAAATAAAAAGGGACACCGCCAACGGGTGTCTAGCCTGTTTGTTCCGCAATAAGTTTTAGCTTACTGTTTCGGGCGATGCCCCTTTCTAAAGCTAAAAACCATTACGGCAAAAGCCGAGTGGCAAATTATTGCGTATTAAACAAGCTAGACAATCTGATTATAACATCGACAGATAAAATAGTGCTTAGTCTATCGTATTACCTGATTTAATTTCGTCCCAACGGCTACGAGGACATAGAATATCCCAATTAGCCCAGTCGGTTCGGTAGTCGCCAAACCTATCGGGCTCGACCCAATGTAGCTTGGCATCATCGGTTATTCTGTCTGGAAAGCGAACGCCGTCTAAGTGGTCAATCTCGTGCTGAAAGATACGTGCAGTAAATCCCGTCCAAGTTTCTGTTACCTGATTGCCCTGTCTATCATAAGCTTCAACCGTAACCTCGCCGGAGCGTTCTACATTACCGCAAACGTTACCAGTAGAAAAACAGCCCTCACGACCTGCTTCAACTTGCTCTGACTTGGCAATAATTAGAGGATTAACGTACGCTTTTAGCACTGGAGTTTCGCCCATACCCGTTGAGGCTGTATCAACTATAATCACTCTTTTTGGTATGCCAACTTGAGGAGCTGATAGCCCCACCATCGTTCGACGTTTTTTGTCGCCCTGTTCGCCATTTGCAACCTTTAGCATTGCGTCGATAAGCTCCTGTGTAGCTTTTTGGCTGATTGCTTCTGGCAAAATCTCTTCGGAAACCTGATTTAGCACCTCAGTGCTTGGAGACACTATCTTTAGTTCTAGCTCCTTAGGGTCGGTTAGCCTTTCTTTCATCTGAGCTAGCTCTTTAGGTATCTTTCGAGAAACTCACGTGATGGCGGTACGATGTCATAGTTTTGCAAATCGTTCACGTTAATCCACTCTAGCTTTTCAATCCCTGCACTTAACTGCAAATCGCCAGAAACGTATTCGGCAGTGCTGTGCAGATAAACAAAGAAAGTCTCAACTCCATCATTATCAGGCTTAGTTTCAGTATCCCACCAAAGGGTTTCTGAGATTGTAACATCAACGCCAGTCTGCTTTTTAACTAGATTTTTAACAGCAAGCTCTGGGTCACGGTTATCGCCATCTAGGGGTGCTCCAAATGCGTACCAAGTCTCTTTGTACGGCAATGAGCCGTCAGGCTTCTTTCGGAACAAAAAAGCATCACCTTTTTTGATATGACAGACTGCAAGAACGGTAGTTTTCATTAAAACTTATTATATACCAGAAAACCGTCGAACCTAAATTACAAGCTATAATGATAGACAGTATGGCTATGGGAGATAAGAAAACCAGAACACGTAAGAAGCAAGTCCTTGTACCTCTTAGTGATAAGCAGTTGAAGCAAGCTGAGAAAGTGGTAGCCGAAAGCCTCAAAGATAACCCAGAGTTGTTTAACTTGCCAGAGAGCAGATACACGGTTGATGGTCTTGTAGACTTCTTTGTGCAGTCGATAGAGGGTAGCCGAAAGATACTACCCAAAGAGAAAAGACGCTATGTAATCTACTTACGCAAGTCAACGGATGATGAACGTAAGCAGGTGAGGTCAATAGACGACCAGCGAAAAGAGTGCCTAGATTTAGCTAAGAGGATGGGCATACACGTCCGTTCAGAGGATATTTTTGAGGAGCGACAGTCGGCAAAAATCTCTGGCAAACGTCTTATATTCAACGATATTATGGAGGGCTTTGAGAGAGGTAAATATCACGGTTTAATCTCGTGGTCGCCTGACCGTTTATCACGCAATATGCTAGAGGGTGGTCAGATTATTGAGCACGTTGACTATGAGAAAATACAGGACTTGCTGTTCTGTACCTATGCTTTTGACAACACGCCAAACGGTAAGATGATGCTCGGTATTTTATTTGCTACATCCAAGCAGTATAGCGACAAGCTAGCTGTTGATGTGGCACGTGGTATCACGGGTGCTATACACGAGGGTAAATACGTCGGGCTTGTTAAAAAAGGTTACTATGCCGACACTGACACGGGTCGTTTTATGCCAGATGGCGTACATTGGCAGTTATTACGCCAAGCCGTTGTTATGAGGCTCAAAGACCGCAAAACCAACCAAGAGATAGCCGACTTCCTGAACGTCTCAAACTTTAGTTTTCGCAAGAACCAAGACGACCCGTACAAAAAAGCAAAGATGGACAAGAAGACGGTTGCAACGATGTTTGCCGACCCATTTTATACGGGTGCTTACAAGTATGGTGATAACATAGCTAATCTAAACGACACATATAACTTCTTGCCCCTGATGACACCAGACGAGTTTATAGCGTTGAGCAAGAATATGTCAGACAGCTTTAACAAAGAGTTCGTGGGACGTAGTAACGTGGCTAAACGACTAGATTTTGGGTTACTCCGTGAGAAAGTTATTTGCGACTACTGCAACGGCAATATGGGCTTTCAACGCTCACCAATCAAACGAGGTAAAAACGCTGGTAGCTGGCAAATATCATACTATTGTCGCAACAAAGAGTGCATACGTCACAATGACGAAGAAGCGATTAGAGTTTACGGTAAGAAGCTTCCAAAGAGCATCAGTGCTCGGGTTGTCACGGCTCATATTGAGTGGACAATGCGACATATGACCGCAAACGTATTAGAGGCTCATAAACAGTACATTGACCGTATCGAGAAGCAAGTAGCCATCGACAAGGATATTGCAAAACGTAAACTTTCAGAGGCGAAAGCAGAACTTAAACGTCAAAAGGATATGTACTCAAAGTATCAAACCTTTCAAGTTGAAGACCCTGAAACATATAAAAAGCATCACGCTGGCAAGCTAGAGTTTCACCAAGCACAGATTAACGCCGTCAATGCTACGATAACCGCTTCACAGAAAGAACTAGACGATTTGCAGAGAGCACTGCCGACCCGTGAAGAGTTTGTCGAACTCGTCCACTCGTATCTTAAAACCATACTTGAAACGTCAGATTTGATTGAAGAAGACGCAGTGTATCGTGAGGTCGTGTCGAACCTACGTGCTCGTGACAATTCTATCTCTGTTATAAAGCTAAATCCACCATACAATATGATGGTGGATTTTAGCAAAAATACTATGTGGTCGGGGTGAAAGGACTCGAACCTTCGACCTCGCGGTCCCAAACCGCGCGCGCTAGCCAACTGCGCCACACCCCGGGGTGGTTTCGGACAAACCGTGTTTGCCGTAACAGATGTGAATTATACCGTAGTCTGCTTAAAACAGCAACTCTGGAGCGCCCTAGCGGCGTCAGTTCCTGCCAGGATACGACCTTTTTCTAAGAAGCTGCTGGCAACACCATCCGGATATGCTCCGCGCGCCGCGCCTGGCCCGTAGCTTCGTCTATGTCCACCAGCAGGCCGTTGAACTGCATCCGCCCGCCCATTTCGATCAGGTTTCGCGTTTGCACGCCGTCGCGCCAGCGCGGGATCAAGCTGTCGAACCGCACGCCGAGCGACGAATCGAGCGAGCCGCACATGCCGACGTCCGTCATGTGGGCGGTGCCGCCGGGTAGCACGTCGGCGTCGGCCGTTGGTACGTGCCAGTGATCACCCACCACCAGGCTGGCGCGACCATCCAGGTAGCGGCCGATCATCATTTTCTCGCTGCTGAAGTCGCCGTGGAAGTTCACGACGCAGGCCGCCCGAGGGACGTCCTTTTCGGCCTCCAAAATGGCGTCGATGCAGCGCAGCGGGTTGTCGACCGGCTCATCGGCTTGGCGGCCGACAATCTGGCCCATCAGGCTAACCACCAACACCTTGCCCTTAGGCGTGACGGCGTATTTGTACGGCAGCCCGGCCGTGCCCGTGGGGTAATTTGCCGGCCGTACGATCGGCACGTTCGGGTCTTGCAGCTGGCCGAAGATCTCCGAGCGGCGAAAGATATGGTTGCCACCGGTACAAAAATCCACTCCGGCCGTCTGCAACCGCTTAAACTCGGCCGTGCCGATGCCGCGTCCGTCGGCCGCCGAGGCGTTCTCTGCCTGAGCCAATACAAAATCTATATTGCGCTCCCGGCGCAAGCCAGGCAAAAGCGTTTCCACCACCTGCAGGCCCGGTTCGGCCATCACATCGCCCAAGTAAAGAATGTTCACGCGGCGGTTTCCTGCCCGGTGCCCGTCTTTTGCTCGATTAAGCTCAGCAGCTGCGGGAAGGTGGCGTACTGCGGCCCGACTTCAAGGTTGAAGTGCCCCTGGCCCGGCGCGATCAGCAGCTCGCCGCCAACCCGCTCGCACAGCTCCTGAGTGTACTGCAGCGGGCAGTAGGGGTCGTTGTCGGCGTGCACAAAGACAAGCACCTGCGTGCCGCGGCGGATGTCTTCGGGCTGGAAGGGCTCGTCGAAGAGGTCTTCGAGGATATCCCACTGCAAAAAATCA
This sequence comes from uncultured bacterium, assembly GCA_965652795.1. GTDB lineage: Bacteria > Patescibacteriota > Saccharimonadia > Saccharimonadales > UBA4665 > CBFGXJ01. Next base: position 53,604 of record CBFGXJ010000008.1, read on the forward strand.
TTGTTAGGGAACGCTCCGACGGCAAAAATACCCCGTAGCGGCGCCGTCATGTGCTGCGCCAGCAACAGCGCAGCCACCGCGCCGGCCGAGTGGCCGATCACCACCGTGTCACTGCCCAAGTGAAAAGGCGCGTGCTCGACGATATGCGCCACCCACCGCCGGCCGCTCGGCCGGCTGGCGCCCGGCAGCGTCGGCACCCACACCTGCCAGCCGCGCTGCCGCAGCTCACCTTCCAGCCAGCGGAACCAGTTGCCCTCCGGGCTCGCGCCGGTCCCATGTAAAATAATCGCATTCATACCTTTACCCTACCATATTTACAGTGGCGATGAATAGAAGGCGTCCTTAAAGAACGCCTTCTCAACCGGCCGGTAATCTTTGGTGAGCAAGTCGCGGGCCCGCCGCAGGGATTCGGGCATAACCAAGGACTTGTCGCGGTATGTCATGGTCGTAGCAATTACCAGGTCGCCGATCTCCTGGTAGCGGACTTCACCTATGAGATCGTTGTCCTGGCCGACGTACGAGACCATATAGTAGTTCTCGCCCGGTACTTTACCGCACGGCAAGTACTCGGTGCCGAACCGGGGTGTCGGACCGCAGGTGCCGTTCGGCCCATTCAACTGAAACAGCTCCTTGCGCCCTACGAATATTTCGATCAAATCCCTGTCTTTGTCGGGTCCGATGTAGATATACTCGGCCAGGGCCACCTCGCCGGACTGCCGGGCGTACAGGGTTTTACCGCTAAGCTTCCAACCACTTGGCGCGTGGGCCGGCATGACGGGGTTGAAGGTGAGCCGCTGGTAGCCACTTGCTTCGTAGTCTTCCTTTGCCTGCGCTGCGGCCCTCATTTGAGCGGCTGTGGCGTCAGCCCGGCGCTTGCCTTCGGCGATGTGGCCGGCCACGCGCCAGGCAGGAATGCGCTCAAGGCTGTTGATGTATGCCTTCATGTCCTCACCGCCAGCCATAAAACCGCCCATCGCAACGACGAATGTGCCGCCGATGTTCGTGTAGGCTATATATCGGCCGGAAGGCAAACTGGGTGCATAGCCGTATATCTGGCTGCCCCATTTGCTTTTGCCTAAGTTCTCGCATGCACCAGGCAGCAGCTCTTCCCAGGAAAGCACGTTCGGACAATGGCCGGCGTTGTAACGTAGATTACTGGAACGGGCCAGGAATAACTGGTAGCCGCCCACGTCGGCATGCGGCAAGTAGTGCATGCCGTCGCCCGGCAATATACCAAAGAGCCCGCTCACGGTAGTAACCTCTGTGCGGCCCGGCAATTGCCAGCTGCCGCTGGCGCCGTGCACGACCGGACTGTAATATTCTTGTACGTTTGCCGGCACCTTCGGCAAGTACACCTCCCCGCTAAAATAAGCGTATTCATAATTAGGGATAAGGTAGATCGCCGCCTGGCCGAGCAAGACCACGCCCGCCAGCGCGGCTACCGCAATGCCAAGTTTGTATATCCGGCCGCGTACCACGACCACCATAAACGTCAGAACCGCCGCCACGACCGCCGGCACTTCCGGTACGGGCAGCCAGACAAAGGCGTACCAGGCCGCCAGACCGGCCGTCCAACCCGCCAGTGTCGCCCGCACGCTCAGACGCAGCGGCGCAGCGTGCCCAAGGCGCTTCAAAACCCAAACAGTGGCGATCACCCCTTCGGCTAGCACCGACGCGCAGCCGACATACAGCAAAGCTGCAAATACATACGGCGGCAACGTCGTCCGCTCGGTGTCGTGCATGGCCCGCCAGCCGTCCCAAGCGGCAGCTAAGCCACTAAACAACGCGCCGGCTATAAGCAGCGCAAAAATAAACGGCAGTACAGCCGGCGCCAAGCGACGCATGTTGTCACTTAGCAGAGCTCGCCGCACCCCTTTTAATGCGTGCGCAATCTTAGGCATATCAGAATTTTTTCAGGAAGTTTTCGAACGCGTCGAACTTATCGACGAAGGTGTTGATGCCTTCTTCGACTTTGTCCAGACCGTGCTCGGCAAACTGCTCTACCATGTCGGCGGCTTTGTTGAGGCCGTCGCTGGCAGCTTCGGTTTTATCGCTCAGGCTGCCGGCTGCATCATCGACTTGTTTACGGATGTCGTCCATATATTTATTGTAGCACCCCCGGGCCATTCTGCTCATGGATAATGCGTTTCGTGTCGGCTACGATTTGCTCGGGGTTCTCGGCCAGCACCATATGCATGCCCGCCTCTCCAGCCGGGTCGAGCCAGGCTTTTTGATCGTCGATAAAGATAATTTCTTCCGGCCTTAGGCCTAAACGCTCGGCAGCCAACTGATAAATCGCCGCCTCGGGCTTGGCCAGGCCGACCTCGCACGACAAAATAACCGGATCGAAACCGTCGTAAAAGCCACCTTCGCGTAAAGGCCCCACGCCGATCCCAAAGACATTGGATAAAATACCGGTCTTGATGCCGGCCGCCCGTAACTCCTCGGCCAGGCGGTATACCGGCTCCGAACGGGTAAACGCATCCATGTGGCGGCGGAATTCATCGGGCGTCACTAACGGCGCATCGGGGTGGCGGCGGCGGATTTCCGCCAGATATTCTTCGTCGCTGATCTGGCCGCGCCACATCTTTTGCGAGATATCATCAATCTGCATAGCGCTGAGGTCGAGACCATAAATGGCGTCGAATATCCGCCGGATACTGCCAGCCTTGCCAGCCTCGCTGAGTACGCCGCCGAAGTCGAACAAAACTGCTTTGATCATACCCTTATTGTAGCAAGCTGTGCCCGGAAAGCCTCGAGTTGCTCGGTGGCCGGAGCCAGTCCGTCAAGTGTTATCAGGTGTTCGGTCGGGGTGGGCGGCTCGATATTAGCTGCCATACGGCGCACAAATGCGATATCGCCGAAATGCTGGTGCCGGCTCTGGGCGCTGCGCTGCCGCACCCGCTCTTCGGCGACTTCAAGCGGCGCCGTTACGTGTACGATCAGCGATGTGGCGCCAGCTTCCGCGGCGACTTGCGCCAGGCGCGCCCGGGTTTTGCGCTGGTTCAAGTTGGCATCGTAAATAACGCTCGCGCCAGCCGTTAGAATCTGCCGGGCCGCATAATCCATTGCACTGTACAGCGGCCGGGTAAACCGTGGATTGCGGTGCAGCTCCAGCCGGTCCTGGCCGTACATCTCCAGCCGCATATCGTCGCTGCGCAGGTGTACGGCACGCAGTACCGGCGCCAGCCACTCAGACACAAAGCTCTTGCCCGAGCCGGGCGCGCCGAGCATCATGATGAAATACGGGCTACTCACCTCTGATGCTCCAGCGGTTATTTGGCGAATTCGACCGCGCGCGTCTCGCGGATGACGTTTACTTTGATGGTGCCGGGGTACTGCATGGTTGATTCGATCTTAGTGGCGATGTCGCGCGCCAGGCGGATTGCCGCCAGGTCGTCAACGCTTTGCGGCTTCACAAAGACGCGCACTTCGCGGCCGGCGCTGATGGCGTAGGCTTTGTCGATGCCGCTGAAGCCCAGAGCGACGTTTTCGAGCTCCTTCATGCGCTCCACGAAATTCTCGGCCGAGATATTGCGGGCGCCGGGACGGGCAGCGGAGATGGCATCAACCACGCGCACGATGATCGACTCGACCGTCGTAGCTTCTACGTCGTCATGATGTTGCTCGGCAGCAATAGCGACTTCTTCGGGCGCGCCGTATTTGCGCAGCATTTCGCCCGAAATGTGGTGGTGCTTGCCCTCCATCTTGTGCGTCAGGGCCTTGCCAAGGTCGTGCACCAGGGCGGCGTACTTGGCAGTCTTGACGTTAGCGCCGACTTCTTCGGCGATAATGCCAGCGATGTGCGCCATCTCAGTAGAGTGCTTGAGCACGTTCTGGCCGTAGGAGGTACGGAACTTCAGCTCGCCCAAGAGGTGCAGCACTTCGCGCGGGATGCCGATGATGCCAACTTCGCGGGCGGCGTCTTCACCGGCACGGATGATTTCTTTATCGACGTTCTTTTGGGCTTTTTCAACGACTTCTTCGATCCGGCCGGGGTGGATGCGGCCGTCCTTCATCAGCATTTCGAGGGCCTGGCGGGCGATTTCACGCCGTACCGGGTCGAATGAGCTGAGAACGATGTAGCCAGGCGTGTCGTCAACCATGATGTCGACACCGGTGGCGCGCTGGAGTGCCTGGATGTTGCGGCCTTCCTTACCAATGATCCGGCCCTTCATTTCTTCGTCTTCCAGCTTGACACTCGTGATGGTGCGCTCGGCCGTTACTTCGCTGGCCATACGCTCCATGGCACCGACGATTATGGCACCAGCGCGCTCCTCGGCTTGTTCCTTAGCTTCGGTTTGCAATTTGGAAACCAGGCCGGTCAGATCGTTCTTGATGTCGCGCTCGGTCATTTGCATCAGCTTCTCGGCGGCTTCGTCGCGGCTGAGCTTGGCGATTTTCTCGAGTTTCTCCTGCTGGCGGGTGCGGATAGCCCGGATTTCTTCTTTCAGCTCCTCAACTTCGGCTTCGCCTTTGCGGAGCTTCTCGGAGCGCTTGTCGAGCTCGTCCAGCTTGCGGTCGAGCGCTTCTTCGCGGCCGACCAGGCGCTGCTCGATGTCTTTAAACTCCTTGCGGCGGCTTTGTTCTTCTTTGCGGGCTTCTTCGCGCAGTTTGCCTGCTTCGCCACGGGCGTCATCCAGCACCTTGGCCGCTTCGCGCTTGGCTTTGGCGAGCTCCTTTTCTGCCTGGTCCTGAGCAGTGCCCAGCTTACGCTTGGTAATGACTGCGTTTGCGCCAAAGCCAGCAATAGCCCCAGCCACAGCTAAGACTATGGTAATAGGTTCCATTTTCGTATCCTTTCTATCGTACAGATAGCCTTAAACAGCGTGCGTGCCGGCAATCGCTATCACTTCACTAGCTCTGGCTCTTCGTTGTCGGGGTATCTGAAATGCGAATGGTAAGTTAGAGTGTTTTTGGTTTATCTTTCAAGCGGATTGCGTCAACAAGTTGGTGCAAATCCCTGCTAAAGACTATACGCCCTCGGGACGGGTGTGGTCAATATTACGTTGGTTTCGGCCAAATATTACCGTTTAGGCACAGTAATATTTGCTTCTGCGCCGTAGTGAGGCAGTGCAATCTGGTCGGCGCTGCCCTCCTGGAGGCTGGTGATGCCGCGCTCAAGCCACTGCGGGTCTTGCATGGCGACAATCGGCACGCCTAATCCATAGGCAAGCGCGTTCGCAACCGTCAGGCCGATACGCAGACCAGTAAAGCTGCCGGGGCCCTGGAAGCAGACGATTCCTTCGATGTCTGGCCAATCCTTGCCATGTTTCTGCAGTAGGTCAGCGATGCACGCATGCAAGGTAACGGATAACTCCCGGTGAGCGTGCCACACGTGGTAATCGATCTGGTCTGCGCCGTCGTACAGGCCGATTTCGGCCTCGGGTTTGTCGGTGCGAATGCTGAGTATCAGCATGAGCTACCCCTGTGCCGCCCGTAATAAGTACTGCAGGCTCGCCGGGCACGTAAAGCTTAGGCGGCGGTCGCCTTTTGGCGTTTGCTCAAGACGAATGGTAAGACGCTCCTCCGGTAAGACATCTTGCACGATGTCGGCCCACTCAACAACGGCTATGCACTCCGGGTCGCCGGCCACTTCGGCCAGTTCTGCCGCCACAATGCCAGGCTCGTTCAGGCGGTAAAAGTCAAAGTGGTGGATTTCCTTACCCTGGTTGGCTTTATATACCTTGCTGATGGTAAAGGTGGGACTGGCGACAACATCAGTACTGCCGGCACCGCGCGCCAGGCCGCGAGTAAAGGTGGTCTTGCCGCCGCCGAGGTCACTCACCAGTTCGATCACTTCGCCGCCCCGGAGCGCTGCACCCATGCGTTCGCCGAGTTGCTCGGTAGTGTCGGAGGCGGTAGATAAGGTTTGCCAAGTCGTGACGGTACTCATATAGTCCGTATAGTAGCGCGAAGCCCCCTACGAGGGCAAGTACACTGCCATGCACCGGTGTATCGGGTATGATACTCGCAACCGATGTGCCCTGCACTGCCTCTGATGACCCTGTCTTGGCAGCAGCCGTACTCTTGGCCGCGGAAGCGACGGATGCGGACGACTTTGCACTGCCCTGGGACGCAGCTTTCTTCTTGGCGGCCGGCACCGTAACTACGTTGGCCGCTTGCGGAGTGGGCGTAGTCGTCCAGGCCCAACTGCCGCCGGTGCGCGCCCAGGCCTGGCCGTCTTTAGCGGCGCCGTATACATCAGTACTGGCGATGGCATTCCCGAACGGGTCGATCAGCCGAACTTGCCCGCCACTATTGGAAAGCGACAACCGCGTATCGGCAGAGAAGTACGCCCGGAACGCTCCGGGTGGCAGCATCGTTCCGTCCGCAAATACATAGCGCTTCTTGCCTGCTTCCAGCCAAAACCCGGTCAACTCGAAGGTGGCCGCATTGGGGTTATACAACTCAATGAACTCAT
>CBFGXJ010000009.1:0-59920 GCA_965652795.1 uncultured bacterium
CTATTAGGCCGGGTATCATTCAGGCTATAGGCCACGACCCGGCTAGCGGCTACGTGCCCCCAAAATTCCACGTCCGGATGCATCGGACCTAGGTCGGCCCGCCGGCGCAGGGGCGATGCCACCAGGGTGGCGCTCACGGCGTGGCCGTACTCGCGCCAGGCCTCCAGGCCGGGCGCCAGATGAGGGTCATCTTTCAGATGGTCCACACCCATATAGTCGACGCCAGGCTGCGGCCTGCCCGTTACCGGGTCGCGGAACAGCGAAATATCATCGATCGGGTTCATTAGCCCGGCCACCGGCTCACCATCGGCGTACAGATGCCGCACCCAAGGGTGGTCAATATGTCGAGTTGAATACATAATAGCTTCATTAAACCATAAAAAAATGACCTACGAGAGGGGGTGGGCACCGCTCGTAGGCCAATTTTTGGGGATGTTGCCGAAGCAACGTCCCCATTGGACACCTCCCATATGGGATGAATCCCGCCCTTTAAACCCACCCGAAGCAGAAGCGTCGTGTACTAAAACTCCATAAAGTAACGCGCCGGACGAAGGTCCATCCTTGTTAGGACTTGCTTTTTTCTAGGGGTCCCACCGGACCTCCACCAGATCCGAAAACCTGATGGGGGTGTTTTAAAGGGGTTAGTTTGCTTTAGAGCGCTTGACTCTTTGGGGAGCCGATGCTAGATAAGTGGAGGGTAACAACTTATGGCCAGCGCGCTCTAAAACAATCTAACAATGTTGTTAGAATGGGGGATATAAGGTGCGTAAACGTCATTTGTAACGCTTACAGATTGCTATTCTAGCAAATATGTTACCTCGTGTCAATACTTTTAAAACATTTTATTATGAAAATCAAGGTGCTTACGCTAACCGATCCTCTGTATCCAGGGGTACTACGACATATTCCTGATCCGCCGGAGCAGTTGTTTATTACTGGTGACGCCTTCTTTGAGCTGCTTGATCGGCCGCGCATTACCGTTATTGGCAGCCGCAAGGCCAGCGCCTACGGCCGTGACGTGACGTCTCGGCTGGCCCTGGAGCTGGCTAGGGCAGGGGTGGTAATTATCAGCGGCCTGGCCCTGGGGATCGATTCGCTCGCTCACCGGGCAGCGCTGGAGGCCGGCACGCCCACCATTGCCGTACTGCCGGGCAGCCTGGAAAAAATCTATCCGGCCGCGCACAGCGCGCTGGCGCGCCGCATCATAGAGCAGGGCGGGGCGCTTGTAAGCGAATACCCGGCCGGCACAGCGGTGCAGAAGTGGAACTTTCTAGCCCGCAACCGGATCGCCTCGGGCTTAAGCGACGGCGTACTCATCACCGAGGCCGCCGAGCGCAGTGGCACGCTCAGCACCGCCCGGCACGCCCTCGAGCAAGGCCGCGACGTCATGGCGGTACCCGGCAATATCACCAGCCCCACTTCAGCCGGCACGAATAACCTTATAAAAGCCGGCGCAGCGCCCGTTACGACTGCAAACGACGTCTTATTCGCCCTCGGTCTAGACACCGCCCTGCAGGCCATGCCAGCAGCCGTACGCAGCGACGATCCGGACGAACAAGCCATCCTAACAGCCCTGCAGACCGGCATCAGCGACGGTGGCAGCCTGCTGGCTGCCAGCCGTTTAGAGATTAGCCGGTTCAACCAAGCGGTAACGATGCTTGAGATCCAAGGCCTTATCCGCCCCTTAGGCGGCAACCAATGGGCCCTCAAGCCTTAAATAGAGCCGCCAGGAAGCTAGTACGCCTTAAAGAGCAAACGGATAGAGCGCCCCATGCTGGAACGCCCTATCCGTAGAACCTAGCGACTATTGGCCCGCTACCGGTTGCTGACAGTCCCGCCCATTATAACCATTCCACCTAAACCGGCGTGACCGACGCCGTACATAACTTCATGCGGGTGCCGGGCCATTGGAGACACGGCCTCGGCAGGAGAAACGGCAGTTTCTACGGCAGGCTGCGCAGCCGAACGGCCGCCATTAAGCGGAAAGGCTTCCTCAACCCTGCGATGAGCTGGGTCAGCAGCCAGATCGGCCGCGATTGGCTCGAACAAAAGGCTCGATTCCTCACGCAAGCACCCAACGGTATCAAATTGACGCATACATCCTCCTTTCGAGGCATAGTGCCTGTAACGCAAACAAAAAACCGCCCCTCTTATGATGTAGGTAGCGGCCTCACTTTACAGTCAAGTACAGTTTACGGGGGCGTCTTGCCTCAAGTTGTTAAATATCTTACAGACTTATTTATGCTCCTAGTGTGCAGCTAAGTCAAGCTGTATTTTAGCCTGCAAAGTGGCAACTATCGACATTAGCGTGTAAAGGTTATAAAATAATGTTTTTAGTATGTTATACGAGTCGCCACGGTTACCTCAAGAACACATCTCAGCCCTTAAGCGGGTTGATCTGTCCATACACGGCGGCATACACGGCACGTTGGTCAAGCTGCCTCCATACGGTCTGGCCTGTCCGGGAATGCTGGACGAGGATTACGCAGCAACCGGTCGGGTAATCGAGGGCCTCGACCCAGCCAGAGGCGACGTATATGCCTATGAATCAATCTGGCATGACCCCGCCCATACTGATGAGTGGTTCCGGGCCAACCTGCCTGATTGGGTTGTCGGTTCGCCACTATTCACCACCGATCCGACCGACTTACCGGCATGCGCACAGCAGATACGCCGCGGACATATTATGAGTCCGGCCCATTATGCGCACATTCTCGCGCTGGCCAAAGGAGTTCGTATCGAATATGCCGATGCCACAGCAGCTGACCGACAAGCATGGTTGGCAGAGCGTGAGCAATACGACTCATATCCGCCGAGTCTAGACGAAATGTCGGCATTCAGAGATATCAAAATAGTAGAGCGGCTCGGCGCCATTGCTGCCACTATGCCGTCCGGCACCTGGCGCAACCGGTCCAAACTGGCCATGACAGTCGGCCATGACCATCTCCGCGGCGTAAAGAGACACTTAAGAGCCAATGGCGTACGCGGCGCAAAGTACCGCGTTTATAGCCGGCGCATGCATCAGCGCGTGTTTGAAGACCTCACTGCAATCGGTACAGACCGCGACCCTGAAGAAAGACACTATACAGAGTGGAAGAACCGGGCCGAGCAGCTGCTTGCCGGTAAAGATACATAACACAAGAGTCAGGGTGCCGCGTAACACCTACTACCAACCGTCTCGCTGCGAAACCGCAAAATCAGGGCTTGCGCCCGAAAGCAAGGTTGCGTATCATAGGCGTTTACGTATACCATACAGTGATAAGCATGAGCAAAAACCTAGTCATCGTAGAGAGCCCGGCAAAAGCCAAGACAATCGAGAAGTATCTCGGTAAAGATTTCACTGTGCGCTCCAGCTTCGGTCACATCCGTGATTTGCCGAAAAAGGGCCTTAATATAGACATCGAGAGTGGCTTTGAGCCCAAATACGAGGTCAACCCCGACAAAAAGAAAGTCGTCGCCGAGCTCAAGAAGCTCGCTAAAGACGCCAAAGACATCTGGCTGGCAAGCGATGAAGACCGCGAAGGGGAGGCGATTGCCTGGCATTTGACGCAGGCTCTCAAGCTTGACCCTGCCAAGACCAAACGGATCGTGTTCCACGAGATCACTAAATCCGCCATCGAGAAGGCCATCGAGACCCCGCGTACCGTCGACATCAAACTGGTAGACGCCCAGCAGGCCCGGCGCGTCCTTGACCGCCTGGTAGGCTACGAGCTTTCGCCGGTCCTGTGGAAGAAAGTCCGCACCGGCCTCAGCGCCGGCCGCGTCCAATCCGTTGCCGTACGGCTGATCGTCGAGCGCGAGCGCGAAATCAACGCCTTCGAAAGCGAAAGCAGCTACAAAGTAACCGCCGTCTTTACCGTCGACGGCCAAGAGCTCAAGGCCGAGCTGGCCACTAAGCTAGCCACCAAAGAAGACGCCCGCACCTTCTTAGAAGCAGCCAGTGGCGCCGTCTTCAGCGTGGGCGACATCACCACCAAACCGGCCAGCCGCAACCCCGGTGCGCCATTTACCACCTCCACCTTGCAGCAAGAAGCCGCCCGCCGCCTCGGCTACAGCGTCAAGCAAACCATGACGCTCGCCCAACGCCTCTACGAAAACGGCCACATCACCTACATGCGTACCGACAGCACCATCTTGAGCGGTTTTGCCATTAACGCCGCCAAAGAGTATATTTTGGGTGAATTCGGCGATAAATACCACCAAGTCCGCCAGTTTAAGACCAAAAATGAGAGCGCCCAGGAAGCCCACGAAGCCATTCGGCCGACCAACTTCACCAGCCGCGAAGCCGGCGACGACGCCCAGCAGCGCAAGCTCTACAACCTTATTTGGCAGCGCGCCCTGGCCAGCCAAATGTCACCGGCCCAAACTGAAAAAACAGAGGTCAGTATAGACGTCAGCACGCGCCCCGAGAAGCTCGTCGCCCGCGGTGAAGTCCTCAAATTCGATGGTTTCATGCGCGTCTACGGCGGTGTCAAAGACGACACCTTACTGCCGCCGGTTGCGATCGGACAGCAGCTGGAGCTTGCTCGTCTGCAGGCCACCGAGACCTTCAGCCGCCCGCCGGCCCGCTACTCCGAAGCCGCCCTGGTCAAAAAGCTCGAGGAGCTCGGTATCGGTCGCCCCAGCACTTACGCGCCAACCATCTCGACCATCCAGGCCCGCGAGTACGTCGAAAAAGCCGACCTTGAAGGCCGCGAACGCAAAGTCCAGACCCTAACCCTCATCGGCAACGTCATCGGTGAAGAAGAAACCACCGAGATCACCGGCGCCGACCGCGGCAAGCTTATCCCGACTCCTGTTGCTGAAGTTACGACTGACTTCCTCTTAAAATACTTCCCGAGTATCGTCGATTATGATTTCACAGCCACGGTAGAGAACGAGTTCGACCGCGTCGCCGAAGGCAAAGAAACCTGGAACAAAATGATCGCCGACTTTTACAAAGACTTCCACCCCCTCATCGACGCCGCCGGCGGGGCAGACCGCCTGGAGGTTTCGCAGGCCCGCGTCTTAGGCGTAGACCCGAAGACCAAAAAGCCGGTCATGGCCCGCTTCGGCCGCTATGGCCCGATGCTGCAGCGCGGCGAAGCTGACGACGAAGAAAAACCGACCTTCGCGCCGCTGCCGGCTGGCGCCCGCCTCGAAACCGTCACGCTAGAGGAAGCTCTGACCATGTTCGAGCTGCCGCGCACTGTCGGCACCACCCCTGACGGCCAGGAGATCAAATCCAACATCGGCCGCTTCGGCCCGTACATCCAGGTAGGCAAGACCTTCGTGTCCATCAAGCCTGAAGACCCGTTCAGCATCACCGAAGCCAAAGCCCGCGAGCTCTACGCCGCCAAACTGGAAAAAGACGCCAACAAGTTCATTCAGGAATTTGACAGCGGCATCAAGGTCGTCAACGGCCCGTACGGCCCCTACATCACCGACGGCAAAAAGAACGCTAAAATCCCTAAAGACGTCGAGCCGGCCAAACTGACCGAAGCTGAGTGCAAGAAGCTTCTCGACGAAGCCCCGGCCCGCAAGAAGTTCGTCCGCCGTAAAAAGAAATAAACGGCCGCCCGCATTATTGCAGATTACAATCTATGATCGTACACTATTCCAATGACTTCCAATGAAGCGCTGAACCAATCGGCTGGCGATTTTCTTAAAGAGGTAGGGATGATCACACTTCTGAGTGCGGCTACGCGACGAATGTTAGCCTGCATCGCATGTCAGTGGCTGCGCGCTGCTACTGAAGACGAACCCGTCGAGTATCTAAATGATACTGTCAGCAGCTGTGCCGGCACACACCTCAGAACTGCACAGGATTTTAGCGTCAGTTTGGAAGGCGCCGGCCTCATTGAACGCCTTCCTGGTACACGCTTTGCCCACAGAGGCCAGTCACCAGTGAGGCACCGGCCGGTTGACAAAACCGACAGGGGCATCACATTCCAAGAACTTCTTGAGCTGCCATCTCACTGTCCAGTCATACGAAGCAACCCGGCTCAGTAATTACCATCCGGAAACCCCCGGTCATTCCGCTTATGATCACAATCTGTACGCATTAGAAAACATGTGTCCTAGCGATATTTCTACAACATAAATATATTCAAAGTTGAAATTCCGTGATACAATAGAAAACATAAAGATCATATACTTGACTTTTGTAAATATAAGTTTTATAATACAAATAGTCATTCAGTAATTGACAGTTAACAGATAGGGAACACGTCATCATGGCAAACGGCCAACAGCCTGCACACCGTTTAAACACGGAGCAATTTGTCCAAGATATCTTGGAAAGTATCGAGAGAGAACGCGAACGCGAGATTATTGCACGTCGCTTCGGACTTTTTGACCGCCGCGAAACTTTAGAACAAATCGGCGAGCTCTTAGGCATTACCCGCGAACGGGTCCGCCAGCTGGAGAAGGCAGTCATTGCCCGCCTGAAGACAACCGCCGAGAGCGGCAAGCTCCCTCATATTCAAGAAGTCGAAAAAGCACTCTTGAGTCAATTACATCTTACCGGCGAAGCCGCCCGCGTCCACGATCTGAGCGCCGGGATCACCGCCGAGAACAGCCGTACCGACCAATCCCGTGTCGCATTCCTGGCTGAGCTCTGCCCGAGCCTGGTCGTCATCGAAGAAAACGACCACTTCCACCACGCCGTCGGCGTCCGCGATGTCCGCGACGACAAGGCGATGAAATCCGCCATCGCCAAACTGCACGACTTCATTAAGAAAACCGGCGAAGCCGTCGAGATCGAGAAAGCCGCTGCTGGCGCCAACCTCGACTCTACCGAGCAAGCCCGTGCTCTGGCCAGCCTGTCCAAAGACCTCGCCACCTTGAACGGTCGCTGGGGCTTGATCAAGTGGCCGACCGTCAACCCGAAGAACATCCGCGATAAAATCTACGTCATCCTGAAGGAAAACGGCAAGCACATGCACTTCAACGAGATAGCCAAGGCGATCAAAGAGTCAGACTTCAAGCGTAAGGACGTCACCACCCAGGCCATTCACAACGAGCTCATCAAAGACAAGCGCTTCGTTCTGATCGGCCGCGGCATCTACGCGCTGCGCGAGTGGGGCTACAAGAAGGGGACTGTCGCTGATATCATCACCGAGGTTCTCAAAGAGGCCGGCGAGCCGCTGCACCGCGACGAAATCGTCAAGCGCGTTCTAAAGAGCCGTTTTGTCAAAGAGACGACCATCCTGCTCAACCTGCAGGGCAAACAACAGTTCAAGCGGGTTGCTAAAGCTACCTACGAACTTGCCGACGCTGTGGCGCAATAGCTTCCCATATGACTGGTGAAGCCATAAGAACGCTGCCTGAAGAGCTTAGTAACCGGCGTCTGATGTATGAAACGTTTGTTACCGCTTTGCGTCAAACAAGCGATGCCCACACTGATGCCCATCGAGTATATGGCAATACAAATGTAACCGGGTCATTCATTATTGATGATTACCTGTACTTCGATGTCTGCAGCAAGGCCGACAGGATGCGCCCTAACAATGAAGTGCGCAGTGAAATTCTTGAGAATCGACGTCCACTTATCAGTATAAGCTTTGCAAGTCCCGACGAAGATAGCGTAACGCACGGCTATCTCATGGCATATCCTGAGGACATCAGGGAAGGGGGTGGTCTCGTAGGGTCACAATTGCTCGAAGCCCTACCTGAAGATTGGCCAGCTAATGAGCCTTTCATAGTTGGATCTCACGAAGACAACAACGCAGGTACAACGCGCTACGATGCAGTACTGGAGCCATTTAATGAGCAGTGGTTACGTGCTGCCTATGATGGCGTGCCTGCCGCAATGACAGAATTGCACAAAACACGAGCAGAGAGTGAGCAGCGTTGGCTGCTTGCAAATGAGCATCCCGTGAAACGAACACTCAGGAACACAGCCGCATACATAGCGTCATTACTAAAAGGTACAGGGAACCACTAACTCGACACAGTCCGTTTAGAGCGGCCGATTCGCTAGGGCAGGAAGCAGGTTGGCTTGCCTCACATTGCAGAATATCCTCGCGTCCCGACCTTCTTTTGCGTTGGGGAGAGCTGAGCCTTTTAGACAACAAAGTCATGTTTAACAAATTACGAACATTCCTACGATCTTCCTGATCTGGAATCTAAGAGCTAATAGGCGTCAACATGTACATACTTGGCGGCCGACCAGACGACCAGACGGGCAGTGTAAAAACAATACAAATAAAAACGAAGTTCCAAAGCAAAAGAGTGCGGGAATACCAAACACTCATGGTAGCAGTCGCCCCCGCAGAGCGCTACACAGAATGTCGTACAATGTATATTTTGCGACTTTATTCTAGGCGATTGGGACGATTAACGATACGTCCCCCGCAGGGTGGTTGCAGGGGAGTTTGCCGACATTCGTGTAGATATTAGAATTTGCCGCTCATGCATTCGGTACCTTACGCATCCAGGCTCTTGCTGGCCAGTGGCGGCAACGTTCCGGCCGCTTTGGACAGCACATTATCAACGCCACTCACACCCAGGCCTTACGTCCGATCCCATGCATACTGGATGCTACTGTATAACCTTATAGTGTCCGGGCGGCTTGCCGCCACGCTATGCCCGTTGTAAATTCGTGAAACATTTGACTTTTCCACAGTAATGTCGTGAAAATATTTGCTTTTTCTTGATTTTGATTATATTTTTTATCCCCTAGCCCCCCTCTTCTCTGTTCCCTATTTTTTGACATTATGTTCGTTTTATATAAAAATATATGTTTTTATATGGATGAGCTTATACAGGCATATAGAACAAATACCGAACATAAGGAGGAGAGCGGCGGGGTACTTTGCGCATTTACTCTATCGGTCGTTACGGCCCGTAAGCTAACTTCTTAAAAGCCCTTCTTAGCCTTACTTGTAATAGACCCTGTTTGGCACCCGTACATCAATATATTCAGCTGGGGCCTTCTTGCCATCGGCGTTCAGTTTTTCACGAATCGCCAAGTACCTCCCTGCTTCCTCCCGCGCGTCCCCTTGCAAATTGCATTTGATGTAGTACGGCGCGCCTTTTACCCTCACCTGTAGCTCGCTGGCGGCTGCGGGCATACTGAGAGAAGTTATGGTGAGCTGTTTCGCATGCAACTGGCCCACGAACTCCGTTATATAGGCCACGCTGCGTGCTGGTAACGCAATAGCGCCAGGGGTGAGCACCAGGCCGCTCTCGTCCTGTACGACGGGCAGCTTCAGCTTATCCAAGCCAGTCACTTGGTTACCGCTGATCAATGCCTTGCCAGTAGTGTCAACGACATATAGACCATTCTGCCGGGTTGCCAAGATAAGGACCGGCACAGCCGGCTGAATGTGCACGACCGGGCGGCTGCCGGATAACGGTAAAGAGATAGCTACCGTTTGAAGCTCGGGAAACTGTCGCTTGATTTCGGTGCTGATGCGGCTGGCATCAACTGTAATCTTATTGGTGTTAAGGGGCGAACTGGCGAGAAGCCGATGTACGGCAGTTTCATACGTATGCAAGCTGCGTAGGAATACCTGGCCTTTCGCCTCATCAAGCGGCACGACCGTTGCCCGCGAATCCAGCCGCAGCACCAGAGCCACTCCTACGCCGACAGCGAAGATCACCAGCAAGCGCGGGGTTGAGCGCAGCCAGCCTAAGCGCTCGCGCCACTGCTTGACGCGCTCGGCCTTGTCCGGAGTGACCCGGCCCAGCGCCTCCTGACGCTGCGACCGTACCGCGTGGTACGAATACACCTGCCCGCGCGGCGGTGGCGGCGGGGCTGAACGGGCACCATCCGACCGCCGTGCCGTGACCGGACTGCGGCGAAGTGGTGTAGACGGTTTTTGTTTTTTGAAAAACATCGATTCAGTCCCTTTGGCTACGTTTACCGCCGGTTCGCTAGCAGTGCGGTAATCTCTGATAGTGCGGGTCGGCAGACATTAAAAGCTAGTGTTTAGCCTCTTCTAATAATATCATTGCCAGGCGCTCAGCGGCATCAGTTTGTATCAGGGTAGCCAGCTTTTTACCTAAAGCGGCACGCCGGTGGGCATCATCAAGCAGCTCGACGACAGGCGCCATCAGGCTGAGCGGATCGGCTTTGAGGACGTCCTCCGTTACCATGCGCACGGCTTTGCGCTCGGTAAGTACCCGAGCATTTTTGAGCTGGTGCCCGCCGCTTAGAAGCGGATTCGGCACTATGACGCACGCTTTTGACTGCGCGGCGAATTCGGCCACGGCAGTAGCACCAGCCCGCGTGATAATAACATCAGCCGCGCCGCTATACATATGCAAATTAGTGACGAAGCCCTTTACGTGCACCCGCTTTTGATCGGCCGGTGTGAGGAGTTTTTTGTAGTGCTGGCGCAGCTCTAGCTCGTGGGCGCGACCGCTCAGGATGCACACGGTCAGCCTTGGGTACCGCTCCAGCAAATGAGGCACACAGCCGGCGACGGCATCGTTCAAGCGCTTGGCGCCTAGGCCCCCGCCCGTCACCAACACCATCGGACCGGCCGGTGGCAGGCCTAGCCGCTGGCGGTACTCGGCAACCTCTGCATCATTTAGCGGATGGTACTGACGGCTGATCGGCACGCCGACGGTTTGCGTACGAGCCGCCGGATAGGTGTAGATGTCTTTCGGTAGAGCGACGGCATGCAGCTTTGCCCAAGGGGCAACGATACGGTTGGCCAAACCCGGCAACGCATCAGAGTCATGCGTGACGTACGGGATACGCAGCAGCGCCGCCATCAGACCGACCGGCACGCCCACGAAGCCGCCTTTTATAAACACCACTTCCGGCTTCAAACGCTTCAATAGCCAAAAACTTTGCCACATGCCGGCTAAGACAAAAAACACGTCACGAAGGTTTAAAAGCACTGTTTTTACGTCGAGCAACTGCTTGAGGCCTTCACCATGATAGCGCCGCAACTTCCCTGCCCGCACCGTATGCACTGCATCGATGGTTTTGTGCTGGGCCGGTATGTCGCCCAAGCCGTCACCGGTTTGACCGATGTAGACAATACGCACTGCAGGCGCGAGCGCTTTTAACTCATCAGCGACGGCCAGAATTGGGGTGATATGCCCCCCGGAACCGCCGCCGGTCACGACTATCGTCATATGTATTTCCTCCTCTTGAACTGGTGCCGCCTGTTTCGGGCAGACGGTGGGCTGTGTAGCGCGAGATCTGGAACGCCAGACCCAGAGCCGCCAGCACCATAATGACGCTGCTGCCCCCGTAACTGATTAGCGGCAATGTGATGCCTTTCAGCGGCAACAACCCAATCATAGCACCAATGTTGATCAATGTCTGCGTGCTAAGCCATGCCGCGATGCCAATAACCACCAAGCGACTGAACATATCCGGCGCCCGCTCGGCAACGCGCTTTAGCCGCGCGAACAACGCCAGGAACAGCCCCAGTAGCACTGCGCAACCCACCAAACCGAACTTTTCGGCGTAGATGGCAAAGATCGAGTCGTTCTCGGCTTCAGGCAAATAACCGAAGGCCTGGACGCTGTTGCCTAAACCTAGGCCCAGCAACCCGCCCGTACCGATCGCTACCCGTGCCTGGCAAGCCTGATACCCTTCGCTCAAACAGGTTTGGTCGGGGTTAAGGTAGGCCTCCAGTCGCGCGCGCCGGTAATCGGAGGTCATAATCGCCAGCCCGGCAATCACCACGATAACCAACCCTACCAATAAGACCCGCCCCATCGGCAGGCCGGCCACAAAGGCCATCACAGTCATCATGGCAATGATCACGCCCATCGACCCAAGGTCACTCTGCAGATACGCCACCACCACGCCCAGCCCGGCCAACACTAAGATCAGCGGCTTCAAGGTCTTCTTAAAGTCAGCGATTTCGCCCAATTTGGCCCGCCAGGCCAGGAAGCCGGCCAGCCAGATGATGAGTGCAAACTTGAGCAGCTCGACCGACTGGAATGACAGTCCACCTATACGGATCCAGCGGTGGGCCGGATACAACGGGTTCGTCGGCTGTACCAGCGCAATCAGGGTGGCGATACCGGCCGCCGCCAGGAGCACGAGATACAACCCGCGTAAACGCGCAAACGGGAACTGCGCCATAAAAATAAACGCCGCCAGGCCGATACCGATCGCGATCAGTTGCCGCACGACCAGCGCGCCGCCATCGGCATGCTTTTCGACGGCTAACGCCGGGCTGATTGAGAACACAACTACGATGCCGACCGCTGTCAATAGAGCGGCTAACACCAAAATCCAGTAATCAGGACGATGACGGCGGACTTGTTCCCCACCGTCACCCTGCGTTAGCGCCGGACGGCGGCTAACAGCGCGCACCTTGTTACGAGTACCTTCCGATCATAAACAGGATCAAACCGAAGACCGCACACACCTGTCCAAGAATCCAGAACCGCATTGTCACCTTTGTTTCCGGCCAACCGCTGGCCTCAAAATGATGGTGGATAGGCGCGATCTTGAATATCTTTTTGCCACCGCGCAACTTCTTTGAGGCAATCTGGATCATGCTTGAACCGGCTTCAGCTACAAAGACAAGACCGATGATCGGCAGCAGCAGGACCGTATCGGTCAGCATTGCGACCACACCAAGCGCCGTACCCAGCGCGAATGAACCGACATCACCCATCATAAAGCGCGCGGGATAGATGTTGAACCAGGTGTAGCTAAGCAGCGTACCGACGATCGTCAAACAAAAACCGGCCACACCGAACTTGCCTTCGATTGCAGCAATAACCGCGTAGACACCGAAGGCTGTCGCCGTCAGGCCGCCGGCCAGGCCATCTAGGCCGTCACTGATGTTGACGGCGTTGGCCGTCGCTACTACTACCAGCACGAATAACGGAATGATCAGCCAGCCGATGTGCCAAGCCTCGCCGATCAGCGGAATAGTAATCGTGTCGACGCCCAGCTTGTAGTAAAAGAACCAACCGCCGATCAGTGCTACCAGTGTCGTAAGCAGCATCTTCAACTTGGCTGAGAGTCCACCGGTCTTCAGCGCGGCGATCCCCTTCAGGTTGATGATATCATCGATCAAACCCACACAGGCGGCACCGGCAAAGGCGGCCAGCGGCAGCCACGTTTCAGCCCGGCTCAGGTTGAACGGCAACGTTACGGCAATAACCGATAGAACGAATATGATACCGGCCATGGTCGGAAAGTGCCGCTTGAGCTTCTCGCCGTGCAGCTGCATGAAGACGGTAGCCTTCTCGCCGGTTGTGGCGGTCGTCCGGGGCTTCTTCCACCACTGGTACTTATACGCGATGTAGGTGTACACGGGAGTGATCAGCATGCTGACCAAGAAACCGAGAAACCCGAGCATTAACGTTCTAATAAGTGTGTCGGTATTAACCGCAATGTAGAGTGTGTCCATGTGTTAGTTCTTTGCTATTTAATCTTTCTTAGTATACACGTTTATTGGCGCGGTGTAACATTAAAGGTCGAAAGAAGCGTGCGCGCAATCGTGACAAAAATCGGCTGGGCAGCGGCACCGCCGGCGTAGCCCCTGATCCGTGGTTTGTCGACGCGCACGACGATGACGTACTGAGGTGTATCGCCGCCGACAAAGCCGGCATAGGTACCCGTATAATCATTCTCGTAGTACCCGCCTTCCGGCTTTGCGATCTGCGCCGTGCCCGTTTTGCCACCGACGCTGTAAGTCGATTGGTCGAAGGCCGGCCGGATGAAGTGCCCGTCGATCACATATTCCAGCAGTTCTTGCATGTCCTGGCTTACCGGCGGCTTGACGACGTTTTTTTGCAGCACTTTCGGCGATTTCGTCTCGACCAAATGCGGCTGATAGTACGTGCCGCCGTTCAGCATGGCCGAGTAGGCGCCGGCTACTTGCGACATCGTGGCCGTCATGCCCTGCCCGAAGGAGGTGTTGGCATAGGTGAGGTCGCGGCCGTAGCCTTTATTTGGGTCGGGCACGTCGCCGGGAGCTTCATACCCTTGTTCGATGCCGGTCTCTTTGCCGAACCGGAAGTGGTCGGTCATGTAGCGGTGCCACGCTTCCCGCCCCTGTTGGTTGATCTCGGAGTTCGAGCCGCCCATGCGCATTACCAGCCAGGTGGCGCCGGTGTTGAGCGACAAATTCAGCAGTTCGGCGATGTTGTGCGGCCCGCCGCCGCCGCTTTCTTCGACATTTTTGATTTTAAATCCGTCGATCGTCCACTGGGCCGGGTCGTTGTAGACGGTATCTTTGTTTATAACCCCCTGGTCGATTGCCGCCGCGGCCGTCAGCGGCTTCATGACCGAGCCGATCTCGACCGGCAAGCTGACGGCATTGTTGTTGAACAGCTTGCCGTCCTCGACCTTCTGATACTCGGCCGGATTGTACGTCGGCCAGTTGGCCATCGCTTTGACGGCGCCGGTATGCGGGTCCATAATGATGGCGCTGCCGGAGTCTGACTTGGCGTCTTTGAGACCTTGCTGCAGGATGGACTCAAGCTGACGCTGCATGCCGATGTCGATCGTAAGCGTGACGTCTTTACCGGCTACCGGCGCCTCAAGAATATTGTCGCGGTTAGCCGCCAGCGGCACACCGTTGATGTCAGTCACAGCCTTGAGCTGACCGGGCCGGCCGGCTAATTCTTTGTTCAAGGCTTGTTCCAGCCCGTACACACCCTTGCCTTCTTCGCTCACAAATCCCAGTAGCTGCGACGCCAGCGTCCCGTTCGGATACGTCCGGTACTGCTGCTCGGCCGCGCCGATGCCGGCGTAGCGGTGCTTGAGAATCTCTTTTTTTGTCGTATCGCTGACCCGCTTGGCCAAAATGACGTAGCGTGTGTCTTTGGCGGTAAGTTTGCGCTTCTGTTAGTCTGCGTCCTGTTGTAATGCTGCTGCCAGCATCTGCGCGTCGCGGTCCAGGTGCTTCGGTTTGATAAGTGTCGGGTCGGCATAGACCGTAAACAATTTCTCATTCAAGACGATCGGCACGACTTGCTCGCCCTCGTAGGCGCGGATCACGCCGCGCGCGGCCGGAATCTCGTATTCCCGGAGCTGGCCTGCCGTGGCAGACTTCTTATAATAATCGTGCTTGATCACCTGCATGTAAAACAAGCGCACGAAAAACACGCCCATTACCACCACGATCAGCGCGTACCAAACACGAACGCGCAACAAGTGGTTGACGGGCGCGGCTGCCGCCTGAGCGGCCGGACGCGCATTACGATTCAAGCGATTAGGTGGCATACATTAACTATACACTTTTACATCTTACATCGGACGGTCCGGAGCGCGAGCCTGTACCGAATTGCGGCACAGTCCTGAGCTCCGAATGTGCTTAAATAGCACATTCCTCGTGCGGGGGTGCCGCAATTCGGTACAGGCTGGCGCTCCGGACATACGGCTCACATTCAAGAGACATGAGTCACTAAAAGTCCTAAAGTGAAGCTAGCGAACAGCACCGCTCGGCGCAGTGACGACCATACTCTTAGCAACTTCGCTGTTCTGGACGCGCTCCAGCGATTGCAGGCGCGCAGCAGCGACTTCAAGGTTATCATGCTCGGTCTGCAGCTGGCTCGACTGCGTCTTTAAGTCTTCGATCTTGTAGCCGTAGGCATTGGTTTTGGTAACTTGGGTCAGGTACAGCATGCCCGTCAGACAAGCCAGGACGATCAGAATAACCGTATTGCTGATCGGGCCGAGCGTGCGCTCTTTGGTGCGGATGGTAGCAGTATTTTGGCCGCGGCCGGCGTAACCGAACTGGTTTTTTCGACCGACAGCGAGTGAGCTTGAGTATGTCATGGTTGGTACTTTTTGTTTTGGTTTTTGTTGAACGTAAATAATACTTGGCGCCCGGCCGGCATCGACCCTTATTTTGTGAGTCAAGCCGGCCAAGGCATGCGTTTTAGAAGTCAGTCAATTGTAGGCCCGTATTAGGCTACAGTTACCTGGATCTTCTTGGCGCGGGGGGTGAGGTCTTTGACACGGATTTGCATGCTAAGAGCCCCTTTCTTTTATTTTTGTTTCACTGCGGCGCGAAGCTTGGCGCTTCTTGCCCGCGGATTAAAAACTAACTCTTCGCTGTTGCCGGTGACAGGCTTTTTGGTCAGCACCCTGAGGGGCGCGTCGTAGCGGTCACCGCCCTGCTCCATGAGAACCTGTTTGACGATACGGTCTTCGAGGCTATGGAAGCTGATGACGGCGAGGCGCCCGCCGGGCGCGAGCAGCTCTATCCACAGCGGCAGCGCCTGTCTGAGCAGCTCCAGTTCGTCGTTGACGGCGATCCGAAGCGCCTGAAAGGTACGCGTCGCGGGGTGGACTTTGCTGTGGCCTGGCCATGCCTTGGCAGCAGCAGCGGCAAGCTCGGTGGTGGTGTAGAACGGACGGTTATGCACGATCAGTGATGCGATCTGCTTGGCCTTCGGCTCCTCGCCGTAGCGCTTTAAGATATCAGCCAGAGCTTCTTCGGAATAGGTGTTTACTACCTGCTCCGCGGTGAGCGTCTGCGTCGTATCCATGCGCATGTCGAGGGGCCCTTCCGCTTTTAGCGAAAACCCACGGCTTGCCTGATTAAGGTGCGGGGATGATACGCCCAAATCTGCCAATATGAGGTCGAACCGCCTGCCTTCCGCTGCCAGATCCCGACTGGCCGAGTAGAAATCTGAGCGGCGAATCTGCACGCCGGTGCCTGCAAACCGCTCCTCAAGCGCCTGAATGGCGTTCGGGTCACGGTCTACGAGCACAGCGCCCGCAGGATTTTTGGTTCGTTCCAGTACCGCTTGCGCGTGGCCGCCGTAGCCGCCCGTCAGGTCGAGGTATGACTCCCCTTCCTCGGGACTAAGCTGGTCAAGCACGGGCTCGAGCAGTACCGGCAGATGCTGATCGTTCGTATCGTCCTTTTTTTGGTGGTGCATGCTTGCTAGTGTACCTCACTTCTCTTATTTCGAGGAGCAAGGGACACTTTTTTATTTGGTGTTTTTGTTTTGCAAGGTCACCTATTCAGCAGCCAACTTTTTGTTTTTTGGTTGTTTTTGTTTTTGTTTGGTGCAAGCTAAGGGCCGTATGTAAAGAAGAAAAACGTGAGAAAGGTTTTGAAAAAACCTAAATAACTTCTTACTGCCCTGTAGCTCGCTTGAGAGACTTATGTGTGAGGTGGAGTTTTGGGAGGTGTTGTTCCTTTGTAGGAAAGGTGCAAATGTTTTTAGCGTGGGACATTCAGGTCCACGTGTTGACTGCCGAATAGCTGACCTCGTAAGGCGTACTAACCGGTGCGATCTGCTGTTGATCCTTGTCACTGCCGAATTGTTAATGTGCTGCCAATGGTTTCGGACATATCACGGGGCCATGAGCCTCCAATACTTGCCGACGCGCACGGCAGTGACTTCTTTCGCGATACCAGCGTAGTCGAGCAGGTGCTGTTCGATGGCGATCCGCCCCTGTTTTTCGTCCAACGCTGCTTCGGTCTTGCCCATTCGGAACTGGACGTTCAGGTCGGCGACCGCCTCATCCAGGATATTGCCCTGGAGCTGCGGCTCGACCAGCTCGTCCCACACCGACTTCGGGTAGACGTGCAGGTATTGCTTGAAGCCTCTGGTTATGACTACCCCGCTCGCGAACTCGCTTCGAAGCTCGGTCGGTATGGTTAACCGCCGCTTGTCATCAAGCTTACGTTGGAAATAGTCTACCGTGGCCATTGGTATGTAATTAAATTGCAGTGGTTTTATTTTGTTTTTGTTTCGAGGTTGCTTCCTGAAGGTTTTGGTCCCCAGGTGGGCTACCCACGATTACCCACTACCATGAGTGTACTACCCACTCTTACCCACTGCAACTGTATTTTTTATGAAATTGGGGTATGATTACCCCACTTATCCACAGTTTTATTAGAGTTATGCACCGTTCCGCGATATATGGTGGATAACTCTACGCTCCGGGCGCTAGGCCGCACCGGCGCTGGACGAGTAAGTTGAGCGCCTTTCTAAGCTGGCTGGCAGGCGTTAGCTGCCGCTTACAGTAGGAATACGCGCAACCGCAACGGCATGATACTGGTGCGATGGGTGCTCGTGATGCAAATATGCACCGATAAAGCCCCACCCTTGGGCGTACGCATGACGCATAAGCTCGCGCACGCGCGAGTCGGCACTGGCCACCGCCAGGAACATCGCCGAAACGACAAATACCAGTAGTAAGCGGTGCCGGAGGGCTGCTTCGACGCGCTGATGGACTGTTTTGTGATGATGTTTGTGTTGCATATGTTTTATTTTAGTTGAACAATACTATTATAATAACAAAACATTAGCTTTTTGTCAATTTTGTGACTTTGTGATATCCAGCCCTTCTCCTACAATGGATACATGCTATTGCATCAGAACGAGTTTTTATATACGACACAGCTGCGTCAAAAAGTAGAGGATATATCTTTGCCACTGCTTTCTGTCTTAGGATGTTCCGGACTAACCTTCTTACAACACGAAAAGCATATTAAAGATAGTAAGTATCGGGCGTTCAGATACCACATGCCGTACCTGAGGGATCTTCCGGACGAGTTGCGCCATACTGCGGCTGCCGACGTAGACCAGCAGCCCTACCTAGAGTATGCGGCGAGCGCCGTAGGCATGATGACTAGCGCCATGAACAAGTATTACGAACGTATATTTGAGACCGCAGCGGGGCAATACATACCCGATACGGACGAACTTTTTGTAACCGAGCACCAAACGTGCGTCGCAGCCGGATTAAGCATTTTTAAAGTCCGCAATACGCTTACTCCCACCGACTTCCGTCCGCGGTCTACAAAGAAAAGCTCAAGATATTTGACAACCTACAAGGTGAGCGACCTGGCCGCCCTCTACGAATGGAATGTCCCCGGCACGGCGGAAACGGTCGAGGCCGTACGGCAAGGCCTGGGCGAACTAGCAGCCCAGTACGCCGTATTCACCCCTATTCAAACCACGACAACATACTATATAAAACCCCACTAGATGCTACACTACTGCCATGACTACACCACCTAGGCCCAGTGAATTTCTGTATGCTAATAAAGTTGCTGCCGAGATGGGCATTGGACTTCAAAGATTATTGCATTATGGAAGATACTTGGGATTGTTTTTCGCACAACACCTTACAATACAAGAGCGCAACCCCAGCTTTGACGCAGTCCGATTCCATGTGCCATATATGATAAAACTTACCGAGGAAGACCCCGGCGATTACTTGCACAAAAAGAGACATACACAAGAAGACCTGCGCGGCATGGCGGTCGAATGCCACCGATTCGCTTTGCGCCAAGTGCCGATGATAGCACAGGCGATTGAAACATTCTGCCGCAGTATATGTGAAGTCAGCACCCCTACGCCGAACGGGCAGCCAACACTGAGCGAGCAAGCCGCTGGAGATATACTGGGGTTGTCTTACCAGCGCCTGCGAACGTACCAGAGCCCGGCATCCCAAGGAGGCATGCCTCAGGTACTTGAACGCGATGTTCTGGCACGGGCATACAGCTGGCACGTCCCTGGTATGCCTGAGACTTCGCAAGCCGTTATGGAGAGTCTCAGCCCTGAATGGCGGCGATATGCCCGCTTTGCACCGATTAGAAGTTCGGTCACCTAGTAAAAGCAGCCTATTGGCTACAGGGCAACTTGTGGTAGACTGAATGCGCGATGTCACAGGTACGGAGATTATCAGAGGTGCCCACGCTTGACCGCCCGCGCGAGAAATTACAGCGGCGCGGCGTGCAGGCGTTATCTGACTTTGAGTTATTAGAGGTACTGATCGGCAGCGGTACCAAGCAGGCGGATGTGTCTTTTATAGCCCGGCATATTCAAAAGGTGCTGCGTACCAGCGCCGAAGCCCTCAGTTTTGAGACGCTTACAAACATCAAGGGTGTCAGCACAGCCACCGCCAGTAAGATTTTGGCCGGGCTGGAGCTTGCCCGACGCCATCTGGTGCGATCGCGAACGCCCCTGCTCTCGCAGCAGGATATTCTGGCCCGGCTGGGTGATATCCGTACCAAGCAACAGGAGTATTTTGTCGCACTGAGCCTGGACGGCGGCCAACGGTTGATCGCGCAGCGGACGATTACTATCGGTACGTTGGATGCGGTGCTTGCCCACCCCCGCGAGGTGTTTGCCGACGCGGTTGCCGACCGGGCGGCCAGTGTTATTGTGGCGCACAACCATCCGTCAGGCGATGCGCGGCCCAGCCAGCGCGATATCAGTCTGACTCAGCAGCTGGCGGCAGCCGGACAGCTGCTGGGCGTACCCTTGCGGGACCACTTGATCGTGACGCGCAATGAGCACTTCAGCTGCCGGCAGCATCATTTGCTATAGGCCTAGGCTTATAGCAACAGCCCCTTCATTTTGCGACAGTCTTCACACCCCCTGAGGGACGGCCCGGCCCGCTGTGGCACCTCCGCACAAGGGATGTGTTATTCAAACACATTCCGAGCTCAGGACTGTGCCACAGCGGGCCGGGCCGTCCCTCCGGGGCTCGGGTGCGAGAGTTGATTTTTCAGGGGCGATGTACGCCGGTCCACGGATTGAGCGTCTGCATGGTATAGCCAGCTGCGGCGATGGCCGTTACCTGCTCGGCGCCGTCAACACCTGCTGCAGCCACTCCCAGCCCGCCCACCATAAGCACCGACATTCTGGCATCGACGACGGCGTGGCGGTGGCTGTCTTGCGTTTCCGGGTCGTACCCGTGATGTCCGTGACTATGGGCGTGCGCGTCAAACCGGCGGCGGATCGCATAGTTGCCCACCCCGGCCGCAGCTGCCACGGCGACATCAGCCCAACCCGTTTTGCCCGTATGGGTAGCCAGCTCGTGAGCGGCCTTGCCGCCACCCGCCACCACTCCGGCACATACCATACCAGCCGCAACCTGGCGTGCGCGCAGCGCCGCTCCCTGCACACGGCCATTGCCCCGGCACCACGAAATAACCGCGTTGATGATATAAGCGCCGGCATCGCCGATGTTGTGGCAGGCCTCAACGACGAGCGCCGTATTGCCGTGACGAATGCCGAAAACCGCCTCGCCGCCAGCGATACCCAGGCTTACGACCGAGGCAAACACATGCGACGCCCGGGTCTGCACACAGGCAGCGTTGCTTGCAAGATGTTCAGTATGGTGTTCATGCTCGTGGTGACTCATATAAAACGTACTATACGATGCTACCTTTTTGAACAAAAATATGTTGCAGTATCACTATTTTATTGCAACCTGGTCGCGATTATTCGCTACGCCTGCAACAGCAGGTAAACTGAGGCGAAAGCGGTCCAAAAGCCGGAAATTCCGTGAAAAGATAGTATTTGCCAGGGGGCAACTTGTGGTATACTCGCGGCCAAGGCAGCAAACATGAGGGATATTTACAGATGGAACGATGTTACGTAGAACTCCGGACACCAAACGTACGAGGCAGCGAGAGCGGCGCAGCCGACATGATGCGGCATCTGCGCACCCGCCAGCACCTGGGCACGTCGATTGTGGTGTGCGACCGGCCTGATCTTATGCTGGCGACCGCCCGCAAACAGTGGATGAAGTTATCGCGGCATATCCAACGGCAACGCGCCATGACACTCAATGCCGACAAAATCCTCAAGCACACGCATGCGATCATACATATGCAAAATATGCGCTTCACCACCCAGGCACCCCTGGCTGACCCGGATGCCGAACTCTACTTTCTGTCAGCGGAGAAAACAGGTGCGCCACCGCGCTGCTTCACCGTGTATTT
This sequence comes from uncultured bacterium, assembly GCA_965652795.1. Lineage (GTDB taxonomy): Bacteria > Patescibacteriota > Saccharimonadia > Saccharimonadales > UBA4665 > CBFGXJ01. The sequence goes on from CBFGXJ010000009.1 coordinate 21,627, forward strand.
GCATGAGAAGCTCACGCTCGATATCCGGCGAACGCTCGTTGCCGAGCTGCCCGCGGCCGCCCTGATCGTCGATTACGTCCACCACCGCAGCTGGGGGCGGTTGGGCGTGCGCCCCAAGGCCGCACTGGAAGCGGATGTCACGCTGGCCTGGCGCGAAATACGCGCATTCCTGCGGACGCGACAGATCGACCTGATCGCTCTGCCCCATGCCAAACAGCACCACAATATTGAGGCGATGGATGACGCCCTCGACATTTTACTGGAAATGCCGCATAAGTTTTTGCAAGCCGCCGAAGAATTCCGCCACACACTTGAGCTGGCACGGCCGATGCGCATCAACCGCGAGCTACGCCTGCAATACGACGCACTGATGTTGCTTGCCCACCGGGTGCAAACGCTGACGATGCCCGCCTTCACCCAGCAGTTCCTTGAGGTATACAGCGAAGACGACACGTTCTTCCTGTACGACACCGGCCGTGGCTACAACCGGAGGGCAGCGCTCCTGGAAGCGGCCAGGCACCACCGCGCAGCCGGCCGGCTGCGCTTGGCTCATGCGCTAGAGATGTACGCTGCAGCGTGCGCTACCGGCACCGGCAGCAAACAACAGGCCTTGACCGCCAGTGGTTTACTATTGCCGCGATCTTCCCCGTATAAAGTTCCGCAGCCGGTTGAATTTAGGATATAACACGCCGCGGGTATGTACAAAGCCGTGCACTTGCCTGCCGGCCCGTAGCAAGCTTACCAGCGTGTCGCGGCTAGGTGCACGTTCCACGACATTGTAGGCCCGTCCCCAACCGTGCCGGCCATGGGCATCGCTGCTGGCGGCCGTCGGTTTATCGGTTGCAAGCGCCCATGAGCGAGCCTCGGCGCCTTTATTTTGAAAAACTGCCCGCCCGTTATGCCCCTCGATGATGTCAATTTTTGATGCCACTGCCTCCAGGTCAGCCAGCGGGACACCTTGTCGTAGCGTTTCAAACGGGTGCGGCACGTAGACAAGGCCGCCTTGCTTTTTTATCTCAGCAATTGCCTCAGTCAGCGTCAGGCCGCCCGGGATAGCTTGCGTTAGATACAGGCCGATCACATGGCCGCTCTGGGTAGTGATCTCCTCGCCCACGATGATATGCTCACCCAACCCGCCGAGTGCCCGCTTGGCTTCGACGGCAAAATCGATCGTATCGTGATCGGTGATCGCTACGCCCTGCAAGACGCCCTTCTTGAGCATATCCCGGTACTGCTCAAGCGTCAGGCCGCCGTCAGGCGAAGCAGTTGAGTGGGTATGGAGATCGAGCGTGTACATGTACGTTACTCCTTAGGTTACGGTTGTACCCTGCCCCGCCACCAGTCAACGAGCTGTTGGGCGAGCTCGGGTTTACAGGTTAGACGGACGCGGTCATACGCGCTGTGATCAGGCCGGAGGGTGATTACCAGTACGCCCGGAGTACGCATACGCACATACCAAAATTCTTTGCTGGTTTTGGTGCGGTATGTGCCAGCCAAGAAAAGCCACGGCAAAGCGGTACCGGGAATACGGAAGTAACCTTTAAAATCTTGCATTGTCGGACGTGTCGGAATGTAGTCGATGTCGACGATGCTCTTTTTAGTGAGCCGCAAGCGGCTTTTTAAAGCCCAGACCTTCTCAGCCCCCTCCAGCTTGATGGTTAGCGCGTCATCGGCAGCGACAAACTTCATGCTCTTATGATAGCACTTCCGCGGGCGCATTGACCGCCACGCTCAGCTGCGTTATGAGCGAGGCGATATCGTCATAGGTGATGAGCGTGACCCAGCCGGCGCTCACCGCCCCTTGGTTATAGTATGCGAACGGTTCGCCGCGGCGGATAACCAGGATAACCGGCTTGCCCACGCCCACACAGTAGCCGATCTCGAACTGCACACCGGCTGAGATATGTTCGTCCATCATCGCCACCATCACGTCGGCTTCGTTCAGCTTCTTGAGGTCGTATTGGACCGCTTGTTCCGGCGGCGTGTCATTCATGCGCCAGCCTTCGTCTTCGATGGCGCAGAAGACTTCCACGCCAGCTTCATCGCGCAAGCCCTGTAAGAGCTGCTCGATGCCATTTCTGAAATCAGTCTGCACCAGTCCGGCATCATCCACCCGGTTTGAAAATGAGGTCGCCAGAAAAACTTGCTTCATACCTCTAGTATACCTCATCAGGTATTGCCAGCTTACAACTGCACCGAGCGTACAACCATCTCCGATAAGGGGCAGTATAGGCGTAGTGCCACCGGAGGGACGCCCCGCAGCTTCTAAAGCCCGGAACAACCTCCGCGTGTAACGCTGCCCCGTTCGGAGGTGGTTGTAACGCGCTATTGTCAACGCGGCGTGTCGTCTGCTGGAGGTTCGGGAGGCGATTTGGCGAGGTAGTTTTTGACGACTTCGAGGATGCCGTCGCCGCATTGTTCGATTTTCTTCGGGCCGAAGCCGTGCAACTTCTTAAGATCGTCCAGACTGGTAGGCTTGGCGCCAGAGACGACCTTCAAGGTCTTGTCATGGGCAATGATGAAGGGTGCGACGTGCAGTTCTTGGGCCAAGCCGTAACGCCAGGTGCGCAGCGCCTCAAAGAGCGCCGGGTCTTCCGGCAGTTCTTGAGCCGCTTCCGCGGCTGCCGCCTCGATCCCCCGAGCATTTTCGCCGCTGGACTCGTCATCCATCCACTGGCGGATCAGCACGGCGTGGTCGTGGGCGGCGCGCTCGCTCCGCTCGCGCAGGTCGGCATCAATCTGCCGTGCCAGCGGGCTCACTTTAAGCGCCATGCCGTTCAAGCCGTCTAAAATCAGGTGTTTCAGGCTGCGCACCCGGCTGAGCGCCACATACCCCATGCCCTCCACAAATGCGCCGCGCAGATCGATCCGGGCGGCATCGAGCGTCATGCCCTGGCTTTTGTGGACGGTAATGGCCCATGCCAAACGCAACGGCAGCTGCGTCAGCATAGCCCGACGCTTCTCGCCGTCCATAAGCTCCCAGGTGTCGGGCCGGATGGTAATCTCGCGGCCATTCGTCAGCACCACCTTCGGATAATCCGTACCCTGCTCAAAGCCGATGACCGTACCGAGCGAGCCGTTCACATACTTGCGGTCTTGCGCGTTCTTGATGCACATCACCTGGGCGCCCTTCTTGAGGCGCAGTACTTCCGGCGCCAGGCAGGAGCGCATCAGCGTTTCGACGTACTGCTTGCTGCCGCTGGTTTCCATGTGGTATTCGTGCACTTCGGCGTCGAGGGCATCGAGATGCTCGTGATTGACGTGATCGACATCGACATTCACCGTCAACAGTCGGGTGCGGTTGGCGAAGGGGTCGTCAAAAGCCGTCGCGCGCGAACTCAGCGCATCCAGTTGCCGCCGGGTCAGTACACCGGCCCGGATACCATTCAAAATATCGGTGTAGTCTTGGTCGTCGGCCTGGCGGTACTGCTTTTGCAGGTAGCAGACCTCGAACATGCCGTCTTGCCAGGCCTGGGACGAAGTAATAAAACTCCCCTGCCGCGAACCGCCGCGGTTGATCGGCGGCAACTGAAAGAAATCACCGCACAAGATTACCTGTACGCCGCCGAAGGGCTCGTCGACTGCACGCACCGTCCGCAAAATTTCCTCGACCATATCGAGCCGGAAGTCATGCAGCATGCTGATCTCGTCGATCACCAGCACGTCGGCTTTATTGATGAGATCCTGGCGCTGTTTGCTGAGCCGCGAGATCATATGTTTGTCCACCGAGTCATGCACGCCGATGCCCGACCACGCGTGGATGGTCGTACCGTTCAGGTGCGTCGCCGCCAGACCGGTCGTAGCCGTCACCGCCACGTAGCGGCCGCGTTTTTTGGCACGCTTGATAAACTGGTTCAGCACGTACGTTTTGCCGGTGCCGGCCGCGCCGGTCAGCAGTACGTGCTTGCCTGCCTCCATGAGTGCTAACGCCGCCTGTTGGTCCATATCCTACACCGTATCTTGGTCTGCGTCGGGTTTCAAGACTTTTTTGCTCTTGATCTCGTAGCGCTCGCCGGTCAGCGGCGACTCGATGTAATCATCGTTGATGAGGTTGACGAATTTCATCATGTCTTTGGCGTCTTCAATGATGATGGCACCGGAATCGTCCTGCATGAGGTCGACGGCCATATCCTCGGCGTGGGTCATGATCTGGTCTTGCTTCAGCTCGGGGCTGACCTCTACTTTCTGCAGTTTGTTGATGAGCGGCTTATTGCCCTTCACGATAGTTTGCATGTCGTTGCCGTCGGCGAAGGCCAGTTTGTACTGCTCGGTAATCTCGCGCACTTTTTGCTCGGCGATGCTGTTTTTCTTGGCGTTGTAGCCGAAGAGCCGGTCTAATTTCTGCTGGTTGAAGACGTAGAGGTCCTGGTCGATGATCAGCAGTTCGTTGCCGGCCGGGATGCGCAAGGTAGCGGCGTCCATCGGCAGGAAGGTTTTGTTGTGTGCCATCCAGGCGCCCTCGCCCTTGAGTATCTGGGCGCGCGGCAGTTGCTTGATAATATAAAACGGACGTAACGCCGGGTGCGTGCCGCGGGCCAGGATGGCCTTCATGCGCTTGAGGTCGTGTTCTTCCTCGATGAAGAGCTCCATTTCTTCCTCTTGGGTGCGGATCCAGTGCATGACTTCCATCAGCTTCTCGACATTTTGCCAGCGGGTGCGCTGCAACACGTTCTCTTCGGCTTCGGCGTCTTCAAAGCCGCGTACCACCAGGCCCTCGCCTGCACCTTGCAGCACAAAATCCAGGATGTTATTGATGAACAACGGCTGGAGCTGCTTGTCGAGCTCCTCGGCCAGCTTAGTGCGGTACAAAACATTGTTTTTGTTGATCAGAAACAACTCGATCTGAAGCTGGTCTTTATATTGGTACAGGTTATTGGCCCAGGCAAAGATGTCGGACTCTTTGTATTCGGCGTCGAGCGCCGGGATGGCGGAGGTCGCCGATTGGTCATCGGCCGCTGGCGCGGCATCTTGTGCGCCTGCAGCAGACGGTACGTTTGGCGTAGCCGGTTGCGCTGCATCCTGCCCGGCGGTTGGTTGTGTGTTTTCTTCCATCAATTAATAGTACCGCACTCCGGCCGGCTTGGGGTGCGGTAAAATTACAACAGGCAGCGGCAGGCGGCGCCGGAACCCCGGCTATACGCCCATCAGACCGATGATCGTACCCATTACCAGCAGGGTTACCAGCTCGCGGGCCAGATTGATAGCGGTCAGTTTGAGCGGGCGGCCTTCGAATGCGTCATGCGTGATGATCCGGGCGGCTACCAGTCCGACCCACAGCCACAGCGCCGTATTGATGGCATCGTATAAGAACGAGTGGTCGTAGAACAAATGCATCACGTAGGTGATGTGCGCCAGCACGATCGCCGTGATAAAGGTTACCGCTATAGTAATGAGAATTGGCAGCATGCCCCGTTTTTCGGCGGCTTTTTTGTCGATTTTAGCCAGCTTCATCCAGGTGTTGCCAAATGTCTTAGGCGTGTACCACAGCGAGCCGACAACCAAGGTCGACAGTGTTGCCAGAATAACCGCCAGCCAGTTCATTTCTATGTCCATACCTCTACCTCTTTTTTACTTATGGCTAGTTTTAAGTATGCTTTTAAATGGCCGGATTGTCCAGATGGTGCGCCGCCGGAGCGCTAGTAGCCCCCGTAGCCTTCGGCACGCTGCCGGGCAAGATATGCGATTGGCGGGCTGAACTGATGCGCTAGGCGCAGCAGCGCCAGCGGCGTGGGCTGAGTAGCCGGCGCCAGAGCGTCGTCACGCAGCTCGGCCGCGACAAGCCCGGCCAGGTGCTCTTGCAGCTCATACCGCACCAGCCTTGCCTGCTCGCCGTCGTCGTAGCCCGGGTCGGCCAGTGCGATCGTCTCTTCGCCGTACTTGTCTCGGATGATTTTGCCGTCGCCGTGCAGGCGGTAGGTGGCGCAATCAGTTACACGGTTTGGGCCAACTTGCCAATCGCAGTGCGTTTCCAGCACTACCAACGGCTCGCATAGCCAGCGCGTGAGGGCGGTAATGCGCCGCGACACCGGCGTGATGTCATGCCGGGCCACACACACGCGCAGGCCGTCAAAATACGGGTCGAGTTCGCATTCGGCTTCCAACAAAGGCTCGGTATAGGCCGCCAGGTACGGCGGTAGTTCGGGGTTGCATTCGGCGGGGCGTGCTGGCATATACGTTCTTAAGGGTTTTCCAAGAACGTATTGTAGGCCGAGCAGGCAGGCGCTGGCTGTGATTATTGTCTTGTTCTAAAGCATGTATCGGGCGGCAGCTGACGGTTACCCGGGAAAAGCGCCTTGTACCGGCCCGGTTCAGGCAGCCGCCAGGGGCTATACGGCCGGATGCTAGAGCGCGGCGAAATAACAGGTGTAGTCGTTGCCTTTTTCCATGCCTAGGTCGTCCATGTAGCGCACGCGAAACTGTTCGTCGCCGACAGGAGCATAGACCAGCACTTCGTCATGGCCGCGGGTCTTCAGCAGTTCGACGGCGCGGTTGTACAGCTGTTTGGCGATAGCAGCGTCGTTTTCTTTGACGACAAACCGGTAAATCATGGCGGCGCGGCCGTCCTCAAACAGCGATACGGTGCCGGCCAGCTCCCCGCCCTTTTCGTAGACGATAATCGCCTCCGGGTCGCGCGCGATCAGTTTGGCGACGCGCTCACGCGAGTCGCGGCACTCACTGAAGTGCCCGCCGAACCACTCGTGGTGCATATACAAATTTTTAAGGTCTTTGTAATCAGAATCGGTATAGTTCCGCAACATAACTATATTTCTCCGTTTTATTTATGAACTAAATAGTGATTGCTTGGCATCCGGCGGTATGATGGGCGACGTATAGCCCCCGTCGATGGCAATCGTCGTTGCCGTGATGCTGGGGTTGTTGATTATGGCCTCCATGAGGTCGGCAATCTCGGCCGGCTCAACCAGGCGGTGCGTCAGGTGGTCGCGTACGACGTCCTTCAGCTCGTCTTCGGTCATGTCTTTGTTCCAGCTACTGCGTATGTAGGCCGGGGCTATACCCACTACCCGTACACGCGGCGCGAAGCGCTTGGCATATACCGATGTTAACATATCCAGCGCCGCTTTGCTTGCCCCATACATGGTAAACTGCATATCACCGAAGTTGGGCTGGCCCATAACCGAAGAGATGTTGACGATGACGCCGCGGTCGCTGAGCAGCGTGTCGGCCCGCACCATAATGAGCCCCGGCACGGTGGCGTTGACTGAAAAGCTGTGCTGCCACTGCTTGTAGTCCAGCTGGGGTTCCCAGCCGTCTTCTTCGGTGTACACCACGGCAGCGTTGACTATAACGTCGAAGGGAGCTTCTTTTTGGATGGCGGCCAGGAAGCCGTCAATCGAGGCTTCATCGCCGAAGTCGGCCTGGATAAGCTTGATTTGCTTGAGTTGTTTGAGCTCGGCCGTCAGGTCGTTGTCGCTGTGGTACTGCCCAAGCACTTCATATCCCATCGCCACGAGCTTATCTGCCAGCACCCTATTGACGAGGCTGTTTACCCCGGTGATCAACGCTTTCATGCGTACGTACCCTCCAAGTTGTTCATCTATAGTATGGCATGTTTGCGATAAAATTCGCAACCTACCCGCAGACTGGGCACGGGCCGAATGCGGCACCTCCGTACGAGGAGTATGCTATCCAAGCATACTCCGAGCTCAGGACCGTGCCGCATTCGGCCGTGCCCAGTCCGCGGGTAGGTTGCAGCATGTATTTGACTAAACCTGTATACTATTGTAATGAGATTGAGCGAGGAGCGCTTGGCAGCAGCGCGCGATTTTATTATGCATCCGGCGCACAGCACGCCAGCCTTTCGCGAGGCAGCCGCGCCGCCGGTTGGCGCCGCCATGCCCATTGCCTGGAACGAGCAGCACTACGTCGGCACCGCGCTGCAAGCGTACCGCGGGGAGATCGGGGGCATAGCCTTTAAAGCGCTGGGGTACTTCAATTGGCCAGAGGGTGTGACCAAGGCCGATCGCCAGGCCACGCGCCAGGAGCTGCTGGACTTCGTCGCCTACAACACCGGCGTGCCGTTTGCCTTCTTTGAAGAGCCAATTCCGGGCACACCCGCTTTTGCGATGGGACGGCTGCGCAGCGTAAACAGCGACGTACTGAGCAGCTTCATACGCGCCGACGGCCTGATGACGACTCACGATGCCGACCTCATTCGGCTCAGTCGGGACCACTTCGGCCAAGCGTTTGATATCTCCCGGCAGCGCCAACCATCCGCCGTATGGCCGCTGGTAAAGCATGCTCGCGTGCCGGGCATGCCCCGGTTTAATAAAGTGCTGGACTGGCTGGACGACGCCGAGATACATTACGATGCCAGTAACTTCGTTGAACTCGGCGTTTTCTGCAGCCGCAACGATTATGAATCCGTCAACGGCTACAAAGAAGATTGCAATCTGGGAGAAAACGGCGAGCTCATCAGCCGTATTATTGCGCGGACGTCGCGCAAGTTCGTTTTTGACGCCAATCTGAACCTCACCGTGTCGCCGCGGCGGGCAGTCCATTTGCTCGGCGGTGTCAGCCGCATTCTGGACATCTGGAGCAAGCATGATATGACGCCGCACGACAACCACCGCGGCCTGCCCCTGAACGTACTGCTGCAAAACGGCGACCTGCCAGAACCTCTCTTCAACGACCTCCTGCAGGGGTACGCCACCGAATTAACAATCCGCACAACCGAAGCAAACACACAGCGCGGGCTAGCAAACCCGCACGACGCAGCCGAGCAATCGATGCGTCGTCACTACGGACGCATCGGCGGGCCGGCCAATATGCTAGACGGGCCGGAGATGTGGTAAGTCCGGGCTACCATTGCTCAACTACAAGTCTGCAAGTGTTGACCGGGCCAAATCAAGCGCCGGCACCGGGTCGTACCGTGGTCCAATTTGGGCTCGCAGTGCAAACTGCCCAGCCATTGCATCCTCATGAAAACGATCCGCGGGATACCAAGCCTCATGCGGCCGGGCCGCATCGGTAAACGGCATTTCAACATATGTTCCGGCGTGTTCAGAGCCGCCCATGAAGCTAATGATGGATGTGCGATGCTCGCCCAATGCGTTAGCCACCATCTCCGGCTCCGCAATCCACAGCCTAAACCGCCGCTGAGGATTCTGAGCTTCGCCCGTGCCACCCATTTGTACCTGCGCAATCATCAAGCGCAGCTGCTTTTCTGCCAGCTCCGGCCCTAACTGCTCCGGCAGCTTGGTTATAGTGTCCGTTGGAATAACGGCATCGAACACCGTCCTACCAACAGCAAACGCCTGTTGGCGTAACCGCATATACGTCAGGTACGCCTTGGCTCGCTCTTCAGCGATAGTAATCCGAGTAAAGCCCTGTTCAACCCAGTCCATATGACGCTGTAGCCCAGGCACAAATTCACTTATAGAGAATGCCGTAGTTGCCGTCGATTCGCGCTTCATATACTGCCGATACGGAATCGTTGGGTACTCGCGCCCCTCTACCGGCTCAGTTAGCCGCATAAGCTGTGTATAGTATGGGTTCTCCGCCATTTCCGCTTGTCTCTTATTTTGTTCGCTTATTATGGCAGATGATTCACTTTTTGACAACAATGGGGCATGTTATCGGCTGGCGCACCTAATGCCAGATAGCGTCGACCACATGCGCCAGGCCATACAGCACAAAGGTGATGATCGCCACGATCTTCCAGAACTTGCTGTACTGCAACGATGCGCCCAGCTTGGACACATTCTGGCGGCCTTCCTCGTAGGGCAAGCGGTGGTCGCGGTAGGTGATGATGTTATTGAGGAGCTTCTGCTTGATGGTAGCACCCTTTGCCAGCATGTCGGCCAGTTGCGCTTGCGGCTCGTACAGCGGGCCGTAGAGGAATAATTTGTCGCTGACGATCTCGATATCGTAGTCGTGCGCGGCGCGAAGCGCCAGCATCACCTCGGGCGAAATAAAGCTGAGGCTGTCGACGGTATATTGCTCGGGAAAGTACGTCACAAAGTATTTGTCGAAGTCACCCTCCAGACTGTGCCGCTGCTGGCGCGCAAAGTGAAAGCGGAACTGCCGGCGGCGCGCCTTTTTGGAATCGAAGAATATATTGGGCAGCTTGCGCGGCAGGTCGAAGGCCAAGACGCCATAGAATACCCTGGCCTGCTCGTATTCGCCGTATTTGAAGTGGCCGTAAATGGTGTAGCTGAAATCGCAATACTGCCAGCCCGGGCCGATGAGCAGGTTGGAAACCTTGGGGTCGCGGACATTATGGATCTCGTCGACCGCGCCTAAGGTAGCCAGGCACAGCTGGCGCTGCGGGCCATTGCCGATCTGAATGCCCTGCTCTGGATTTTGCGCGATAAGGTTCGCCAATACCTCCGGGCGGCGCTTGAGATTGCGATGCGACAACACAGACTTTGCAGCACTAAATATAAGCCAGCCGCCCAACACCAGCACTACCACCCAGCCATGCCGGCTGAACGTGCTGACAAAACCCCCAACGACGATGATGCCGAACACCAGATAGAGGTACGTGATGGGGGTGTAGGTTTTTGTTATATATTTGTGCATTTGCATTTATGCCCGTGGCGTAAAGAGCCGCCACTTCCCCTCTGATACAACCTCGACTTGCCCGTCCACGACCTTGATGGCGGTTTCATCGTCGATGAAGTAGCAAGGGGTTTTGATGGCATCTGCTGCCTGCTGGATAGTGTCTTCGGTGATGTGTTTGAATGTGGGTGCGCCCCAGTGCGGCCGGAGGTGGAACGGCACGAGGTTGAGGGTTTTTCTATTGGTTTGGCCCTGCGGCACGGACGGGTCGTCGAGAGCGGACTCATACTTCGGCGCGTTTTTAAGGCCGGTCGAGTTAAGCGCCTGGCTGGGCGTAAGGAACATGCCGCCGGCGCTGGAGCCGACATACACTTTGGTTTTTAGCAGCTCCGGCAATGCTTGGGCCAGGCCGGACTCGTGCATCCAGTAGCTCAGGTAACTGCTATGGCCGCCGCCAACCATGATGACATCGGCATTTTCTATGAACGGCCACCAGAGGTGTTTAGGCCAGCTTGTTGCTACCGCCAGGTCTAGGACGTTGAATTCACGCCAGCCCATTTGCTTGGCTTGGTACATGTCTTCTACCATCCAGGCGCGGGAGGGTTCTGGGTTGGCTGCTGTGGGGATGTAGAGGAAGACGGATTGATCGACCGGCTTATCTAATAGGCCGCGAAGCGCGTTCCGGATTGAGTCATTTTGCAGAGTTTGCGAGCAAAGTAGAAGTTTCACGATTTCTGTTCTTTTAAGAAAAAGCCATCTGAAGCAACCCTAAGACCAGTCCGCTCAATATATTGCAGCTTTTCTTCGTTAGATGCAGATCTTAGGGTAATGGGCAAGCGTGCGTTGAGATGCTCAAATAAATCCTCGCATTCAATCTTGCGAGCCTGATCCAGCTTAATAAATCCGATTCTATTCCAATAATCTAAACTGATTCCGTCATCCAGTTCAAACGTAAACTTACCATTGAAGGACATTTGCCCATAAATCTTCTGGAAGCCATCATGGACTAGTAAGAATTTTCTTGTCATATGGTTCTCCTAAAGCTGCCCGATGCCACGCAAAATTTTCTTTCTTTCTTCTAGTGAGAAGTATAGCAGACTCTTCCTATTCGATGAGTAGTCAAGATAGCCATCTGTCGGCATCTGTAGGATAAGCTGCGCCACTTTAAGCGAATCTGCGTTACGTATTTTGTTAATCGAAGACTTTATGCGTCGCCTCCAACGACTTCCATCTTCCACGTGCTGCTTAAGGATGGCAAAAATGTTTAAACGCTCATTATCTTTACCCAACAACAAAGCATATTTCTTTCCTAGAATATATTGCTCTCTAAAAATATCCTTTGCTTTTAAGTAAGTCTCTACTTTTTTCTCATCCAGCTCAAATAATAGGCTGCTGCCGTGGTCAAACAATTGCGTAAAACTACGCTTGGCCTTTAATGACTCTCGCTGCTCCCGGTTAAGCGGAAGCAGCGTCATTTGTTGAGAAATACTAGTTTGAGTAATAGCCCAATTCTCATGATGACGGTCCATATTTCCAATCCAGGCATCAAAAATTACCATATCCGCAAATCGTTGAAGTATATCTTCGCTATCGAGGTATGAGGCACGAATCGCACTCTCGATACGCTCCAATGTTACCGGGTCTGACGCAGTTCCAATAATTTGACGACCATACAACTGTTCATGCCCTTTAGGAAACACGTTCCTCACCAGAGCCCCTACCGGTACCCAGTCCTCGGGCAAATAATCCTTATACTTCTCTTTAAAGAGATCAGTTAGAGGTTGTGGTAAAGTTTTTAAGCTCACAGTCTGTATATCAATCTCTACAAGCTCACCCAGCTTGGACGCAAGCATTTCCGCCCAGACCTCACGCGTATTATGCCTGTAGCTTTTAAGAAAATACTTCTGCCGTGTCTTCCCATGCGTTAGTGTGAGCCTAGGACGTGAGCCACCAATCACTTCAATTGTTTCTGGAACATAAATCCCGAAACTTAGTTCCTCAAATCCAAAATGTCGCATACCATCCCTTAATTGCGTGACTTTTAAACTGCGGAAGTGAGCATTGATATTTCTAGACGCGTTTGCTCAGCAGTATCCCGGTCCCGAACAGTAACAGTACCATCTTCAAGCGTCTGGAAATCAATAGTAATATGCACCGGCACCCCAATCTCATCGCTCCGCCGATACCGCTTCCCCACATTCGAGTTGTCATCCCAGGTCACAGACCCGAGTTCAGCCTGCAACATCTTGTACACCTCCTGCGCTTTAGCCACCAGCTCGGGCTTGTTCTTCAGCAGCGGCGAAACAGCTGCTTTGATGGGTGCAAGGTGCTTCGGCAGCTTCAGCACCACGCGCTTGGAGCCGCCGACTTCGTCTTCGCAGTAGCTTTCGGCTAATACTGCCAGCAATTGGCGGCTGACGCCGAAGGTTGGCTCGATCACGTGGGGTATGAAGCGCTCGCCGGTGCCTTTTACGGTGTATTCCATCGAGGTGCCGGAGTGCTTCATGTGGTTCGCCAAATCAAAGTCGGTCCGGTAGGCGATCGCCCCAATCTCCTTAGTCCCAAACGAAAACTCGTACTCAAAGTCGATGGTGCGGCGCGAGTAGTGCGCGCGGTCGGCCTCGGGCACGTCCAGTTCGTGGATTTTTGCGCGGTCCAGGCCCAAGAGGTCCGTCCACTCGTAAAACTTCTCGCGGAAGTGCTCAAACCGTTCTTCCCACGTTGACGGGTGAATAAAATATTCGAACTCCATCAGGTCGAACTCGCGCACGCGGAAGATAAATTCGCGGGCGCTGATCTCATTGCGGAAGACCTTGCCCGACTGCGCCAACCCAAACGGCAGATCCGGGTAAAACGAGTCCACGACGTTCTTGAAGTTCACGAACATGCCTTGCGCCAGCTCCGGCCGCAGGTAGGACTGGGCCGATTCGTCGCGCACCGGGCCGACGAACGTGTCGAACATCATATTGAAGGTGCGCACTTTGCTGACGGGGTTGCCGTCCGGGCTCTTGATGCCCCGCTCCTCGATCACTTTGTCCATTTCTTCGTGCGACATGGCTTCCGGGTTCTCGACGCCGTTTTCTTCCAGCAAATGATCAGCCCGGTAGCGCTTCTTGGTCTTCAAATCCTCGACTAGCGGGTCGGCGAAGCCGGCGCCGGTGTGACCGCTGGCCTGCCAGACTCGCTGGTTCATCAGGATGGCTGTGTCCAGGCCGTACATGTCGTCGCGGCCGTCTACGAACATCTTCCACCAGGCTTGCTCGATGTTGCGCTTCAGCGCCACACCAAGCGGCCCATAGTCCCACGTCCCTGCCAGACCACCGTAAATGTCCGACCCCTGGTAAATAAATCCGCGCCGCTTAGCCAGGCTGGCAATATCGTCGAGAGAAATGTCACTCATATCTGTTAAACCCTTTCAAAAAGTTAGTAGTTGGCGTCAAATGCAGGAGAAATTTCTACAGGCCGAAGCCATCGCCCCGTACTGAACCGTGAACCAAACCTACTTTGAGTGCGATCATACGGCGAATTATACCATTTAACAGGAGTGCGGACTAGGCCGATAATAATCTACGATCGCCCGTGCCGGGCCGAACACATGCGATTCGCCCGAGCTAAACGTCCGGATCATTTCATTGACATACGCCGCCGTCAGGTTGTCGTGGTGCATGAGCAGCCACTGCATGTCGGATTGTTCCATGTGGCCTATCAGCTCGGCTGCGTCAATGGCGTATGGGTTCTCGCCTTTGTGGGCACGGATTGCCTCCAAATCACGCGGGCGGCAATGTGCAATAAAACGCAGCGCTACCGGCAGGTTAAAGCCCGGATTGCCCAAGATAAACGCGGCCAGCTTGTTCGGGCTCTGATGCTGGGCCGGATGTACAGCTTTGCCCGTGTAGCACTCAGGCAATAAGTCGGGCAAGGCAGTATTGCTGATGGTGTCTACGTGCCGGTCGTCCATGCCGTGCCATTTAAGCGTCTGCCGAGTGGCCTCGCGGCCAAACCGGGCGGGCAGTTGCAAGCGGTTCGGGTGCAGATTCAGCGGAAAACAGTGGTTGGACCGAGGGGAATCGCCGCCGGCAAACAGGTAGCGGTAATACGCCCTGTCTTGGTCGTCGCCGCGCCAGCCGTATGTAGCCAAGCTGTACATAGCCGCAACAGTGCGGCTGTGGCCCTCTTGCAGGCATTGCAATGCCACGATATTCAGGCTGCTCAAGGTGGCAGCATCATGGATCGACGGTATTTTCTGGGCGGTCGCGAAGGTCGCTTCGAATAATTCCTGCCGGCGGGCCGGACCAGCGCCTACCAGCCGCACCGTACGCGGAATACCGTCGGCCGGCGCGTTGGCGTCGTCGAACTGCACGCCCATGAAGCCCTTGGGCATAAACTCGCAGGTCTCCTTTGATACCCCGCGCAGTGCGCTGTTCAGGGCGATGAGGTCGTCACTAAACTGCCCGATAGGAACATCGCGCCAGTATTCTTCCCGTCGCTGAGGCGAGCCGAAAGTCTGCTCGGCGGCTGTAGCATCAAGATGAGCTATTAACCGTTCACCCGTACCGCAGCCTCCCGATCCACCCTGGACATAGCCATCCAGTGATTTCATAACTGCTTGCATTATACATGCAAATAGGATTTGGCAATAGCCCGCAGCAACGGCGCAGTTGTTTCCAGCAAGCTCGCTAAGCCCTGTACCTGCGCCAGCAGGCGGGCCGGATGCTCACCGGTTGCCAGCCGCAGTAACTTGATTTCAGCCGCGCCAAAGCGCCCTCGCCCGGCCCTAGCCGGTGCAAAGACCATGTTTTCCAGACTGAAGTCGTAGCGCTGGTCGGCTGTAAGCTTGCGGCCGTCGGTGTCGGTTTCAAGATTGGGCCGAAGGCCGCCCAACCGAAGCAACTGCGCCGTAAACCACAGTTCCGCCAGCTCTTTGCTCACCTGCCGGTCGTCCAGCGCTTCGAACAAATCTTTTAAAAGCCCGAAGTACTCAGGGCCGGCTTCGTCTTCCGTCAGGCGGTTCAGCCGTTTGATGAGCTCGTAGGCTAGCATGGTTTTCTCGAGGTCCTGCGGAATGCGGCCATAATGCCGGATCAGCCGGGCCGACACCAACGTGCCCAGTTCGCTGCGACCCCGGATGAAGGTTATATCGCTGACGCTGAACAGCTCGATGCCACCCGCCAACTTCGACTTCACCCGGCGGACACCGCGGGCCACCAGGCGCAACTTGCCGTAATCGGGTGTTAGCAGCGTTAATATCCGATCAGCCTCGCCGTAATCGGTTCGACTCAAAATAATGCCGGTTGTAACCAGCTGCTTCATGCGGCTTCCCCGCGCGGTCCGTCAGACTTGGGCGCTTGAGAGACTTTGGATTCGCCCGATACTCGACCTGAAAGCTGCAGTACGGCCTGCGGCTCTCTTGCCTCCATGCCTTCCGCCTGTTGCAGCGTCCGCACCAGTACTTTGAGCGTTGCAGCCGTTTTATACAGCACCGTCACTACGCCGAGGTCAGCCGCCAAGGCTGCTTGTAAGGGCTGCATCCGCGCCGGCGCCAAGCTGGTTTGCACCACCACCGGAATCTGCCGCCACTCAGGGTACGACCGCAGCTCATGCAAAAAAGCGATCCCGTCCTCGCCTGCCAGTTGCAGCTCCAGGACAATTACGTCCGGCTTATCGGCATCAGCAGCCTCGATCGCTGCCTGGGCGGTGTGCACCCGGGCGACCGCATAGCCGGCATGCTCAAGTGCACCGGCGTAGGTGGCAGCCAACAGGCGGTCTGGTTCAATAAGTAGTACACGCTTGTTCATATTTTGAACACATTTTTTATACTAGACTTAGTTGTTGACTCGGCTGCAAGGTCGTTGCCAGGCCATGATGGTTGCTGTGTCTGCCGACCCGCAGACGGGTTTGCATGGCGCGCAGAATCGTCTCGGCCACAAACAAACCAGCACCGCTTTCGCCGGTAAGCATGCCGAAGGGGCGCGGGGCGCGGCCGCACAACTCGAGCGCCTTCATCCAGGCGCCGGGGTGCAACCCGCTGAATTGGCCGTACATGCCGGCGGCGATACCCTGCGGCGTACGGTGCGCCGCCAGCAACAGCCGGCGACGATTCGCTTTTGCGCCCGCTCCAACGTCATTTCCGGCGAAAGCGTCATTTCCAGCGCCATCATCATTGCCTGCCGCCACCAGGGCATAGCCCAAGCTTTTCAAGGCCGCCTTTAACCCGGCGGCGTGCGCCATGACCGGCTCGTAACGGCCGGCGATCGACAGCTCAATATCGGTATCGTATTGTTTGGCCAATCCGTGCAACTCGTGGGCAGTCTCAACCAGCAGCGCCGACACCGACACCGGCGCCAGATCAAGCTGTTGCTGCGACGTGCTCAGCTCAAGTCCCAGTAAGTAACTGTCCACCAGCCCGAGCGCCATCTGCGCCTGCAACTGCATAGCCGCCAGCCCGGATGACGGCAGCTCACCCAAAGTCTCGCCCAGCTCAGCTTGGCGAGCGATGATCGTAAGCGGCAATTTAAGCTGTTCGGCAACCGACTTCAGCAGCTGCGCCGCCTCAAGTGCGGCCACACCGCTACCCAAGCCGGCCGCAGCATCCCCTTGTCTCAAAACCCCGTCAGTCATTACGTATAGCATACAACTATCCGGCGACGGCGACAAATAATGTCTTGCAAAATTACCAGCAAGGCTTACGTCATCTACGGAACGAAGGTCATGTTCTTGAGAATGATGTTCTCAAGGTCGGACTTGAAGGCGTTAGATTCAGTCCAGATTTTAAGCGTAAGGTTGCGCAGCGGCAGTACCACCATGGTGCCCTGTTTGTTGCTGTCGATCTGGCCCTCGATCTTGGCACCGACGACACTGGGCACCTTATCAAGCTTGAAGGGCGTAATGGTAACGGTCTTTTTGGTGATCTCACCGTCGAACTGCTTTAAAGCCGCATCGTAACTTTGCTGCACCAACTGTACGCGCAGGGCGAACGAGCTTTGGTTGCTGTCTTTATTGGGCACAAAGCTGGGGTGGAAGAAGCCGTTGATCGGCATACTGCCGCGGTCGGACTGCTCGACGTAAGCGCTCCATGTTTTAGGATACTTGATGGTAATATTGCCGTAAGCGGCCGAGCCGATCCACGTATCGAAGGGCTTTTTAGCCTCTTCGTCGAAGATAGCTTTGTCTTCGGCTTTTTGCACCTCAACAGCCTCTAGGACAGCGGTGTTAATTTTAGCGTCAACGTTATTTTTGTAATCTTGCCGGCCCATAAACGCCCAGTAGCCGAAGCCGGCGGCGCCGACAAAGAACACGCACAGCATGATGAACGGTACCAGCAAGATGTTCATCTGCCCGCGCTGATCGAGTGTTTTCATACTGCTAATGGTACTGTATGTTGCGGCTTGAACGCAAGTATTTTAGCTGGCGGCGGCATACGGTAACGCGGCACCTGCGAGTCCAGCGCTCCGTTCAGGCATATCCTGGGACCTACCCGTCCGAATGCACCCGGCTTGCGGTCTGCGGCGGCCGGTAACGGTACATAAACACCCCGCTCTGCTGCGCTTCCGGCGTTTTACCGGGGATGGAAAACGCAAAACTGGCCAGCGGCACCGCTTTGCCCTGGCGGCGGCTCCACGCCTCCAGACGCTCGTCCAAAGCCGGCATCAAGCGCTGCAACGCGAAGGCGAACACCCCGTCGGCCGGCGGGTACGGCATGCGCATGTAGTTGCCCCACAAGATAGTCACTTGTCGGCGGTAGCGCCACAACCGCAGGCGGGAATACAGCACCAGCAGCGGATTCAGCTCGATACCCACCACCTTCCAGCCGCGCTGAACCGCCAATAACGCCACCCGGCCATCGCCCGACCCCAGCTCAAGCAAGGTTTGGCCGGGCTTGAGGTCTAATAAATCCAGTGCCGCCTTAGCCTGCGGCCGCAGCGTCGGCAAAAACGGCGGCCCGAACAGTACCACCAGGCCAAATGCCAGCACCGCGCCCATACCCAAAAGAATCAGCAGCGTCATAACGCGGCCTTTGTACCGCCTGAGCCGTCAGCTGGCGCCGCATCGCCTGTCGCTTGGCTGTATTCCAGCCGCAGCGATTCGATTTTATTTTCGGCCGTTTCAAGGTAGGTTTCGAGCTTATGGATCAGTTCGAGGCCTTTTTCGTACAGCGTCACGGCCTCGTCGACCGGAAGGTCGGGCTGCTGCAAGCGCGCCAGCACGTCCTCAAGCTCAAGGTTAAGGGCGGCGTAATCGGCTTCGGCTGATGGCGAAGATACTGATGAGGATACGGTTGCTTTTGGCATTAGTGTTCTCCTGTCTGGGATTTCAATGTTATGTCGGTGAGGGTGGCGGTGAGGCGCGCGTCGGCGAGCTCGATAGCCAGTGTTTGGCCGCTGCGCAGAGCGGCGCCGGCCGTAACGGGCGGGCCGTCCGGCGTACCGGCGCGGATCAAGGCGTAACCGCGGCGCAGAGCGGCCTGAGGGTTGTAGGCTTCCAGCAGTTGGCGGTCGAGGTTGAGGCGCGTCCGCGCCATCTGCAGTAGTTGGGCCACGCTGCCCATGAGGGTGCGGCGGTGCAGGCCCAGGCTGGCGCGCTGGTTGTGCATATGCCGGGCAACCGCCTCAGCCAGGTGCTGACGCTGGCGGGCGTGCAGCTCCGCTGCTGCCCGCCGGTCCGGCACGAGCAGCTCGGCGGCATTCGAGGGCGTACTCGCCCGCCGGTCGGCCGCCAGCTCGCTCAAGCTCACATCCACCTCATGCCCGATCGCCACCAGCGTCGGCACCCGGCTGCCGGCCACCGCCCGCACCACCGGCTCGCTACTAAAGATCGCCAGGTCATCGGCGCTGCCGCCGCCACGCGTCAGCACCAAGACTTCCGGTGGCTGCGCCAAGGCGTTCAGCTGTGCCACCGCCGCCACGATCTGCGGCCCAGCCGCCTCGCCCTGCACGCCCACATCGACATGCAGGATTTCCAGCCCCGCCCAGCGCGAATTAATAATTTTGATGAAATCACGGTACGCCGCCGACTCCCCCGACGTAACCAAGCCGATCCGCCGCGGCGGGTACGGCAGCGGTCGTTTGCGCTCCGGATCGAACAGCCCTTCAGCCGCCAGCTTCGCCTCCAGCAAAGCCGCCGCCTTCTTTATAGACCCCTCGCCCACCGGCTGGATACTCTGCACGCTAACGCTAAAGCCGTACAGCGGGTGCAGCCGCGGCACGCCGCGCACCGCCAGCGTCATGCCGTCTTCCAGCGGCCCCGGCAGCTGGTACACCGTGCCAAAAAAGCGTACGCTGGCTTCTTCATCCTTCAGGTCGAAGTACACCCAGCGGTTTTTGCTCACTTTAAAGTTCGCCAGCTCGCCGGTGATCGTGACGTTCGGATAGGCGTACTCCAGGGTTTGGTTCAATAATGCCACGAACTCGCCGACCGAGAAGCTGACATGCAGGCCGCCCAGACCGTCAGCCGGAGCATAGTCGTCCATACTGTTCGGTTCATCTCTAACCGTCGTCATCATGCATCTCCCGTTGCCGCTCCTCGGCCGTTTGCTCGCGCGTCAAATAACGGTGGTAAAAGTACCAGCCCACAGGCACTTGGATCAACGTGCTCAACACCCGGTACATCACTGTTACCGGCAGGCTCAGCCGCGCCGGCACGCCCGCCACCGCCAGCACTGCCGTCATGAGACCCTCGTAAATCCCCACTCCGCCCGGCAAAATCGACACCAGCCCGGCAAAGTTGGCAACGCCATACGCCAGGATCACCGCACCGATGTTCACCCACTCGCCAAAGGCGATGTACACTACGTAGATCGTCAGAATCTCGGTCAAATTGGCGATCAAAGCCCAAAAGAACGTCGCTTTCAGCTCACGGTAGCGGCTCTTGAACATCTGGTAATTCTCGTGCAGGTCGAGCACCGCGTTTTGCACGCTGCCGATGCTGATCGTCTCGGGCGACTTCGGTCGTACCACGTGTATGGCGCGGTTAATCAGCTGCGTTAAAAACGTAAACGTTGCCCGGATGCGCCGTTCAGAACCGATAATAATCATAAATGCCGCCGTCGCCGCAAAACCACAGGCCACGATCAGCGTCGTCACCATAATCACCAGGTCGTTGACCTTATCGCCAATCGCCATAAACAGCAGCGCCACCGCCAGCAAGGCGCAGAACGACAATAAGTACAGGATCAGCTTCATCATCTGCACCAGCGATGCCTGCGCCGCCGTGATGCGGGCGCTCTTCATGCGGGCGCCGAAGTACGAGATGCCCGACACGCCGCCGCTCGGAAAGACATGATTGACGAAGTTCAGTTCCAAACTCACCCGGAACATAAATTTATACTTCAGCCGGTTGCCGACCACGCCGAACAGCCCCTGGTACATCTTGGTCTGGGCATGATAGTTCGCCAGCTGCACCGGTATCAGCAACAGCAGCGCCCAGGCATGCACTTTGCCTAAATTACGGAAGGTTTCCACCAGTTGGTCGCGGATCGCCCAGACCAACGCGACCAGTGCGAGTACGGTGATGACGTTTAAGATCAGCTTCCAGTTCCAGCGGCGCTTCATGATGCGTCTCCTCCGTTTGAAGGCCCAGAGGACGCCAATGTGACCGGGCTGGCCACCCGACGGCTTGTTATGCTATGCAAGTACCGTCCGTTGCGCCTGCGCGTGCGCGGCGGGTCTGGCGGCACAATTCTCCAGCTGCCCCGGATAAGAAATGCGAGATATGCCAGGAAGTCATTCGACGGCGCCCGCTCACCCCGCTCCGCCACCGACATGTCCGAGCCCCAAAACCACTCAGCGGCTTCCAGCACGATGCGGTAATCAGTCTGTCCGGTCTGCTCGGTAATATGCGGGCATGTCATGCCTACAAGGCCGACATCTTCCAGTATGTCATCTTCGTCTGGAGCGCACAGTGTCGCCAAGGTCACGGTTGGATCATCTTTATCAAGCCTCCACTCGCCGGGGCGGAACCGATGATACCCTCGTATGAGTCCCTCGATGTGGGTAGCGTTGCCATCGGCAGGCCCAGGCTGCGCTTGGCCCGGGCGTGTCGCTTGTTCCCCTCCGTGAATCAATTCCATGCCTGTACTATATACCGCTCTGCCCGGGCGCGCAATCTATTACCGCCTCTGTTATATTAGGTGCTTTTACGCTATACTGGTAGCAGTATGCACAGTATTTTTATACTCGGTCGCCAGCCGGCCATCGGACGAGCCGAGCTGGAGAGCCTATTCGGCGGCCAACACGTGACGACAGCCGGGCCGCAGGCGGCACTTGTCGACGTATCTGCGGCCACGGTCGCTTTTGAGCGCATCGGCGGCAGCACTCGCCTGGGCGAAGTGCTGGGCATTGCCGCGTACACCAGCTGGCCGAGCCTGCAGCGTGAATTCACCCGCTTAGGCGTTGCCGCCGCCCAGGCAATAGGCGAAGGCAAAATACAGCTTGGCCTGTCGGCCTTCGGCCTGGACATCCCGCCGCGGACCTTAGGCGGCGCCGGTTTAGAACTCAAAAAAGTACTCAAAAAAGCCGGCCGCTCAGTGCGCCTGGTACCCAACCAAGAGCCGGCGCTCTCAAGTGCGCAGGTGCTGCATAACCATCTTACCGGCGAGCGCGGTCTCGAACTGCTGCTGGTGCGCGACGGCCAGCGGGTTATCATCGCCCGCACGGTGCGCGTCCAAGATATTACCGCCTATGCCGAGCGCGACCAAAAACGCCCCAAACGCGACGCCCGCGTCGGCATGTTGCCGCCTAAGCTAGCCCAGACCATCGTCAATTTGGCGGTGGCCGATGCCAATCCGCACCACGGCGGGATCGTGCTTGACCCGTTCTGCGGCACCGGCGTCGTACTGCAGGAAGCTCAGCTGATGGGCTTCGACGTCTACGGCACCGACCTTGAGCCGCGCATGATCTCGTTTACAAAGCAAAACCTCGATTGGCTGCAAACCGGCCACCTCGGCCATCCGCCGCTCACCCACGGCCAGGCCGCCGCCCGCCAAACTAACGCCGCCAGTCAGTATCCTCCCCTCGAAGCCGGAGACGCCACCTCGCATACTTGGCACAACCCGAAAGCCATCCGCTTTGTCGCCTCCGAGGCCTACCTCGGCCGCCCCCTCGCCAGCTGGCCCGAACCGCCCGTTTTGCAAGAAATCGTCATGAACTGCAACACCATCATCGAGAAGTTTTTGCGCAATATCCACGCCCAGTTGCAACCCGGCTCCCGCCTCTGTTTGGCCCTACCAGCCTGGATCAGCCCGTCGGGCCGCATAAAACACCTGCCGCTACTTGACCGCGTAGGTGATTTAGGGTACAATCGAGTGAGTTTCGTAACAGTGGACGACACCGAGCTGGTTTACCACCGCGAGGGCCAAATCGTCGGCCGCGAGTTGCTCGTAATAACAAGGAAGTAATCAAAGCATATGTCACACGTCAAACAAGGTGGTGCAGCCAAGAATATTAAAGACAGCCCGGGCCAGCGCTTAGGCGTTAAGGTTTACGGCGGCCAAGCTGTCAAAACCGGTCAGGTTATCGTCCGCCAGGTCGGCCTTACCAAGCGTGCCGGCGACGGCACCTTCCTGGGCCGCAACTACACCATCCACGCCGCCCGCGACGGTGTCGTCAAGATGACCAGCCGCAAAGTCCGCACCTTCAGCGGCAAGACCGTCCGCCGGACTGAAGTTACTGTCGAGTAGCATTTTAACGCCCGTCATATAACACCGCCCTGTTTTACCGGGCGGTTTTATATTGCAGCCGCTAAGCCGCTACCGGCTTATCATAGTTACGCAACTGTATCTCGGGCACATTGTCTTTAGTGAGTTTACCCTTAGTAAGCCTAATGCGCGTAATTCATGGCTACGTAGCACCTAGCGGGCGTTCACTCCGGCCGTCAACCAATTCTTATACGCATTCGAGACCGCCTTCGGCGACATGGCTACCTCGCGCGGTGCGCGGGCGGCGGCCAGTGCGTTCTTCAGGCGGGCGCGCAAGCCCCGGCCGGCCGGCTTGTCGCCGACGGTTACGCGTACCACAGCCTCGCTGCTGACGATAATCCGGCCGGCCTTGTTGACCCACACACTGAACCGCTCGGTGTCGAACGGATGGACTTCGGTAAAAAATCCGACGACTTTGGCGCCCTGCCCGGCCACTTTGCCCAGGCGCATAACCGCGCCGACTTCTTCGCCGTCAATGGGCAGCGTTACGACTCCGAAGCGCTTGCCATTAACGCCTTCGGCGACATGGCTACCTCGCGCGGTGCGCGGGCGGCGGCCAGTGCGTTCTTCAGGCGGGCGCGCAAGCCCCGGCCGGCCGGCTTGTCGCCGACGGTTACGCGTACCACAGCCTCGCTGCTGACGATAATCCGGCCGGCCTTGTTGACCCACACACTGAACCGCTCGGTGTCGAACGGATGGACTTCGGTAAAAAATCCGACGACTTTGGCGCCCTGCCCGGCCACTTTGCCCAGGCGCATAACCGCGCCGACTTCTTCGCCGTCAATGGGCAGCGTTACGACTCCGAAGCGCTTGCCATTAACGGTAATTGTTCCTTTGAGCTGTTGTTTTTGCATCTGTACTTCTCTCTTTTTTTGTGTTTGTTGCTATACATAAACATTAGCACTTTTTTGCTTAAAAGTCAATATTTAGTTACTTCAAGTAAGGTGGTACGATTTATTAATCAAGACTTACGACTCATGCACACACACCCACTAAGACGCCAGGCTTTTAGTGAACTGGTTGGCCTGCCGATGGATCGCCACTTGGTGGCCTGGCCAAGCCGTCCAGCTCGTACGGGCGGCTACCCTCGACGCATTACGCTGCCTCGTGAGGTGATGGTCGTGAGCCAGTTTGCAGTTGATTCGGCCGAAGAACTAGCCCGCACCCAGCCGCACACAGGCGCACTCGCCCAAGTCTCAATGCGTTACCAGGGTGCCGGTTGGTATGTTGACCGTACTAACGGTGACGCATCGCGCCTACCCGCGGAATATAATATACCCTTCCGTGCGTGGCGTTTGCCGCGCACACTGCGGCGAGCAGATGTTACAGTCTTCGGAACTACTGTTACTACGTCCCTCAGTAGGTTGATTCCTACTGATCCTAAAGGCCATGATACGAGCATAGCACCGCTACCTTGGTGGCACCGGGAGGTACTCTTCCCCGAAGCTTCATCGCATTACCTGCTTCGCACGCCGGAAGGTCTTTGTCTTGCAATCAGAAATACTTTACGAGACAAAGCGCTAGGGTACTTCACATGTTCTGCGGCCATGGAGCATAGTCTTCATGCTGTGGACGAGTCACGATTGACACCCGCTGAAAAACATATTAAAGCCGCCAGAATACTGTCGTCGGCATTAAAAGGATTGTTTAAAATATATGCCAATACTACCCCAGACGACGCAACCCTGGGCCGCGTTCGCTCATCTCTAGTTGGCTCAAACAATTTTTCCTAAAGATGCTTAGGGTCTTAGTGCTTGAGCGTCTAGCCGTTTTTGTCATTATCCGGAAGCAAGGGCCCATTACTATAGTACCGTGTTATGATTACACTCATGAACAAATATGAATCACATGCCCGGGCATTTAACAGCCTAGCCGGATGCAGTCTGGAAGAGGCCAACCAACAAGGATTTCCGGAGACACTAACACTGCCGGCTACAATCTACCGCTCCGGCCAGGCTGCTCTTACGAAAACACTGGCCGACGGCCGCGAACGCACCCGGTTTTTCAGGCATAGGCGCGGTATTGGTTGGTACGGCGGACTTCAGCTGAGAGGTCCTGCGCCGGTTATTACGGCAGACGGTATCAAAGCGCCGGCGCACGCCCTAGCGAGAGTCCGAATGGCCTTGACGACGCCACATGTTTTTCTGCAAACGCACCCGACATTCACTAATGAGCAGCTTGAAGAGTGGGTCACATCACAACTGAGTCCGGGTGAAACCATACCATCCTCCGAAATGAGTGAGGTAGAAAGGCATCTGCAGGCCTATGTACCAGTGCCTTCGGCAGGCGATGTATCGAGCTTTACTCTTAATATCGCTACAGCACACATCATTTATGCAGCAGGCGGTATTTTTACTGCTTTACGACGACGAGATTTCGACCCCTTGGACGGCTTACCTTTCCTACAACATCCCGACAGGATTCAAGATGCGGCTGCAGGCGCGCAACGTATGCGTGACACAGAAGCCCAAATCAACCTCACATCCAGCCTCGAAGAACAGCGTAAGGCGGGCCTAGCCGCAGCCGCTCAGGCTCTTGAGGCACATTATGTAACTTATTTTTCGCCTGATCCAGCCCACCCTACACCGGCGCGCATTACAATATAGCGCGCCAGCCGGTTAACTCAAGCCAAGATGATGCTTGATCCGCTCGATTACATCCGTGATAACGACTTGTGACTTTACCAAGTAGTCATCGACGCCGAGGTCTTGGGCGCGCTGCTTATCGCTGTCTTGGCTGAGAGCCGTCAGCATAATGATTTTCAAGTTCGCGGTTTCGGGCGTGTTGCGTAAAATGTCGAGTACGTCGAAGCCGTCGACTTTCGGCATCATCACATCGAGCAGAATCAGATCAGGGTGAAAGCTCACCGCGGTTGCCAGGGCGTCTTCGCCATTCGCAACGCGCTTAATGTCAAAGCCTTCGGCCTGCAAGCGAACGACATACACATTCGCTAGCGCATCGTCGTCTTCTACCAGGAGTATTCGTTTCGGATGGGCGGACGGTGCTTGCGTATCCATATTGCTACCTTACTTTAGTCTTTAGTGTTTTGCAATAAGCTGGCTATGAAACCTTTAAACATTGGATGCGCGCGGTTGGGGCGCGACTTCAGTTCCGGATGGAACTGGCTGGCCATAAAGAACGGGTGGTCGATTGCTTCAATCATTTCAACCAATTGGCCGTCAGGGCTGGTACCGACGGCGCGGATGCCCCACTGTTCGTACTGGTCGCGAAACGCGTTGTTGCACTCGAAACGGTGGCGGTGGCGTTCTTTGATCTCTGCCGCGCCGTACCATTCTGCCGCCTTGCTGCCTGCAGCAATGACGCACGGGTAGTCACCCAGGCGCATGGTGCCACCGGTCATTTCTTTGCCCTTTTGGTCGGCCATGGTGTGGATGACTTTAGTCTTGGCATCGGGCTGCATTTCTTCGGTCGTGGCGTCCTCCAGGCCGGCGTTGCGGGCGGCGGCGATCACCGCCATTTGTAAACCGAGGCAAAGGCCCAGGTACGGCTTTTTGTCCTTGAGCGCGTAGCGGGCAGCCTTGATTTTGCCTTCAAGCGCACGCGAGCCGAAGCCGCCGGGCACTACGATACCGTCTACCTTCGCCAGCTCGGCGCCGACATCTTCGGCACTTTCCAGCTCTTCGGCGTCAATCCAAATAATGTTGATATCGGTGTCGTTCGCCCAGGCGGCCGAGCGGAGCGCCTCAAACACCGACATGTAGGCATCGACGTTGTCCATGTACTTGGCGACCACGCCCACATTGACGCTGCGCTCCTTCGGCTTGAAAATGCGCTCGACAGCACCGCGCCAGGCAGCCATATCGGCCGGGCCGTGCTCAAGGCCAAGCTTTTTACAAATGACTTCGGCGATACCGGTTTCTTCAAGCGTGAGTGGCACCTGGTAGATGCTGGGCGCGTTCGGCAAGAGCGCGATGGCTTCTTCTTCGACCCCGCTGAAGAGGCTCAGTTTCTTTTTGATTGACGGGTTAGCCGCGGCTTCACTGCGGGCTACCAGGATGTCGGGCGAAATACCCAAGCCGCGCAGGTCGCGGACGGCGTTTTGGGCCGGCTTGGTTTTTAATTCATGGCTGGCGTTTAAGTATGGCATGTAGACCACGTGCACAAAAATTGCGTTCTGGTGCCCTGCCAGCATGCCCAGCTCGCGAATTGCCTCTACGAAGCCCTGGCTCTCAAGATCGCCGACGGTGCCGCCGATCTCGACGATATGCACGTCAAACCCTTTGCCGGCGTCTTTGATCAGCTCCTGGATAGTGTTCGTCAGATGCGGGATAATCTGGACGGTCTCACCGCCGTATTTGCCGCTACGCTCGTCTTCGATCACTTTTAAGAAGACCCGGCCGCTCATCAGCGAGCTGGCCTGGGTAAGTTCTTCATCCAGAAAACGCTCGTAGTGGCCCAGGTCGAGGTCGGTCTCGGCACCGTCTTTGGTAACGAAGCATTCGCCGTGCTCGCGCGGGTTAAGCGTACCGGCATCGACGTTCAGGTACGGGTCGCACTTTTGGATGTTCACCTTGAGGCCGCGGGCCTTTAAAACATTGCCGATCGAAGCGGCTGCGATACCCTTTCCTAATCCGGAAAGTACGCCACCTGTTACGAACACATACTTAGTCTCGGCCACGCCTACACCTCTAAAAATTTACTGTTCATAGTATCACTTCACCCCTCATATGCGCAAGCTATTTCTTCAAGAACTCTAGGGCGCCGTCTTTTTGTGGATCGCGGTTATTCTTGTAATCCTCGTCCGTCATCTTGATTTCTTGGTCGGGGGTGATGCCTTTTTTGTCGATGTTCTCGCCGTTCGGCCGGTGCCAGCGTGCGATTGTGATCTTAATTTGCGAGCCGTTCTTAAGCGGTTCGATCTGCTGTACGCTGCCCTTGCCGAAGCTCTTTTCACCGAAGATAGTGGCGGCGCCGTTGTCGCGCAGCGCACCGGCGACAATCTCGGCCGCGCTGGCGCTGCCGGCGTTGATGAGAACCGCGGTCTTCATGCCACCCAGGGTGTTATTGCCCTTGGCGGTGAAGTTCTGGACCGTCATGCCACCCTGTTTTTCAAGCAGGATCGTCTGACCGCGCTCCAGCCACAAGCTGGCAACGTCTACGGCCATATCAAGGCGTCCGCCGGGGTCGCCGCGGAGGTCGAGCAGCACTTTCTTGACGCCCTTGTTTTTAAACTCGATCGCCGCCTGGCGGGCCAGCTTCGACGTGTCGTCACTGAACTGGCTGATGGTCAAAAGTCCGACGTCGCCGTCCAGCACCTCCCATTTGACGCTCGGGATGGTAATTTCGTCACGCGTGATAGTAAATTTCAGGTCTTCGCTGCCGCGGATGACCGACAGCGTGACATCAGTTCCCTTCTCGCCGCGGATCTTCTTGACAGCATCACTGATGCTCATGCCGTTGGTCGGCGTGTCGTCGATGGTGGTGATAATATCCTGGCTGCGCAGGCCGGCTTTCTCAGCCGGGAAGCCCTTGATCGGCGTCACGATGATCAGCGTGCCGGTCGCATTCAAGCCCAGCTCGGCGCCGATGCCGGTAAATGAACCCGTCAGCTGCTCGTTGAAGCTTTTGGCGTCTTCGGGGTTGAAGTACTCAGTGTACGGGTCGCCGGTAGCACGCGCCAGGCCCGCCTTCAGGCCGTCCAGTATTTGCTGCTCGGTCAGCTTGCCGTCATAATTGCTTCTTAAGACATCGTAGACCGCTTCAACGCTGCTGTAGTCGAGGTCTTCAGGCAGACCCGCTTGTTTGTCCGCTGGCTGCAGCGAGGTAGCGCCGAACGATATCTTACCGTTACCAATCCCCAGGCCCAGGCCGAACACCGCCGCCACGAATGCCACGACGCCCATCGCCTTCAAAATTTGCTTCACAGATGACCACGGATGCGCTTCATCTGCACTATGATGGCTGTCTGCCACAACTAGCTCCCCTCGTTATGCTCATGATTATACAGTCAGCAGCGCCTCTCCCCTAGTGTAAAATTGTCGTCAAGCCGTTGCTTGAGACCGTGCAAAACTTGCCGAACTGCTTGCGTAGACTGCCGTTTATAGACACTTATAGTTTACTGGATGTTGTTATTCTGAATGAGCTGGCGCGTGCGCCCGAAATTGGCGACAAAGACAAGACTGCTTATCTGAGTGCCATCAAAGAGCATTTTTATAGCGGCAACCACCCGGCATTTCCCGGATTTTAGATCAGGCAGCCACCCCTACCCCTTTACCGGGCCGGGAACGTAATGAACCACAAGCCAGCCGTGCCCTTGTGGGCAGTGCTGTATTCGCCGCGCAGTGATGCGTTGTACTGGCTGACGATGATCTCGCTGCCGCTGATGACGTCTTCGACGTACATAGCGTGGCCGACATCATAGGGGTTGGAGTAATTGCGGTCGCGAATGGCGATGTCGCCCGGGCTCGGAGACTGGTCTACCTGGAAGCCGGCGTTGCGGGCGTTGTTGATCCACTGGTAGGCATTGCCCACGCCGCCCCAGTTCGGCATGTATTTGCCGTCGTTGTAGACCTTCCAGGCGGCGTAAGAGACGCACTCGCGGTAACACATGCCCCACGGGTCAGGGCCGCCGCACGACCAGCTGGCCGGGCTGTACGGCTCATAGTAGCCCCACGGATAGCCGCCGTCGCCGCCATATACTACGCCCCAGCTGTTACGCATATTGGCGAGCATGCGCTGCTTTTCAAGGTCTTTGATCTTGTCGTTGTTGTCCTTGATCTTGGCATTGAACTCAGCTTGCTGCTGCTGGTTCATGTTGAGCAGGTAGGCCTGTTGGGCGCGGGAAGCGTCAAGTTCAGTCTGGCGCTGCCGCTGCCCCTTCAGGAGTACTTCGATTTCGTTCTTCTTGATTTTCAGCTCGTTTTGGAGCTTGGTAATCTTCTTGAGCGTTTCTTGAATTTTATTTTCAACTGCAGTGTGATACTCTTCGCGGTCGACAAAATCACTCAAGTTCTTGCTGGTAGCCAGAATTTCGATCGTCGTAATCTGACCGTCAACGTACGATGTCTTGATGGCTTCGCCCAGGATGCTGCGCTGACGAGCCAGCTCCTTCTGCGCATCTTCGATCTGTTTTTCAAGGTCTTTCTGCTTAGCGACGCTATCATTGATCTGGGTTTGCAGTGTACTTATCTGAGACTGGAGGTTATTTACGGCCTCCTGCAAGCTGGCGGCTTCGCCCATCAGCTTGTCGACACTGGACTGCACGCCGGCGTTTTCAGTTTTAAGCGCGTTGATCTTAGCCTCGTACTCATCGGCCTGCACATGTGGCACAACTACGCTGGCTACACCAAATACAAGCAGCACTGCCAACACCAACGCCTTCTTGAGGTTGCCCGCTAATTTCTGCCTGATATGAGCTGTTTTCATAGGTTTTTGTCTTTTTGCTTGTGCTTTAAGCATAGCATGAATTCGCACGTTTGTATAGTACCCTCCTGGGGTGAAGAAAAACCTGAGCTTTCCTTCCAGAGGACGCCCAGGCTCACCCCGATTTAACTGAATAAGAACCTATTTGCTGGTTTTAAATTTTAAATACCGATGGGTCGCTATAACGGAAGATACGGCTCCTATCAATATACCAATCCCGATTTGCATAGTCAAAAGCACGAGCATGTGTTGTTTAAAATACTCGCTCGCATAGCCGATATCTAAGAGGCCTAAGCTGGAGGCCTGCAAGGCCGAGCTGCTAGCCACGAACAGTCCATGAATCAAAAGCACCGACACAAAGGCCGACACGACGCCGTAAACGACGCTCTCCACCACAAACGGCCCGCGGATAAACGTAGTGCTCGCCCCCAGCAGGCGCATGATCGTCAGCTCATCGCGCCGGTTGAAGATCGCCATCTGGATAGTATTAAAGATAATCAGCACCGAGATAACGGCAAATACTCCCACCGCCACAACACCGGCACGCCGCAGTAAGTTTGTAGCGTGCGTAATACGGTCGATCGCCTCCTTGCGGTCGCCAGAGTAGGACACCTCGGCAATCTGCCCGGCAAACTCACGGCCGTCCAGATAGGATTTAATATCGTTTATTTTATTGAGGTCTTCCGGTTTGACGCGGATCGTGGCCGGCAACGGGTTGTCGGTCTCAGATATCGCTGCCAGCAACTGCGGGTTGTCGGCATTCTGCGCTTTATAGCGCCTCAAGGCTTCTTCCTTGGAAAGGTATTCCACGTCGCGGACGTTCGCCTGCCTCTCAAGTCCGGCAACCAGCTTTTGACGTTGTGCCGGCGTAATTTCGTCACGCAAGAAAACCGAGACATCAATCTTATCGGTAATCTGCTTAATGGTATTGGCGAAAGTAGCGTTAGCGATCAACGAAAACAGGATGATCGTCAGCGTAATCACCATCACGGCAATCGCCGCAATCGCCAACCAGGCGTTGCGGCCGAAGTTAACCAGCCCGGTTCGGATAATGCGGGTAAACGTGATCATCTTGCGGTTCATGCGTTGTACTCCGCCCGTGCCCGGTCGCTTACGATGTGGCCGTGCTGGATGGTGACAACCCGGCGCTTTAACTTATTGACGATTTCCTGGTTGTGGGTCGTCAGCAATACGGTCGTGCCGTAACGGTTGATCTTCTCAAGCACCTCAATGACGTCCCAAGCGTGCTTGGGATCGAGATTACCCGTCGGCTCGTCGGCGATCAAAATCTTTGGCTGGCGCACAATCGCCCGGGCAATCGCCACGCGCTGGCGCTCGCCGCCGGAAAGTTCCATTGGCATGCGCTTCTCTTTACCTTTCAAATTGACGATGTCGAGTACCTTCGGCACCGTGTGGCGGATCTCGTGGTTCGACAAACCTACGATCTCAAGCGCAAACGCCACATTCTCAAACACCGTCCGGTTCGGTAGTAATTTGAAGTCCTGGAAGACCACGCCGATCTTACGGCGCAGCAACGGAATGTCGCGGTCGTGCAGCTTGTCGTAATCGATGCCGCCGATAATGATCTTGCCGCTGGTAGGCCGCTCCTCACGGGTTAACAGCTTTAAGAGCGTCGACTTCCCCGCTCCGGATTGGCCGACGACGATCACAAACTCCTTCGGCTCGACGTGCAGGCTAATACGATCAAGCGCCGGCGTCGCCGTTTTGCCGTATGTCTTCGTAACCCTGTCCAAAAGAATCATTAGCTCTATTGTACCAAACCGCGTCCAGGTTTGCTGCAGGTCGCATGGAGAAAATACCTAATATTGTGCGGGTGGGCGGTGCTCAGAATCTGAAGCGTCAGTACCGGGCGCCTCTTCGACAGACTCCCCAGGGCGATACTGGTTCCATTCCGTTCCGCCCAGATCCGTACGGCCGGAGGTTGCGGCCGCTTCCGGGTCATAATCCCGCCAGGCAGTTCCGCCAAGGTCCAGCCGGCCAGTTGGCGGTATCAACGGCGGTATCCGGGACATTACCTCATTACTGGTCTCTACAACCATACTGCCGAAGGCGGCCGTAAGCTGGGCCCGACGATCTATATCAAACGGATCAGTCACCATTCGCCTGGCAGCTTCTTCAGCAAGACGAGGATCAAATGAAAAGCTCCGGCCGGGCTGGTCGTAGGCGCCCTGCGGCAGAGGCAAGGTGTTTTCCTTTGGTGCTGGATGGGTTGGCTTCTGCGGAATTCTATGGTTTAACTCCTGTGGGGGCAGCTCTTTATCGAAACTAGGTAATTGTGGAGGAAGTTCATTTGGATTGTTCATAAACTATTTTTACCATACTTGCATGACTATAGCAAAACTAGAAAAGCCGCCTCGTGAAATTGGCGGCTTTTCTTGTAGTTAGATAACAGCTACGGGCGTCAGGTCGGCAGATGATTGCCGCTTTGGGCAAATACATCTGTTGGGTTAGTGTTGCCGGTGTGCGAGACTGATACTTCCAGACGAACTGGTTGGCTGTCTACGCTTTGTACTGTTATTTTTGTCATAGTGCTCCTTTTTGTTTTTGGTTTGGTATGACATGATTAACTTTAGCATTTTGTTTTAAAATTGTCAAGTTTATACTGTGCGGGTATCTGTTGCCGGCGCCTTATTGGCCACGCACCTGCTGCCGTAGGAGTATGCCGCTAGCCATGACCGACCGCTGCAGCGCCCATGCGACATCCGACCCGAATACCCGGTGATCGCCCAACTTTTCATCTGACGGCTTGGGAAGCGTGCCGATGTAACCGGATAAGTCCGGCATATGCTTTTGACCGTAAAAAATGACCCCATGCCTGAGTGCATGCTCATCATAAGGCCCCTTTAATGTGTCCGGCTCGCGCAGACCGATGTCGAAGCCGACGGTGTTCAACTTGCTTGGATGCTTGCATTCAGCATTCAGATGCATTTCAAAGTCAGTTAAAAACCTGCCCATGAACCGCGTGAGATTGGCGCGCTCCTCATCGCTCTCTTCCTCACCGGTCTTTTCTACGACTTTAGTAAATGCAGCCGCTCGCCGCCCCCGCAAGAGGTTTTGTACTTGCCCGGCCGGCACAATCTCAGTTATATCCACGCCGGAATGCAGTGCTAAATCGCGTCGGGTTTCAGCCGATAAACGGAACGACTCGTTATATTCGGAATCGCGGATCAGCCGGTTAACCGACGACTCACCGTCGCCAACCACCCAGGGCAGTTCGCGCTTGAGCATGACGCCCCAGGTTGGCATGCGGCCTTCCTTCAGATCAGTGGTGTCACGGTGCAGCCAGACTCTGAGGTCAACCGCCGCGGGCTCATACGATTGGATGAGGCGCTCACCCCTCAAACTGCCCGCTATCCGTACGGCCGTCTCGGGTAGCTGCGTAAAGTACATGTCCCTGCCGCCCGAGCCGTATCGAGGGCGCACCACACATCGCGGATCCATAGACTCTCTTCCTGATGCAGCGACCGCCTTCACTTGCGGGTCATACGACCCATACCGTTTCGGCCCAAAGGCGTGGGACTGCGGTGCCGTGTAACCCATCTTACGCACCAGACCCGCAAAATGATGCCGGTCTTCTACCCCCAAACTATCAGGCACGCCGTTATGATGCTGCCAAGCTGCTTCAGCCGCACAGCACGTGCCCATCAAGCGCCCGATGCCGACTGCCAGCGAACCGCGCAACCGGTGCTTGGCCATTTCTCCCGCCGACATCTGAGACGATGCCGCCTCCAATGCCGCTAAGTCCTCGTGCGGATACATAACCATCTCTAATCCCATACAGACCCTCCTGAAATATATCTTAGATTTAGAGTAGTAAACTACGCGCCGAGAATGAAGTCAAGATACGCGTCGATCAGCGGGTCGATACCACCGTCCAAAACACCGTCGACATCGCTGGTCTCGAAGCGGGTGCGCAGGTCTTTCACCTGCTTATACGGGTGCAGTACGTAGGACCGTATCTGGTTGCCCCACTCGGCCGATTGGTTTGGGCCTTTGAGTTCTTCGATTTTTTCTTTGTGTTGCTCTAGCTGCAGTGCAACCAGGCGCGAGCGCAGGATCGTCAGGGCGGTTTCTTTGTTCTGCTGTTGGGAGCGTTCATTCTGGATCGCGACAGTAATACCGGTTGGCAAGTGGGTGATGCGCACGGCCGAATCGGTAGTATTGACGCTTTGGCCGCCGTGACCGCCCGATCGGTACACGTCGATACGCAAATCTTTTTCGTCGATCACCAGCTGGTCGGGTTGATCGATCTTGGGCAAAATATCCACTTTAGCGAAGCTGGTCTGGCGTAAGCTGTCGGCGTTGAACGGGCTGAGCCGCACTAGCCGGTGTACGCCGTGTTCGCCCTTTAGCTTGCCGTATGCCAGCGGGCCGGTGATTTCCAATGTGGCGCTTTTGATGCCGGCCTCGTCGCCAGGCGATTCGTCGATCATACGGACGGCATAGCCGCCCTTCTCTGCCCAGCGTACATACATCCGCAGCAGCAATTGGGCCCAGTCTTGGGCATCCGTCCCGCCCGCGCCGGCGTAGATACTCATAATGACACTATTGGCATCGTGGGGCCCACTGAAACGTAATTCGGCTTTCAGCGCGCTGAACTGGCTCTGCAGCCGCTGCAATTGCGCTTCCAGCTCGCCGGCCAAATAGTCGTCGCCCAGCCCCGCAAGCTCACGGGCGTCGCGTAGGTCATTCATAAGTGTTGTCCACGGCTCCAGGCGCCGTCTCAAAGCGGCTTCTTCCTGGCTTAGCACCTGGGCTTTAGCGGCATCCTGCCAAAAATCCGGCTGCTGCATAGCGGCAGCCAGCTCGGCCTGGCGGGCCGACAGCTCATCCAGCCGTAACGTCGCCCGCACCGGCTCCAGCTCGGCTTGCAACGATTGCAAGCCTTTCAGAATGGTATCCATGCCATAAAGTATACCTTATTTATGGCCTGCTCACGCCCGTTGGCTGCCGATGCAGGCCTGCAAACCGCTTATTGCTATTGCAAATATTGACAATTTGTGGTAATGTATAGATCATGAATAGTCCACGCGAAATCTTCCCTCCTGAAAACCCTAATGCAGCAGCTCAGGGTGGAGCAGCTCCAGCTGAGCAAGAGGTACCGTTTGAGCACCGTGAGGTTTTGACTGGCGACGTTGTTGGCGGCCCGGCCGGCAACGGCAACGGCAACGGCGCCTCGCCTACCGAAACCACTCCAGAGGTTGAGTGGACGCCCCGGTTTCAAGTTCTTCGTGGCCCATCCACTAACGGCAGTGCAGCCGCTTCACCCGAAAACCCAGGGTACTCAGATCGTGAGCCTTACCAGCAGGATGACTTGGAGCCCGTACCCGTCGATGAGTTTGAACCCCAACCTAGGCCTGCTGGCTACGGTCCCCTCTCCGAGGCTCACGACGATTCTGATCCTGATATCCATCCCTACACTTCACCGCACGCAGACGAGCTTGAGCCCAATGGCCATGATTCTTACGTCGACCCCCATGATCCACGCTACGCAAGCGCAGACGACGAATACGCCATTCCTCAGTCGGAAGAGCCGCCTCGAACGCAAGCACCTACACAGGCAGAACAAGGCGGCGCTCCATTGTGGGGTCCGCGCGTAAACGAGTCCGCAACTGCCGCGGCCGAATCCACAACAACCCCATCCGATCGCGAAACCTTCCCTCCCGCCCAAGAAGCCGCGGCGGCATCAGCAGAGTCTACATCTCAAACCGAAGAGCCCAGGAATCCTTTTGCGACTACTACTCCTCCCGACCGGCGCCGCCGAATCCCACTTTTCCCTGATGACCTAGATCTATCCGGCCGTGAGCCTGCCGAACCCCGGGACGGGTGGCCTGAGCTACCCTCCATGCCCCTCGAAGGTACCACTGATAGGGCGGAATATACGTGGCGTGCCGATGAAGACGAAGACGCAGGCGATCGGTCACCCTCGTCTGAAGCAAGCCATGACAGAGGCCCACGCGACCGCTATGTAGACGCTTCTGTGGACGATTTCGATGAGGACTACGTACCGCACGTTCCGTCAGATGACAGTGATCTCGGCGGCCCCGATGTTCAGCCCGAGCCAGCCGCAGAGCCGGACTCAACGTCATCTACTCCCCGCCGGCGCCGCTGGTTCAAGCACATTCCGGACAACGACACTAGAGAATATGACGAAGAGGGCTTTTACATTCGTCCCGAAGACCGCGTTTCACCAAAAAGAAGCTTCTTAGGCAAGCTGGGCGACACCGTACTAGCACCAGTTACTTCCGGCATGGCCTGGGCGCATGCCCGGTCGGCCACGAAACGCTGGGACCGCAAAGTGCGCACCCTCGAAGGTAAGGAGCTGATGACCCGCCGCGAGCGGATTGCCGCGAAAGTGGGTGACATGGCAGTACTAACCAGCCTAGCTAGCGCCGCTGTCACGATAGGTGCTCGGACGCTACCATTCTTACGCGATACCGCCATCGGCGACTTCTTTGGCGCCGATAATGGCGACTGGGGATACCAAGGCTCTTATGACGCAGACGGCAACTATCATACTCCTCGTGAGGCAGCCCAAGCCGGTCGCGCGCCCAGCGCAGAAGCTACCGAGGGCGCCAAGCCCAGCGCTTCAGCAGCCGCCAGCGCAGCGCCTAGCGCAGAAGCTACAAAATCCCCTGCCGGTGCCGCACCGGACGTTGCTGGCAGCAAATCAGCCGCTCCTTCCGCCTCAGCATCAGCTTCGGCCAGCCCGTCGGCTTCAGCTGCCGCTCCTGCCAATGCAGCGCCCGGCAACGGCGACATCCCCGTAGGCAACGGCGACGCTGATGCAAACGGCCTGCCGCCCGAACTCAATGCGGCCGCCTGGGACGGCCACAAACCCGGTGAAGCACCCGTTACCTCCGCTTTCGACCTACAAAAGGGCGACGGTGCCTGGACGGCCAGCGAGCGCAACCTCGAACAAGCCTTCAAAGAAGCCGGACTTGACCCGTCCAAGGTTACCGACGAACAAGTAAAACTGGTCCGTGATCAGTTTATGGCAGATAATCGGGAGCAAAACATCGCTTTCTTGAGCCCTGATGGTGAAATGCGCGCCGACACCGTTTACGACGTTGACCGCGCCGCCAATACAGTAGAGGAAATCACTGCCGACGTAAAAGCAGGCGGCGATGGCAAATTCGTCATCGATGACGATGGCTTTCTTGCTAAGCCCGGCTCAGCTCAGGCAGCTCCCGCTGCTCCGACCGGTAGCGGCGCTCAGCCTCCAGCAGCCAGCAGTGCTCCGGCGTCGGGTGACCTTTCAGCTATCGACCTCGACGCAGCCAAGAAAGTTGACATCAATCCGGGCGAAACCTGGGATACGCTCCTTGACGACTTCGGTGTCCCCGAAGAGAAGCAAGATGCCATCGTGGCCGACCCGCGCTTCCAGGCTATGATGGAAAAGGCCGGCCTTGGCTACAAAGAAGGCGGCAACCCTGCCGACTTCCGCGTAAACCTGCCGCCCGCCGACGCTCAGGGCAACCACCCCGTTCCACCGGCCGTTATGGACCAGCTGATCCGTGACTTTGAGGACTTGCTTGAAGAAGAAGCCCGCAAAAAGGGCTTGAAGGTACCCAGCTAGTCTCTAGTCTCTAGTTTCTAGTCTCTAGTTTCTAGTCTCTAGTTTCTAGTCTCTAGTCTCTAGTCTCTAGTCTCTAGTCTCTAGTCTCTAGTCTCTAGT
>CBFGXJ010000010.1:0-57298 GCA_965652795.1 uncultured bacterium
GTATTGCCTTCGTCTTTTATGCGCACAGATGGTAGACGGATCCGTCCCGGCTCACCAACCCCTCGACCCCGAGGTCTGACAGCACGCCGTCCAGGCGGTCATCCTGCACCAGCTGCGCCAGATCTTCATGCGAGGCGGGCTCAAGCGCCAGATGCTTCAGTACTTGGCCGCGGATTTTGCGCCGCGACCCCTGAAACGCCGATTGGCGGCTATACGACCGGCTCAAACGAGCCGTATTGCCCACCGTTTGCTTAAGGTGCGTGCCGTAATCCATCAGCGCCCAGTACCAGTCCCGCGCCTGGTCGGCCGGCAGGGTGGCCGCAATCAGTGGCCGCAGCTCGGCGTCGTCAACCTGCTGCTGGCTAGGGAAGAAATGATGGATAAAAACGCTGCGGATGTTCGTCTCGATGAACACGACCGGCTGGTTATAGGCATACGCCAGTACTGCGCCGGCCGTATTCGGCCCGATGCCTGGTAACGCTACCAGATCAGCGGCCGTGTGCGGCACCCGGCTGCCGTGGCGGGCAGTAATTACTCCGGCTGCCTGCCATAAAAACTTCGCCCGCCGGTTGTAGCCAAGACCGCTCCAGGCCCGCAGCACATCAGCCAGGTCGGCGCCGGCAAGGTCGGCCACGGTTGGAAAAGCGGCCATAAAAGCATTGAACTTAGGCACAACGCGCGGCACCTGGGTTTGCTGCAACATCAGCTCCGACACCAGCACGGCGTAGGGGTCAAGCGTCCCGTCGCGCCCCAGCTCGCGCCAAGGCAGATCATGGCGGCCGTGAGCGGCGTAGTACTGCCAAATACGGTCCTGAAACTCCTCTGTCGCCGCGCTCATTACTGCTGGCTGAATCCGAAGCTGTTGGTGAGGTCGGTAATCTTACGCGGTTGCCCGCCAAGAGTACTGACGGCGTAATCGGCCGTTTCAGTGCCGGTCACGACCCGCATTATGAGCGTTGTCGGATGCATCCAGCGCAGCGGATACACGCCGCCGGAAATACCCGGCAGCATCGCTTCTTTACCGCCGGCAACATCAGTCACGATTACGGCACCCTTGCCGTCGCGGGTGTCGAGCCAGGCCGTTTTGACGCCATCGGGACTCTCGGTGTAAAGACGGCTGGTAACATTTGGCACCGAGTCGTCTTTGGCCGGAGCGCCGCCTCCCGCCGTGTATGAGTACCAACCGTCGGGCGTTTGCAAACCGAGGCTGGCGTAGCCGGTGCGGAAGACTGTCCAGACTTCTTTGCTCCAGATTGTCTGACGGGCAGTGTTGTCGGGCCGCACGCGGGCGAAGTAGGGTGAAGCCGACGGGTCGGCCGCGCCGACAGCATAGTAGACTGTGCCTCGGATCACATGCACACCGCTGAATGTATTGGCAGCGGCTAATTGGATCCGGCTGTTGGTCGTGTAGTCGTATGAAATCAGCTTGTTGCGCTGGGCGCTGGCGGCACTACTGCCAGAAGCCGTCACCTGGTAGATCAGCCGCGTACCCACCCAATCAATCAAGCGGATCTGCTCGGCGCGCTCGACGGCCGTAACCGCTTTGCCGTCAGCGCTCACCAGTGTTAAGCCGCGCAGCACATAGCCGTCCTTGCCACGCACACCGTCGCGGGTTGACACCAGCGCTGCCCAATCACCCGCCGGCGACGCCGCCAAGCTCATACCCGACTGCTCGTTGCCGGTGCCAGACAAGATAACGGCATTATTCTTGCCATCCAGGTCGGTAGCATGCAGATGGTATTTGCCACCGGCATTCGACAGGTAAAATGCCTTGCCCGCTGGTACCAGATGCAGTTTATTCCTGGCTGGTTCGCCGGGTCGCAGTGTCACCTGTTCAGCCCGGTAATCTTTGTGCCCGATGGTTACTTTGACCTCTGCCAGTTCGGTATCTTCCATGGTGAGCGTGATGATGCCCTGCTTGTCCGACAACGCATTTAAGCCGTCGCTACTGGTCGCCTCTACGGCTGCCAGCGGCGTGTCCGAGATATAGTCACGCACCTCGATCGCATAACGCAAACCCGTCGCCGTCAGTTGCACCTGGCCGAGCGGGTTGCTGCCCCAGCCAACGGTAACCGGCTTCGTCAGGGTTTGAAACGCCAGCCGTTCCACCACTAGCTGCTGTTTGCCTAGCTTCAGATTGCGCAAGGTGGCCTCGCCCTTGATATCGGTACGGGCCGACTCGCTGCCGATCCGCACGGTGACGTTTTTAAGCGGCAGCCGGGTGGCGTTATCAAGCACTGTCAGGCCCACCGAGCTGCGCACGCCGGCTGCATTCAGCGCAAAGTAGCGGGCAGGCGGCACCACAATGCAAACGACGATAAGCCCGAACAGAACGAGCAGCGTCAGCCACCGCGCCCACGGATTGCGCACCCAGGCCTTCACCGCCCAGCCGATCCGGCCGAAAACCCCGCGCGGACGCCGCTCAGGCGCGCTCGCACTGCGGGCGTC
The DNA here is from genome assembly GCA_965652795.1 of uncultured bacterium. GTDB lineage: Bacteria > Patescibacteriota > Saccharimonadia > Saccharimonadales > UBA4665 > CBFGXJ01. Next base: position 2,449 of record CBFGXJ010000010.1, read on the forward strand.
GGCATCTTGGGCGGCCAGCAGTTCGTCGCTTTCGCGGGCGACGATGTCTTCGACGGCGGCATCGGTCTTCGGGTCGGTTATGACCGGCGCGACGTTTTGTTCATCCAGGTCAGGCGCGGCCTTGCCAGACGCTTTCTCAGCCGGAACCAGATGGTGCAAGCCATACTGTTTGGCAACTGCACCCGGCAGCTCCGGGGCACTCACCGCCGGGTCGGCCGGCGCATCATGAGGGTTCAAGGATGATCCTTTAGCTGTTTGCGTCATTATGAACAGTGTACCAGTGCCGGCTAGATGCCGCCATAACCCCCGCCGTAGCCCGGATAGGTGTAGGCCGGACGATAGTAATCGGTCAGCTTGAGCGGCTCGGTTGTAGCATCTTTGTTATTAGCGGGCATAATGTACAACTCGCTGCCTTCTTTTGAAACCAACAGATAGTCCTGCGTAAACCAGCCGTAGGTTTGGTACTCGCTTAGCGGCATGACCTGGCGCTGGTTGTCGCCGGCTTTGTCGCCGACGAAGAGCGCATTTTTACCGTCGCGCGGCTCGCTCCAGAAGGTTTGCTCGCCGCTAGGCGATTGCAGGAAAGTCGGATACTGGTCGTAGAACTTGTCGCGGCTGATCGTATCGACCTGCTTGATTTTGCCGTCTTCGTATTCCCATATTTCAGATTTGTTCGAGTATTGGGGCGTATGCAGCATGTAGAGCTCGTTCGGCTTGTATAATTTGCTGTCGACCGACACGGCAGTAATATCGACGCCGTCGCCGGCGCTCCAGCTTTTAATGACCCTTTTGGCGCTGCCGTCCGGCTTAACGCTTACAGCCGTGGCCGGCGTTCGTTTGAGGTTCTCGTGCAGCCAGCCGTACATGTGGACGCTTTTGGTAAAGACAATCTCGCCGTTTACATCATAGGCATTGCCCATGTACTCACGCAGGTACTTGCTGGCGTCGTCACCGACGGCGCCGGTTTCGTCGAGTAGCGCGATTTTCTTGCTTGCCGCATTGTAGCTCTTAAGGGCCTCTTTCTTCGGCTGCCAGTCTTTATACTCCGTCCGCTCGACCCGGTAGACGAAGTGGTGGTCCCACCAGCCGGCCAGATAGAAGTTGGCCTTGCCTTCGTCCATCACGGTTACGCGGTCGGACTCGGTTTCGATCAGGAAGAGTTTGGCGTGATCACCACCGTCGCGCTTGGAATGCAGTGCCAGATACTTCCAGTCGCGCGAGGCCAGCAGTACGGTGCCGAACTTGTCTTCTTTGCCGGTGCCAGGCAAGACCGTTTCGCGACGCGAGCCGTCAAGGTTCGACTTTACGACGTCGATCTTACCGTCCGCATTCGATAGGAAGTATATTTTGCCGGCGGGCACCAAACCAAAGACATTGGCGCTTTCGTCAGCCGTAACCTTTACGGCAGCGCCGGTTTCGTTGTAGCCGGGAGCACGCAGGGTGGCATTGACGGTTTCTTTCCCGGCGGGCAGCACCAGCACGGCCTTACCGTTTTTGTCGGTTTTCGCTTCGGTCCCTTCGGCCTGGATGGTGGCGCCGCTGACCGGCTTGGCAGTGATTTTATTAGTAATCGTCACTGGTACCTGACGGCCGGTTGCAGTCATGCGGACTTCAGCCGTGCCCTTCTCGAACAAGGGCACGGAGACATTGGCCGCGGCGTCTTTATAATAGCGCTTCGAGACCGTTACCTGCTGCGGCCCAGGCGGGAGCTTCAGGGTAGTCCGGCCGTTGCCGTCGGTACGTCCGCTCACGCCGGCAGCGCTGACAGTAGCGCTCGAGACCGCCTTTTTGGTTTGCGCATCAACTACCGAGACCGTAACGGATTGCTGGATAAACAAGCCCGCAATCGTGTAACGGCTGGTCGGAATAGCCGCCAATGCCGCCAGCAATACCAACAGGGCTGCCGGTATACTGACTTTTTTATGGATACGCAGCCATCCCCACAGCCGTTGAAACGCGTTCGGGTGCGGCTCGTCACCAGAGGTAGTGGCCGTCGCGGGCTCGGCAGGCTTCGGGGGTTGTTCTACTGGCGCAGCCGTCGTCTCCAGTTCATCTTGCCGCTTCGTATCCGGCTGAAATTCCGCTTCGTCGGCCGGCTCCGGAGCCTGTTTTTCTTTGCGCGCCATTGTGCTTACCCTTGCTTATTTTCCTAAAGTCTACTACTTCTTGCCTAGGCTGCGCAATGGCGGCAATCACTAGTAGAGGATTTTGCCTTCGGCGACAGGCTGAGACTGCTCATGCAAGGCATTCGGAGCGCTGCGGCCGGCCTCGCCGCTGCCGTGACCGCCGTTGCTGCGTCCGGCGTACTCCAGGCTGGCATGACCCATTTCTTTCAACGAGTCCTCGGCACGCGTTGTGGCGCCCGCGTTGCCTGCCGGCGCGGTGGTAAGCATCGAATAGATGTACGCTTTGCCCTTTTCGGTATTGTAGATAATACCGACGTCATGGCGGTTGTTGCCATCAGCGTCGTTCAAAATGCCGACTTTATTTACCAGGATAAGGTACGGGCTGCCGGCCAACTGGCTGCGTACGCCAAAGTTGCCGAAGATGTTGTCCTTCATGGCATCCTTCGATATTTTGGCGGCTTCGCCCTCTTTCTTCATGATCTGCTTCATGATCCAGAGCGAGTCGTTAGCGCTGGTGTATCCCAGGTAAAAACGACCATTGTCCAGAGGCTGCAAGTAGGTGTGTGGCAGTTTTCCGGTCGCGCTCAGACGTTTATTGACCTCGGGGGCGCCATGCAGCACATAGTTTACCAGCACGCGCACGGCCGTATTGCCCGATTTGCCCAGCATGTCCTCGATCACATCGCGCAGTGACGCCTTCAGCGGCGCACCCGGCTGGTCGTAGGTGCCGTAGCCGCCGCGCACATCGACGCTCGACCACACGATTTCTTGGTCAAGATTCCATTTGCCTTCATTGACGTCGTCGATCACCAGCAGCGCCACCGGCAGTTTATTGATGCTGGCCGCGAAGTGCTCTTCGTCTTTGCGGTGGTCAACGAGCATATTGTCGCGCTTGACATCCCAAAGCCGCACGGCCGTCTTCACGCCCTGGCTCTCGTTCGATTTTATCGAACCGTCGATCAAGCTCTTTACGGCCAGCTCTTTGGCGGCTTCGTCGCCCGGACTCCTCTCGGACGCCACGGGGCTAGCCGTAATACTGGCTACAAGATTAGTAAACGATAAGTTGGGCACGTCTGAAATCATAAAAACCCTCCTTTTGTTAACCCTTCTATTACACCCCCGTTGGCGGAAGCGTGCAGTTGGATACATCACACTGCTTATGTTTAGTTGTAGTTTTGACATGTTAGCTATTTTACTGCCTAAGGATGGCGTGACGATTTAAGGTAAGATAGTCACGATATATAAGTGACTTAACAAAATTAAATAAACTAAATATAAGGAGTACGCATATGAGCGCACCATCCGAACTACTTCAGTCAACAAGTAAAAAAGTATTATTGGGCGTCACAGCCTTTGCCGCCGTTGTTGCCTTGGGTGTTGCCCCGGCCAGCACTAGCGCCTTAGTTTCCTCCGACAAAGCTGACGTAGGCGTCGGCGTTAGCCACCAGGGCGAGGACGGCGAAAAAGCCAACGCCGCTTTCCGCGTCGTCAGCATGGACGGCCTTGAGAACCTTGGCTTCCAAAGCCTTTTCGGCCTGAAGTCTGAGGACGGCGATGAAGCCAACCTCGGCAGCAAAGTCGAACTGACCGATGACCTCGAAAACGTTGCCGCCAATGTCATGGGTCACACCAAGACCGAAGACGGCGCCGAGCAGAAGCTCGACCTGGGCGTCGTAAGCACCGACAACCTCGAAAACACCGCCACCGACCTGGGCCTAATGAACAAAACTGAGGACGGCGACCAGCAAAAGGCCGGCCTCGACCTGAACACCACCGACACGCTTGAGAACGTCGCTGGCAGCGTCACCGGCTCCAACCAAACCGAAGACGGTGACAAGACCATGCTGAACCTGCCGTTCAGCTTTGAAGAAGTCCTGTAAGACTTTTTCACCACCCGGCCCCTCGGGGCCGCGAAAAGAGCCGCCACCCACCCGGCGGCTCTTTTATTCGGCAATTTTTGCTGTCTTTTCGGGCGCTGCAGCGCAGCTTTGACGTAGATAGATCGAAGCCGGTTTAGGCAGTGCCTGCAGCCAAAAGCCGGTCGAGCGCCGGCTTAACCTGCTCGAATATGAGCATGTGGCCGGTCTCGTTCGGGTGCAGGCCGTCCGCCCAAAGCTGGGCACCTTCAGCGGCTCGCAATCGAAAGGTGCTAAAGAGCGGTACAAACAGCACGTTGGCCGCCGTGGCAACACTGGTCGCGGTTTGCTCGAACTGCTCCAGCCGGCCGTTGGTGTAGGTGATGTCAGGGTTCCAGGCCACCGGCGTCGTACTGAGCTCATCGCAGGCGGGCAAGCCGACCAGCAACACCTTATCGGTTACTTGCTTGGCTTTAGCGATGATGGCTTTTAAGTTCTCGGCGTAGCGGTCGCGGTCCATAAAAGCGATGTCGCCGTCGATGCGGGCGTCATTGGTGCCGACCGCGATCACGACCGCCAGCGGCTGGCCGCGCCACACCCGCGCCTTGGCTTCGGCATCGAAGCGCGCCAGGACTTCATTGGTAGTGTCACCGCTGATGCTCAGATTAAACACGCTGTGGTCCTCGCCCGTCAGCCCGCCCATAACGAACTGCCGGTCGTAGTCGCGCTTGAGCCGCTCCACCCAGCCGCCATGTTCGGTATCCCACAGGCCTTGGGCTATGCTGTCGCCGAAAAAGAGGATTCTCATACTATCTTTTTACCATAAATCGTCTGAACGTGTCTTCTAAAGCCCATATATGCACGTCTTTATCGGCGGGCAAGCTTTGGGCAACTGCAATTGCTATTTTATAGAGGTTCTCTGCTTGCATTTTGACCCAGTAGCCGTTCTTGAAAAGAAATACTAAAGTTATAGTTACCGCCATACGTTTATTTCCGTTCTCAAACGGGTGATTCTTTGTTATCAGGTAAAAAAGAATGGCAGCCTTGTCCGTAAGACTTGGGTAAAGGTCCTGGCCTTCGAATTGCTGAAAAGGTTGCTCTAAGCAGCTTTCTAACTTACCGGGATATCTGGTAGAAAATGCGGGCAATGGCTCGTCATATTCCATCAATTCACAAGCAAGCTCGTGAGCTATAAACTCTACGTGCTTGACGGTTAGCTTTTGCATGCTCTATGTTTTAGCCAAGAGGTCGAGAGTTTTTTTATAATCCTTAACTGTCCTCTTTACCGCTTTGGAAAGAGTCCTCTTCTCGCGCATAGAAAGCTTCTCCGGATCTTTTTTGCCAATTATTCTGCGCGGTATCATACCTGTATGATATCACAATTCCAGGTTTACGGGGCGAGCCGGTTGATGTCGCGCGGGAAGAGCGATGCTTCTTTGACGTTAGCCAGGCCCAGCATTTTTTGGGTGAGGCGCTCCAGGCCCATGCCGAAGCCGCCGTGCGGCGGCATGCCGGCGCGCATGGCCAGCAGCAGCGGTTTGAAGCCGGGGTCTTCGGGGTCGCCGCCGGCTTTGGTTTTGAGCTGTTCGAGCACGACGGCGTAGTCGTTTTCGCGCATCGATCCGGTCACGATTTCGACACCGCGGAACAAAAGGTCGACGCGGTCGGCCAGTTCAGGGTTCGCCGCTTGGGCTTTGTGGTAGAACTTCATGTCGTTGGCCGGCCAGTCGGTTACAAAGACTGCTTCGCAGCCCAAGTTCTTTTTGGCATAGTCGCAGATCCAGCGCTCTTCGTCGGGGCGGAGGTCTTTCTCGCCGACGGTGTTTTCGCCGGTCGCTTTGGAGTAACGCTCGTGTATCTCGGCCATTGAGATCGAGGGGATTTCAGCGGTCAGAGCGGGCTTTTCGACGTTCCACTTCTTGATATCGTCGCCGTGAGCCGCCCAAACGTCGTCCACGATCCGGTTCAGCATGCCGCTTAAGAACGTTTTCAAATCGTCGATGGTAATAAAGCCCATTTCGCCGTCCACCGAGACATACTCGGTCATGTGGCGGGTAGTTGCGCTGGGCTCGGCCCGGTAGACGGGAGCGATTTCGAAGACGCGCTCAAATACGCCGACCATGATCTGCTTGTAAAACTGCGGGCTTTGGGCCAATGTGGCTTCGCGGCCGAAGTAGTCGAGCTTGAAGACCTCAGCGCCGCCTTCGGTGGCAGCGGCCAGCAGCTTGGGCGTGCGGATCTCAGTGAAGTCGTTGGCGTAAAAGTGCTCGCGCAAGGAGCGGGTGATGGTTGATTGTACCTGGAAAATGGTGGTTTCCTGCAGGTTGCGCAGGCCGACCGGACGGTACTCGAACAGCGTGTCGAGGTTGTCGGGCTTGTGGCTCAACGGTTTGTCGATCTCGATCGGCGGTTCTTCGGTAACAGGCACGACGACCTCAAGGGTTACATCGTGGAGCTCGGCGCCGCCGGGGGCGCGGGGTTCTTCAACCACCTGGCCTTCAGCCTTCAGGATAGTGCCAATCTGCAGGCCGCGCAGCTTCTCGACTTCGTTTTTGTCGTTAATGACCATTTGCACCAAGCCGCTGCGGTCGCGCAGGTTAATGAAGGTCAGGCCGCCAAGCAGCCGCTTTTTGTGCAGCCACCCCTGTACGATGATCTTTTCGCCAATGTGCTGGCTGGCCTGTTTGCTTAAAATACGCATGTCAGAATGCTCCTACTAGTGTTAACAAGAGTGCCGGCTGCTGAAAGGGTCGCTTGAAGCGTCCGCGCTCGCCTGTCTTTAAGCGCGGCTTCCGACCCGGGAATTCATATTCAGCGTGACCGTGTTCATCGGGGTTATTGTACCACCTCTGGGGAATCTGCGGAAGGGGTGGTGTCTGCCGGCACTTCGGTAGGCTCAGGCTCGGCTTTCGGGGCATCTGCGGCTGCAGCGGGTTTGTAGGCGGCAACGGCGGCTCGGTTCTCATACGGGATATCCGCTACGTGCACCGCACCCGGCCCCTCGAACAGCTCGCCCAGCAGCATATCAAGCGTAACAATACCGACGACTTCCTCAAATGCGTTGACCACCAGCGCCAGCTGCCGGCTGCTCTTGAGACAAGCGTCAAGGGCTTGACGCAGACTGAAATCCTCATGTACGTACACCAGCTCGCGCGACATCAGAGCCGACACCTTGCCGCCTTCTTTGGCGCGCAGCGCATCCTGCATCGCCAGCATGCCGACGATCTGCTGGCCGTCATCGTCGTACACGGCGAAGGCGCTTTGGCCGCTCCGGTGCAGTTCTTCGAGTAAAATCGGACCAATGGCGTCGCCGGCATGCAACGACTTCATGGCGGTGCGGACCAGCATGACATCGGCCGCCTGGGTCTCGTTGAAGTGCAGGGCGCGCCGGGCCAGCTCAAGCTCATCGTGGCCAATGCGGTTGTCGTGCTGGCCGCGCTGTTGGTCGAGCAGATCGATGAGGTCCTCTTTTTCATACAAGCCGCTATGCGCCGTAAAGCTGCGCCGCCGGTGAATAACTCCGGTTACGCGACCCAAAACGGGCTCAACACGGCCCAAGAACGCCCCGATAGCCGGCGCCACCGCCGCCGCGAACCCGGCCGTACGAACCGTTAATCTGGCTGATTGCAGCAACACGAATCCGATGCCAAGCACCGCGGCAGCCACAATGAACGCCGCCCAGCCCGGCAAACCGCTCGCCAGGAGCAGCAGCCCGCCGGAAAGCCCGGCGCTGACCACCATCCACAGCAGCAGCCGGAGCGACGCCCCGTACGCCACTGCCTTATATAAATGCGTCGCCAAGCCGTCGCCGCGCGCCGCCAGGCGCCGCAGCTCCTTGGCCGGCACGCTACTGTAAAACCGCTGCAGTGCCAGAGCCGTTAGCGCCAGCGCAACCAGGAGAAAGCCGAGCACGTTAAAAACCATATACGTTAATAGTACGATTCCTGGGGCAAATTTTCAAAATAAGGATGCTATACTAAGGAAGAACAAAGGAGTTACCAAGCATGGACAAGCGTTTTTGGGCAATTTTAGGCGTTATCGCGGCCATCGTGATCGGCGTAATAATCTTTAAGGGCGGCGACGAATCCGGCAACAGCAATACCGGCGGCAATGCCACTCCTACAAATCATGTCATCGGCACCAGCGCTAAAGGTATCCGTTTGGTCGAAGTTGGCGACTACGAGTGCCCGTACTGCGGCGTGTTCTACCCCACCGTCAAAGAAGTGCTGAAAAAGTACGAAGGCCAAGTTGAGTTCCAGTTCCGCAACTACCCGCTCCAATCACACCAGAACGCCCGCACCGCTGCCCGCGCCGCCGAAGCCGCCGACATGCAAGGCAAATTCTGGGAAATGAACGACATGCTGTACATGCAACAAAGCGCCTGGGCCAACAGCAAAAACGCCAAAGCGATGTTCGAAGGGTACGCCCAGTCGCTCGGCCTGAATGTCGAGCAGTTCAAGAAAGACTTCGCCAGCAGCGAGGTCAACGCCCGCATCAACGCCGACATGCGTGAGTTCGAGAAGCTCAAACTGCGCCTGGCTACGCCGACCTTCCTGCTTGACGGCAAGCAGATCCAGCCCGACAACTCTGTCGAGTCATTCAGCAAGATCATCGACGAAGCTATCGCTAAGAAGCAGTAGCTTATCGGTTAGAGGCCCAGCATAGTATGCCTGATCAGGGCACTGTCCTGGGCTCGGAATGTGTTTGAATAACACATTCCTCGTGCGGAGGTTCCCTGATCAGGCATACTATGCTGGGCCTCCGTCTCGCGTGATTACAATACGTGTTAGTAGCTTAAAAATTCGCGCCAGGCCGGGCGGCGAACAGTAACAGTGACGCGCGTCCGGCGCGAGCGGATAACTTTAACTTTAACTGACATAGCATTCTCAAAAGCACCAGTAAGACTGTTTTACGTAAAACGATACGAACAATCAAATAGACGCTTTTTCTCCCTTTTTATACTTTCTTTTTGTATTATCAGAGGTTCTCACACACTCTTTGTTGTACCCGGTTATGGTATCAATCGGCCGGAGTCGTGTCAACCCTACTTATCCACAGCTCCCTCACGCGTTCCTAATTTACAGAGGGGACCTCTGGCAGTAGACGACGGGTCGTGAAACCGAGTTTGCGGAAGAGCTCCTGGCGTTGTTCTTCAAGGCTTTGCGGCGCGGATTCAGTGTTCTCGGCTTGCTTTTTGTGGCCGCCACGGAAGCCGCTTTCGCCGGTGCAGACGTCGGCCCAAAAGCCGCAGCAGGGGCATTCCAGCTCGTTCCCTTTAACGATGTCTTCGGTATCGGAGGTGACGCCGCATTCCGGGCAGCGCATTTCTGGTGGCAACGACTCGTCTTCGCCGCCGGCGTCCTCGGTTCCGTCGCCGTTTGAGCCGTCTTTAGGGGAGGATTCGCCCCGGTCGGATATTGCGCCGTCACTATCAGAACCGGCGGCGGCGCGGCCCAGGGCCATTCGCGCCATACAACCGCCGTACGTCCGCCCGGCACGGGTACCAGTAATAATATTGCCCGCCAGAGCCCGGGCGGCCTGGCCGGTATCGATCCAGGCATGGCCCGGTGCAACAGGGCCAGACGGCGCCGTTACAAAATTCTCGACCACTGCATGGCGCCCAGACACCAAATCTTTCAGGCCGGTTCGCAAGCGCTCTACAACACCGTACAGAATACAGTGCTCAATCAGACGCGTGGCATCATCGTCGAAGTGCTCGCTCCAACGGATGTGCGTCAGCTTCTTGACGACATCCGGATCGAACAGCTGGGCATTCTTGAGTGATTCCGGGTGCTGCAATAAGCTGGTGACCAGCTCGTGGATGGCCGGATGTTTGCGCTTTGAGGCGCTGGACATTGCCAGCGGGCCGTAGAACGCGTCGAAGCCTGTATCGATCGTTTCCTGGTTGAGGCGCATGTAGTCGTCGACCGAGTGCCGCTTGGTGGTGCTGCCGCGCCGCTTGTAAAAGGCTTGGCGCATGGCAATGATCTCTGCCCGCAGGTCGGCCTTGGTGCCATCCGTGCGCTTGGCATGGTGCGCGTGCCAGGTGCTAGTGGAGGCATCTTCAGGGATACTAATGTCGTGTTCGGCCAGTATTTCGCGCCAAATGGCAAGGTCGCTCTCGTCTACCGAGTACGTTGCCAGCGTGGTTTTACCCTCGGAGGTGCGGTACGCCCATTGGAAAAATGCCAGCCCCTCGCGGTAGCCGACCATCCCTAACCCCTCCCAATAATCCGGATCGATTGCAAATGACTCTTTCGGGTCCATACTGAGCGCGAACATGCCCTCACCGGGCTCAAGGGCCTGAACGGCATCAATGACGCTTACATCGGTCTCGTCGCGCAAGGCTTGAATTTCCATGCGCGGGTCAGTCTCGGCCCGTTCGCGCGAGGCTTGGGCACCGGTACGGATCAGATCATCTACAAAGGTTTTACCGTCAGCGGTCACCAGCCGGCCGTCGATCAGGTCGTACTCATCTTCGCGGTTAATCTCCAACCGGTCACGGAATTCAGTATCGGTGTTAAGCATCTCGCCGAGGGCGCTCTCGTATTCGAGTCGCAAACGGGCAAGCAAGCCAGCTAACTCCGGTGTTTCTACGGTTTGCTCCAGCATAAGCCTGCCCGCGGCACGCAACAGCCGGGTCGAGTGGGCGTAGGTCTCGTTGCTGGTGTCTGCTTCGGCTGGAGTAAGAGACGCTTGGGTGACTGCTTCAGGCTGCGCCGCTACCAAGGGAGCCGTTAGTACGTCGTTACTTGGACCAGGCTTCGGAGACGCACCGCCAAACTCGACAGACTCCAGAGACTCTACCGGCCCCAAACCCAAGACCGACCCTAATCCCGGCCGCGCCTCCGGCTGGTAGGCCGGTGCGTTAAACAAACCCTGCAGCTGCGCCACTTCGGCGGCTGCCTGATAATTCTGAATCCCCTCTGCGCCGGCGACGGCGGCTAAACTCCCCATAGTACCCTTTTTTCGTTTTCCGGGCAGGGGCAAGGGTAGTTTAGAGGTCTCTAAATAACCGTCACATCCTGCTCGGGATTTTCGTGTGACTTTTGCTGTATCGGACTCATCCCTGTTATAGAGAATTACCGTTGCGGCACAGCGCAGGATTTACACCTGCTTCCAGCAAAGATCGTTTGTTAAGTATGGCTATAGTACCACGCGGCAACGCTACATGTATGGTGTAGTTTTGCCAACACATGACGCTTTCGCTTGTTGTATACTAAAAGGAGCGATGGATGTCTTTTTTACATACTTCAAGGAGGGCACTGTGCACCATGGCTGAACCGGAAACCGTTAGACCGACCAAAAAACAACGTGAACTCTTGAGTTTCATCGAGAGCTTCATCCGAGAGCATGGCTACAGCCCAAGCTACCGCGAGATCATGAGCGGGCTTAATTACACCTCTGTTGCCACGGTAGCGCTGCACGTCAATAACCTGATCAAGCGGGGCCATTTGCGCAAGCGCGAACACAGCGCCCGCTCACTGGAAGTGGTAGCGCCGTCAAGCGAGGTCTCAGTAACAAGCAACGACGTCAGCCCTGCCCAAGAAAAATGGCTGGTCGAGAAAGTCGAGCACCTCCTGGCCCAAGCCGAACAAACCGCCGAAGCCGAACTGACCGCCGAGCTGGTCGACAGCATCTACGTCGTCGTCGGAGCCCTGAAAGTACTGGGCCTGGACGGTGCCGCCCAGAGCTTCAGTCCACGGCTTGCTGCCCTCAAGCAGCGTCTGCCCGCCTAAACCCCCGCCCGGCTGCCAATATGCCCGATCTGGGAACCTCCGCACGAGGAATGTGCTATCTAAGCACATTCCGAGCCCAGGACCGTGCCCAGATGGGGCATATTGGCGGCCGGGCGGGGGTTTAGGCGGCAAAAGTGATATAATAACCACTAAGCCATGAAGAACAAGGTCTCATTAGTCTACAACGTCTTTTTAGTAGCAGGGGACTTCCTGGCGCTGATTGCCGCCTTCGTCTTCGCCTATGTCCTTCGCGTTAAGTTTCAGGTCGGCCTCGACCCGCGCGACATCGGGCCGTCCAACGGCCGCGCCTTCTTAGGCGCCTTCTTTGTAATGGCGCCATTCTGGATCCTCATTTTCAGCCTGCTCGGCCTCTATAACGACAGCATCTACGAAAAGCGCTTTAGAGAGTTTGGGCGCCTGCTGGTCGGCTCGTTCATAGGCTTATTATTCGTGGTTTTCTGGGAGTTCTTAACCGTCGAGCAGATTTTCCCTGCACGGCTGGTGCCGATCTACGGCTTCGCCTTCGGTTTTCTCTTCCTGCTTATCTTCCGCAATCTGGCCCGGCTCATCCGGGTCTGGCTGTTCAGCTTCAACGCCGGACTGACCAACGTGGTGCTGGTGGGCAATACGCCGATGACGAGCGAGCTGTTGGGCTGGCTGCACGACAAAAAATCCGGCTACCGCGTCGTGGGGGTCGTCGGCAGCCAGAAGGCACTTGGCAAACACATAGCACCGCTGTACCGCAATTTCGACCAGTTTTTGCACGAGCACAAGGGTGATCTGCACAGTATTATTCAGACCGAGCTCTATGCCGACGAGTCCAAAAACGCCCGCGTCCTCAGCTACGCCCAGGAGCACCACATCAGTTACCGCTTCGTGCCGGGCAACACCGACTTGTTTGTTGGCAACATCGAAGTTGAGCTCTTCCGCTCCAGCGTGCCGGTCATTGCCGTCCACCACACGGCGCTCTTCGGCTGGGGACGGGTCGTTAAGCGCATATTCGACCTCATCGTAGGCACGTTGCTGCTGATACCGGCGCTGCCGGTCATGGCGCTGATCTGCCTGATTATGCTCTTCGACCACGGCGACCCGATCTGGCGCAATACCCGCCTGGGCCGCTACGGCCAAAAGATCCGCATGTATAAGTTCCGCACCCAGAAGCATGCCTACCACCGCATGTCGCCCGAAGAAGGCTTCGCCAAGATGGGCCGCCCTGACCTGGCGGTGGCTTTCCGCAAAAACGGCGACTTCTTAGAAGACGATCCGCGCTTTTCGGCCATTGGCCGGTTCCTTCGCAAAACCAGCCTCGACGAATTGCCCCAGCTCTTCAATGTCCTGAAGGGTGATATGAGCCTGGTCGGCCCGCGGCCGCTAGAGCCCTTTGAACTAAGTAATTACGACAAAAAGAACCTCATGCTGGCCGTAAAAACCGGTGTGACCGGCCTGGCGGTCGTATCCGGCCGGCGTGACATCACCTTTGAAGAACGCCGGGCGCTCGACCTCTACTACGTGCAAAACTGGAGCCTGTGGCTGGATATCGTCATTCTCGCCAAAACGGTCCGGGCGGTATTCGGCGCGCGCGGGGCGCATTAATGGCTGAGTCTAAAACAGGCGCGGGTACCGGCCCAAGAGTAGCCATCGTGCACGATTGGCTGTACGGCGGCGGCGCTGAGCGCGTCGTGCTGGAGCTGCACCGGATGTTCCCTGAAGCGCCGATTTACACTTCGTATTGTTCTGACGAGTGGCGGCGGCGCTTGGATGGCCGCGTCGTGACCGGTTTTTTGCAGCGCTGGCCGTTCAACCGTTTACGGAAGTTCCTGCCGGTACTGCGCATGTGGTGGTTCTCGCGGCTGGATTTGTCTGGATACGACTTGGTGATCAGCAGCAGTGGCAACGGCGAAGCCTTCGGCATCCGAGTGCCCGTCGGCACGACGCACATCTGTTATTGCCATAGCCCGACGCATTATTATTGGCGGCATTACGAGCAGTACCTGGCCCGGCCCGGCTTCGGACCGCTCGACCCTGTCGTGCGGCTCGGCCTGCGCCTGCTGGTCGGCCCGTTGCGTCGCTGGGATTATCGGGCGGCACAGCGCCCGGATTACTTTATCGCCAACTCCGAGCACATCAAGGCCGACATCAAGACGTTTTACGGCCGCGATTCGGTAGTGGTTCATCCGCCCGTAGATATCGGACGCTTCAAGGTTGAGTCGCCGGGCAGCCGCAGCGGCTTCGTAACAGCTGGCCGGCAGGTCACATACAAGCGGTTCGACCTGATCGTTGAGGCCTGCACCCGCCTGAACCTGCCACTGAAGGTCATCGGCCGCGGGCCGGACCACGACCGGTTGGTGCGCCTGGCCGGGCCGTCGGTCACCTTCTTAACGAATATCAGCGACGAGCAAATGCCGCACGAGCTGGCCTCGGCCAAAGCCTTCCTGTTTGCCGCCCACGAAGACTTCGGCATTACCCCGATCGAGGCGATGGCCAGCGGCATACCGGTCATTGCCTACCGGGCCGGCGGCGCGCTGGATTACATCGTGCCGGGCGTAAGCGGTGAGTTCTTCAACGAGCAATCCGTCGACAGCCTGTGCGCAGCCATCCAGGCCTTTCAGCCAGACCACTACGATGCCGACAAGCTGCGCAGCCACGCCGCCCGCTTTTCGCCCGAAGCCTTCCGCACCCAAATGCAGGCTTTCATCGATACAAACACAAAGGAACAAGCATGAACATACTCGTCACCGGCGGTGCCGGCTACATCGGCAGCCATACCATTATTGAGCTGCTCAGCGCCGGCCACCAGGTCGTCGTGGTCGACAACTTATCCAACAGCAGCCGCGAAGCGCTCAAGCGGGCAGGGGAGATTGCCGGGCAAGACATCCCTTTCTATGAGCTGGACTGCTGCGACCGCCCTGCCCTGGCGCGCGTGTTTGATGAGCACGCCGTCGGCGCCGTCATGCATTTTGCGGGGTTGAAGGCGGTAGGCGAGTCGGTGGCCGAGCCGCTGCGCTACTACCGCAACAATCTGGACTCCACCCTGACCCTGTGCGAGGTTATGCAGGCAAAAGGCGTCCGGCGCCTGATCTTCAGCTCGTCCGCCACCGTCTACGGCGAGCCGTCCGAGCTGCCCCTGCGTGAGACCAGCCGTGCCGGCGTGGGTCTCTCTAACCCATACGGCCGCACCAAATACATGATCGAAGAAATCCTAGGCGACCTTTGCGTGGCCGACCCGTCGTGGCAAATTACCATCTTGCGCTACTTCAACCCGATCGGCGCGCACCAAAGCGGTCGGATCGGCGAAGACCCGAACGGCCCGCCGAACAACCTCTTGCCGTACGTCGCCCAAGTCGCCGTTGGCCGGCTTGAGACGGTCCGCGTCTTTGGTAACGACTACGACACGCCCGACGGCACCGGCATCCGCGATTACATCCACGTCGTCGACCTTGCGCGCGGCCATGTAGCCGCCCTGGAGCACGCCCCCGCCCTTTCCGGCCAGCCAAATATATACAACCTGGGCACCGGCAAAGGCACCAGTGTGCTCGAGCTCATCCACGCTTTTGAGGCAGCCTGCGGCAAGGCCGTTCCGTACAAGATTACCGCCCGCCGCCCGGGCGACCTAGCCGTCGCCTACGCCGACTGCACCAAAGCCAACCAAGAGCTAGGTTGGCGCGCCGAAAAGACTATCGAAGACGGCTGCGCCGACAGCTGGCGCTGGCAATCGCAGAACCCGAACGGTTACAAAGACTAGTTGTTCTGCTTGCGCCACCAGGCTAGAAGATCAGCCTGCGCCTGCGGGTAACAGGCCCAGGCAACTTCGTCCTGGGCTGGCAGCTTCGTTACATGACGCCAGACCGGCTCACCGCCGTTCAGGTCATCTGAGGGCTTAATAACGCCGCCCAGAAAACGGGCCACAAAAAACAAATTAAGCGTCGGCCGGCCGTCTTCGTAGATATCCGGATAGCTGCCGATAAAGTCAGTTACCTCGACTGTGATACCAAGTTCCTCCAACACCTCCCGTTCAGCAGCCTTTTCGGCGGATTCACCCATGTCTATAAAACCGCCGGGCAAATTCAGCATGCCCCGGTATGCGCTAGTGCCGCCGCGCACACCATACAAGACGTGCTCGTCCTTCATTACGAACACCGTTGAGCCGGGGATCGGGTTTATCCAATCCTGGTGGCCCTGGTCACATACAAACAGGTTTTCGGCCCGAGGGGCCGACTCGTGGCCGCAGCTTGCACAGAAACGCGACATGCGGCTATGAAACTAAATTGACGACTTCCACCACCTGCGCCGTCTCTTCCCAGTTTGAAATCTCAATCGTGTCGATGCCGAAGACCTTGACCGGGTAATCGTTGCCGCCAGGCTGGACGCGGTCGCCGATAAAGAGAATCTGCTCTTTGCCGATTTCGAGCATGTCCATCAGCTTTTGCATGCCGTAGGCTTTGTCGATACCCGGCTTGGTGATGTCGATCGAGGTGACACCGCCGACGCGGACTTCAAACTCCGGCAACAGCACGGCGACTTCGTCGCGGATGTGGTTTTTCTTCTTGTTGTCCGGGTCCCAGGCTTCTTTTTGGTGGACGCCTTCCATGCCGAGGTGGTCAACGATGTCCTGGCCAAGCGCCGAGAAGGTGATCTGGCTGCCGCGGTCTTCAAGCGTGTCGCCGTAGACTTTTTTCTCAAGGTAACCGAGCTTTTCGACGGTCTCCATCAGGTGCTTGGAGATTTTGGCTTTTTCTTCTTCGGTGAAGTCTTCGGCGTAGATTTGCTTCCAGCCTTCGTTACCGACGTCGAAGCGGTAATAGCGGGTGCCGCAGGTCGGCATCAGGTGCAGGCGCTCCAGCTTCTCGCGGTCGGCCTTAAGGTTGGCCAGCAGCTGCTTCTCGAACTGGCCGAACTTGCCGCCTGAAATGACGCAGACGTGGTATTTCTCCAGCAATGCGTCCAAAGCAGCCGCCATACGGTCGGGCAGGGGTGACTTGCTGGGCGCCAGCGTCCCGTCAAGGTCAAAGGCAATAACTTTACGGCGTAAACTCATGGTGTTCAAACTCCTTACTTCTGTGTGAACCGCTTACTTACATCACCCACCTTTTGGGCCAGATCTTTACGGGCCACCACCAACCCCTTGGGCGTATTGACGACAATCACGTTGTCGAGGCCAATGACGGCGACCGGTTTTTCCTCAAGGTTTTGAATGAGCGAGTTTTGAACTTCTTCAGTCTCGACTTGCTGGCCGCTGATGTGGTTGCCGTCTTCGTTGTGGTCGACAACGGTATAAAGGTCGCCGAAGGCGCCAATGTCGAGCCAGTCGAACGAAGCCGGGACGACCAGCAGATTTTGCACTTTTTCGATCAAGGCGTAGTCGATCGAGATGCTTTCAAGCGCCAGGTAGGTGCTTTCGTAGCTGTCCGGAGTGGCCGCCGTCAAACGCTCCAGGCTGTCCAGCAGCTGCGGCGCGTGCTCGCTCATGGCTGCCTTAAAGGTGTTGACCGAACCGACGAAGTAGCCACAGTTCCAGAGGTAGTTGCCACTCTTAACGTATTCTTGGGCAACGTCGAAGGCCGGCTTTTCTTTAAAGGAGTGGACATTGAACACAAAGGCTTCTTCGTCCAATAACCCGTCTTTTTGGATGTAACCGAAGCCGGTCGACGGATAAGTAGGCTCGACGCCTACCAGGACGATGCGGCCCTCGCGGGATGATGTTTCACCGGCCACCTTGAAGCTATGCACGAAGCCCTGCACGTCGCGGATGTAATGGTCGGCGCTCAACACCGCGATCGGCTCGTCGGCGTCATGGCTTTTGGATACCTCGGCTAGGGCTGCGGCAATACAGCTGGCGGTGCCGCGCCGGGCCGGCTCGGCGATAAAAGCGTCTTCCGGCAGTTCAGGCAGTTGGTCTTTGACATGCTGGATATGGCCGACTTCTGATACGACATATATCTTATCGGTCAGCTGCCGCGCCCGGTTAAAGGTGTTCTGAAGCAATGAACGCGAGTCATTATTAATTTTGAGCAGGTGCTTGGGATATTGAGGAGTGGAAAGAGGCCACAGGCGTGTCCCCGACCCTCCGGCGATAATTACGACAATCATAGAGACAATCATACCAGATATTGGGGTCAAACAGATAGTGTAGAGATTACTATAAGAGGTTGGGCTGGCCTGGACGGGCTACCGGCGCGGCTTGTTATCGGCCAGGTCTTCAGGGATATAGGCGCTCTCGGCCACTGGTACCGGGTGCTTGAAGATGATCTTCTTATAGATGACGAAGTTCCACATCATAACCATGCCGACGGTCAGCAGCTTTGAGATTTCCGGCCCGATGCCGGCCCGGTTCAGCCAGACGACAGCCAGGTTCGTTACGGCCAGGTTGAAGCAGACCAGCGCGGTCATCATTACAATCTGGCGCAGCGAGTGCTTGACGGTATGTTTGGTGCCTTCGACGCTGAAGGTCCAGAATTTGGTCAGTAGAAAGTTAAAAATAAGGCTTACTAGGAAGGCGCCCGTCGTCGCCACCGCCAGATCGACGCCCAACAGATGGTAAGCCGCCAGCAACCCGCCGTAGTCAACGCACACCGACAAAATGCCTACGATCAAGTAGCGCACAAACGAGTAATCTATGGCTTTGCGCAGCATACTGCCATCGTAGCACGCTAGCGAGACCGCCACCAATTTAACGCGGATACGTGCAAAATCAACAACGGTGCGGCCCTTGCGCATTATGTATAAAAGTTGATATTATAACCATAAGTTTTATCTTAAAATAAAAATATGATCAAGCGATACAATCAGCCCAAGCGCTCTCTTAAGAAACCCCTGCTGGTTTCGCTGATCGCCATCCTTGCAGCCATCGGCGTCCTGGCAGCACTCGAGCTGAGCGGCACGACATCGTTTATCCTAGACAAAAAGACCGCCGCGCCGCGTACCGCCACCCAATACACCAAGGGCGAAGCGCCGGCCCAGACACCTGCATCCGGTCAGAGCGGCAATATCGGCAGCCAGCCGAAAGACAGCGATGGCACCTGGTCGTCCGACAACAAAACTCCCGGCAACACCGAGTCGCCTTCAAATGCCAAACTCGACAAGCCCACCGGCAATTTCGTCAACAACCACCGCCCGCGCCTGAGCGAATCCGACGACCGGCTCAAAGTCATGCAGTCTTCGTGCGTGACCACTCCCGGTGCCAGTTGCCAGATTATCTTCACCAAGGGCAGCACCACCAAAACCCTGCCCGCCCAAAAAACCGACGCCGGCGGCGGTACTTATTGGAACTGGAAATTGCAAGATGTTGGCCTGACCGAAGGCGCTTGGAAGGTGCAAGCCAAGGCTACCCTGGGCACGCAAACTGAAACGGCCGAAGATGCGGCCCCATTAGAGGTACAACCATGAGAAAAAAACTACTAGCACTTTGCAGCCTGGGCCTGGCGGTAGGCATATTCGCCGCGCTGAACGCCGCCACCGCCTCGGCAGCCTGGAACGCCAATAAGATCATGGATGACGGCGTCTTTAACCATTCGACCAGCATGAACAGCGCCCAAATCGACAGCTTTTTAAACAGCTTCCCGAACAGCTGCATCAGCCCCAACCGCGGCTTCAGCGCCCCCAACCCGACAGGGTATTCTCCCAGCGGCGGTTACACCTATGGCGGCAATGTCAGCGCCGGCACGGTGATCGAAAGCGCCGCCAAAGCCTACGACCTCAACCCGCGCGTGCTGCTGGCAACCCTGCAAAAAGAGCAGAGCCTGGTCAACGGCAATGCCGGGTGCTCGGTGCTGCGCTACGTCGGCGCTACCGGCTACGGCTGTCCGGACGGCGGCACAACGCATAATTATTCCGGCTTGAACCTCTACACGATCAACGGCAACACCGTCACGTCCGTAAATGGCACCTGCGTCAACAGCGCCCTCAAAGCCGGCTTCTCGCAACAGGTTATCCGCGGCGCCTGGCTGCTGAAGTTCGGCCAGCAGCGTTCTTTGGGCAATACCTCGTGGGCGATCATCCGCGGCTCGTGGGACAACTCCGACGACTTGCAAAGCTGCTACAGCGGCCCGATGACCAAGGGCTGGCGCAAAACCTGCCCGAACGGCTCTGAAAGCTACTACGACGGCCTGCGCTCGATCGACGGCCAGACCGTCACCATCGAATCCGGCGCTACCGCTGCCCTGTATTGGTACACGCCGCATCTGCACGGCAACCAAAACTTCATCCTTATCTGGGAGAACTGGTGGGGCAACACCTATAACTCGCCCGCCTTCCTCTGGGAAAAAATCAGCATGAAAATCTGGGACGAAGGCAAAAACACCGAGATGACCACCGACCAGCTGCACATGGGCGAACGCCTCTTCGTGGAAATAACCGCCAAGAACACCGGCAACCAGACCTGGTGGCGCGACCACGACCAACAGGCCCGCTTCGGCCTGCAGGCGCCCAACCCGCACAAGAGCCAGTACTGCGACGCACTCTGGATGTGGTGCTCGCGGGCCGCTAAATTGAAGGAAGCTTCGGTAGAACCCGGCGGCATCGGCCACTTCGAGTTTTACATCCACGCGCCCAACCAAGGCGGCGTCTTCCGCGAATACTTCGAGCCGGTGCTCGAAGGCCACAGCTGGATGGACAACGACGAAGGCTTCAATATTTACGTCAACAGCACCAACCGCTACGACTGGCGCTGGGGCTACTTCGACGCCTGGACGGACGGTACCAAGACTACCCGCGTCAACACCAGCAACCTGGCTAAAAACCAACAATTCTATGTTGAGCTGAAGATTAAAAATAAGACGACCGTGACATGGACCAAGTCCGGCGCCGGCTTTACGCGCCTAGCCACCAGCGGTCCGCTCGACCGTGACTCGATTTTCTGCCACCCCGACTGGGAGCTATGCAGCCGGCCGTCCTCGATCCGCGAAACCAGCGTCGCACCCGGCCAGTGGGCCACTTTCGGCTTCACCATGAAAGCACCCAACCAGACCGGCGAGTGGCGCGAGTACTTCCGCCCGATACTGGAACGCAAAAACTGGGGCCGCAACGACAGCAACCATATTTTCCTGAAGGTAACGCATTAATCCCGCCCGCGAACAGCGGCCTGGCATTCTGGCAGCTTATTAAACCGCCCACTTTATAGCCACATGGCGGCACCCGCTATAAGCGTGCGGTTGGAGGTTTACGAGCGGCGCTTCTCAGCGTCCAGCATCGCCATCCGCTCGTGGATGCGTGATAACTTTTGGTTCAATACGCCGATTTTTTGGTTCATCTTGATGATGAAGAACAGCGAAAACACGACGATGGTAAGCACGCCGACATCAAACAGGCTTAGGGGCGCCGAGTCGGTCAGATCGCTGCGCAGCAGCGCGTTGTATAGCGGCTCAACCAAGATCAGGCCTGCGCCGACCGACAGCCAGAACAACACCAATATGATGCATTTGCGGCGTGAGATCGTCCGCGACGCCTTGTAGTCGGTAATGGCGCTAATGATTCCCACCAGGATCAGCGGCAAGTTGATTAAAACCAGGATCGCATACTTGCTCATCAGCTGTTAAACCTCACCCAAAGCAAATCTTTAATAAGTAAGACCGCACCCCAGTTGTTTTGACCTTTGGCGAGTGTCGCTTCAAAGTATTTGACGGCAATCGGGATTTCCTCGACCTTGAGCTTAGCGCGCTCGGCCAGCCAGAGCATCTCGGTGCAAAAACCGTAACGGTCGATGGTGTAGCCGGCTACGACCGGCAGGGCACGGCGCGAAAACAGCCGCAGGCCGCTCTGCGTGTCTTTAAGCTTGACGCCGAAGAGCATGCGGCTGACAAGCGACAAACCCACATTACCAAAGACACGGTGGAAGGGCATGTCTTCTTTGTTGCCCTCGTGCAGGCGGTTACCGACGATCAGGTCGGAATCATTTTTAAGCGCGTGGCGGACGAGCCGTTCGATGTCGTCGGCAGTATGCTGGCCGTCGGCGTCGATGCTGATGGCAAAAGCGACGTCTTCGCCGTGATGGATGCGGTTCAGCGCATAGCGAAGGCCAGTGCGCGTAGCAGCGCCGGCGCCGCTGTTGATAACGTGGCTCAGCACGGTCGCGCCGGCTTTCAAGGCTTGGTCGGCGGTGTCGTCAGCCGAGCCATCATCAATCGAGACAACTTCGGTCGCAAACTTCTTGCCGGCGACCGTGATTGTCTTTGGGATCGACTTGATCACTTTGCCGATCCGCGGCCCTTCGTTGTACGAAGGCATGATGATAATGACTTTTTGACTCATACTGCTTGTCTCACCCCTCGTCCGCCACTCACGTACCGGCGGACGCGAAAGATTACCCACATACTATCATCAGTAGACGATTTTTACCAGATCACCGAATGTTTCGCGCATGACCGGTGCGGACGTTTTATCGGTCAAAAGGTAAAATGTGTCGCCGTAGCTGCGCGTGACACTGGCGCACTCTTTCACTTTGGCTACCAACGCCTGCTGTTCGGCCTCGGTAAAACCGCCGAAAGCGATGTTTGAGTACAACGCGCCGACGCAGTGCAGCGCCTTAAAATCGCGCTGGCTGGAGTTGTACTGCATCATGTTGTTCCAGAATGGCAGCTGCATGTGGGCGATAAACGTGCCCTTTTCAAAGTCGTAGTGCAGCACGGTCGAGTTGAAGTGCTTCAGCTCGCCTGCCTTGCCCAAAGCCACATAGTTTGACACATCTTGATGGAAGTAGGCCGGGTAACCCAGGCCGGAGCCCGCCCGGAAGAGATCACGCATCGCCTTCATCGGATTAAAGGCCGACCCGATCAAGATGATCATAATTACAAACGGCACCACCGGCAAGAGCAGTGCGTATTTGGGGGCGAACTTGCTGCTGTCCAGGAACTTCCACACCAGTGCCGCCACCCCCAGCACCAGGACGAAGATTTCCAGCAGGATAGAACTCTTGATCACGTAGTAGCGAATCTCGCCGACCGAGTAGTACTGCAGCATTATAAGCAGCCCGATAAAGCCCGCCAGCGGGATAAAAATAGTCAGCAGCGCCCGCCGGAAGGCTTCGCTGGTACCTTTCGCGAGCACCAATCCCACCACCAGCAGCGCGCCGGCCAGCAAGACGTACGGGTGGAACTCTTTCAAGCCGCCCGTCAGGTTGATGCCCTGCGAACCATCGGTGCCCGAGTACTTCAGCTGGAAATAAATCGGCACCAGTTGCAGCAGAAAGACCGCCAAGACCGCCAGCGTCCGCCAGTGAATAGTATTGACGATCAGCGCCTTCAGATTCAGGCTGGCCGGCAAAATAGCCCAAACGGCAATCAGCACCAGCGGCGGCATAAGCAGCGGCCAGCTGACCGACGCGCCGAAGATCAGCAGCAAGTAGGCAAACAACCCCCAGCGCACACTGGCACTATCCTTGAGGGCCGGCAGCTCGCCGTCTTTCAGCTTTTGGTCGTACAAACCCAGCAGCACGATCAGCCCGGCTGCGGCCGTTGTAATGACATAGTAGTAGTTAAGGAAGCCTTCGGTTACGAACGGCACCAGGTAGATCAGTGCCAGTGTCGGCCCCAGCGTTAACGCCAGCCAGACATCGGCCCGCCGGGACACAGCCGCGTCCAACCGCGCCGACAAATGGCGAAAGAACCCGAGCGCCAAATAAAACAGCACATACGCCAGCAGCACGCCGGCCAGTACATAATGAGAGAAGTAGAGTAGGGCGCTTCCCTGCCAGCCGAGGTCGGACTGCTTGCCGAAGATGGTGTTCTGGGCAAATCCTTGGGCGATATGAAAACCCTTAGGATAGTAGTATCCTGGCTTGTAAGTGAAGTGCTGGGACTCGGTCATTTCAGCGATGCCGGCAAAGTGGTTGGTAGCGTCAATCGCCTGTACGCTGCCGAAGCGCGCAATCCGCTCGACGCTGTTCTGCCCAGCCAAAATCGGCACGAACGGCAGCAGGAAAAACACCGCCACCAATAGCGCACAGGCGTCCTGACGGGTGGCGAACGGCATCTTCTCTTTGATGTCTTTTGTCGGAGCTATCAGCCAGACGACAACGTGCAGCGCCCAGGCCAGCACCGCCAGCGCCTTAAAGCCGCTCTCCGGCAGCACCAAGAACTGCACCGTCGCCGCTATCTGCAGCAATACCGCCGTTACCAGCCCGCCGATCACCAGCCGGCTCACATAACTTTTAAAGACAGCGGGCAAGGGGAGAAAGATGGCATTGGCCACCACTAGCGCCGGCAACAGGATGATCTTCGCGCCGGCCAGGTACGCCAGCAGGCCAAACAACGTCAGCGCGCCGGCCCAGGCCAGCCGCCTGCCCGCCCCGCCTACATACCATGCAATCAACCGATCTTGGATACCTTTCATCACTTCCCCTTACCTATTTGCTGTAAAAATCCATCCGCTTGTTTGAATGAGTCATCCCAACTGGTGGGCTTGTATTTCTTGGTCTGGAGGCGGGCTTTCTCGAGCGCCTTCGGCTTCAGCCACTGCTCGATAGCCGCCAGGCATTCTTCGGCCGAAGCCGGATTGAAGTGCCCGGTGATTCCCGGTGCGATCTCAACCATGCTGGTGGTGTTGCTGTGCAGGCACGGTACGCCGCGGGCGACGCTCTCGGCGATCGGAATGCCCCAACCCTCGTAGAAACTGGGCAAGACCGTAAACATACAGTGGTCGTACAGCCAGGACAGCTCAGCGTCGCTGACGTCGGTCATGAAGACGATTTTGTCCTTCAGGGCCGGATCGTCGGATATGATGTCGAAGATATTCTCTGTTTTCCAGCCGCGGCGGCCAACGATCAGCAGCGGCGGCAGGTCGACACCCCGGCTGCGCGCCAAGCTATAGACGTAAAAGAACAGGGTGTGGTTTTTCTTGGCTTCGATGGTGCCGACGCACATGATGTAGTCGTTGCCTTTCAGGCTCAAGCGGGCGAAGCCTTCGTCGGCCGGCCTCTCGGGCTTGACCACTTCGAAGTTGTCTCCCAGCCGGAAGACCTCGATCTTCGGCACCGGCAGCTGGCGGGCTTTGAGCCACTCGGTCAGGTCTTTCTTGGTGTTCTGCGAAACGGCCAGCACCAGGTCGGCAATCGGCACGATGCGTTCGCAGTACTCAGCCAGGCTTTCGGTGGAATGCCCGGAAAGGTGCGGTACTACCATGGGGCCGATGTCGTGGATGATCGTCGACAGGCCGATGCCGTCTGCATGCAGTTGCTCCAGCCGGGCCAGGAAGTTTTTGTCCCACCATTCGCCCCAGGGGATGAAGAGTACATCGCCCGGGCGGAACTGCATCCGGCGGAAGCGGCTCATATGGGCGGCTTTGGCTTTTGATTCGAGCGTTTCGGCAATGCGCGGGTGGATGTAGCGGGTACGGCGGATGGCGGCTTTGGCAACGCGCTTCAACCCACGCTTGACCATGGCGCTGGCGGTGTCGGCCTCGGGTGCCGGAGCTTTTTCTGCCGGGACGTCGCCGGCGGCTGCCCCAGCCTCACCAGCCTCAGCCGCCGCCGGAGTATCGCCGGCATGCGCCGGTTCCGGGCCGTACAGATACACAATACCGTTACCGCGCTGCTTAAGGGTGGCGTCGAGGTCGATCTCGCAGAAATCCTGGATTTCCTTCACCCACGAGACAAACCGGGCATCCTGGTGCTCGCGGCGGCAGCGTACCGCCAGTTCGTGCATCACCCGAGGGATACCGGTCAGTTTGCCGCCCCAATGCACCAACTGCGTTACATCTACTACGATCCTGTTCGTCGCTTTCGCCATGCTCCGCTCCTTCTTCCTAAGCTGCTAAATTGCCGTTTTTAGAGAAGATCGGCATAACCCAGTCGTCGGTATCGCCGATGACGCTGCGGTAGTCGGTTTTAGCCGGCCGCCGGATGGCGCCATCGTCGTCCAGTACGTAGACATGGCCGAAATCTTTCAGTAGCTGGGTGTAAAAGCCTTCGGCGTCTTTGTAGGCACCAGGCGTAAACTCAAGGAATAGCGTCGCGTTCGGGCTGGCGGCAATCGTGCCGCGCATGCCGGCGTAAGCGGTGTCTTCGTAGCCTTCTATGTCCATGATGATCAGGTCGACCGTCTTAATACCGTGTTTCTGGCAGTACTTATCGATCGACGTCGCCTTCACTTTAATCTCTTCAGCTGTTTGGAGTTCCATTTTGCCTTTCATGTAGGTCTCGACATGCTTGTTGGAGTGTACCGATGAGCTGCCGATGTAATCCTGCAGGACGTGCAGGGTCAGCTCGGTGTCGCGGTCGGACACGGCCAGGTTTTCGAGGGTGGTTTGCTCGTTCAGCCAGTTTACATTTAGGGTGCGGCGAATGTAAGGGATGAGGTGCGGATTGGCCTCAAACAGCACCACCTTGGAGTGCTTTTTGTCGCTGTGCTGGGCGGCCAGCGCGCCGTAGTAGCCGTTATTGGCGCCGATATCGAGGACGGTAAAGTTCGGTTGCATTACTTTCAGCCAGGCGCTCGTGATGCGATGCTCCCAGATGCCGTCCAGCGCCAGGTGCGGCGTGATGGCATGGTCGCGCGGGTCGAGGTACATTTTCAGGCCGCTGAAAATCTTGACCAGCAGCTCGGTGTCGGACAGGGTGATCACGCCGGAGTTTTTAACCCGCTTGTCGATCTCGTTGATCACCTGCATTTGCGAATGGTTGATGCTGAGCTCGGTTTCGTTGATTGCCCGCTCGCTGGCGGCGACTTTGTCTTCCAGCGCGCGGACAGCCTGCTTGAGCTCCTGCAAACTGCGGTACACGCCCGAGAACCACTTTTCGCGGGTTTTGTACGCTACCGACCGTATGATTGACATATCCTTATTCCTCCTATGTCTGGTTCCGAACGCTTGTTTCTACCGTCACCGGCGGCAAGACCGGCGTAGTTGAGCGCTCCATGCGCCTTACTGTAAACGATGCCGCCTTGGTATACCAGTCGAGCGTCGTACCGACGTCGTCTACCAATGTGAGCGTAACGTAATACTTGCCGTCGTTGAAAACGTTGAGCATCTGCCAGCCGAAGGTTATGGTCTGGCCAGGCTGCGCGCCCTTGACGTCCGGCACCTGCAGCATGCGGTTGTTCATGGCGGTGATCTCGGTGCCGTCTTGGCCGATAATGTGCAGGCCATAGATGATCTTATCGACGGCTTCCCGTATCTTGGCGGTGACGTCCACATGCAAGTGGTCGCCCCGCAGCGCCACCGTGACGTCCTGCATCTCGACCGCGCCGCTGCCCCAGCGTTTGCCACTGTCTTTTTTGTCTTGGTCTTCGCGGGCTTTGTCGTCCATGAAGAGCAGGGCGTACTCGCGGGCGATGTCCTGCGGATCGCCGATCTGCTGCATTTCGCTGTTGTCGATCAGCATGGCGCGGTCGCAGTACTCGCGCACGGCACTCATGTCGTGGGTAACGAAGACGACCGTCTTCTCTTTTGCCTTTAGCTCTTTGAAGTACTCGAAACACTTGCGTTGGAAGGCGGCGTCGCCGACGGCCAGAACTTCATCCACCAGCAGGATGTCGGCTTCAGCCCGGGTCGCCAGCGAAAATGCCAGCCGCACCTGCATGCCCGACGAATAGTTCTTGAGTTTTTGGTCCATGAAGCGCTCCAGCTCGGCGAACTGCACGATGTCGTCGTACTGGGCGTCGATTTCTTTCTCGGAAAAACCCAACAAAGCGCCGTTCAGGTAGACGTTTTCGCGGCCGGTCAGCTCCGGGTTGAAGCCCACGCCCAGCTCAATGAAGGGCACCAGCTTGCCGTCGACACCTACCCGCCCTTTGGTCGGCTGGTAAATACCGGCCAGAATCTTGAGCAGCGTCGACTTACCGCTGCCGTTACGGCCGACGATGCCGAAGAACTCACCTTTTTTTACCTCAAAGTTGATGTTTTTAAGCGCGTGCTGCATCTCGCTGCGCCCGCCGCGCCGGAACATACCCATGAAGAAACTTTTGACGGAGGTTTTTTTCTCATGCGGCAGGACGAAATCCTTATAGACTGCTTCTACCGTGATCGCTGCCGGACCGTGTTGCTTGCTCGCCATACTAGATCTCCTCCGCGAAACGCTTCGCATTAGTCCGGAAGTAACGCACCGACACAATAGTGATCACGACGATAATGCCGATCGGCACCAGCCGCACCAGCGGCGTGTCCCAGTATGTATCGATGGTCGGCACACCTTTGCCAACCGGCTGCGTTACCAGCGCCCAGCGCAGGTCCTGAATAATCTGCGCCATCGGGTTCAGCAGCATCCAGCCGGCGTACTGGGCCGGCACCATCACCAGCGGATAGAAGATCGGCGTGGCATAAAAGCCGGCTTGCAATAAGATTTCCCAGATGTAGTTAAGGTCGCGCAGGCGCACGAACAACGCGCTCAAGAAGAACGCCAGCGCCGCGCCAAGTATGAAAAGTTCAGCGATCAGCGGCAGCGCCCACAACATATTCCAGCTCAAGCTGACGCCGTCCCATGCCATAAAGAGCCCCAGCACCACCAGGTTGAAGAACAAGTTGATCAGCGCACTGAACGAGCCGGTCAGCACCACGACGTACTTGGGGAAGTTAATCTTGCGCAGCAAATCACCCTTACCGACGATCGAGCCCAGGCCCGTCGACGTCACATCGGCAAAATAATTCCAGAAGATAATACCCACGAACAGATAAATCGTGCTGTGCTCAACTCCGTAATCAAACTTCAAAAAGCGCACAAACACCACATACATGATGACGAAAATCGCCAGCGGTCGCAGCAGCGACCACAAATAGCCCAGTACTGAGCCCTGGTAGCGCAGTTTGAAATCGGTTTTGATCAGCTGCTTCAAAAGAATCAGCGAATACGTGTAGCGCGCTTGGAACTTTTGGAGCGGTGATGACATATTGATGTGGATTGATTCTTGCCTTGGGGAGCCGGCTGGCAGCCAGAGGGCAGGGGTTTGAATTACTTCCTGATACTATGGCATTATACTAGCATTACCACCGTAACACCAAGGGGTGCTTGCCCGCCATGAATATCCTGTTCGATGCCACGCCCATGATCACCGAGCGCACGGGTATCGCCTATTACACCGAGCGGCTGGCGCTGAGCCTGGCTCGCCGCTGGCCCGACGAGCTGCAGCTTCATGGCTTTTATTACAACTTTTTAGGCCGGCGCGACACATCGCACTTGCCTCGCCTGGATAACCTTTCTTACGGCGGGGCTTCGCTGGTACCGAGCAAAATCGTCTTTCAGCTGCGGCGGTGGGGGATTGAAACACCGATCGAGCTGCTGGCAGCTGGCAGTCCGCGGCCCGACTTTATCCTCTACCCGAACATCCTTGGCTACCCCTCTTTGCGCGGTACGCCGTCGGCGCCGGTGATCCACGATCTGACCTACATTGATCTGCCGGAGTACGTCTCGGCCAAACTGCGCTCGGACCTTACGCGTTTTGTGCCTCGCCAGATCAAGCGCTCGGCTTTTATCATCACCGTGTCGGAGTTTACGAAGCAGCGGATCGTTGATTATTACGGCGTGGCGCCCGAAAGAATCGTCGTCACCCCCATCCCGCCCGAGCCGCCGCGGCCGGTTGCCGCAGACCGCCGCGAGACCGTCCTGCGCGAGCTCGGCATCACCAAACCGTACATCCTGTTTGTCGGCACCATCGAGCCGCGCAAGAACATCACTAAGCTGATCGACGGCTACCTGCAGCTGCCGGAAGCCCTGCGCACCAGCCACCAGCTGGTCGTGGCGGGCAGGGTCGGCTGGAACTGTGAGGCCGAGCTGGCCAAGTTCAAAGAAACTGCCGGCCAGGGCGTACTGCACCTCGGATACATCAGCGACGAAGCCCGCGATATTCTGTACCAAAGCGCCACGCTCTTCTCGACCGCCAGCCACTACGAGGGCTTCGGCATGCCCATCCTTGAAGCCATGAACTACGGCACCCCATGCGCGCTCAGCGACATCCCGATCTTTACCGAAGTTGCCGGCGACGCCGCCTATTTCTTCAACCAGGACGATCCGGCTTCTATTGCCAGCAAATTCGAGGAGCTGCTAGAGAACCCGGCCGCGCGTGAACGCCTCAGCCAAAAGGCCCTGGCCCATGCCGCTACCTACAGTTGGGATACGGTGGCCGAACGCGTCCATGAGGCCATCACAACCTATCTCGCAGCAAAGCACCGTCCATGAGCGCGAACAGATTCCTGACACCAGGCGAGGCTGCCCGTTTGGCCGAAATCCCCCCTCACCAGCTACGCATGCTTGGTGCCGCCGGGCTGCTATTCGCACGGTTGAGAGTTGATGTGGGTAGTAAGCGTGCGACACTGTATTACCACGAGAAGTACCTCCGGGACGCAAACCTCAGTATTTACCCGCATAGAATCCCCCGAACAGCCGTCTTCAACGCATACGCTCAAGAGCGTGTACCGCTTATGGTTGACACTATACGTCGCCATTACGACACCATATTCACAAGCGGCAGGCCGGCTGATACCGATGGTGACCGATATTTGAACAAGGAAGAGACAATTGCCGCGACCGGAATAAAGGATGCCGATACGCTTCATGTCATCGCTCACAGCAGACAGAGCGGGCATGGCCATCCGAACCAATGGAGCGCCGACAGGTTAGCACGAATCTACGCCTGGGTTGTGCCGGGCCGGCCGGACACCGTCCGTCAAGTCAGTGCCAGCCTGGACGAAAGAGCGCTGCACTACGCCTCAGTCACCGGCCTCATGACCGAGCAGGTGCCCAACATCTTTCAGCCATCGCCCCCAGCCTGATGCCGTGCACCATACGCCATACCCAGCGCCACTCCCGCCAGCAGCCACCACTGCGCCGCTACGGCCTCGTTCGCCCAGATGTGCAGAAGCATGTTCATGGCGGTCAGGCCCCAGAAGCTCGTCAACAGTACCAGACTAAGGGTATTGTCGGCGGTTAACAGGCGCAGGTACAACCAGGCGCTAATGACCACAAACAACAGCAGGCCGAGCAAACCGACTTCATACGCCACCTGCACGTAGTAGTTCTCCGTCAGGAAGCTTCCCTTTGGATTCTGGATCGAAGCCAACCCGGCCGTGCCCGGCCCATGCCCCAGCGGCTGCTGCAGCGAGCCGTCCAAACCTTGTTTAAAGAACAGCCAATGGTAGTCGTTAGAATCCAGGTCGTTGATGTCGGCATCCGGCGTACTATGCGTAATGAATCCCTGGATGCGCGGATCGTGCCGCACCGTAAAGCCTACTACGCAGACCAGCACAAAGGCAGCCGCCACTAGCGGCCACCAACGCCGGATAACCCGTGCCGCCTGGTGTTGGTACCGCCACAGCACCAGCATGCCGAGCGCCAGCGCCAGGCCGAGCATCCCGCTGCGCGAATGGGTCAGGTACAATGCCCAGGCATGCAAACCCAGCAGCATCGCCAGGCCGATGCGCTGCAGCCGCTCGCGCTGCTGCATCAACAGAGCGCCCAGCAGCGTGATCGGCACCAGCAGATAGGCCGCCAAGGAGTTCGGCTCGCGCAAGGTCGACATAATCCGCGGAAACGCCGGATTGTCATCAATGAAGAAAGCAGGGCGCGCGCCACGCTCAATCCCGTAGCCCAAGTGCGTTAGGATATCTTTCGGTAAGAAATACTGCAGAATACCCAGCACAACAACCAGCGTACTCACACCAAGTATCACTTTAAAAAGCGAACTAAGTACGAACTTAGTCGGAGCCAACAGATACGCGCCGTACGCCAGCAGCGCAAACGCCGGCAACCGGACGTTAAACAACATTCCAAGCAACGCGCTGCGGCTGTAAATCTCCGGATTAGCCGCCCACAACGCCAGGTGCAGCCCAGCGTACACGGCAGTCAATCCGGCCAGCCACCAAAACGCCCTACTACCCTGCTTCTGCCAAAAAACCAAACAAATTGTGAACAAAAGCAGGGCGATACAGGCTACGTCCTTGCCCACCTTCCACCACTCCAGCCCGCCCGTCACCAAACTTAGCGACTGACTGAAGAAAATGTGCAGCGGCATATACACCAGTAAAGCGATGACACCGTAGTACGGAATTCGTCGTAGCAGTTGCATACCTGCCGCTCATTATACGGCATGAGCGTTGTAGGACTGCGATCTTATGCTATATGGGAGTTCGGGGTGCGTCCCATGGCGTGGCAAAACCCATATACCAGCATTTGGTAAGCCTGGTGCAGGTCTGCTGGCTTGGGGTTGGTAATACCCGGAAACGCCTCTGGTACAAGCGCCGCCACGTCGGGTATCGTAGCCTCGATCACGCCGTATTGTACCGGGCTATTCTTGCCCACCTCAGCCAGCATCTCGGCCGTTACGCCGTTCAGCGGCTTGCCGGTCAATAGACGCAGGCCGTCAGTACGTGTCCGCCTAGCAACCTCACCACCTAAGTCCTGACGGTTTACGGAAAAGTGCACCGCTTGCACGCCGTATGCCAGCGCCGGAACGGAACGTCCCACATTGCTAATAACACCCCTGCCGAGCGGCTGCTCGTTTGCCGTGTGGCCCGTGTCCAGAATCCAGCCGTCATAACCGTGGTCTTCGGATGCAGCCACAAATTCCTCTATTGTGCGGGCACCCATTACACCGGCCGCGTCATCCTTCAGCTGAAAGAAATCCACGCTGCCGCCGCCTGCCTCGTGCATGGCCCGGTCTTCGGCTGCCGTCCGGCGCGGAAACCAGTTGACCGGCTTAGGACTGCCCGAGGCATCGGCATACTTTTTAATAACACCAGCAGAGCCTTCGACGGTCGGCATGATGAGCCGCCCCAGCCCGGGGTTGTGAGTACGCCTTTGGCAACGCGCGCCTTTAAACCCTCGGGCCGGTAGCCGTCGTCGCGGGCACCGCCCCCGTTACTCCCCCGCACTGCCGCATGGAAGCCGCCTACAACCACCAGACCCTCGTCACAGGCCGCTTTGAGCGCCCGAGGCGTGCGACCGGGAATGTAATCTAACACCGGTGTAACATCAAGGCCGTCACAGCCTGCCCTGCGCGCAAACTCCGCCAGGTGCGCGAATGATTTGAACGTATCGGGCGAGAAGCCGGTGTTCATGGTTTGGAAATAAACCGGCAGTTGCTCATGATGCGCCATATAAAATAACCTTTCTGTGGCTAGCAATGTTCTGTTCTAGCTTATTATGCTTCGGTTTCGTCGGTGGCTGCGACCGTGTTTGACGCGTTGTTGGTACTGCCAGGGCGCTTCAGTACAATGTGCCGGTCGCGGCCCTCGCCGACCGACTCGCTGACGAGCTCCCACTCCTGCGCCAGCTTGTGCACCGTGCGGCGGTCGGCCGGATTCATCGGTTTTAGGTCCATCGGCTCGCCGGTCTCTTTAACCTTCTTCATCCATTCTTCGGCCTGCTTGGCCAGGCGCTGGGCGCGCTGCTTCTTGTACTCGGCGATGTCTACATTGACGCGGGTGTACTCATAACCATTATTTTTAAGCGCGTTGCTGACCAAAAACTGCAGTGAGCGCATATTCTCGCCGCGCTGGCCGATTAAAAATCCGTTCAGTTGCGAAGAAGGTACTTCAAGTTCGATCACATCATCGTCGATCGTCGCCCGGACTTCGGTATTAAGACCGAAGAACGAGATCAGGTCCTCTAGATACTTTTTGGCAAACTGAATGGATTCTTCCACTGCTAGTTCCTCCGCTTCTTACGAGCCTTTCCGCTCTTTTTAGCCTTCTTGGGTGAGGGGGCAGCGACGACTTCAGCTTCGATGGCGTTTTTCTCGCGCTCGGCAGCTGATTCTTGGGTGGTTTGGGCAGCGGCAGCGGCTTTAGCGGCTGCTTTTGCACGCGGCGTCTTGGCGCCAGCCCTTCTCTTGGCGGTGGCGGGCTTGTCGGCAACTTCTTCCATCTCTTCAACGTCTTCCCGCAGCACCAGCCATTGCTGGATAAAGGCCACCAGGCCGCTTGCCAGCCAGTACAGGCTGAGCGCCGACGGCAAGTGCACCGTAAACAGGAAAATAAGTACCGGCAGGAAGAACTTCATGCTGCGACCGACGGCGGCGCTGACTTCGGCTTGGTCGGCCTGTTTGCCTTCCTTGCTGGCCTTTAAGATATCGCGCAGACGCTTGGCATCTTTGTCTTTCGGCATCAGCTGGGCGCTGGCAAAGTACTGCGTGACGGCGCTACCTAGCACGATCAGCATGGCCGGCCAGTAGACGCCACCCGACTCAAGCGCTGGACGCGTCAGGTCAACCACCCCGAACAAGGTGCTGTCGAACTTGTCGGCCACATTGGTTGCCAACTCTTTCATCCAGCTTAAGTTCTGCAGGCCCGAGTAAGCGAACTCGATGATCTGGTCGTTGTCTTTGATAACCTTCTGCAGTCCCAGATACAGGCCAAGCAGGATCGGGATCTGCAGCAAAATAACGCCGATCTGGCCGAACGGGCTGATGCCGCGCTCTTTGTAGAGCTCCATAAGCATCAACGTCTCTTTGCGGCGGTCGCCCTTGGCAGCCTGCTTGATCTTTTTGATCTCGGGCTGGACCTTGCGCATCAGCTTGACCTGGTGCAGCTGCTTCTTGACCAGCGGCCACATCAGAAGTCGGATCACGATCGTAAAGAGGATGATTGCCAAACCAAAGTTGTGGCCCGGCAACAAGGCATAAATAAACACCAAAAGGTTAAAAATCGGCTGAACAATGAACGTTGTAAACATAGATGGAATTA
The DNA here is from genome assembly GCA_965652795.1 of uncultured bacterium. Lineage (GTDB taxonomy): Bacteria > Patescibacteriota > Saccharimonadia > Saccharimonadales > UBA4665 > CBFGXJ01. Next base: position 36,766 of record CBFGXJ010000010.1, read on the forward strand.
CTCTCCTTACTTTCTACTATACCATGCTGGAAATGATCTGATCATCAGGCGGCGTCACGGGTAGTTGGGCCGCTGGTAAAACCCCTGCTTTTACCAGCTGGTCACGTACCGATGCCCGAAGGGCAGCCGGCGTCATCTCTGCCACCTGAGCGTCATAGACCGTGAAGACCAAGTCGTAGGGCTGGCTGAAACCGCCCGCTTCAAGCCGTACCGCTTCATACAAGCGCCGCCTGATCCGGTTGCGTACTACCGCCGACTTATGCACCCGCCGGCTCACCACTACGGCTAGCCGGTAGGTGTGGCGCTTCGGGTTTTTGCAGTAGCGCAGCGCATGGTGGGCGCCGCGCACGCTGGCGCCGCGTTGGTACACAAAACGAAGGCTGCCGTGCCCATGAAATCGATGTTGTCGGTTAATCATTGTCTGGCAGCCTTCGTAAAGCGGTGCCGCACCCGAGGATCAAGCGGCCCTTAAACTACGTTTAGTGCGTCAAGCGGACACGCCCTTTAAGGCGACGGCGCTTCAGCACCAGCCGGCCGGCGCGGCTGGCCATACGCTTCAGAAAACCGTGCTCCTTAGAACGTTGTCGCTTCTTCGGTTGATAGGTACGTTTTGGCATACTTCTTCCACTTTACTGCATTAGGGTCAGTCAGACAACAACTCGCTGACTTTTTATATGAAGCACAGCGGAACTTCCGCACGAGGAATGTGCTATTCAAGCACATTCCGAGCTCAGGACCGTGCCGCTGTGCTTCATATAAAAAGTCACACGAAGATTGAGTGACTTCCCCTCTGCTTAACATTGCGTGTCAAAATTACGTAAAATTGACACTGTTTAACCCCCTAATAGTACCAAGTTTTCCACCATATGCCAAGTATTTTCCACAGCTTTCCAGATGAGACAAACACCTGTGCATAACTTAACCCCTTTCCTTGCCCGGATTGCAAACTTTCGTTGTTATCCCTACAAACTATGTGGAAAAGTCGGTGCACCCGAGGTATAGTAGGGATACGACCGCTGGGTAGCCAGCTGAAATGAAGGTAAAGAGAGGGTTGATGCGCGAGCGCAGTTTATGGCAGGCAGTCTTAGGGGAAATCGAGCTGTCGGTAACACGGGGTAACTTTATTACCTGGTTTAAGAATACCGTCCTGTTGAAGTGCGACGATGACCTGGTGCTGATTGGCGTGCCGAATATCTTTATTAAGCAGCAGCTGGAACGCAAGTACGGCCAGCTCGTAGCGGACACGCTAAAGAAACACGGCGCTACCGCTCCACGGATCGAATATAAGATTCATTCCGCGGCCGCCAGTCCCGCCAAGGCTGAACCCGCTGAACAGGCTGAAGTACTGGTAACCATGCCATCGGGCGGCCCCGGCGCGCAGACTGCGACCGCAAGCCGGCCCGGCAGCACCTTGTCGCACAAATACCGTCAAGGGCTCAATGAGCGCTACACTTTTGAAAACTTCATCGTCGGTTCCGGCAACGAGCTAGCCTACGCCGCCTGCCAAGCTGTGGCCGCCAACCCCGGCACCAAGTATAACCCGCTCTTTTTGTACGGCGGCGTCGGTATCGGCAAAACCCACCTCATCCAGGCCGTGGGCAATACGGTGCTGGCCGGTAATCCGGGCGCCCGGGTTGTATATGTTTCCAGCGAGCAGTTCGTCCAGGAGTTCGTCGACGCCCTGCGCTTCAAGAAAAACACTGATTTCGCCGACTTTTACCGCAGTGCCGATGTCTTGATCGTCGATGACGTCCAGTTTTTGGCTGGCAAAGAAAAGATTCAGGAAGAGTTCTTTCATACCTTTAATGCCATCCACCAGGCCAATCACCAGATCATCATCTCAAGCGACAAACCGCCGCGCGAAATCCCTACCTTAGAGGAACGCCTGCGCTCGCGCTTCGTCTGGGGTATGAGCATCGATATGCAAACGCCCGACTTCGAGACCCGCTGCGCCATCCTGCAGACCAAGGCCCAAACCCACGGCATCAACCTGCCCGGCGATGTCATGGAATACCTCGCGACCAATGTCCAGACGAACATCCGCGAGCTTGAAGGCGCCCTGAACCAGCTCCTAGCCTTCTGCGAAATGCGTGGGCTTGAACCCAGTATGGGTATCGCCAGTTCCCTGCTAGGTGCCGCCCAGACGCGGCCGAAACATATCAGCGCCCGGCAGATCATCGAGCGCACTGCCCGCCACTTTCAGATTCCGGTCGAAGACATCCTGGGTCCGAAGCGCGATAAAGATATCGTCGTGCCGCGCCAGATCGCCATGTATATGCTGCGCAGCGAGCTGCACCTCAGCTTTCCGAAGATTGCCCGTGAACTGGGCCGCAAAGACCACACCACAGCCATCCACTCGATTGAAAAGATCGAAAAAGAATCCCGCATCGATGCCGACATCCGCGCCGCCATTACTCAAATCAAGGACCGTTTGTATGCATAAGTCTGCCTGTTTTTCGGAGCACATAATATATACAGAATCCGGCACGGTCCTGAGCTCGGAATGTGCTTGGATAGCACATTCCTCGTGCGGAGGTTCCGGAGTCCGTATATATTATGTGCTCCTTGGCCTGTGGATAGCCTGCGGACAAGTGGTGGATGCGCTGGGTACGGGCTGTGGGCGTGTATACAATTTTTGCACACGCATACTACTCGCCCTCAATGCATATATGGATAAGGTACTGGTTTTCCCCGAATGCGCGCACAGCCTGACAACAAGCTTTTCCACTGCCAAAAACAGCCTATTTACTGAGGTCGGAAACAGTTTTCCCACATTGTCCACACGGCTAATAATAACTACAACTATATATAAATAAGTAATTAAGGATAATTGTATGAAGCTCCAGGTCACACAGGAAAACCTAAACAAAGCTCTCGGCATCGTTGCCCGCGTTGCCAGTACGCGCGGTACGTTGCCGGTACTTGCGAACGTCCTTATAAAGTCGGTCAACAGCCGGTTGAGTTTGTCGGCGACCAACCTCGATATCGCCATCACGCAGTACCTGGGCGCGAAGGTTGAAGAAGAAGGCGCCATTACCGTTCCCGCCCGGCTTATGCAGGATTTCGTCAGCAGCTTGCCCAGCGGCGTGATCAACCTCGACCTGGACGACTACCGGCTGCATATTTCAACCGACCAGTACAAGTCGGTCATTAATGGCGTCTCGGCTGAAGAATTTCCGGTCATGCCGGCGATTACCGAGGGTAAAACCTGGACGGTATCGGGCTCGGTGCTGAAGAAAGCCTTGTCGCAAGTGATTATGGCGGCCTCAAACGACGAAGCACGGCCCGTTTTAACGGCTGTATACGTCCACACGGTCGAGGGTAAGCTGTACATGGCCGCTACGGACAGCTACCGCCTAGCCGAAAAAGAGCTTATGTCCTACGAGGGCGACCCGATCGAGCTGCTGGTGCCGGTCAGCGCCATGCAGGACTTGGCCCGGATCGTGAGTGACTTTGAAGGTGAAGTCAGCGTTACGAGCGACGACCAGCAGGTGCTGTTCCGGGTTGGCGATATCGAATTGGTTGCCCGCCTGATCGAAGGCCGCTACCCTGACTACCGCAAGCTGATCCCATCGACATTTGCAACCACCGCCACCCTGAAGCGGGCGGACTTCATGAACGTCACGAAAGTATCCAGCCTGTTCGCACGCGAGAGCGCCGGCAGTATTACGCTGGATGTCAATGAAGCGGCCGGCGAGCTGAGCATCCAATCGGTTGCCTCCCAGCTGGGTGAAAACACCGCCAAAGCGGCTGCTAGCGTGACCGGCGACGGCTCGATTACGCTCAACTCGCGCTATCTGATGGATGGGCTGCACGCCTTGTCCGGCGACGAAGTGGTCTTCAGTTTCAACGGTAAGCTGGAGCCGACTGTCATCCGCGACCCGGCCGCACCCGATTACACCCATATCGTTATGCCGCTGAAGAGCTAAAATAAAAGCATGATCAGCGATATCCGCGCCCAGCACTTCCGCTCGTACGGTGACGCCTTTTTCGAGCTGGACCCGAGCGTGAATATCATCGCCGGGCCCAACGCCAGCGGCAAAACCAACCTGCTGGAAGCGGTGCTTGTGGTCGCTACCGGCAGTTCGTACCGGGCAAAAGACGGCGAACTGATCCAGTTCGACAACGAATGGGCCAGGCTGGACGCCGGCCTGCCCAGCGGGCTCAGGACGGTAAAATTGCAGCAACGCGGCCAGACCACGCTGAAAAGCTTTGAGATCGACGGACAATCGGTAAGCCGGCTGCATGTCTCAAAGCAGTTGCCGGTGGTTTTGTTTGAACCCGACCACCTGCAGCTGCTGGCCGGCCCGCCGGATATGCGGCGGATATTCCTGGATGACCTGATTGAACAGGTCGAGCCCGGCTACGGCGCGCTGCGCCGGCACTACCGCCGGGTGCTTTCCCAGCGCAATATGCTCCTGAAGCAACATCCAGCGGGCCTTGAGCAGCAGTTATTCGTCTGGAACGTGCGTCTGAGCGAGCTGGGCGGCCAAATTGCCCGCCGCCGGCTCGCACTCATTGAGCGCTTCAATACGGCCCTGAGCGAGCTCTACAGCAGCCTGGCGGACAAAGTATACGATGTCCAGTTGTCGTACGCGACGCGCTTCGGTCTGGCAACATACGAAACTGAGCTGCTGCGTAAGCTGGAAGCTAATCCCGAGCTGGAAGCCCTGCGCGGCTTTACGGCCTACGGCCCGCACCGTGACGACCTCGTCGTTACCCTAAACGGCCATCCCGCCCTGACGGCCGCCTCACGCGGTGAGAACCGTACCCTCATGCTGGCGCTCAAGATTACCGAGCTCGAGCTGGTCGAGGCAGCCCGCGGCATACGCCCGCTGCTGCTTCTGGACGACGTCTTCAGCGAGCTGGACGCCCGCCGCCGCCAGGCGCTCACCATGTACGTAACCGATTACCAGACGTTCATTACTACGACGGATGCCGATGTTGTGCAGCAGTACTTCCCGGCGCAGCGGCTGATCCAGCCGGCTATGGGAAAAGAGTAAGTCTCTTCAATCTCGACGGTACGAGGTCAAGCAATTTCAAGTGAGCTGGCGGCGGATTAGTTCAGGCTGTTTAACTCAAGAGTGCGTTTGCCCAGGTTGATACCTTCTTTTTCAAGCCGCTGGGCGAGCCGGTCTTTCAGGGTGAAGTAATCGGCGCTGCTGGTTACCTTGAGGGTAAATAATACCTTTGTGTCGTCGTAGTCGTACGACTGGGTGAACTTGGAGACTTTGTCGAACGGTATTTGCTCTTCGACTGGCGGCGTGGTTTGGTGCTTGGTCTCAAGCCTGTAAAGGTCGCGCGGTAATGGGTCGACCGAGCGCTTAGCAAAGCCGGTAAAGGTGATCCCGCCACGGCTGGCCTGTATTTCTGACACACTGACAGCTGGCGAAGAAAATACGCTGCGCAAGCTGAATAAGCCGTCGTCGCCGGGTGTGAACTCGTATGCCGTCCCGTTCGTCTGGAAGTAGGCTTTGTCGCCGTACATCACTGGTGCGGCGGCCTCGGGTAGGTTGATCACCGGCTTCATGCTGGTGCCATCGTAGTAGTAAAACGCTTTACCTATGCTCGGGACTGAAGCAACATAGAAGTTTTTCGGCAACTTGAACATATTAATCGGGCTGACGTCTTTTTCATTAGGAGCTGGCAGGCTCCGGGTGATGCGGCCGCTAAAGTCATACTGGTAAAACGTGGGCTGGATGGTTGTCTTGGGCTGCGAGTTGCTTTCGGCATGTTCTTCGTTCTCGGTGGGGATGGCGTCCTCGTGCGTGTTGGCGTTGGGCGGGCCAAGGTATAGGAACGGGCCTTCCTTGGGAAGCTGGATGGCATAATTCAGGCTGTCATCGCTGAATTTAATGTTGGCCGGCAGCGGAATATTGGTAATTTTTGGATTGGTAAAGTCGCTCACATAGTACAGCTTGTCGACAAAACGGTACTTTATAAGGAAGCCTGATGACGCGGGATCGTCAGACGTAATTATGGTGTCGTCTCCACTCTCATCGACTTGCTTCAGCTCGTCCGGAACCGCAAAACGGGTCACGGTTTCCGTAGTAAGGTCGACGTAGACGACATGGGAGCCTTGTTCGTTGCCCTCACCTTCAATGATACCGATCAGGCCGTTTTTGTACGGTTGCAGACTGCTGAATTCGAGCTCGCTGATCGGCTCGCTGGTCACGACAGATTCCGGGCTGATTGCCGTAGTGTGACGCAAAATCTCGCCGTGGCCATTACATGAATACGAATAAGCTTTACCGGCGACGCTGATCCCGCACAAGCCGGCGTAAGAACCGATTTTGGTGATCGCATACTGCGTACCCGGTGTGGCGGTAGCTTGCGTGGTCTTCAGGCTGCGGACCGTCCCGACATTTATGCCCTTGCGGTTACCGACTGCACTGTCGATCCGGACATGCCCTTTCTTAACAAAAATCTTTTTACTTGCGCCCGGTGCGAGCGTAAAACTGCTAAGTGTTTCCTCGCCGCGGCTGACAGTTATCTTTGCCGGCTCGTTGCTGTCGGTAGCTGCTACGGTGATGTTGATCCAGCCGTAGCCGAGCAAGGTAATAAAAATGAGCACTAATAGCACCAGGCTAATGACGCCGGCCGCTAACAGTATTACTCTGCGCGGCGACGAGAGCAGGCCGCCGCTGCTATAGCGTGGTTGCGTGGTAACGGGCGTGCCTTCCGGCCCCAGGCCGCTCCACTGGTTGCTACTCGAATTTGTTGTCTGTATCACCTGGCGGTAACCCTTCCCATATTTTATTCATTAATGGAACGAATCCTTTATGTCGGCACTTCGGGCTGCCGCCGCGCTGCGGCTCGCCCTTGCTGTTGACGCAGCCGCGGTCAATATGCAGGTGGTCGCGCCCGCCCCGGCAGGAATTGCCGAAGGAATACGGCGCCACACGGGCAATGAACGATCCGCCCTTAATCCCCTTCTGTCCGCTCGACACCTGTACATCGGTGACGTGACCGTACCAGTAATAGAAATTATCTCGGGTGGAACGGAACTGTATTTCGCGGCACTCCGGGTGCGAGCCGTACTCATCCACATTTACGATATAGCCGTCCGTTAAGGCGTATACGGGCTTGTTATCCATGTTGCGGTCTTTGCCGAAGTATAGGTCGGCGGCGGGCGTACCGTCGTGGTGGCAAGCAGTTGCCTTACAGGGAACGTCGGCGTAATCAATCTTTGTACGCGGTGCTACCGGGAAGAAATAACCGTCAACATTAACAGCCCCATCGGCGGTACCATCATCTTCCGAGCCGGAATTGGCAGGACAGTTGTTGGTTTGTGCGCTTGCAGCTTGAGTATCACCAGCGGGTGCGGAGCCGCTGCCGCGGGTCGGAACGCCCGATATGGTAAAGCCCGACATCTCGCCGATCCACTTAATGGCGTTGTTCCAGTAACGCAATACTGCATCATCATCGACGACTTCATCCATCAGTTCGTCGTGTACGGCGGTTTTGTCGCCCGGGTAAATGATCTGGCCGGAAACGTGCACCGAGATGTATTCGTAGGAGTTTTTTACGTTTTTATAACTTTCATGTTTGCCGTTGATGCGGCCGTTGTATAGCTCGGTAAAACTGCCGTCACCGAATAGGGACTCCTCAAAGCTGGGCCAGGTGCGGTAGCCGTTCGGGCCATTACCTTTGTTACCAAAGGAGTTCTTGTTTTGCCGAGCCACCCGGGACAAGCCAAGCTCCGACTCTTGCCGCCCAATTACGATGATCATCATCATATTCACATTGCGCTTCTGCCCTTCTGAAACCAGCTTGCCCCCCAAGTCGGATATTTCCAGCCACGGAGAATTAGGCCGCTCTTTTTTGATGAAGTTGACCATGGCGTCGCCGTAGCCTTTCGGATCAAGGATGGTCGGATTGCGTAGCGACAGCGGATCACCGGCTATTACTGCAGATGTGCCGGTTACGCTGACGCCGGTAAGGGTGGTGCTGCCGGCGCCGGCTGGTGCGTCGCCGCGCGGGCCGCCGTAGCATTCGGTTTCCGGGTCGTAGAAGCCGCGCTCCTGGCGCAAACTCTCCAGGCCCGACAAGCTCAAGGCGTAGATCCGCGGCGTGTCTGTCAGCAGCAGTAGCGTACTTACTGCTAACCCTATAAGTAGTATGCGCCGGAGAATGACAGTCTTAGCGGTTGATGAAGATTTACGCATACATAAGCCTCATACGATTTATATTACCAGTTTGCCGTCGCGTTAGCGCTACAGTTTAATGGATTTTGCGTGCCGGGCGGGATGGTTACGTGCTTGAGCGGGTTGACGTTGGGATTGTTGCTGCCGGTGTAGTCGCCCGGGAAGACGTTGAAGTGCAGGTGGTCGCCGGTTGACTGCCCTTCAGTGCCCTGGACGCCGATCGGCTGGCCGGCAATCACCCGCTGTCCAGTTGAGACGTTCATGGACTTCATGTGGCCGTAGCTGGTACCCATACCGTTATCGTGCTTGATGACGACGAAGTTGGGGCCATAGCCGCTGGCCGGGCCGGCGCGGGTTACGACGCCAGCTCCTGCAGACAGGATTTGGACATTAGTCGGACCGAAGAAATCGAGCCCCTTGTGCGGATTTTTATGGAACTTAGCCTCGCTGCCGAAGCAGTCGCTGATCTTTGTGGTTTGCGCCATCGGCCAAACCAGGGCGGCATTGCTGTCGGGTGTCTGGCCGTCGTTCGGGCCGGTGTTTTCGTTGGACTGTGTCGGGTTCGAGACATCGCTGCCGACCTGGATGCCGGCCTCATACAGCTTGGTCAGACGCCAGCGGAAGACCAGGTCGCCGAATCCCTGCTGGTTGCGCAGACCCAGGTTCTCGGGTGAGCAGTCGCCTTGCTTGGGGTCGGGTGTACCGTTCGGCTCGCGGATGATGTAGCCCTTCGAGAATAGCGTACCGATGGTTTCGCCCTCAGGGCCGCATTTACCGTACTTCTCGACGATCTTGTCCAGCTTGCCGCTGTCGGCCAAGACCTTCTCGTTTTCAAAGACGTCGTAGTAGGTCTCTTGCTCCTTCATGACCTTGAGTTCTTCTTCGGAGAAGCCGAAGACGGTGCGCGTGTAACTGTCTTCATCAAGCCGGTCGCTGGCAGCAGACACGGCCGGGCTGAGCTTGCCGAACAAGCCCATGATCGCCATCGGATTAAATATCTGGCTGGTTGAGGTGAGCGCATTGGCAAAGGTAGCCGTGCGGGCGTTGCCCATTACGGTATAGCCGACACGGGTTAAGAGCGACTGCGGATTGGTGACGGCCAGGTAGCGCTCAAAGATGCTGAGTTCGGCCTGGGCAGCGGCGTTTTCTTCGCGGCTGGCGGCGCGGGTGACGATCGATTCACCCGAGGTGAGCGGCCGCCCTCCCATGGCACGGCTGGCGTCGTTGGCGGTGGCTTCAGCCCCCGCTTCGACCTCGTTCAGTATATTCTCGTTATTACCTATACCGTTGTACTGCTGATTGGCGTAATTGGATACGATCATGCGTGCCAGCATGATACCGCTGGCTACGGCTGCGCCCTGGTACACGAAGCGCTTGAGGCCTTGTTTGCTGACGAGCGTGGCGGCGAAGTCCTTCAAATACTGCGACACTACTTTTGCAAGGACGGTTGTGCCGGCCTTGGTGGCTGCGACGCTACCGCCTCCAGTAAAGAAGCCGATAACCAGTTCGGCGGCAGCCGAAGCCAGGCCGAACTCTACGCTTGCAACTACCTGGCAAAGCGGGACCAAGTTTTCATTTATTTTATTCGCGAAAGCCTGGTTCTCTTTGCCTAGCAGCACATTCATAAGCGTATAGTCGCCTAATGCGCCTGCATACGGCGGCGGTGTGTTGGTGGTGTCAACCTGACTGCCCTGGGCAATGGCCTGCGCATTGGCGCGGGCAGCGCCTCCGTCGCCATTGAACTTCCTGTTGGCAGCGCCCAGCGCCTCACCCACGACGTCACCGGCCTGCTGCTGGTGGGCCATGCTGGCAAAGTGTGAGAACTGACGGATAGAAGCATCGGTTTTTTGGTCGATGGCTGGTCCGGATCGCTCGACCGAGCCGTCAAAGATCAGGCACAACGGAATCGCAATGGCATTAGCCGTCGAGACGACTCCGGCGGCTTTCTCCCAGCCGGTTCCCTTCAACGCCTCGTTCATGCGCAAGATAACTTTTTCCGATACCTCACCGGTCTGCGCCATCTTGGTGGCTTCGGCGTCGTCGGCCATGGCCTCGTTGGTGGCGGTTTTGGCTTCGTCGGAAGCCCGTTTGACCGGATCGGTCGTCGGCGAGCCGCGTATGCCCGGCCCGACCGACCGTTTGTTCATATCGCGCAGCAAGGTGCGGTCGGCTTCATCCACGCCCATGCCGGCGTAGGCTTGCGCGCGGTTAGCCCAGGCGTAGAAGCTGCGGTAGCCGATCCGCTCCAGGATTCTGATGCCCACGCCGGTGCGCAGCACCTGGGCGTGCACCTGCGTGCCACGCATGGTTTTAAAGAGCGCTGCATCAATATCGGCAGCCAAGCGTATATTGTTGCCGACTTGGCTGAATGGTATGCCCCAGCGCGTGCGCTGTTCGATCGGAATCCGCTCGCCGTTAATAATAATGGCTGATATTTTCGGTCTGGCCAGCGGGAAGCGCCGCGGCGTGTACTCGAAGTCCAGCTTGCCGGTGGCCTCCATGTTGCGGGTAATGGCCGCCGGACGGTATTTCTCCAGCATTGCAGCACTCTTCAGATCTTTTGCCCGCGCCATAATGCGGTTAAAAGTCGTGTCGTCGGCTGAGTCAAGCAGGAGCTTCTTTGACATCACCGCGTTATTGGCATGGCGGTACGAGCGCGCTGCGTTCGCAAAACGGTAGGCGGTAATATTCTGCAGGAAGTGCGGCAGCATCAGCGAGCCCAGTAGAAACAGCAGCAAAGCACCGCCGAACATGAAGGTACCGATACCGGCGCCGGCCAGCCACAGTTTGCTGCCGTATTTCTTGCCAAATTTCTTGATGCGGTTTTTGATCCTGCCGCCGCCTCCGCCGCCCGGACCGCGGCTGGCGCCGCTGCCTTCGGCGTCCGGCTTATAGAACTGCTCGTTCAGGCGGTCGATTTCAGCATCTTGGGCAGCGGTACGGCCCCGCCCCATTTGCTCCTGGTCTTCAAGGGCTTGTTCGTCTGGTGCTTTGGTCTTTTCGTCGTCGATTACCGGCATGTTACCCTCGTTGCCTTGCTACCTTATACTCCCGGATAGAGCTGATTGGATAAGTCAATCGTGCCCTGTGGCTGGTTAAATTCACCCTGTCTGAGCTGCTGCACCTGGTTTGGATTGGTCGTGATCAGGCCGGTTTCGGTTGGGCTGGCGACGACCTGGATATGGACGTGGTTTTGGCCGGCAAAGAACAAGCCTTGCCCGACCGGGAACTGGCTGAGCCGCTTTTTCTCTTCGGCTGTCAGCTTAAAGACATCCGCCAACACGTCGACGGCCGACGGTGACTGCTTCAAAAGGAACTGCATCGAGGCGTTGGCCACGATCGCCCTTCCCATGCGCGACCCCATGAAGTCTTCGACGTCCTGGGTAATCGTAGTGATCCCCAGGTTGTACTTGCGGGCCCGCTTGGCAAGACTGAACATAAAGTTGGCCGAGTCTTCGTACTTCATCAGCTGCCAGGCCTCGTCGACGATCAGGATACGCCGTTTGAGGTCGGACTTGGTCTTGTTCCAGATGTAATTCAGAACGATGTACATGGCGACCGGGCGGAGCTCGTCTTCGAGGTCGCGGATGTTGAAGACGACCAGCGGGTTGTTGATGTCGATGTTGGACTGCTGGCTGAAGATACCGGCGAAGGTGCCCGAGGTGTACTTGCGCAGCCGCTGGGCCAACTGCGGGCCGGTGCCACCCATGTGCAGTAGCGTGTCATAGAGGTCGGCAACGGTCGGCGGCGGCGAGGTGTGCGTCAGCGGGTCGTTGGTAATGCCAGCGCGGGCGTAGGTCTCGATGAGTGCGGCGTCGAGGTCGGATTCTTCGACCGGCGTTAGCGCCGGCGCGATCATCTGCGTCCCGGTGCCCTGCATCATCTGGGCCTGCGCGCCGCCCATCATCAGACGGAGCAGCCCGTGTAGGGTGATCAAGTTGGAGCGCAGCGCGTTGTCGGCCTCTTCGGTATCGACGACCTGCGGCAGGTCGAAGGGGTTGATGCGGGTGGCCGAATTCAAGCTCAGGCGGACGTACGCGCCGGCAACGGCGTCACACATGCGCTCGTATTCGTTTTCGGGGTCGATGATGAAAATCTCGGTGCCCATCATCATTGAGCGGATCGCCTCAAGCTTCACCGTGAAGGACTTACCGGCACCGGACTTAGCGAAGACAACGGAGTTGCCGTTTTCCAGTGAGAAGCGGTCGAAGATAACCAGGCCCGAGTTGTGCATATTGATGCCATACAGGATACCGTTGTCCTGCGACAAATCGGCCGACGTGAACGGAAAACTGGTGCTGATAGCGCCCGTCGACATGTTGCGGCGGATCTGGAGTTGGTCGGTAAACTGCGGCACGGTCGCGTTCAGGCCTTGTTCCTGCTGGCTGGTGGCTGGCTTTGAGTACACCAGCTGTTGGCCCAGCAACGACTCGACCTTGTGCGAAACGAAGTCAAGCTCTTCCATCGAAGACGCGTACAGCGTGAAGTAAAACCCGAAGCGGAAGAAGCGCTCTTCGCCCACCTGCAGTTTGTCGCGCATTTCTTCGGCGTCAAGGATAGCTGCCTGCTTGCCCGGGTCGCGGACGCGGCCTTTGTCGGCGTCGATCTGGATACCGGCCTCAAGCTGCGTAACCTTTTTGCGAAGGTTTTCCAGCACCACCTGGCTCTCCACCGGGTAAATGAACATCGATACGTCCATGACCTCGTCCAGGTTAACCAGCGCGCTCAACCAGCCGGTGTACAGCTGCCGCGGGTAACCATAGACATAAAACGTGCGGGCCATACGCGTCCCTAAACGGAAATAACTGCTGTTCAGCTCGATCGAACTGGGCGCAATAAAGTCGCGCAGGGCCGTGATACCCTTGCGGAAAGCGCTTTCGACTTCCTGTTGCTCGCGCTGCTGCTGAGCCTGAGCCAAAGCGACCGGATCAAGTTGTGGTTGTTTGTTGAAAAGTGCCATACCCTATCCTAACTCCCGCTGTAAGTGCGGCTGCGTGGCCGCCCCCTGCCCCTTGGTAATAACGTCGGCGCTGAGGTCGTTAAAGTTTTTCAGCTGCTGACGGGTGGCGGTATCGGGGTTGTAGGTGTCGTAATACAGCTCAATCAGTTCCTGGGTATCAAGCGGCAAACCCTGGATGCCGCACTGCAAGAGGCCGGCCAGCACCGACTGGACACGGTTGCGCAGCTCGGTCTTGGCGTTTTCCAGCTCCTGTTCGTTAATGGTGACATGTTTTTCCTGGCTCTTAAAGAGGGCCGCGATGCCGGAAAGGAAGTTTTTGCTCTGTGTCAGCGCCTTCTGGACATCAATCACCGGGAAATACGGTATGACCACGTAAAACTTTTTGTCCATAATGTTGGTTTGCTGCGCCAGAGCATCAATGTAGGTGATGTAGTCCTCCATCATCAGCGCCAGCAGCATGTTGTCGTGCTCGGTGCGGATTTTGTCAAGTTTGTCGATGTAGGGTTGGAGGTCGACCTTTTGTGAACGCACGAAAATCTGAATCGGGAAATACAACGAGTTTAAGAAGCCCTGGTAGCCGCTTTCGACGGCTTCTTGTTCCTGCGGGCTCATCAGGTCGAAGTTGATCGATTTGATCATGACCACGGAGCGGAACGAGCCGTCGCTCATAATGACGATGCCGTCGCGGATCTCCGCGATCTGAAGCATGTTCTGGGTGCTGTTCGGGTTGGTGGCCGGAACCGGTTTGACGGCCGGCTGAGCGCCGGCTGCGCCGCCGGGCGTTACCGGTGCGGCTTGCGCCGGCGCGGCATAACCGGGCCGGGCCGGCGGTACCGGGTCTTGCATCGGCTGCCGGTAGTGCATGGCCGGATTATTAAAGGCCGGTACGTTGGGTACGGGTTGTGTGCCTGCCGGAGCGGGTGCGCCGGGAACAGCCGAATGAATATTGTTGGCGGTTGCATTCAGGTCGTGGCGGGGTACGTATGCGACGCCGGGTGCCGGCTGTCCGCCGGCCGGGCTGACGCCCGGAACGCCCTGATTATAGGACGGTTGTGATTGAGATCTAGGATCCATATATGTTCGCTGCTTCCACCCTTATTTTGACTCATGACGCCTTTAGTGAAGTGAAATAACCACCTCATCTTCAGACGACTCCCTGCGCTTGTTGGCCTCACGGGCAATGGTTGCCACGTTAAGATCATCATTGGTTGCAAGGTCTAGTATATCAGGCTTTGGCGGTTCCGGTATAGCCGCCTTCATTTTTGCACGCGCCGCGGCGTCAGCATGTGCTTCGGCCGCTTCTACGGCCGCGCGGGCCTCGGCTTCTTTCTGAGCGCGTTCGGCTGCTTCTTTGGCCTGCTCTTCCTGTACGGACAGGGGCTGGATGGTGTGCAGGTGGCCGTAGGTGCTGACGTTTTCTTGGGCGCGGCGTTGCTCTTCGAGCTCGCGTAGCAACGATTCTTCATCGTCGTTCGGGTCGGCCGCGGTTGGCGCAGCGGCGGGTTGGTCTGAGGGGCTGATGCCAGGGGTAATGATCTGCGTATTGAAGGTAACCGCGTTGCTGGGCACGCTGGTGGCGGTTTGCGACGGCTGGTTCAAGAACCAGTAGTCATTGGCTGATTGTGCCGGTGCCGGCCTCTGGGCGGCCACGCCGACTTGCGGCTGGGGCGGCGGCGTCAGCGGCGCCCGTTCCATTTCTTCGAGGACGCGCTGCCGGCGCGCTTTGCTGGACGCGGCCAGCTTGTTGTCCATCTCGGCAGCCCGGGTGTTGTTGGTCTCGTCGAGGATGTCGTCGGACGGCTGGATGTCGATCTGGGGCACGACTTGCGGCAAGCTTGAAATACTCACCAACCGGTCGGAAGTGGGCTCGCTCATGACCAGTGCCGGCTGGCTATAGAGGTTTACGTTCACATTTTTAATTGCCCAGCCGCGGCTGTCGATAGTATCGGCCAGGGCGCGCAAACGCGAACGCACCTCCCCTTCCGACAAACCATTGGTGTATCTGATGTCGACTTTCTTTGGCGCCGTGACGGTTACCAGTTCTTTGATGCCGGTTTGGTCCCAGATGCGCTTACGCGGCTTTACCAAAAAGCGGATCTTGGCGAGCGCCCATACTTCGGTTGGCTGGTCTTTGCTCCAGGGCCAGGCAAAGAAGGCGCATAAGATCATAGGCGGCAGCAAAACAACGGCCACAAATGCCGCGCCTTTAGAAGTAAGCAAGAAAATGAGATAGCCACAGAGCACCGCGATACCGGCATAGACAAACTGCCGGAGCGA
Source organism: uncultured bacterium (assembly GCA_965652795.1). Taxonomy (GTDB): domain Bacteria; phylum Patescibacteriota; class Saccharimonadia; order Saccharimonadales; family UBA4665; genus CBFGXJ01. The sequence goes on from CBFGXJ010000010.1 coordinate 52,150, forward strand.
CAGCGGACCGATAAGTTTGTCTTCCGCCTCGATGTCCTGAAGGACTTTATAGGTAGCCACGTACTAATTATCGGCTACTTTGCCGTCAGGTTCAAGCTGTTTTTCGCGTCTTTATTAGGTCAATCTAGGATTGCCCTACGGGCCAGGGTGTGCGTTATATGCCTGCTGGACGGCGTCGCGCGACCGCTGAAGGCGCAAGTATGTCTCGACACTTTCATCGGTACGGTCACCTTCGCGCAAGCCTTCCCGTGTCTGGGTAACGGCTCTGTCGGTAAGCATCGGCCGTGCCTGATCCAGTACCCGGTGCACGTTCATGATGGCGTGGCGATCAACCGGGTGGCGGTTTTGGGCGATGTGCTGGGCGATGCGGCGCTCGGTATGCTGGTATGGCCGGGTGCCTTTTCTTAAGCCGCGCAGGGCGATGATATTTTCATTGCGGCTCAGATAATTTATGGTGTTGGCGTCTATCTGATCGGGCCGGTACAGCGGGTTCGGCATCGGGCCGTACATCGACGGTACATAATCCTGAGTCGGGTCTGAATTTATCTGGCGCCACTGAGGGCTCATGTGCGGCCCGGCCAGGCCCAGCGGGAACGGGTTGTCGGGGTCGCTTATGTTGGCGGGGTCAAGCCAGTGTACAATATCGGCCTCACTTAAGTGAGGTAAGCCGAGTCCTTCGAGGGCAACGTTCAGCTGAGCCCGTTTCTCCTTGGCGACGCTCGGCAAAATACCGGGCGTTGCTAAATAGCGCATGTTTTGGATGACCGAGCCCATATGGATACCTGCTTCGCCCTGATCCGTAAAGCCAATTGGCCGATCGCCGCCCAGGCGGGCGTTTTGGACGGCGCGGGCCGCGCCTACTTCGGGCCGGGTAGGCTTGCCAGGCACACGGGTGCCATGAGCTGGGAACTGCGCGTCTACGGCCGCGGCCATGCCAAGCACGTTGGTGTAACGGTTGTTGGCCCGGCGGGCGGTGTCTAGGACGGCGCGGGCTTCGCTGGTGACGTTGGCTACGGGCCCGGTGCCGGGCACGTTGTCTTGGACTCGGTAGAGGTCGGTGTTCAGTTCCCTTGCTCCCAGCATAATCTCAAGTTCATGCGACCAGGCTTCGTTTTCGCTGATCTCCTGGCGGTGAGCGGTGATGGCGCGGCGAACGGGGTCGGTGAAGCGCCGTTCATACTCGGGGTAGTCCTGCATTAACGGTTGCTCGATCGCATAGAGAGAGTCGTTAAGGTCGTCTCTGTCGGCGGGAGCCAGGAGGGCGTTAACATACTGGCCGCGCTGTGCCGGGCTCAATAATTGCTGGCGTGCAGCTTGGCGGACCTCGTTCGGCTGATTGGGGTCGCTGGCAATGGCGGCTAGGCTGTTATCCCGCAGCAGGGCCTCATTAGCGTTCATGTCGGCCTGTAGTTGGTTCATTATGTTGCGGCGGTCGCGGCGGTCTTGAGGGCTCAGACGCTCGGTGATGTGGTTGAAGTCGTTAGTGTCGAATGCGTGGATAGATGCCCGTTCTTCATTGGTGGCGCGTGCATCTAAGGTGGTGAGCCGATCGGCGTCTGCCTGGGTGTCGCCTTCGTACAACACGGGAGCGAGGGTGCGCAGGCTCCGGTTGCGGTCCCGGGCGGTACGCAGTTGCGACTCGCGGGTGTGGCGACGCGTTTCATTGACGCCCAGGGCGAGGTCGTTCATGTTGTCGGCGAAGCCGATGCTCTCATTGCCGGCTTCGGTGCTGCCGCCCAGCGAAGCGCCCTCGGTGTGCAGGTCGTAATCGGCGTGAACCAGGGCTACTTCGTCGGTAGAGGCGCTGCGGCCGCGGTCGAGGGTTTCATCTATGGCCTGTTGGCGCATGTCGTCGGGTGTTTGTCGCCGGTAGGTGCCAGCAGCTTCCTGGCTGCGGTCCTGGATTTCGGCGGCGGCCATGGCAGTTACTTCACTTCGGGTCATCTGCTGCGGGACATTCGGTGCTGCCACCTGCCCTATCGACTTGAAGGGGTGGCGCAGCCAGCGCTTCCAGCGCGGACCGCTGTGGTGGGCCGGCTCAGTGGCGTAGCGGGTGTCCATCATGAAACGGTTTGCCGAGCCCGCGCCCAAGAAGCGCAGCAGCCGGCCGGTGCCGTTGTGGACGGCTTCGCGTGTTTGGTCTATGCGGAAATGTTTGTGGCCTTTGGCGTGGTCACTTAGGGTCCATCTTGTTTCGACCTCAAACTTGTCGCGCGAGCGGTGGTCGGTACGGCCGAGAGGTAGGTTCGGAATCCGGGCCTGGAGGCTGTGCGGCTCAGTCTCTGGCGGGCGTTGGACGCTGGCGCCGGGCAAACTGGTGTACTCAAGGTATTGTGCTACCCGGGCGATGCCCTGGACGGCGGCGTCGCCTTCGGCGACCTCTACCCGGAGGGTGTCAATGTATTCTGCCTCACTTTGCTGTATTGACCGCTCGGTGGCGCGTATCTGTTCGTCGATGGCATTAAGCTGACTGCCAAGTTCTGCGCGGGTTGGAGATGGAGCTGACATATACTATAGACTCTAGCATATATTTGACTATAAGTCAATGAGGTTAAGCTAAAACTAGGATATCTTTGAAGCCTAGAAAACTTGCGGAACCACTGCCCTGACTGACGGGTGTTGCCGGATTGGAGTCGCGAACATAGCGTAAAAAGCTATGGCTGGTTGCGGGCGCTGAGCGGTGTCTGGTCGGTGCTGTCGTAGATAGGTGCGGCCAGAGACAGGGCGCGGTCGTCGGTAATCGGCACGGCGCTGCCGTGGTTGGCGCGGGCGGCCAGCTGCTGGGCCATGGTGCGGTCGCCAACCTGGTAGTTGATGCCCAACCCACCCTCGGAGACAGCCCGCTGGAAGCGGTTGTTCAATGCGCGCAGGGCGTCCGGGTTAGCGGCGGCTTTGTTGCGTTGCAGGGCGAGTGCGTACTCGGCCGCCATACGCTTCAGGTCGTTACCGACGTTGTTGCCGTTACCGTCCACGGCGTCATGGCTGAAGCGGTCGCTCAAAATGTAGGAAATAGCGTTCATGGTGCCTTCTACGCCTCTCGGGTGGCCGCGCAGGACGTCGGTGGCGCTAGTGCGGCCCATACCGTCCAAGGCGGCTGCCATAGATACGGCTTGGTTGCGGTCCATGCCGCTTGCCTCGAAAGCAGTGATCCAGCTGTCGGTTTGCGGGTTGTGGTTGACTTCACCGCCAAGGTCGGTACGCCCACCGGAGCGAGCTGCCCAGGCATCGCGCGAAATCTGCTGCTGCGCAAAGACGGCATCGCCTTCACTCAAGCGCTCGGCACCACGCTGCAGGATGGATACGTTGCCAGCTGCCACGGCGCGGGCTTTGTTCTGGAACAAGTTCGAACGGGCAGCCATAACGGCGCGCCGGCCGCCGCGCATAAACGGCGTTACCAGTGCCATTACTTGGGCGCGTTCGGCGTCGGTCATCTCGGCCTGGCCGTTGGCGCGTTGCTGATCGTTATAGTCCGAGATGGCGGCATTAATGCCTCGGAAACTACCGTCACCACTGTTGGCAAAAATCATGTTGGCAAGGTCGTGGTTGCGGCCCAGTGAGAGCAAGTCGGGGTTTTCCTGCAGGTATTTGTCGGTGCCGCTGTCCAGGTGCAGCATCTCGGCGGCGCGGCCGACGTTACCGAAACCGAAGCGGTTACCGGCGCCCAAACCTACCCGCGTACCGGCACGGTCAATAAACCGGCCGACGTTACCCAGGCCGCCGCGGCGTTTGTCGAAGACGAGCGAGTTCTTCATCAGTTCACCGTGCTTGAATGCTTTCCAGCGGTTACCCGGCTGCTGACCGCGGTACTGCCGCAGGCCGCCCAAGACACCGTCGCCGTACGACTTGACCTTGCCAGCCAGGAGCGCCGCAGCGCCGCCGACGGCCGATACGATAGTCCAAAGCGCAAAGTAAATGCCGAACCATGCTACCAGGGCCATGATCGTAAATGTCAGTTTGCCTCCACCGGCGGCGTGCAGTATCCAGGCCAGGGCATGAGCAAGTGCGATGGCGCCTGATAATATCGGCCCCAGCCATACGGCTTTCAAGAAGCCGCCCATACCGAATGAGAAGATCCGTTCACCACCCGGGAAGGCTTTAAACGGAATGTAGAACGGTGAGGCTACCATGCCTGCAACCACCACGCCAACCCGTGCCATCAGGATAGCGTAGCCCACCAAAGCGGCAACAAAGGCTGAGATGGCAAAGGTGGCAACCGCGAAGATGCCTAAAGCCAGGATACCGGCTCCACCGAGCAGCGTCAGGGCCGCACCGGTACCGTCATTGCCAATATGGATCGCCCCTGCCCCACCGAATGGCGCCAGAATAACTTGCCGTATACCAAAAGTAGCGACATCGCCGGCCTGTATGATAAACCGGCCGATCGGCCACCATAGTACTAATAAGAAGATGGCCAACAAGAAGTTCGGCATAGCCTTCTTAAACATGTAGGCGGTAATAGCCTGCCAGCCGAGGATTTGGGAAATAACCATAAAGAAGGCAAATAACACTAGCAAGCCCATGGCGATAATGCGCATGTTTGACCAGGCCGCGTACAGCTTGTTGCCTGTGTCCGTATTGCCGAAGTACTGGTCGCCGTTGACGTTTAAGACGTCCAGGATGGCCTCATCTAACTGGGCGGCGGCTGACGTTGCAGCGGTAGCAATCGGGCAGAACAGCCAGGTGATCGGGTTTAAGATAGATACGTCACAGACGATCCGAGGTAACCTGCCGCTGGTCGGCAGCGTGCTGTTGCTAGGTTGGGCGCCGGTAGACTGATCGAACATGCCATCGTCACCGACAACATCTACAGTGACGGTTCCGAAGCCGGGCGCAGCAGTACAGGCTGAAGATGTGGGCGATTTGAGTGCCCAAGTGGCGGTAGCTACCTGCCCTGCTCCCGGGATGACGCTAGGTGTCAATGAACCAAGTGAAGGACAGTTAGCGCCGGCATGAACGAACTCGGGATTACCTGGGCTCTGCGTGTATGTGCCGGCATAGTGTGTTTCGTTGCCGTCACCAGATCCGAAGGCGGTTGCGAATGACTTGGCTGACGCGCTGTAGTAGAACCAAACATGGGCGCGGGCTTTATCGGTCTTGCCGCTGATGTCTTGGGCTTGCGGCCGGGTTGAGTTGTTGGGATCGGGATTAA
>CBFGXJ010000011.1:0-38726 GCA_965652795.1 uncultured bacterium
CGAAGAAACAATGGCCCGCAATTTGATCCGCTGCGCACAGGCCGGCGGCGTCATGGCGGTTATGGGTCTGGTAAGTGCCGGCAAATACGAAGGCGTTGATACGGCTGCCAATATAGTGGCTGCCGACGTACCTATCACCTCGGTAAGAATGGTGGGCGGCGTGGCTACTATAGCGCGGTCGGTTATCGATCTGGTTGCCCGGCGGGTGGGACTGAGCAATCAGCTCTTCATGCTGTCGGGGCGGTTACCGGATGACACGGTGATCAGCGAGGGGTTCGATTACGTGGTGCATGTGCCGCAGCAGGAGCCTTTAATCAAGCTGTATTAGCTGGCGCGCTTCCCGGCTGATCTTCCAGCCGGTCTCCAGTACAGAGGTGTTATCATAACAATATGAGAATTCTAGTAGTCGAAGATGAAGTCAAAATTGCCCGCAGCTTGGAGAAGGGCTTAAAGAGCGAGGGCTATGTGGTCGATGTCGCATATGACGGCGATATGGCCCTGACGCTGGCCGATGCAACAGCTTACGACCTGATTTTGCTCGACTGGATGATACCCGGCAAGCATGACGGCCCGGCGCTGGTGAAGTTCTGGCGCGAGAACGACATGCAGGCGCCCATCCTGATGCTGACGGCCCGCACCAGCATCGGCGACCGCGTGCTCGGCCTCGACACCGGCGCTGACGACTACTTGCCGAAGCCGTTTTCCTTCGACGAATTACTGGCCCGGGTGCGGGCGCTGCTCCGCCGTCCCAAGGCCCACACCGGCGCCGTCCTGAAGGCCGGCCCGCTCGAGCTCGACACAGTTGCCAAGACGGTTTCGATCGACGGCCGCGATGTCCACCTGACGACAAAAGAGTTCAAGCTGCTTGAATACTTATTGGTCCACAAGGGCGAGGTATTGAGCAAAGACCAGCTGCTCGACCACGTTTGGTCCGACGAAGACCGTGTCCAGCACAACACCGTCGAGACATTCGTCGCCAATGTGCGCAAAAAAGTTGGCGAGGCGCTCATCCAGACCGTCCGCGGGTACGGCTACAAGGTAGAATAATTATGGGACGGGCCCTGCTGGCTACGGCTGAGTTATTGAACCTCCGCACGAGGACTGTGTTATTCAAACACAGTCCGAGCTCAGGACCGTGCAATAACTCAGCCGTAGCCATTGGCGGGGTCAAGAGGCGGGAATATGCTTGATATGTTCCGCTCCGCCAGGGTCAAACTGACGCTTTTTTATCTTGTAATCATCGTAATGTTCAGTTTGGTCGTGACCATCACTATCCGAGTCGTGGCCGAACACGAAATGCTGCGCTCCAACAGCGTGCAGCGCAGCGAAGTCAAGGAAATGGTTGTGCGGTACTTCAAGCTGCCCGGCGGCCGGGCGGCGGCCGTCTTTGAGGATGCGCAGGCTGCCGAGGCCGAGCGCGTGCGCGACCACTTGAACCAGGCTCTCATCGGCATCAATATCTTCGCGCTCACCGTTGGCGGCCTGGTGAGTTACTGGTTTGCCGGCCGGGCGCTGCGGCCGATCGAGGAAGCTCACGAAGCCCAGGCCCGCTTCACGGCCGACGCCAGCCACGAGCTGCGCACGCCGCTTACCAATATGCGGCTTGAAAACGAGATTTTCCTACGCCAGAAGGAGTTTACACCCGAGGAGGCCCGTGACCTGATCAGCAGCAACTTAGAGGAAGTCGCCCGGCTGGAGCGCTTGTCGGCCAACTTGCTGGCGCTGGCCCAGTACGGGCAGGTGAGTCTGGACCGCCGCCCGGTGCAGGTGGCGGCCTTGGTGCAAAAAGGGCTTGAGCAAGTCCGTAGCAGCCTCGACGCCCGGCGTATTAGCGTCCAGCAAACCATCGCTGCCGCTAAAGTATATGTGCATGAGGACAGCCTGGTGCAGCTCTTGACCATCGTACTTGATAACGCCCAAAAGTACGGCCCGTCAGGCGGCACGATCACGATCACCGGCGCATCGAGCGGCCAGCATTACGCCCTGCATATCAAAGACGAAGGTCCGGGCATTCCGGCCGACGACCTGCCGCATATCTTTGAACGCCTCTACCGCGGCGACAAAGCCCGCTCAGGCGCGGCGGGGTACGGCCTGGGTCTGGCGCTGGCCTGCGAGATCGCTTCGGCCAACAAAGCCACCATCTCGGCCGCCAACGCCCCGGAGGGCGGCGCGGTATTCACTCTTACGCTAGAGCAAGCCGCCCGGCCGAAAACCCGCCGCACCGGGGCGGCGTAACAGGTGCCTGGGCGCCATTTGGTATAATAACAAGGTAATGCGTGAGTTTTATCTAACCCGCCGCATGAGGATCATCCTGGCATGTGTGGCTGCGACGATTGTCAGTGCCGGATTTTATGTGGTCGGCCTCGAGGCCTTCAATACGGCGCCGTACTGGTATTTGTTCTGGAATCTCGGCCTCGCCTGGATACCACTAGGGCTGGCCCTGCTGCTAGAGCGCGTCCTGCGCGGCCGGTTGTGGTCGAGCTGGCCGGCCATCATCCTGACAGGCCTGTGGCTGATGTTCTTCCCGAACGCGTTTTATCTGATCACCGACCTCTACCACCTGGCCGAGCTGAACGCTGAAGACCTGATGCACAATGTTGCCATGTTCTTTTTGTTTGTACTTACCGGTGTCCTGGTCGGCTTTATGAGCCTTTTTATCGTGCACAAAGAGCTTTTGAAGCGGGTCAAGGTCCGCACGGCGACAATCTTGATCGGCCTTGTCATGCTGGTGTCGGGCTTCGCCATCCACCTGGGTCATGAGCTGCGCTGGAATAGCTGGGATATCGTTACACGGCCGGCGTCGTTTATCTTCGACGTTTCGGAACGCCTCCTGCACCCGACGTCGCACCCGCAGACATACGAGACGACTTTGCGCTTCTTTGTGCTCTTCGGTACGACGTATCTTGTGCTGTACCAATTCGCCCGCGGCATGAACCCGGCCGCAGCCGACGAACCAAAAAAGTAAATCTGGTATAATTACCTCTTATGGAACGCCTTACTACTGCCAGCGCTGCCGCAATCCGGGATTTGTTCGGCCTGGAAGTCACGCCTGAGTTTACCCGGCCGGATGAACAATTCGGTGATTATGCCACGAATGTCGCCCTGCAGCTGGCGGGCCGCCTGGGCAAACCGCCGCGGGCGATCGCCGACGAGCTGGCCGCGGCTTTGCGCGAGCGCCTTGGCGCGGACGTGCGTGAGGTGTCGGTGGCCGGGCCGGGATTCATCAATGTCTTTTTGAGCGACGCGGCGGTACTGGCGGCAGCAACAGCGGCTGTCGGCAGCACGCCCGCCTCGACCAGCAAGGTCGTGTTGGTCGAGTACTCCGACCCGAATCCCTTCAAGCCGTTGCACGCCGGTCATTTGTACACCACGCTTGTCGGCGACATGGTGGCCCGGCTGCAAGAGCGGGCAGGGCACACCGTTAAGCGCTTGAACTACGGCGGCGACGTTGGCTTGCATGTCGGCAAAAGCATGTGGGCGATCATGCGGCTGCTGGGCGACGGCCCTGATGCGCTCGAAGCTTTGCAACGGATCCCCGAGGCCGACCGGCCCGCCTGGCTGGGCGCACGCTATGTCGAGGGCAATAACGCCTATGAAGACGACCCGGCCGCCAAAAAGCAAATCGTAACCTGCAACGAACTTGTCTACCAGGTGCATGCCATGGCTGACCACGAATCGGTATTCGCCCAAGTCTATTGGACCTGCCGGCAATGGAGTTACGACTACTTTACCCGCTTGTACAAAGAGCTGGCCATTCACGATTTCGACCGCTTTATTCCTGAAAGCGAAGTCACGCCGCTAAGCTTCCAGACTGTTGCCGAGCAGTACGAAGCCGGTGTTTATGAGAAAAGTGACGGCGCTATCATCTTCGATGGCGAAAAATACGGCCTGCACAAGCGTGTATTCATTAACTCGGCGGGTTTGCCGACCTACGAAGCCAAAGATGTCGGCCTGTTGCTTACCAAATGGCGCGATTACCACTTCGACACTTCTATCGTCATCACTGCCAACGAGCAAGCCCAGTACATGGAAGTCATGCTTAAAAGCGTCGAGCAGTTTGCCCCGGAGCCAGCCCGTCGCAGCCAGCACCTCACGCACGGCCTGGTAAAGCTAAAAGGCGGCGAGAAGATGAGCTCGCGCAAAGGCAATATCGTCACGGCGCTGGATATCCTGGCGGCCGCTCGCAAAGCCGGCGAAGAAACAGGCACGAACCCCAGCGAAGACACCATTCTGGCGGCTGTTAAGTATGCCCTGGCCAAGAACCGCATCGGCGCTGACATCGCCTACGACCCCAAGGAGTCAATTGCGCTTGAAGGCAACAGCGGCCCGTACTTGCAGTACGCGCATGCCCGGGCGCGCAGCATCCTCGCCAAGGCAGGCGAGACTGCCGGCACGCCGGCCCCCAAAGACGCCCTGGAGTCCGACGAACGCTCACTGGCGCGCAAGATCAGCGAGTACCCCGACACCGTCGGTAAAGCCGTTGCCGACCTCATGCCGCATCACATTTGCACGTATCTGTACGAGCTTGCCCAAGGCTTCAACCGTTTTTACGAGCACAACCGCGTCATCGGCGACCCGCGTGCCAGCCAGCGTTTGGGCCTAGTGCGCTTGTACGCCGACGTGCTGAAGGACGGCCTCGAATTACTCGGCGTCGCCGCGCCTGAGCGCCTGTAATCTTAACTGAATGTAAATTATTTTACTTGCACGACGCGCAGTCGGCAGTATAATAATGTTTTAACTTTAAAACCTAATCAAAAAAAGTAGAACTGAGGTATCTGAACATGCCCGAGTCTTCCGTTCTTGAAAGGTCGCCTACGACAGGGCGGCCTGAATTAGTTGGTAAGCGCTGGTGGTCGCCGCGTAAGCTGTTGGCGGGTGTCGCTGCGGCGGCGCTCATGGCCGGCTTAGGTGTTGCCCGGGCGAGCGAAGGCCGTTCCGAATCGACCGATTGCGCCCGCCATGCCGGAACCATGCTGGACCAAGCCCGGAATATCTTTAGCAAGCAGGTGGCCGAAGGCGAAGTGACCATGCTGCCCGCCCGCTTCGAGAATTATACTGCTACCGAACACTACGGCCCGGTGGCCATCAACAACCCGTTGTTCGTAACTGTGTCGGCAGTGGGCGGAGTTTGCACGCGCTCGTTTGTCGGCAGTCTTGAGCGCGCCGAGGGCGGTACGCTGGCGGTAGATCATACCATACCGGTACTGATCGACGTCATCACGCCCAGTGCTGGTACTACCCAGCGTGTCAGCGCTACGTCGTATCCCATTCAGCCGATCGCCGGCACACTGGTAAGCGGTGAAGGCGACAAGATTCTTTTAGGTGACGCTACAGGCATGCCCGTTACCCGCGGCCCGCTAGACGAGCCGATGGAGCTTGGTACCGCTTTTTCGCTCAACAGGAGTGGAGTGGTACAATAGGGCAGAAGCGGTGGGAGAGGAGATTTTATGGCAACCAAAAAACCAATCAGGACCACCAGTAGCCTGAAGGCGGTAAAAAACGCTGAATCCGAGCTGCTGCGCGAAGAGCGCCGCATTAGCCGCGAGCTGCGCCGCCGTTTGCGCAGCCTCGAGGACAAATCCGGCATCGACGCGGCAACCGGTCTGGCCCGCAAGCAGGTGAACGGCTTTGTCGACTTTATCCGCGAGCAAAGCGTGGTCGGTTTGGCGGTCGGTTTGGTGCTTGGTACCCAGCTAAAGGCGTTGGTCGACTCAATCGTAGCCAACTTCATCAGCCCGTTCCTGGCGCTGATTATGCCGGGCAAGGACGCGCTTGAAGACAAAGCCTTTACCATCCACGCCTTCGGCAAGGCCAGCCAGCCATTCGGCTGGGGCAAGGTACTTTTGACCTTTATATCATTCGTAGCCGTGGCCGCACTTGTGTATCTCATCTTCAAAGCGCTGCGCCTTGACCGCTTGGCTAAGAAGAAAGAAGAACCGGCCGCCGACAAAGACCACAAAGAAAAGGGCAAAGACAACAAGGACGGCAAGGATAAAGACACATCTGAAGCCAGGGCCACCAGAGCCTCTGCCAAGACCGCTCCTAAAAAAGACGCTAAAAAATAACATTGGTACAGGCGCCCAGTCTATGATGCAATTACCCGAAGACGAATGGCGCCAGCGCCTGACCCCGGAGCAGTTTCACATTCTGCGTGAGCGCGGCACCGAGGCGCCATTTACCGGGAAATTGCTGTATAATGACGCCGCTGGCAACTATGTATGCGCTGCCTGCGGCAACGAGTTATTTGCTTCTGATACGAAGTTTGAAGCGCACTGCGGCTGGCCGAGTTTTTATGATGCTCGACCTGGCTCGGTGGTGCTGACCCCTGATGCTTCGCAGGGTATGGAGCGCACCGAAGTCACGTGCGCCCGCTGCGGCGGCCACTTGGGTCATGTGTTTGATGATGCGCCCGATCAGCCGACGGGCCAACGGTACTGCATTAACTCTGCCAGTCTGAACTTCGCGCCAGCAAATCCGTCTAACGCCGCCGCAGATACAAACAAGTAAGCTATAATACAACCTATACTATGACAGACACCGAAAAACGCGCACGCCCGACCAAACTACTGTGGGTTGATCTCGAAATGACCGGTCTCGACGCCTCGCAAGATGTGATCTTAGAAGTTGCGGCCATTGTGACCGACTTCGACTTTACCGAGCTGGACTCGTACGAAGCCTGCGTGCGCCAGCCGCGCGGGCTGGTTGAGGCCCGCATGGCGGCATCGCCGTTCTGGCAAGAAAATGCTGCCGGCCGGGAAGCCTTCCTGGATAAACTCGACGACGGCACCGCACCAGGCGAGGTTGAAGCCGCCCTGGTAGCGCTCGTGCAAAAGCATTTTGGCGCCGAACCCGCCATACTGGCCGGCAATTCTATCTACAACGACCGCAACTTCATCCGCGCCGGCTGGCCGCAGCTCAACGCGCTCTTGCACTACCGCATGCTCGATGTCAGCTCACTCAAAATACTCATGATGGGCAAATACGACATACTCTTTGAGAAAACCGACAAGCACCGCGCACTCAGCGACATCAAAGAGTCAATCGCCGAGCTGCGGTACTACCTGGAGTGGCTGCGCAGCCAAGGCAGCGATACGTCTGCGTCTAACTAGGGACAGGATAGAAAACTTGGCAAAAGTGCCAAACACTTCGATTTACAAACCCTACCTAAAAGTGTATAATATGCCTATTATGCGTGCAGTCGTATGGGAAGCCGACGTTATTGCCGGCGCCGATGAATTATTGCCAATATTAAAGCGCCTGGGCGTGAAGGTGGGCGTGCTGGCCTCGGGCGAGCGCGCTGCCGAGCTGGATGAGGCGCCCTACCGGGCGTACATCGACGCCTTGGTCATTTCTGAGACTAACAGTATCGACCCGGCCAAGCGCGGTCTGGTAGACATTTTAGAGCGCCTGCACGTGGCGCCGGAGCAGGCGGTAATGGTCAGCGACCGCGTCTTCGACATTATGGGCGGCAAAGAAGGCCGATTGGCAAAGACGGTCGGCGTGGGCTGCGGCAACGGCAACCCGCGGGCGCTGGCGGCGGCTGGCGCCGACCACATCATCAGTGATATTCCCTCGCTTTTGGACGTGCTAGAGTAGAAGTATGCTCACCCACAAAGACGTTGAAGAATATATCCTCAGCATGCCGAACGCCCGGCTGGACTACCCGTTCGGCGAGGGCGTAGCCGTGTATAAGACCGGCCCGGCCGACAAGATGTTCGCCCTTATTCAAGAGGGCAGTACCCCGCTGCGCATAAGCCTGAAATGCGATCCGTTACTCGCCCAGACGCTGCGTGAGCGCTACGAATCGGTCATGGAAGGCTATCACTTGAACAAAAAACACTGGAACACCATCCTGCTAACCGGCCAACTGAGCGACGACGAGGTCAAAGACCTCATCCGCCACTCGTATAACCTTGTTACTGAGCAAGCGAAGTAACACCGGTCTCCGGCTGAGGAGAGTATTAAAGAATGCAGGGCAAGTGCGCTGCTGCTTTTGATGCCCATCTGTCTTTTGCTTATCCGAATGGGGGAGAGTGCTTGACAAAGGTACTGTACCTATGGTACACTTCCTCTAGATCAATAATGAAAGGTATATTCATGAGTAAAGCTATTCAGCAGGTTCAAGAGACGAAAAACTCGTTACTGAAGCACTTTGCCATATTGTTTGCGCTGTGTACGTTGTTGCAGGCTATCATGGCAGTGCGCGGGAGCCAGATCGACGTAGTCGCGCAGCTTATGCTGGCTGTAGTGGCAGTGTACGTTGCAGGGTATCATTATTTTGCCCGCGATCTCTTGCGGCGCATGCGTTTCGGTTGGGTAATCGGTCACGCCGTTGCCTTTATGGTCGTAACACTTAGTTATCATGTGCATGCGTTGGTGCTGTACGCGCGCGATAGTTCGCTGATTCAAAGTGACGGCACGTCCTTTACGGTAGATAGAGGGTGGTACGGCATACTGGTCGGACTGACGACATTCTGGGGTATTGGCTTTTTGATGCATCTGGTGTCGTCTATTGCCAGCCGCGGTTTCGAAGAACTTCCGAAAGACTAATATGGATAGCGGAGCACAAGAGCTCATCGATGAACTGGCCTACGCCTGGCTTGAGATGCACAAAAAGAGCGGCCTGACGTATCTGGTGCTGCACGCGCTGTCTGAGCGCGAGCAGTGGGCGAAGAGTCTTGAGCAGTGGCTGCACAGCCATGTGGATTGGGATATCCATGAGCGTGCATTGTACCGCACGCTGCAACGACTGGAATCTCAGGGACTTATTGTACATACCACCGTGTCGGTTGCGCGTACGGGCGCTGACCGCAAGGTTTACGGCCTTACCCCGGTTGGAGAGGCTTTTCTCCGGGCCATTCGGTCTGAAACAGAGTACCTCAAGACCTTATAGGGCAACGTAGTCTACTTTAAAAGTGTGCTGAGCCCTGCCGGCCGAAAAGGTTTTATTGGTCGGCCTCTTCAATGGCGTCGCGCGTGTAGGGTACTTGGCTGATCAGCAACTGGGTTTGGCTGTAATTATTGCTTAGCAGCGTTTGCTCGGCCTCGTTAGTAGTGAGCTTGAAGAGGCTGTTAGCGCTATTCGAGTAATTGCGCAGGCTTTCTTCAAGGATTTGCGACAGGGTGATGTCGTAGGTGCTGGTTTGCTTGGCTTCTTTGAGCAGCAGGTCGGTTTTGGCGTCTTGCTTGAGCGCCAGCTCTTTCTCGCTTACTTCGGTGCCCTTTTTCTTGGCTAAGTAGTCGAGGAGTACGGACTGCTGCGTTTTAAGGGAAAACTCGGTTGTGATAGCCAGGTTTTTGGTGGTCTGCTGGACTGCCGCCGAAGTGCCTTGGTTGGCGACGCGGATGATCTCTTGCTGTGTTTGGGCGAGAGCGATCAGCTCGGCGGTACCCAACTTCTTAGAGTCGGTGGCCGACAAAAATATCGCCACGACGACCATAATGCTGAACACTACTCCCAGTACCAGCAATATCTTGCCGATGAAGGGGTCCAGCCCGAACGAGGCCTTCTTGGGCGGTTTGGACGGGTTCATGATGAAGTCGTAAGGGTTGTTGTTCGGACCGAGGTAGTCCTGCTGCGGATTCATACGTGTATTTAATCACATCTTGCTTATGTTCCGAAAGGGCGAATATGCGGGCTTGCCGGGGCACCCCGCACGAGGAATGTGCTATCTAAGCACATTCCGAGCTCAGGACTGTGCCCCGGCAAGCCCGCATATTCGCCCTTTCGGAACAACATTTACTTGATGCGGTGCAAAACGGTGATCAGCTTCTTGGTTTCCGGCCCGTCCAGAGGCGTTTCGGTACCAATTTCAGTCAGAGCAGCTTTGATTAGGCTGGCGCTGCTGTGCTTATCGAGGGTCTCATGGGCGTACTGGCTGATCGTCCGGCCGCCGCTCTTGATGACAATGTCGCCGAAGGTCAGCACGCCCTTTGCCGACAGCTCTACGAACATCCGCGTAATGGTGGCGCGCTCGGTGTCTAAGTGGAAATTTTTGGCCGGTTTGATGATCCGCCGCAGATTGCTGACCGCTTGGGCGAACAGCTCCGGCTTTTTGTGCTCGATGGCGTCAAGTCCGAAGATATAGTAGATCTGGTACAGCTCGTGCGCGAGGTCGTGATACTTCAGATTGAAGCCGATGTTTTGCTGGCCATTTTCGACGATCTCGCCCAGGCGGGCAAAGATAACCTCCAACACTCCTTCGATAGCCTCAAAGTAATGCACCGGCTGCGGATCGGTGTAGCGGTCGCCGATGTCCTCGTAGGCACGGTAAAAACCGACTAAAGCTGCCATGACCGTCCGGTGCTTGCCGGTGTAATAGCCGATGACGGGCATGGTTTTGAGCGAATTGCCGCGGTGAATGTAATAACTCTCGGAAATGCGGGTGACAGACAGGCAGACCTCTTCGAATACTTCGGCCACGTCGCTCCACTTGGCTTTGGCGTGCATACCTAAGTAGGTGTCGAGCAGGTGGCCGATACGCTCGATGACGGCAATGACTTCCTCGTCATCGTCGGCCAGCTGCGCAATGCCTTCCAGTGATCGGATGATGGCGATGAGCCCTTCGCCGCGGCCGGCTTTCAACAGGGCCTCGGCCTGGACGGCGAGCAGCTCGATAGTGTCTGTTTTGCGTTTCTCGGAGTTGCTTTTGCGGAAAATGTTGAAGAATTCGAGGTAGCTCTCGCCGATGTATTGGCTCAGGCGGACATAGTCGCCCGGGCTGGCTTTACGCTCTAAGCTGGCCAGGGTTTTATTGAACAGCCGGCTGAAGTGGCGCAAACCGTCGGCGGTGCCGTAGTCGTAGTACTTGAAGGCGTTGTCTTTGATGTACTCGCGGATCGGTTGGAAGGGGTCGTAGATGTCGTCGTCGCGGTTGCCGGTTTCGTCGTCGTACACCCGCTTCAAAAATTGCAGCACGCGGGCTGGTGGCACGTGGCTGACGTATTTGGTTAAGTAGGCGCTGCTGTCCAGTAGCTGCCTGGTGCGGGCCACTAACCAACCGAACCAAACCAGGCTGCCCAGCATGAGGAGTAGGATACTCAACCCTGTGTAACCGCTGGCGTAGAAGGTGATCGCCCACTCGCCGAGCACGGAATACGCATCATCACTGTACGTTGCCACCCAGGCGCCGGTGGCCAGCACCACCAGCAGCCCGGCCAGAAACGCCCCGTACGCCGCCAGCACCCGCCGGCGCGCCAGCAAGCGGATATCGCGCCGCGGCTTGACGCTGCCCAGCATTTGCACCATGGCAATAACACCGGCGATGACAATACCGATCACCGCGAGATGCAACTGTAACAGCGCTAAGTAGAAGTCGAGGGTGTTGACTATCATGCTACCGCTTAGTATAGCAAATGTATGCCTATGTACCGGCTCGCTTTTAGGCTATTGGGCAGATAGGGAATGAGTCATTTACTTATGTAGCATAAAATTATTTAATTAGTAAAATGCATTTTGTTGATGCAATTCGTGCTGTACCCGTTTTTCCCGGCGATCCTCTGCTTAAGGCGAAAGTTATCCGGCAACCTGAAGCCTTCCGTGCCGGAGGTGCTTTCAAAAAATTTCTGGTAGGCTGCGAACTGCCTGACGGCCGCCGCGTTACTTTGGTAGAGCGCGCGCATGACAATGACCTGGTTGCTAACTACATCTATATGCGCCAAGTAGGGTTGCCCGTTGTAGATACTATGCACTGGGACCAAGAGCGCGGCACCGTAATCATGCCAGATGTGAAAGCGGAGGGCGAAGAGCTGTACGGCAAGTCCTTGCGGTTCCTTCTCCAGAGGGGAGAGAAGCGGCACCGCCCTAGTCCGGAGGCGGACAAGCATTTCTACCGGCTTATGCAGAACGAGCAACCCGTAGGAAGGGAAAATCGTATCCTCACTATCGTAGAAGGACTTGCTGCAATGGCAACGTATAACAGCATATTTCTGGCTCGGGACGACCCCTTTGACCTACGCATGAGGCCGGACGGCAAATGGAATCTGATCCATCTTGATATCGCCCAAGCCCAAATTCCCGGCGGCAGGTACGGCCCGCGCCGCCACGAACATCCGATCGATGCACACAATGCTGAGTGCGTGAGGCGCTTTATGACATGGCTGCACGGGCTTGAGCAAATAATATAGCCGTCCTTAGGGCCGCCCCTATAAAACAGGGGCGGCTTAGCGTACAATAAAGGGACATGGATGCGGTCGAGGACATCAAGCAGCGCTTAAACATCGAGGACGTCGTCGGCGAGTACGTTCAGCTTAAGCGTGCTGGTCGCAACTGGAAGGGTCTTAGCCCGTTCTCTAACGAGCGTACGCCCAGCTTTATGGTTAGCCCCGAGAAGCAAATCTGGCATGATTTCTCGAGCGGCAAGGGCGGCAATATGTTCAGCTTCATCATGGAAATGGAAGGGCTGGACTTCAAGGGTGCGCTGGAGCTGCTGGCCCGCAAAGCCGGTATCGACCTTGAACAATACCGTAGTTCAAGCAGTTCGTCGCGGGCGCGCAACAAAGAAAAAGAGCGCCTGTACGAAGCCCTTGAGCTGGCGGCGCGCTTTTACCAGACGCAGCTTAAAGGCAACCGGGAAGCGCTCGAGTACCTCCTTAAAAAGCGCCAGTTCAGCAAGCAGACGGTGCTGGAGTGGCGGCTCGGCTACAGCCCGAATACCGGCGACGCGCTGGTAAAGTTCCTGCTGCAAAAAAACTTTACCCAAAACGAGATCAAGCTGGCCGGTTTAAGTGCGCAGCGCTACCGCGGCACGGGCGATATGTTCCGCGGCCGGATCATGGTGCCGCTGGCCGACCCGCAGGGGCGGGTGATCGGCTTCACGGCCCGCTTGCTTGCCGACGACCCCGACGCGCCGAAGTACATCAACACGCCGCAGACGCCGCTGTACGATAAGTCCCGTCATGTCTTCGGCCTGCATTTAGCCAAGGAAGCCATCCGCAAAACCAAGTACGTAGTGGTGGCCGAGGGCAACCTGGATGTCATTATGAGCCACCAGGCCGGCGTGCGGCAGATGGTGGCTACCGCCGGCACCGCCTTGACCGAGCCGCACCTGAAGGCGCTGGGCCGCTTTACCGGCGACATCCGTCTGAGTTTCGACGCCGACAACGCGGGCCTCAACGCCACGGAGCGGGCGATCCCGATCGCGGCTAAGACCAACGTTTCTTTGAGTATCGTCACCGTGCCGAGCGGCAAGGACCCCGATGAGCTCATCCGCCAAAGCCCCGGCGCCTGGCAGGAGGTGATCGAACGGCCGCAGTATGCGCTCGACTGGCTGATGGACCGCTACGCCGGCCAGCTCGATCTGGCGAGCGCCCAAGGCAAGCGGCAGTTCAGCGACATCACGCTGGCGGTCATCCGGACGTTGACCGACCAAGTCGAGCAAGACCACTACCTGGGTGTCGTCGCCGGTAAGATCGGTGTGAGCCGCGAGGCGCTGCTGGCTAAACTCCAGGGGCAGACGGCCGCTGAAGCACCACGCCTCAAAACGCCCAAGGTCCGGCCGGCCATGCCCGACAAAGCCGCTGCCGACTACAAGAAAGTCCAAGACCACCTCTTGAGTTTGGCGGTGTTGCAGCCGCGCCTGCGTGTAGTGCTGGACGGCCTCATGCCCGAGATGTTCCCGGAAGACGACGCCCGGCTGGTGCTGGCCTTCCTGCGCGACCACCCCGATTGGGACGGCCGCGGGGCCGACAAAGCCGCCAAATTGAAGCCCGCATCTGATTATGTTAAAATACTAGGAGTCATTTACGAGCAGCTCTATCAGACAGTCGAGCCCGCCGAATTGGTATATGAGGCCGCGCGCCTCCGGGACAACTTGATAGACCAATATGTCAAACGCCAAAAACACCAGCTCGTCGCCCGGCTCGACACCGCCGGCGAGGCAGAAACAAAAGCAATTCTCGAAGAGGTGAACAAGCTCAACGATCTGTTAAGAACCGTAAAGGGAGGCTAAGCATGGCAGGCAAGGCAAAGACGAAAAAAGACACTACACCGAAGGACGAAGGCGCAGAAGCTGCAGCCCCCGATTTCGCCCAAATCAAAAAAGACCTGGTCGCTACGGCTAAAAAAGCCGGTGTCATCGACCAGCGTGATATTACTACTGTCATTCCCGACACGCCGGAGAACGCCGAAGTCCTCGACCAGCTGTACACCGAGCTGGCAGACAGCGGCGTGCAGGTAACCGGCGCCGACGTTGCCGAGGACCCGGCGATTGCCGACCCGTCCACCATGAGCGACGAGTGGGCGCTGGAAGACGGTGAAGAGCTCATGACCGAAGATCAGACCTACCTCGACGACATCGCCGACGACTCCGTTCGCCTGTACTTGCGCGAAATTGGTAAAATCCCGCTATTGAACGCCGAAGAAGAGCTTGAGCTGGCCAAGCGCGTCGCTGCCGGCGACAAAGACGCCAAGGACAAAATGGCCGAGGCTAACATGCGTCTGGTCGTCTCGATCGCCAAGCGGTACGTGGGCCGCGGGCTGGACCTGCTCGACCTCATCCAAGAAGGTAACACCGGTCTCTTGCGCGCCGTCGAGAAGTTTGACCACGCCAAGGGCTTCAAGTTCTCGACCTACGCTACCTGGTGGATCCGCCAGGCGATTACCCGCGCCATCGCCGACCAGGCCCGCACCATCCGCATTCCGGTGCACATGGTTGAAACCATCAACAAACTGCTGCGCACCCAGCGCCGCCTGACCCAGGAACTCAACCGCGAGCCGTCGAACGAAGAGATCGCCGCCGCCATGGACATCGAAGTCGACAAAGTCGAGCACATCATGAAGATCAAACAGGACATTTCCAGTTTGGACGCTTCAATCCGCGATGATGAAGAAGAGTCAGTTCTGGCCGACTTCATCGAAGACGAAGACACCATCAGCCCGGAAGAATCCGCTACCAACCAGCTGCTCAAAGAGCAGGTCAAGGGCATGCTGGGCGCGCTGACCGAGCGCGAGCAAAAAATCCTCAAGCTGCGCTTCGGCCTGGAAGACGGCAAGCAGCACACATTGGAGGAAGTCGGCCAGGAGTTCTCGGTTACCCGCGAGCGCATCCGGCAGATCGAGGCCAAAGCTCTCGCCAAACTCCGCAAGCACAAAGACGCCAAGAAGCTGCACGATTACATCAAGTAGCCTGGCTCGCCCGAGCTGTCGCCAGCAGCCCGGTGGCGTGCGCCCGCATCGCATTCGGATCGATGTGTATTTCGTCTGGCGTAGCACCGGGGACGTGGTTCAAGAAGTTGAGTAAATTGAGATTGAAGGCCGCCTCATACCAGAGCTGATGTGACGGTTCGTCTGGCTTTTGCCGTGCGAGCGCCTTCATGACGACGCTGCCAACCTGGATTGAACTTACCGCCAGATCGAAGGAGCGGGCGTAGCCGAGTACGTCTAATGGGTAGGTGCTGGACAATGCCAGAGCGGCGCGCTTGCGCACGGGATTTACAACCGCCGGGCAAGCGATCAGCGCCCACGCTGATGCGCCGTGCACCAACACGTCGTGCGGCATCGATATGTCCTTTGTGGCCAACAGCAATGAGCCCGTGTCGCGGAGGGCGGCGACCAGTTCTTCGGCAGGAGCTTCCCCGCCGTCATACACCCGGAACCGCTCCTCGGGCAGGCCCAGCTTTTGCCAGCGGGGAATGGCGTCTTCAGGGTGAGGATACTGTATTTCGAGAAGCTTGTCACGTCCACCCTTCGCTTGCTGCGCCGTGCGGATACCCATATGGTCAAAGTACGCATCCATGCCTTCTACTCGCCGCATGGCGTGCAAGATAAGATACTCGTCCAGCTCAAGAGGTCTGTTTTTGTCAAATATGATCTCCAGCTTGCCGGGCTGGCCAGGCGCAGCCGGCCAATGGGTAAGCTCGTGGCGACTTTCGGTGATATGCTGCGGCTCAACCGGGGGACGCTCTAGAAGGGGTGTGATAGACATGAAACGAGTATAGCAAACCATAGTAATGCCCTGACAATGGTTTTAACTGTAAGCATTTGACCTACTGCCACAGGGTATCTGTCAATCGCGGCCATAATCTTATATACTAGGCAAATATGAACAAGACGAAGATCATCGGGGTGGCCGGCACGGCCGGGGCGGGCAAGGATACGGCTGCGGACATTATCTGCCGGCTGTTCGGTGCCAAGAATATATCCAGCGGCGATGTCGTGCGGGCGGTAACGCGCCACGTTTACGACCTACCACCCGACTTTAACCCGGTGCGCGACCAGTTATACGAAGTCGCTAATTTTATGCGTACGCAAATAGACCCGGCAGCCGCGGTTAAAATTTGTATGCTGAAGGCCCAGGCGCAAGGGGTGGGCATTGCCATCATAACCGGCCTGCGCTCTATGGGCGAAGCCGATGCCATCCGTGAAGCCGGCGGCACGATCATCGGCTTCGATGCCGACCCGCGCGTGCGCTACGAGCGTATCTATGCCCGTGCCCGCGACAGCGAATCCCAAAAGACCTTCGAGCAATTTACCGAGCAAGACGCCTACGAGAACCGCGGCTTGTCCGACACCGGCCCGGGCAGGGGCATCCGCTACATCATCGACAGCGCCGACATGGTCATCGCCAACGATGGGTCACTGGACGAGCTGGAAGCGGCCCTGAAAGAACGGCTCCAACCATTATTTACCTGAAAGTAGCAAGCGAAAAGATTAAACAAAATGAAGGGCAGTGCGGATTTTAAGGGGCGTTTTGGCGCGTATCGCGAGGCAATTGATGCGGATATTGTAACTTACGGCCGCCATGTCCGGGCCGCTACGGCCAGCCAGCGCTACGAGCGTATCTATGCCCGTGCCCGCGACAGCGAATCCCAAAAGACCTTCGAGCAATTTACCGAGCAAGACGCCTACGAGAACCGCGGCTTGTCCGACACCGGCCCGGGCAGGGGCATCCGCTACATCATCGACAGCGCCGACATGGTCATCGCCAACGATGGGTCACTGGACGAGCTGGAAGCGGCCCTGAAAGAACGGCTCCAACCATTATTTACCTGAAAGTAGCAAGCGAAAAGATTAAACAAAATGAAGGGCAGTGCGGATTTTAAGGGGCGTTTTGGCGCGTATCGCGAGGCAATTGATGCGGATATTGTAACTTACGGCCGCCATGTCCGGGCCGCTACGGCCAGCCAGTACGGCGAGGCGGCGTCCAAGGTAACCGGCGCATTCCTCGACTTGCTGGAAGGCAATGGCAAGCGGGTGCGCGGCACGCTGGTGATGGTTGGCTATGAAATGATGGGCGGCCAGGACAAGACGATGATAATCCGCGCCGCCACCGCGCTAGAGATGATCCATAATTACATGCTGATCGTCGACGACATTCAGGACCGTTCCGTGCTGCGCCGCGGCCGCCAGACGGTGCATACGGTGCTTTCCGCCACCTTTACCGGCCAGCCGGACGAGCACGTCGGCACGGCCATGGCACTGAATGCCGCCCTGACCGGCGCGCATGCCGCCCAGATGCTGATTGCCGGCTTGAACGTCGAACCTGATCTGGCACGCAAGGCCCTCGGCATCATCAACCACACTATGATCGTTACCGCCCACGGCCAAACCTACGACATGCTCTACAGCCTGCCCGGCGCGCGGCCGGATGAGGCGGCCTTGGCCCGGGTACGCCACTGGAAAACAGCCGAATACACCGTGCTCAACCCCTTGTGCGTCGGCATGGTGCTGGCCGGTGCGGGGTGCGAAGACACTGATGCCGTCCGCGAGTACGCCCTGCACGTCGGCCAGGCCTTCCAGATTGCCGATGACATTGCCGGCGTATTTGGCCGCAGCACCGACAGCGGCAAAGAGACCGGCGAAGACATCCGTGAAGGCAAGCAAACGTTGCTGACAGCCTACGCCCTACGCCATACTGCCGGTGACGACGCCGCAACCCTGCGTGACTGCCTCGGCAATGCCGCCCTTGATGAGGCGTCTTTGGAGCGGTGCAAGGCTATTTTTGAACGTTGTGGCGCTAAGGCGCATGCTGTGGAGCTGCTGCGCAGTCACGGTCGTCAGGCGGTTACCGCACTCGAGCAAGCCGACCGCGCCTGGCAGCCGAGCCAAGTTGCCTTTCTGCGCCAGCTGGCCGAAGCGGTCGCGGCTGTCTAAAATAACAGCGGTAACTTATTAGACTTTGCTTCTACAAAATGGTATAGTTATTGAATTAACGAGGACGACCTATGTCACATTTTAATCTTGATCGGCTGATAGCCGAGTACCGGGCGACTTCGGCCCAGGATGACCGTACGCGCTATAAGGCCATAGTACATCGGCGCAATGAAATCACGCGCGCTCAAAACCGCGGCTTAGCCGTCGCAGCGATGGTAGCCAGCCTGGCATTAGCACTCAGCGGCGACCGCCCGCAGCCGGAGCCGGTTTGCCCGGAGCCCGGCATGGTAGCCCAGCCTCTTGAGGCCTACCAGCGCTCCCAGCTCTTTACGGGCATGCTGGCCGACCAAGTGGGCATCCCCGGCGGTGAAGTAACGGCCCAGGCGCCGAATGCGCCCCAGCTGAACGAACTGGCGCAACCCAGCCCGGTGCGTGCCGACCAAGCCTGCGTCTACCAAGCCTAGTGCGCCGGTCTGCTATACTGTATCTGAAGGGATACGTATGGCGTTACAGATAGAACGGTCAATCTTCCGGCGAGCCAGCACGACGTATTATTGGAGCTCGCGGTTCTTCCCGGCGGCGGTGCGGGCAGATGTCTTTCGGCTGTACGGCTTTGTGCGGGTTGCCGATGACTACGTCGACACCGTGCCGGCCCAGCGACGCGCATTTATGGCGTTCAGGGCCGCTTACGAGGCCGCCTCGGCAAACCCTGACTTTAAAACCATGCTCACCGCCCGCGACAGCACCGATACGCGGGTGATCAAACACATGATTTCTCTGCAGCGCCGCTACGCCTTTGACCCTGCCTGGGTAGAGGCGTTTTTAGATGCGATGCAATCGGACCTCGACCCGGCCCCGATACAGACGCTCGATGAGTGCGAGCGCTACATGTACGGATCGGCCGAGGTGATCGGCTTAATGCTGGCAAAGATCATGAAACTGCCGCCTGAGGCCGCCGAAACCGCCCGGTTGCAGGGCAGGGCCATGCAGTACATTAACTTTATCCGGGATATCGCCGAAGACAACTCCTTGGGCCGGCAGTATTTGCCGCAGGAAGACCTTGAGCGTTTCGGCCTGAGCGACCTGAGCGAAAAAACGGTGCTTGCCAACCAGGCGGCTTTTACGAAACTTATCCGTTTCGAGCTCGCCCGTTACCGCAAATGGCAGGCCGAGGCCGCTGCCGGCTACGGTTATATCCCGCCCCGGATGCGGATTGCTGTCCGTACGGCGGCCGACATGTACGATTGGACGGCGCGCCAGATCGACCGCGACCCGCTGATGGTATTTGTGCGCAAAATCAAACCGACCAAACGCCGGGTGGTCGGCCGGGCGCTTGCCAACGTTGTCCGCTAGGCGCCTACCAGGCCTACCGGCAAGCGGCTTGCTTTAATGTAGAAAAGGTGCCATACTTTTTTATTTGAGAATAAAACAGGTAAAGGAGCTACCTATGCCAAGATTTGAACCTACCCCTCCGACCGGATTAGCCTGGGAGCATATCAGCAATCCCGCCTACACGTTTAACGTTGCCAACGAATATGTGCAGACTTTTTCGGACATCGCCGGGGTAGAGGCGCCCAACCCTCACACGAACCCGGCAGCCTATGCGGCCCACGCCGGTACGGTGTTACAGCCGCGCTACTCGCGCAGCGCCTTTAACGTAGCTCCGGCTACGCCTGAGGAGGAAGAAGAATTTGCTGTCCGGTACGCCCAAGCCGACAAAAGCCTGGCTCCATGGGTGAATCAGTATGAAGACCTTATTCGCGACACTGCCGACGCGCTTGGTGTTATCCGCAGGGATATCGGTACCACCTTCGAGTATCCCGAGCCCCAGGGCACCTTCGATATGGCTGTCGCATTGGAAGGGGCTAACGATCAGGATTACCTGCGCTCGGCTCCTCTGGCGGACGCGCTGCGAGACGGCCGCCTGCATACCCGGCAGGTGCTAGTAGCCGTTACGAACCGTAAGGTAGGTAAGGGTAACCCGGACAAGCCGCAGGACAAAGGTGAGTCATACGGCCTGCGGGACGAATTACCGGACATTCGGGTCGGATACGGCGTGGGCGCGCTCACGGTGGCACGCTTATATAATGATTATCATGATGTCTTTACCGGCGAACCTGGCGACGTCTCTCTTGATCTCTATAAAGCTCAGACACCGAATGCTAATGGCTTAGTTATGATGGATGAGATTGCCCGCACCCTCCGGCCGCGGACCGTTCTGCAGACCGGCAGCCGGCTGTACGGCCCTTGGATGTCGATGAACCTGGAGAACGTCAAGCAGCGGCACAATCTGGAGCATGTAGCATTTGCGGCCGGACCGGACGACCCGAAAGCATCCCGTAACCTCCGCATAATTGTTAACGAAATCGCGCAAACGCTCGGTGCCGCCGGCAACTTAGGGGTTACGCTGGCTGAAAAACGTGCGGCCTGATAACAGGTCGTAATTGCCAGTCACCGAGGCCGCTTAGCTGCGCGGCTTCTCCGGTCGAATAACCTTGCGGCCCCGCTTTTTAGCGTGCAGTGCCAGCACTGCCGCCCGGCTGTGCTTGGCGTGCGAGGCAACTACCGCGCGCACCGCCATGAACACGGCAACCGCGCCGGCGGCGCAGAGGATATCAATCACCCCTAGCGGCACCGTTCCGACCAACGGCGAGATCCATGGGTTGTAGAGAATATTCGCCAGTACCAAGCCAACCAGTATGCCGGCAACGGTGAGCTGCCGGTTGGTCAAATGTGTCTGGCGTTCCGCCAGAACCGCCATAAAGCAGAGCAGGGCGGTGAGGAAAGCAAGCGTCAGCGCCTGCGTGTGGTCGGGCATGCCGGGCTGGAAGTACGGCTCGTCCAGATGATTGCGCACAAAAAACCAATAAAAGTTGCCGTACGCCAGCGCAGCCGCCAGCAAACCCGAGCCAAGTACATCACCCCACGAGTGCCGTTTGTCTGGTGTCTGCCGGACCTTCATGGTTATAGTATATCGCACTAGGTGTAGAGAAATTGCAACTAATTGAGGTATAGTAGCCTGCATGAATGGAAAGTTTTTGGTACATCATAACGGTTTTACTCCTGTTCGACTGACCATGGCGCGCGCGGCAATTACATACAAGCCGTTAGGCCTTGAAATGGTCGACGGCGCGGCACTGGCGCGACGACAATTGGATGCGCCACCGGATGCATACTACAGCCTAAAAAACGCCTATGGAAACGGCAGTGCCTCGGGAGTCCGGGAGGCTGCCGATATAGCCAGTGCGACATGCATTATCGCGACTACCGCGCTGCTGGTGGGCTGCTTCGGCATGCAAAATCACTTAGCAAAGCAATGGAGCCATGAGGTAACGTATCCATTTCCAAAGCCCGAAGAACCATTGGTGGCCTGGCCAGTAAAAGTGCCGATGCGGCCGTATGCCTATGCTATGGCTGGCCTGATGGAAGAGAAGTACAATATGCCGGCCGGTCGGCTCATGCAGTACGGCATCCAAATTTTGTCCGCTATGCATGGCGACCCGAGCAAAACGCGGGAATGGCAGATCAGCCACGGAGGCCGTAACGTCTTCCCCCGGCTATCCACCCTGTTTGCCGCTACCGATCCTGAAATCAAGGCCATACCTTACATTGACCCGACGCCGTCTCGGCCACTCGACCATATTCTCTGAAGCACGCGTAGCGTATACTGGTAGCATGAGTGAGCGACTAGTGATTATCGACGGCAAGTCCGTTTTTTACCGTGGCTATTATGCCATGCCGAACTTATCTACTAAAGACGGTACGCCAACCGGTGGCGTCTACGGCTTTGCCGTGCTGGCGCTGGAAGTTGTGAAGCGGCTTGAGCCAGACTACGTAGTGGTCGCCTGGGACAAGTCCAAAACCAACATCCGCTCGCGTCGGGCGATTTACCCGGCGTACAAAGCCAACCGCAAACCGCCGCCACCGGATTTTTATGAGCAAATCCCGGTCTTGCTAGAGCTTTTGCAGTCGCTGCACTGGCCGCTTTACGAAGCCGACGATCTGGAGGCCGACGACATCATGGGTGCCTTCGCCCGCCAGGCCGGCGAGAAGGGGATCGAGAGCTACCTGATCACCTCCGACCTCGATGTCTTGCAGCTGGTCAACTCGCACACCCATATTTACACCTTAAAGAAGGGCCTCAGTAACATTGAATTGTTTAACGAGGCATCCTTCAAAGAAAAATACGGCATCGACGCCCACCAGTGGATCGACACCAAGGCATTGAAAGGTGACACGTCCGACAACATTCCTGGCGTCGGCGGCGTCGGCGAGAAAACCGCCATCGAGCTGATCGCCAAGTACGGCACTTTGGACGGCGTGTATGAGCACTTGGATGAGCTCAAGCCAGTACTGAAGGCCAAACTCGAGAAAGACCGCGACATGGCATACCTGTCCAAGAAGCTGGTGACGCTGATGTGTGATGCCGACATCGAGATCGATTTGGACAAAGCCCGCTTGGACGCCACCGTGCCGCCGGAGTTCGTAGCGACTTTGCGCAAACTGGAGTTCAAGGCTTTGCTGAACAAAGTCGAGGCCGTATTGTCGGCCGAGCAGATCGCCGCGGCGGAGTCTGCTGCCGAGGAAATCGTCCCCGCCGAAGTAGGAGCCTTCACAGCTCTGGACTTTATGGATGACCAACCGCGCGTTATCGCCCTCAACCCCGAAGCCACCGAGCTGTGGGCCAGCCGCGACCCCGAGCATGTAGCCGTAATCCCGGTCGAAGACCTCGACGCCAACACGTTGAAAACTCTCACCGGTGGGCCGGTAGTGGGCCACGACGTCAAGTCTTTGTTTCGGGCACTACTGGCCCAAGGGCTGGACTGGCCTGGCGATGTCGCCCACGACACCCGCATCGCTGCTTTTCTGATCGACTCCCTCGGCCGCTCACGAGAGCTCTCCGACCTGATGGGCCAAACCATCGCACCGGACGACATAGGCAAAACCGTCGCCGCCATTTGGTCGCTGTACCACGACCAAGTCGGCGTGCTGGCCAAAATGCCGAAAGTTGCCAAGCTGGCCCGCGAAATCGAGTTCCCGATGGTGCACCTGCTAGCATGCATCGAACACCGCGGCATTTTGCTCGACAGTTCGTACCTGAACGAGATGAGCCAGCGCTTCGAGCAAAAAATCAAGCAGCTCGAACACGATATTTACGACCACGCCGGCCAGGAGTTTAACATAGGCTCCCCGGCGCAGCTAGCCATGATTTTGTTCGACAAGCTCAACCTGCCGACGACTGGCGTGAAGAAGGGTAAAACCGGGTACTCAACCGGCGCCAGCGAGCTGGACAAGCTGCGGCCGCTGCACCCCATCATCAATCTGATTACCGAATACCGCGAATACACGAAATTAAAGAGCACCTACATCGATGCGCTGCCCAAGCTGGCCGACCACGAAGGCCGGTTGCACACCACCTTCGGTCTGGACGTTGCCGCCACCGGCCGACTCAGCTCCAAAGATCCAAACCTTCAGAACATCCCAACCCGCACCGAGCTGGGTCAGGCCATCCGCACCGCCTTCCGCCCGGCTAAGGGCAACGTTTTCGTCAGCGCCGACTACAGCCAGTTCGAGCTGCGCCTAGCCGCCGTCCTAGCCGGCGACAAGCAGATGATCGAGGACTTCAACAAAGACATCGACATCCACCTGGCGACGGCTGCGCAGGTCTACGGCGTGCAGCTCTCGGACGTTACCAAAGACATGCGCCGCCACGCTAAAACCGTCAACTTCGGCGTGCTCTACGGCATGAGCCCGCATGGGCTGAGCGTGGCAACCGGTATGAACCTGGTCGAAGCCAAGCAATTCATCGACAAATATTTCGAGCTGCGCGCGCCGGTCCGCCGTTACATCGACAAAACGCTGGAAGACGCCCTGGAGACAGGTTACGTCGAGACCCTCTTCGGCCGCCGCCGCCCCACGCCCGACCTCAAATCCAGCAACTACATGGTGCGCGAAGGCGCCAAACGCGCCGCCGCCAACATGCCCATCCAGGGCACCGAAGCCGACCTGATGAAGCTGGCCATGCTAAAGGTAGAAAAGCTTTTGGACGAATCCGGCCTGGGCGAACAAATCCTGCAAATCCACGACAGTATCATGGTGGAATGCCCGGCGGCGAACGCCGAGAAGGTGGCTGCGCTGCTCAAGGAAACAATGGAGAATATTTATCCCAAGCTGGGCATAAAGCTCAAAGTCGATACCTCGGTGGGCCAAAACTGGGGCGAGTTATAGTAGTGGTTTATGTTGGCGACTGTCCTGCAAACCTCCATCGCCCAGATGTAGTTTAGCTTGATCTGACATTTGTGCCTTGCCGTAAACCCTTGATACCAAATCATTATGAATAGCTACTTCAAGGTCATTTAAGAATCCCATGAATTCATCATGCCGTTCATAAAGAAGATTTAATAAGTCGACAAAATTATTAAAAATCTGAGGAGTTATTGTAATTCCTGCTTCGGTCGTAGGTATTACTTGAAAGCTATTAAGAACTTGGTTTGCGGTGTTTACGAGTTTAAAGTGATCATCAACTTCGTAAAAAAGAATCCTGGCTTTTTTCTTAGTCTTGCCTTTTAGGAGAGTACTTTTCTCAATGTCTTTAATTATTTCTAGAAGGGCTTCTTGGGGACCGTACAACGATCGAATATGTTCAATGCCTACATCGTGAACCTTGTCAAGTTCTTTGAGTAGACTGTCATATGATTCTGTTTTAGTAAAGTCGGGTGGGTTCTGGGTAAACTGATTAGCGACGCGTGCTAATTCATCAATATAAGCGTTCTTACTGGAGTTCAGTGTAGATAATTTATTGCGTGCATCGGCTAATTTATCAGACATCTGCTGAAATACGGCATTCTTCTTATTTAGCAGTAAAGCATAACGAGCGCCAAACAAACCTGCAGCAATAGTAAGTAAACCAATGATATAAGTTGCCCATGCTTCGGCAGGCAATAAATTAGTTATATTTTTAATTTCTTCCACAAACACATTCTCTGACCTTACGAACAAAAAAGCAATACTTGACGTTATGACGTCAAGACGCTATAATGGCAGTATGAAGTCCGCCAACGAAAAAACCACATTATACCTTGACCCGCGGGTGAAACGTGCGGTACAGTTCTACGCGCTGCGTGAGCGGCGCAGCCTTTCCTCGATTGTTGAGGAAAAGCTGCTTGATTACTTAGAGGACATGTCGGATATAGAAGCGGTCAAAGCTACCGAAGGCGAACCGGCGTACTCATTTGAGGAAGTGGCAAAGGCACTAGGACTTTCACTGGATGAAATACAAACTCACGTTAAGAAAGAGCGCGAAAAAGACGCTCGAAAAGCTAAATCCGCAGACTAAAACGCGTCTTATGGCGCGTATTCAGATGCTTCAAACTGACCCTCGACCAAGTGCATCAAGAGCGTTAGTAAACAGTGATGATAGGCGCTTACGGGTGGGGGATTACAGGGTGATTTACCGGATCGATGATGGTGAGCTGATAATTTTAATTGTTCGCGTGGCTCACCGGCGTGAGGTGTATAAATAAGCGGGTGCTTCGAGATAACTGCCCGCGACAATCACCTTAAGGCGCGGCCGGCCGCCCCGTAACCTCGCGTAGTGCCATGCAGCTCTTCGCGGTCAGCTCCGACAGCGGCGAGCCGGCGATCGGCAGGCAGGGGTCGAGTCCTTCTTGGGCGCGCTGGTAAGCGTCGATAGGGCCGGCTAGGACGATTGCTCCGATGATAGCGCTGTATACAAATCCTGGTCTTTGCAGGTCCTTGCGTGTTTCGGTCCACAGCTCGCTCAATACTCTTTTATCCATGCCAGTATCGGTGGTTGCCTAGGGCTTCGGCGGCCAGCCGGTTACATCGCGCGTGGCTTCGCAGGCGGGTGCGCCTATCCAGCTTAAAGGGTTGGCAACGTCGCTGGCGCACGGGTCTTGGCCAAGCTCGGTTTGGATAAATCCGTTTGCGACTGCGCTTACCGTAAGTACGGCAGCGCCAATGCCTAAGACGCGGCGCAGTTTTTGCCAGTTAGTTTCGGGTAGTTCGGGGCGGAAGCGTTCATTCATAACGTAACAATAGTAATTATTTTTTAGTTTGTCAAACATATCTGTTAGTACCGCTTTGTCTGAGCAAACAGGTAAGCGTTTCTTGCCGGTACAGAGGGGCCAGACTGCTGCTCTTGACTTTTTAAGATAATAATTGTAGAGTAATATCTATTATGTCAGCTCGTGCTGAGACGTTTCATCGCCTGAGAGCGACGACTCAAGAGGTTTTGGCGCATGTGCCTGCGCAAAGATCCTTAGACGACTTCGGTCAAGAGTTAAGCCCCCTCCTTGACGACACTTTTATAGTAGAGCGACATCTGGGACGTTTAGTCGCGCCGGCACAGCCAGCGCCGGTCGACGCTATAGGCGTGTATGTGATGCTCCCGAACGAGAAAACAGTACCTAATATTTTGCGGTACCTCAACCAAACAGCCGGCAAGCCGGTCAGCGACAGCAGACTGAGTAGAATCACCGATGCAATCCTGCCGAACCCTCTTTCCTTTGAATGCGCCGCCGGTCATATGTGCGGACCCAGCCGGCATGCGGAGCTGCTTATGATAGGCCCCCGCCTCGAGGAGATTGCTCCATACACACAGGCTGCGGCCGTTGCGCATGAGCTAGGGCACATCCGCTACGCCAGGCAATTTGAAGAAGAGACGGGGCTGCCGTACAGCGATCTTGACAGCGAGAAAATGACCGAACAAAGCGTCTTGACCGAGCGCTACGCTTACGGCATTAGCCGGTCGATCTTGGAGCTGAGTGGCACGGTTCACCCCGACGCGAATTATGATTCTGTTTTATCATTGGTGCAGAAAGCAACCTCGCCGCAAGCTGCGGCATCCTCGGTAATCATATATAGGCACCATGTAACCAAAGGACTGAAGGAGCCGCAATCCCTGGCAACCGACAATGCCGTAACTGCGTATGCCGCACAAGCTTTTACAGAAGTGTACGCGGCCGGGCAGACCACCCCTACGCCAAATGAAGTCGCTGCTTACAGGCGCATGGGTTTGGTGCCCTAGCTACAGCCGTTATTGTTAGGGCATGCTGTCCAGCCAAGCAAAAATTTGGCATAATAACAGCATGAAGCAACCACCATCTACACTGCTTACTACGCTCACTGCCTTTCTGCGCAATAATGCACCCTACATGCTGGTGGGGTTGTTTGTGGCGGCTGCGCTGATAATCTTCCAGCGGATGCTTCTGATGGCCCTCATCGAGCATACCTCGTTGTACGGCACCGAGTCGCTCAATTCACTCAATCTGACGGTACTTGTGTATGGTACGCGGCTGCTTTGCCTGGCGGTTGTGACCGGTCTGGCTGTGTGGCTGCTGCGCACCGGCAAGATCAAGCGGCCGCTTGCGCATGCTGTCCTTGGCACCGGCATCTTTGCTATGTGCGCGGCGCTGCCGTGGCTGGGATGGGGCTGGCTGCTCTTCGCGCTGTTGCCGTTTTTGGTGATACTGGCGCTTGGGGCCGGGGCGGCTTCCTTCGTGGCTGCGCGCTACGCCCTGCGTAAGATCAAGACCGATACGGTCGCCTGCGTGATCGGCGTGGTGCTGTTAATCGTAGCTCAGATCATTCCACATGTCCTGATAAGCATGATGTTTTCCGGCTGGGATACGCTGGACTAGCCATGCAGCTGCGCGTTGCCGCTAAAGCATTTATTTTGAACGACGACGGCCAAGTGTTGATCTTGCGCGAACACCCGGATCATATTACGGGGACGCAGCCCGGCAAGTACCATCTGCCGGGCGGTAAGCTTGAACCGGACGAAGCGTTTTTGGACGGTCTCCACCGGGAAGTGCTCGAAGAAACCGGCCTCAGCGGTATAGAAGTCCTGCGGCCTCTCCATGTAGATGAATGGCACCCGATTATAGGGGGCACGACCCTGCAAATTATCGGTATGTATATGCTGTGCCGTTTGCGCGGGCAGGTACCGCCGGTGCAGACCGGCCTGGAGCACGACCAGGCTGAGTGGATCAACCCGGCCGACTATAAACAATACGAATTATTGGACGCCGAACAACGGGCATTTCAGGCTTTTTTAGATAAAGCCGCCGCCATGTAGCAGCTTACGCCGCCGGCCGCTCCGGTCGGGCCGTGTTGCCGAAGTTGTAGACGGTGCTCATGTGTTTGGAGGGAAGCTGCAGCGTGTTGGTAAGCAATGGCGAGCCGCCCATCAGCCGGTCAAAAGCGTAGACCTCTGTTGCTAGACTGTGCACAACGGCGCCAGCTTCTATAGCGAAGGGCAACATCGATGTGTGCGGCGCGGAAAAGCCGGCCAAGCGCGGCGAACGGCCAGCGTCGGCAGTGGCCTCAAAATACATGCCAATGGGGACGGCGACTTGCCGCCGGCTGGTAACCAGAGTCCCCTTTGGGCTGACTGACAGCGGGCTCAGCACGGTTACCATCAGGCCGTTGAAGGCGATGAGGCCTTGAGGCAGTTCCGGGTCGCCGGTGGGCATTTTCTCCGGCTGCGTATCGAGGTACACATGCGTAAAACGGGAGTCGACGATACCGCCGTGTACGGTAGCTAGCTCGTGTGCAGTGTCCAGGATTTTTGTGCGCTTCAAGACATTCTGCTGGCCTTGCCATACGCCAAAAAGCGCCCGCAGCGCTGATATTGTTGAGCGTGGAATGCCCTCCGCCGACTCGTCGCCAGAGGGGAATGATTCGTGTTTACCCATAGTGCTACCATCGTACAGGGCCGGGGTATAGAATACTGTGATTTGCATCACAAGCAGTTTTATGACGAGGTGCAGTCCAAATGGGGCTGCATTCCGGTATATAGGCTGTATACTAAAACAATATGGAAGCAGCACAACTCATTGCCGACCGCGCCGCGCTGGAGCGCATCATCCGCCAGCACGAGCCGGAGCTCGAAGAAATCACCTACATAGACCACGGCCACGATAATCTGGTGGTATGCGTTAATAAACGGCAGGTATTCCGTTTTCCGCGTAATAACCAGGCCGCTAGGCGGCTCCACTTCGAGTTGGCGCTGCTGCAGTACATCAAGGGCAAGATACACTCGTTGCCCACGCCGGAGGTGGTACACATTTCGGCGTCGCCGCTCTACGCCATTACCACCTATCGTGAGGGCGTTCATCTTACCCAGCAGCAGATAGAGGCTCTCAGCGAGGACGAGCAGCGCGTCATCGGCCGCTCGATCGGTGACTTCATGGTGGAATTTACCGAGGCAATCTCCGGCCCGCAGCTGGCTGCCTTGCGCCAGCAAGCCGGGCTGGTGGGCATGGAAGAACCCTGGCCGGAATACTTCAAGCGTTTGTTTGAGGATGCGCCTTTGCCAAACGACAAGCTGGAGCCAGTCGTCAAAGAATATTACGCGACCTGGCAGAACTTGGTGAAGGGCGAGCAAAACAGCTATGCGATCCACGACGACCTGCATCCTGCCAACATTCTTTTCACCGGAGCCTCGATCAGCGCTATTTTAGACTTCGGCGACGCCAACGTCGGCTCGGCCGAAGAAGAAATGCGCGGCCTCTACCGCATGGGCGACCTGGTACTGCACGCCGCTCTCGACCGCTACTGTCAGCGCACCGGCCGGACCATCTCATTCGAAAATATCCGCGTTTGGGCCATCATGAACGACCTGGCCCGCTTCGTCCGCTACCTCAGCGAGGAACGCACCACGCACCCGGCATTCCTGCGCGCCCAGACCAACCTGCGCGAGTGGGTACCGGGCTTCCCGTTGTAGGGTTAGAATAGCAACGCCTGACCTGCTACTTCACGCCGCATATGGTAATCGGGGCAGTTCGGCGGACGGCTTCCCCTTGTAGTGCCAACCTGCCGTTCCGGTTATGGATATTGCAAAATTACGCTTGATATGCTATTATATATCCGTAAACGTGGAAGTGTAAGGAAGCATGAAATACTTTTTCGGATTCTTGGCTACCGTCGGACTAGTAATTCTGGTCTTTATCTTGGTGCTTCGCGGCTTTAGCGGCAAGAGCGCGCCGAAGGATCAGCTGGTCTTGGGCGATCACGCCAACAGCTCGATGACCGTCGAACTGACCGTTGACGGCAAGGTAAGCGCCGACCAAAACCACTTCGGCTATCGGATCAGCATAGACCGCCACCTGGCTAAGATCGAAACCTACCAGGGCTACCAAAACAGCGTGATTACCACGAAAACATATGCCAACAACAACGCGGCTTACGCTACCTTCCTGCGTGCGCTCGACCAAGCCGGCTTTGCCAAGGGCGACGACGAATCAGCCATTGCCGACGAACGCGGCCAGTGTGCCAGCGGCCGCCGCTTCATCTACAGCATCCAAGACAGCCCGCAGGGCGATAAGCGCTACTGGAGCTCTACCTGCGGCATTGGTACCTTCAAAGGTAACCGCGAAACCGTCGAAGACCTCTTTGAACGTCAGATTCCTGATTTCTCAAAGACTATTTCCGGGTTGAAGATCTAGTCGTTCTCGCGCCGCGCGTGCCGCGGCTGCACATCACCGGTCGGTCGAGGCGTTTCGCTGGTCAGGGCTTGCGTTGCCGGCATGCCAGGGTGGGCTGCCGCATCTGCCATTTGAGCGGCCTTACTCGACCAAGCGCCTACGGTACCACGGGGCGTAGCCTCGCCGATCTGATGCAGGAGAGCCAGCCCGTTATTGTAATTGAAATTCTCAACACCTAGCACCCTAGCTACCAGGCTGGCGTAGCGGTCGCCAAAAGCTGCGATTATGGCCGGCGCAACCATGCGGAGGCGGATTTCTTTACCCCGCGCAACCGGCAGATCAAGATCAAGCAGCTCCTTCACATGATCGACGCGCTGGCCGAACGATGATCGCCCATCCCGTGGCTCGCTATCAGCGTGGCTTTCGTATACGATTTCCTCCATTACCTGGTCGAAGTCGTAATTCATACCTTCATCGGTATCGGCGGGCCGGGGTGTAAACAGACGGCCTATCGTTGCCGAACTGGCAGCGTAGTTCTCAGTATCGCGCTCGTCCAATACTCCATAGGCGCCTTCGCGGGCATTCATAAGTGTTATGGCGGTGAGGGCATGTACCATGCCCATGTATCGGTCTTCCTCGGCTGTAGCGCCTACGCCGCGGTGAATAACCCACGTTCGTGCCGCCCATTCCTGGCTTGTATGCGTATCATGAGTAGCGCCGTCCACGCTGCTCATAATCTGTTGGGCATGCTTGAAGAGACGCCCACCGGTGCCTTTTCGGCCTACAACGGTGTCGTGGATGGTACCAACCAGCATAGCGCCTGCAATGCCGGCCACCATGCCCAGAGCATCTACGACTTCGCCGTTGGCGTGTACTCGGTACACATCGGTAGGCGCTAGGCGGGGCCGGCCGGTTAAACGTTGATCGTAATCCCTGGGCAGCGGGATCAAGCCCGCATGATTAGGCGGAAGAATAAGATTGAGGTTTTCTGGTGATACTGACATGTTCGCTATTGTACAGAAGCATAAGCGGGACTGCCAGTACAAAAGTGTGGTCAAAAGAGCATCGATAGTACCGGGTTAAGGACGGAAAGCTGGCTGCAAGCGCAACGGGTAACACACTAATCTAACCGATGCGGAAGACAAGCCGCTTCTCGGTCTCACAGGCGGCCTTCAGCGCGGTTGTGCGCAGGCGCAGCGCGTTGGCCAGGGCAGCGCTCTTCACCGTGATGATGATGGCGCTGTCGCCGACGACGATGCTGGCTGAGGCCTGAAATTGCTCTGCGATGTAACCTTTGATCAAAGCGATCTCAGGTGGTTGTTCGGGCCGGTATTGGTTGAGTAAATCCTGCAGGCTGTCCATGCCTCTACTATACCGGGCGGGCGCCGGATTTGACAGGCCGGCCTTTTATGCTTATTCTTACTTACAAGTAACGTACGATGTTATGACAGCCGAAGTACCTAGCGCTCAAATCCTCGAAGTGCCCGCCCAGCGATTCGGGGCCGGTGAGGACGGCGTCAATGGGGGCGGGGTCAATTACGAAGCGGCACATGCCATTACGGTTTACCGGGCTGTTGCTGGTTTAGCGGAAGATACGAGGGGCCGGGGCGAGGTGCTGGACGTTGCCGCCCGCCGCCTGGATCTGGCCTTGTTGCGGGCTCAGCCGTCGCCGCCGGTGCGGCTTTCGCCGGCTGCTGCCTTGAAGTGGTGCATCGAACGGCCGGATGCTTTGGGGGCGGCTATGCGCCACTGCCGCCAAGAAGCTGCCGAAGTACCGACCGGCGCGTTCGTGCCCAATGAGCCCGAAGCACCGGAATATCACGGCTTTGGCGGTAATCTGGCCCGTGCCTGTCAAGCTGCCGAAGTATTGCTGGCTGAACAATCGGCTGAAGCAGACCGCTGGCAGCAAGCCAGGAGTGCATCGGCTCCACTTACCCGGGATGAAGCCTCACTGGTGCGGGCAGCGCTGGAGCGGGCAGCCGTCCGTGATCCGGCTGCCGCGCTGGCCCTGCGCGACATGTTTCCGCAGCCGCCGGTCCGGCTCAAACCTACTAGCAGGGCGCCCTTTGCGAGCACCGTCCGGCGTACCCGGTTCGCGCCCGCCGTCTTACCGCTTGCCAACCTGCTGAACAAATTGCCGGGCCGCCCGGTCCGCAGCGCCGCCCGGATGCTGGTGTTCGCTTTGTCATACCGGTAAAATAGCTGTATGCCTGAATTACCCGAAGTCGAAACTGTTCGCCTTGGTCTGGCCCGCCTCTTGCCGGGCAGGGTAGTGGCGCGGGTGTGGCACGATAACCCGAAGAGCTTCCCGAATGCCGAAAGCGATGTCGGCTCGTTCCTGGTGGGTGCCGCCATAACTACCGTTGACCGCCGCGCCAAAGTGCTCATTATCGGCCTGGACAGCAAGTACAGCCTGATCGTACATCTCAAAATGACCGGCCAGCTGGTGTTTCGCAGCCCGGCTGAGAATTTTGGCGCCGGCCACCCCAACCACAGCCTGGTAGGTGAGCTGCCCGACCGCTCGACGCGGGTATATTTTGAGTTCACGGACGGCACAAAATTGTTCTTTAACGACCAGCGCAAGTTCGGCTGGGTGCGGCTGATGCCGACGCTGGAGGTCATGGAACTGGATTTCTTCAAAAAAGTTGGGCCCGAGCCGCTGGCCGACGACTTCACGGCCGAGGCGTTCAGGGAGCGCTTCAAGCGGCGGGCGCGCACCAGCATCAAGGCGGCGCTGCTCGACCAGACCGTGGTGGCTGGCGTCGGTAATATTTATGCCGACGAAAGCCTGTGGGGCGCCAAGATACACCCCGCGACCCGCGTGGCAGATGTGTCGCCGGCCAAGCTCAAGCTGTTGTATGCCAAACTACGCGAGGTGCTGGTGCTGAGCATCGCTAAGGGCGGCTCGTCGAACCACACCTATGTCGACGCCGAGGGCAAGAAGGGCAGCTACATGAGCTTTGCCAACGTCTTTCGCCGCGAAGGCAAGCCGTGTCCGCGCTGCGGCACAGCCATTCAGAAGTCGCGCGTTGCCGGCCGGGGCACGCATACCTGCCCGCAGTGCCAGCAATTGCCCTAGGGTCCTAGGGCTTGCGCGCGGCAAAACGATCTGTTTTAGCTGGCGGCGGATGCTATCATACTAAGATGATCATCACGCTTACCGGAGCCAACGACCTGTTGCGGGCCCAGGCGCTTGCAGCGCTGCTGGCGGCTTTTATCGCTGAGCACAGCGACATGGCTGTGGAGCGCTTCGACGGCGAAGAAGCCGATGCGGCTGCCATGCGCGGCGCCGTGGCCTCGCTGCCGTTCCTTTCAGCCCGCAAGCTTGTGGTGCTGCATACGCCCTCGCGCCAGAAAGCTTTCGTGGAAGACATCGCGGCCGTGCTGGCGGATATCGCCGATACCACCGACCTGATCATCCACGAGCCCAAGCTCGACAAGCGCCTCAGCTACTACAAAACCCTCAAAAAGCAGACCGACTTCCAGGATTTTGCCGTGCTGGACGCTCATGGGCTGGCCCGCTGGGCATCGGAGTACGCCCGCAGCCAAGGTGGCACGCTAGCGCCGGCCGATGCCCGGTTGCTGGTTGACCGCAATGGTCCGAACCAATTCGGGCTCAAGCAGGAGCTCGACAAGCTGCTGGCCTACGACCCGGCTATTACGCGGCGCAGCGTCGAGCTGTTGACGGAGCCGTTGCCGCAGAGTACGGTCTTTGACCTCTTAGAAGCTGCCTTCGCCGGTAAAACCGAGCGGGCCTTTGCACTGTACAACGAGCAGCGGGCCCTGAGGGTTGAGCCGCAAGAGATCATCGCCATGCTGGCCTGGCAGTTGCACGTGCTGGCGGTGGTTGCCAGCGGCCAGCCGCGCCCGGCCGACGAGATTGCCAAGGCCGCCAAGCTGCATCCCTTCGTGGTGCGTAAATCAGCCGCGTTGGCCCGTCGGTTGCCGTTGCCGCGGCTCAAACGGCTGATGCAAGACTTATTGCAGCTTGACCTGCAGCTGAAGCGCAGCGCTATCGACGCCGACGAAGCTTTGCAACTGTATCTGCTGCGGCTGTCGCAGTCGGCGTAGGTGTGTGAGCGGCAAAAAGTAAAAGCCGCCACGCGTTTTTCAGCGTGACGGCTCTAAGGCGCATACGGATCGGTTCCGCAGGTTACTTTTTCTTGGCGGCCGGCTTTTTGGCAACGGTCTTTTTAGCGGCGGCTTTAGGGGCAGCGGCTTTCTTTGGAGCGGCTTTTTTAGCAGCGGCAGGCTTGGCACCGGCAGCGGCCTTGGCAGCCCGGGCGAGCTGGCTCTTTTTGCGAGCGGCTTTGTTCTTGTGCATGACGCCCTTCTTAGTGGCGGTGTCGAGCGCGCTTTGGGCTTTGCTCTGCAGCTCTTTGGCTTCCTTTTTGCCACCGGTGATGGCTTTGTGGAAGGCCTTCAAGGCGCCCTTCAGCGTGCGCTTGGTCTTGCTGTTGCGCACAGCGGCTTTGGCGGCTGTTTTTACACGCTTTTTGGCAGATTTGATGATAGGCATTTTATAGAACCTTTGTTGTTACATTGTCGTCATAAAATATACCGTAAAGTAGGGGTGTTTGTAAAGGGCCCGCCTCTTATGATGTGCAATTTCTCAAGCAGACTGGCGGCAGGCAGCCCGTCTTGGGGCGCTATGCTTGCGGCGGCTGGCCGCGGTGCGCCATGGCGTGCATAGCCACCATGAGGCTCTCCAGTTGGTTGCTTGAGCTGAGCACGGCTAACGGCAAATGGCTTCGGCTCAGGCCGTCATCCGCTGCATCGCGCTTCCAGCGGTAGCGCATGGCCAGTGTCGCTCCGGGCTCGGTAGGGGGGGAATTGACGTCGATCATGACATGCTCGGAACGGCTCAAATCAGGTAACGCTACCCGGAACGCTGCCCTTGTAGTAAGACCTGCTGCCGTTTGTGACTGGTCAATATGCATGCCAATAGCATCGCAAGACTGCGGATTAGAGTGCCAGTCATACCATGTCACCGGCTGTTCGTCGTTGGGTACGGTGAGGTCGTAAGGGAAGGGAGGGTCTTGCGGGCCGCTGCCGAACCGCTCGTCGAATTGCTTCAGAGTGTGCCCCAGGGCGGCCAGCCGGCTGCCGGCCAAGGCGATGTACGGTCGGGCTGCATCGGGGTCAGTAAGCTCTTCCTGGCCTATGAAATGCAAGCCGCTTTGAATGATTTCCGGCACTCGGTCGAACGTCATGTACGTGCCGGTCACAGGCGCATATACCGCATCGGGGTCAGCAAGGAGTAATCGTATATCCTCGTCCGTATGAGCCAGCATGGGTTCGCCATTGGCGGCCGCGTCGACCAAAGCCGCCGCCACCAGTACGCGGCCGCAGTACTTGAAGTGGTTGGCAGCTTGTTGTATTGATGATGCAGCCGTGTCCGGCTGGTATGTGCCGACGCCAATCGTCTCTGGCAAGTTGTCGGCTCGGATAAGTAGGTCTACCGGTTGCGGACGGTCGGTATCTGAAGTAACACGCTCGAAGTGAATAGCCATGAGTGTAACTATAAAATAACAGATCACTCTTTGCAAATTTTAAGAGTACCGGCGCTATTCAGGAACGCGCTTATATTTATTTCTCGACAATATCCAATATGTGTGCTACGCTGCCATTGATAGGGTTTAAAAATAAAAACATGGACAATCAAAAACAATCAGTCGCGGCCGCCATAAAAGAAGCAAACAACGTGCTCGTTACCGTGAGCGCTAATCCGTCGGTCGACCAGTTGGCGGCATGTATCGGCCTGACGCTCGCCTTGAATAAGCTCGGCAAGCATGCCACGGCCGTCTTCAGCGGGGCAGTGCCATCGACGATTGAGTTCTTGCAGCCCGAAAAAACGCTTGAGAAGAACACCGACTCGTTGCGCGATTTCATCATCGCGCTGGACCGCTCAAAGGCTGACAAGCTGCGCTACAAGCTCGAAGATGACGTCGTCAAAATTTTTATTACCCCGTATAAGACGTCGATCAGTGAGAAAGACCTTGAGTACAGCCAGGGCGACTTCAACGTTGACGTCGTCGTAGCGATCGGC
This sequence comes from uncultured bacterium, assembly GCA_965652795.1. GTDB lineage: Bacteria > Patescibacteriota > Saccharimonadia > Saccharimonadales > UBA4665 > CBFGXJ01. Next base: position 36,590 of record CBFGXJ010000011.1, read on the forward strand.
GTGTTGGCGCAGGCAGAGCTCGACCAGGCGATTACTGCCCACGGCCGTATTCTGCACGATGCCAAAGTGCTGATGATCAACATGCACCCAGGTGAAGAACTGGGTATGATCAACTGGCTCGACCCGGGCGCCAGCAGCTTGAGCGAGCTGGTGACGCAGCTTGTCATTGCCATCGACAAAAAACTGATCGACGGACAGATTGCAACCTCGTTTCTGACCGGTATCGTGGCGGAAACCGACCGCTTCAGCAACGCGCAGACCACGCCGCAAACCATGAGCATTGCCGCCGAACTGATGTCGGCCGGCGCCAACCAGCAATTAGTGGCGACCAAACTGGAAGAGCCGGCTCCGCCGCCGCCCGAGCCGCCGTTGGCACACGAGGACGTAGCCGAGCACGACGAGCCCGTGCCCATGCCCAAGCATGGCGATGACGGCACGCTTGAGATCGGTCACGAGCCGGGCGAGCCGCGTGACGAAGCCGGCCAGCCGGCAGAGCCGGCCGCTGAAGCTTCGCCCCAGGAAGGGCCTTCCCCGGAAGGGCCGCAGCCTCAAGCCGGTCAAACGCTTCCTGACATCGATCCGAACGCTCCTTTGCCCGATATGTTCGCGGCCCTGGATCACCCTGATGCGCCGTCGCCGTATACCACCACTTCTTTGCCGTCATTCGGCGCTCCGGTCATGCCCGCGCCCAGCGCGAGCCCCGAACCCGAACCTGAACCAGAACCAGACACACCCGACACGCACATGACCGAGCCGGAAGACTTGCCCCGCCACGTGACACCTTGGCAACCGCCCGAGGAAGAGCCGGAGCACAAGAGTGAGGACCATGCCGATGAGCCAAAAGAATCGCATGTCACGCCGGACGTCCGCCCGGAACCTGAGCCTGAAACGCCGGATTACCGGACCGAGCACCGCCCCGAGCCGGCCCCGGACACCACTGCCGACCATGCCGAGTCTTCGGATGAAGCCCGGATCGATGAAGCAGCCGATGCTACGCCGACGGATGAAGCCGGCAAGCCGGGTGACACCTTTGCGCCGCTACCGGATGCAGACCTGTTACCTGAGCCGAAGCACGAAGAGTTCCATAAGAGTGACCGTCCGTACCTGGGCGGCCCGAACCACACCGCTGATGGCGACAGCCGCACGCTGCTAGGCGTGCCGACGGATTCGCCGATGTCCGCTACGGTTATGCCTGATGGTTTCGTAACCCGCGGTGAGGACGAAGCCGGCATGCCGTTGCTTGAACGCCAACCGCTCATCAAAGAGAATACGACAGCTAACGAACACTCGATCGCACCCACTATAATGCCTCCGTCGGAAGAGGGCACATCTGCGCCTGCCAAGGGGCGCGACTTGCCGCCGCTTGAGGGTGAATCTGAAGTCGACACCGACCAGGCGTCTCCAGTAGCCGCCGCGCCCCACAACGGCGCTCACTCTGCCGATACGAATCCAACCGAGTCCGCCGACAAACCGGCTCACGGCGAGCAAACACTCAGCCAAATTGAAAAAGATGTCAATAGCCCCCATTTGAGCGCCATTACACCGTATGAGCCGCTCGACAGCGACCCCGCCCGCAAGGCGTCCGAGACCAAAGGCCACCACGCCGAAACTGCTGACCACGCCGCTGCTTCGGACGCGCAGACAGCTGCTATCAAAGATATTCTGGATGCCTCGGCCAGCGGGGTAGCTACGCCAGAACCAGCTAATGCGGCTCCGGCCAGTCTGCCGATCACACCGGCTCCCGATACCCCGGCGGCTGACGAGTCGGCCGTCAACGCTAAAACCGAGCAGTTGCCAGATTCTCCGACCATAGACGATGCCCGCAGCGCAGTTGAGCGCGCCATCAGCGCCATGGCCGCCGATGCCGGCCCGCTGCCTGCGGCCGCTCCTGACGCGGCACATACCTCGGTTTCCGACCCGACCAGCCCGATCAAAGGAGCCAGCGGTATTGAGATTGTGCCAGTCCCCGGTGACGATGACGCCGCCGGCGAATTGACGGTAAAGCACGATGACCAACCGGCTGCAGCCTCAGACGCCGGCGCCGGCCAAAAGGCCGACCCGAGCGCGCCGCCTCCAGGTCCGCCCCTTCTTCGTCGCCGGTAGTACTGGTACGACCAAGGTACATCTCGACTTCGTA
>CBFGXJ010000012.1:0-34883 GCA_965652795.1 uncultured bacterium
GGGGTTGACCAAAATGGCGGCTGCTTCTTCAAAGGCGTCGCGTGGGCTGATCGAACCGTCGGTGTCGATGGTAATAAGCAGCTTGTCGAGGTCGGTCATTTGGCCGACACGGGTGTTCTCAACCTTGTAGCGGACGCGCAGGATCGGCGTGAAGACAGCGTCGACAGCGATGTAGTCGCTGGCTTTCTTGGCGGCGCCTTCCTCGATGGTGCGGTAGCCGCGGCCGACTTCGACCACCAGGTCGACGACCAGTTTGGCTTTATCGTCATCGAGCGTAGCGATAACGTGGTCGGGGTTAACGACTTCAACGTCTGCATTGACCTGAATGTCTTTTGCGGTAACGACGCCCTTGCCCTGCTTGACGATACGGATCTGCTGCGGCTCGTCGCCGTATACGCGGAACCGTACGCCCTTCAGGTTGAGCATGATGTCGACGACGTCTTCCTTAACACCCTTTACGGTGGTGAATTCGTGAGTGACGCCTTCGATCTTAAAGCTGGTAATGCTGCTGCCGGCAATGCTCGAAAGAAGCACGCGGCGCAATGAGTTGCCCAAGGTCATACCGTAGCCGCTGTGCAGCGGTTCGATGACGAAGGTGCTGCTGGTGGCACTGTGGTCGTCAACTGCTACGAGACCGGGCGTGTGAATCATTTTTGACATTGTTTAGCGTCCTCCCTTAGCGTGAGTAGTATTCTACGATTAGTTGCTCGTTAATTTCCGGCTCGGCGTCATCGCGGGTCGGGGTTCCAGTTACGGTAAAAGCAAGCTTCTTGCGGTTCACCTTCAGCCATGCGGGAATCGTAGACGGGGCCGGGCTGACATCGTCGAGTTTTTTGAAGTACTCGGAGGTCTGGCTGTGCGGACGGACTTCAAGCTCGTCGCCGGGCTTCAAACGGATTGACGGAATGTCGACGCGACGGCCGTTCAACAGGAAGTGACCGTGGGTCACCAGCTGGCGGGCAGCGCGGCGCGACGGAGCATAACCGGCGCGGTAGACGGCGTTGTCGGCGCGTTGCTCAAGCAGCTGCAAGAGGTTTTCACCGGATTGGCCTTCGCGGCGGGTAGCTTCTTTCATTAAGTTTGAGAACTGCTTCTCGAGCAGACCGTACAGGCGCTTGACCTTCTGCTTCTCACGAAGCTGTAAGGCGTACTGGCTGGCCTTTTGCGGGCGGCCGCCGCGACCACCGCTGGCTTGGCCGGGAGCGGTCGTGCGCTTTACGAGTGCTTTGTGAGCCTTCGGGTGAAGGGCGTAGCCTTCGCGGCGGCTCATTTTTACGATTGAGTGAGTATCACGTGCCATATTCTATCTCCTCACCCTTCCTAGATACGACGTGCTTTCTTAGGGCGAACGCCACCATGTGGCATGCCCGTCACGTCTTTAATGCTTTCTACTGCGATGTCCAGACCCTGAAGCGCGCGCACGGCTGCGTCGCGGCCCAGGCCGACACCTTTGATAAATACATCAGCTTTGGCGAAGCCGTGCTGCTGCTTGGCGGCTTGGCCGGCCTTTTCACAGGCGACCTGGGCGGCGTAGGCGGTACCCTTCTTGGAGCCGCGGAAACCACAACCGCCGGCGCTTGCGCTGGTCAAAGCGCCGCCTTGGGCATCGGTAAAAGTAACGATGGTGTTGTTGAACGTAGCCAAAATATGCACCTGGCCGCTAGCGACACTGCGCTTGGCTTTTTTCTTCTTGGTAGTAGTTGTATCTGCCATTGTCTATTATTCCTACGTCTTAGACGGTGTCTTCTTAGCGGTACCGCCAACGGTGGTCTTGCGGCCACGGCGGGTACGGGCGTTAGTTTTGGTGCGTTGGCCGCGGGACGGCAGGTTCGCTTTGTGGCGCAGGCCCCGGTAGGCGCCTACATCCTTAAGACGCTTGATGTTGCCGGCGACGATGCGCTGCAACTCACCTTCAACGGTGTAGTTTTCGTTGATGTAGTCCTGAATCCGGCTGATTTCAGCGTCGGTCAGGTCTTTTACGCGGACGGTCGGCTCAACCTTAGTAGCTGCGAGGATATCCCCGGCAGTCTTCGGGCCGACACCGTACACGTACGTCAGTGCAATCTGCACTTGCTTGTCGGTCGGGATGGTTACCCCTGAGATACGTGCCATATGATCTACCCCTGCCGCTGCTTGTGCTTCGGCTTAAGTTTGTTGATAACGTAAAGCTTCGCTTTGCCTTTGCGGCCGCGAGACTTGCGCCAAACGAGCTTGTCGTCCGGGCTGATCTTTTTGACACTTGCACGCACTTTCATGCGGATCATGCTCCTTCCAGCGATGACTCACTGCTTTAATATTTATGACTTGCGATAGGTGATTCTGCCCTTCGTAAGATCGTAAGGGGTCAACTCAACCGTCACGCTGTCGCCGGGTACGATGCGGATGTAATGCTTCCGCATTTTGCCTGCGACATGAGCTATTATTTTATGGCCGTTTTCGAGCTCGACTTCAAATTGAGTACCCGGGAGGGTCTTGACTACAACGCCCGTCAGCTCAATAACTTCTTTATTACTCGCCATAAATATATAACAAGAGTTAATTATATCAGTCCGGGCTGTTAATTACAACAGTTTCATCTGATACTGCAGGGCGGGTTGCGAAACTCGTGTCGTTATTATATTATTCTTGACTATGTTTGAAGCTGTTTACCGAGGTGAACTTGAGTACATCCATGCTCATCCGACCATGGCGACGCCCGATATGCCGTCCCCACCGCGCATGTCGGCTGTGGCTGGCCTGTTGGCCGTGGCTAGTTTGCAGGCCGCGCATGGTTTTGCTGCTGAGCGGCCAGCCGACATCAGATCGATGGCCGACTACGTAAACACTTTGCGGCATTTTACTGATACGCTTTCTGAGGTTGCATATGATGCCTTGTCGTACGAAACCCTGACTGGACTGTCGGGAGTAGCATCAGTGTGCGCCGAGTATTGCAGCGAGGCGGGAACGATAGATACCGCACGGCAGCAATACCGTTCTTTCAACTGTGATTCCGATGCGCTGTTGCTCCATACACTGGTGAGCGGTCTTCAGGCAACAATTCAGACTCGAACACTAACCGAGCAGCTAGGCGGCATTATCCGAGCCGGCCTGCCGCTGATCGGGGCTGTTACAGGCACGTTGATGCTTGACACATATAGGTTGGGCGGTCGCCAAATGAATCCGAACGGACGACAAAAACTTGCCGGCCTTTTGCTGCGGAGTAGCGGGCGGTTCTTCCCTGTGCCTGATGACATACTGCACACGCAAGTAGAACACCAACGCCCGCTTCTGGAGCAACAGGAGAAGCACGATGGTGCCAGCGAGGTGTTTGCTGCCCGTCGGCCAGCTTCTCAATACCATTCCTCGATGGGGCTACCGGCTGATTATCCGCAGTGGCGTTGATCATGCCGATACGGCTGTTGGTTTGAATGCTTTAGCCGGCGTATCTGTTTACTGGTTGGTAGGACAGATTACGGATTACTTGCGGTTACGGGTAAAGAAGCTGAAACGGCGTTTTTTGGCTTCTGCGGCGTTTTTGGCCTCAGCCTCATGAAAGTAATCAGGCTGATCATATTGGTCGTAGGTAACCATGAGGGCGCGGGATTCGACGGCCCGCAACGTTTCAAGGGCTACTGCTACGAGGATCAAGATACTGGTACCGCCGATGGCGATATTCTGTGCTTCGGGCAAGAAGACCTGTGCAATGATCGGCGTCAATGCAAGCATACCCAAGCTGAAGGCCCCGAAGAGCGTCAGGCGGTTCACGATCTTGCTAAGGTACTTCTCGGTTTGTTTGCCTGAGCGTACCCCTTCAATGAACCCGCCCTGCTTCTGCAGGTTCTCAGCGATTTCTTTACTGTTAAAGGTAATGCTGGTGTACACATAGGTAAAGAGGAAGACGAGCAGGAAGTAAGCTACCGGGTAAATCCATGGCTGCCAACCGCCGGCCGCAAAGGTAGCGGCGGTCGGGTTTTGGAACCAGTTTACCAGGTTGGTGCCGATCTCTTGCAAGCGCGCGCTGGAAGCACTCGTCATAAGTTGCCCTACAAACGGCGGAACGCTAAGGAAAGCGACTGCGAAGATGATCGGTACGACACCGGCGCCGATGAGCTTCACGGGCAGTACCGTAGTAACGCCGCCATATGTCCGGTTGCCCTGTACGCGTTTGGCGTAGTTAATGGTTAGGCGCCGGGCAGCTTCGTTCAGCTTCACGACGATCCAGGTGGTAAGAAGTACGGATAGTGCGATGATCAGTACTATCCAGAACTGGCGTTGGTTGATTGGCGCCCACCAGCCAAAGATATTCCAGTGGCTCACACCGTCAAATACACCCTGCACGAGGCCGGTAATGAGTGCCGGCAGTCCGGCGACGATACCGACAGTAATAAGCAGCGATATACCGTTACCGAGTGACCGCTCAGTGATCTGTTCGCCCATCCACATCAGGAGCATCGAGCCGCCGGTCAGAGCGGCGACCATCAATATCCACTGCGAGATACTGGCATTAGCCGTGATACTGCCAACACCACCGACGCGTTCCGCTATCTGGCTGATGAGGTAAATCGCACCAATGGATTGCAGTATTGCCAGCGGCAGCGTTAAGAGGCGCGTCATCTGGTTGATCTTGCGCTGGCCGTATTCGCCTTCTTTCTGTAGTGCTTCCAGCTTCGGCAGCGCTTTGGTAAGCAGCTGCATGATGATTGAGGCGTTAATGTACGGCCCAAGCCCTGCCAACATAATTGAGAAGTTAGCCAGTGCGCCCCCGGACAGCAGGTTGATGAAGTTCAGGAGCTGTGGTGAATTGGCGGAGCTGAACAGGTTTTCAAGCACTTGTTGTAACGTCTGCGGGTCGGCAAGCGGAACGGGAATATGCGCCAGGATGCGGAAAATCAGCAAAATACCTAAGACGGCGAAGATGCGCTTGCGCATATCGGCGTTTTTCAACGAGCGGCCAATGATTCTCCAGTTCATGAATATCTGTCTTTCCTCTTTAGACAAGGTCAATGCACTTCAGTATACCTAAGGTTGGGCAAACTGTTAAGTATTTCTTGATGTATTTTTGCAATTAACGTACCAAGTATCACTCATTAAGGGTGTCTTAGCGCATCCGTATGCTATATTTTATTGCTAATGGGTAAGATGTTACAGCTCGCGCCTTCAGAGGGCTTAACCCGCAGTCAGATAACTATTCTGGAGTCTCGGCCGCCGTCATGCCCGGAAGAGCGCATCGATCGGCTTATAGACAAAGGCATAGCCTTTAAGAAGCCTGAGTATGTTGATGAAGCAGGCGTGCTGCTCGGTCAGTTTTCACGCTCCTCTGCCTATGCGAGTATGTATAGAATTGGATATGCTCGGCAACGCAGTGCCTATATGGAAACATTTCGGGCGTTTGCAGCCGGCATGGAGCCCGATCTTGACCAAATAGAGCGTCGAGATGCGTATTTGACAGAATACATTAGTGCGCTGCGTGGTAAGGTGGGGATTGCGGGGCAAACCTCGTATCTAAAAGTCAACCCATTAGCAATAATCCCACCACCGCAACCGAACTGCCAATGACTTTTTGCATCATGTCTTCACGCTCATGTAGGAAGATTGCTGCGACCATAAAAATAATAACCACCTTGAATGTTGTCACGGCGGACACCACGCTAAGATTTTGCGCTACATATACGAGCAGTACCCAAGATAGAAGTTGTAAGTAGCGGAGGCCGCCAGTTACGAGCGTTTCTTTTAACGTGTAGGAGGTTTTCGCTCCAAATAGTAGAGCCGCAACCCCCAAGCCTACAGCCTGCGCCCACCAACTAAGCATAGTCCCTGTCGTAAAGCCGGTTGTATTAATAAGCGCACGCTCAGCAGTCAAGGCAACTCCAAGGGTCACCCCGCTAAAAACCATTGCGACGAAATGTTTGTCGAAGTGCAGCCTGCCAAGGCGATGTTTTTTAGAGACTAATAGGATTGAAGCAAGCAAAAATACGGTTCCTACTCCCTGCACAAACGTCAGCCCCTCGCCAAGCAGCAGCGTTGCCAGCAGAATGGTCACTGGCGTGTACAGATTGCTTAAGAGCGTAGTAAGACCCGCCTCAACGTGCTTTTGAGCCCAGTATTGACTGGCAATAGCGGCAGCGCCGAACACACCGCTTGTCAGTGCTAAGAGTGAAAGCAGTAACGCATCCCCTTTAAGCTCTGCCGCCGAGAAGAAAGGTAACAATGAGCCCAAAAGAGCCACGACAATTGAAACCCGAAAAGCGAATGCAACTTGTCCATTCCCATGGCTCGCAAGAGCTAACTTACGTCGCTGTAACGGCGAAAGAGTGGCGGCTATAAAATAGAACAAATAGCAGAGAATGAGGATCATCTAGGTCAATAATAGCTTTTGTTGCCAGGAATGCTTAACTATTCGTGCTTTTCACATATCCCTCCTGCCTTAGCCATACCGCATGCACCCTCGCTAAAAACTTCCGGCACACTGGCATCATGGCCTCGGTGTGCGTCCGCCCTTCGCTGCGCTTCTTTTTGTAGTAAGCGCCCACATCGGTGTCATGCAGCCGCATGACATTAGCGGCCATAAAAACAATCCGGCGCAAGTACGGCGAGCCTCGTTTAGTGAGTTTGCTATTACGGTTCAGGCTGGTGCCACTTTGCCGTACACGCGGATCAAGGCCGCTGTAGGCTACAAGCCGGTCAACACTCGTAAAGCGCTGCATATCGCCGATTTCGGCAGCCAGTGTTGTGGCCGTCAGCGTGCCAATGCCGGTAATACTGCTCAGGCGTTCAACAAGATTTCGGTCAATATTGGTGGCGGCTTCGTTGCAAAGCGACTTTTTTAGATCACTGAGTGTCCTTAGAAGGTTGTCAAAGTGTTCAGTCGAGTCCTTTGAAACAGATATTTGTCTTTCATTGAGAGAGTTACGCACACGGGCAATAGTATGTTGCAGCTCCGTCAACTTAGCTACGGTCCGCAGTAATTGTTTGCCGCTGGTATCGGCTGAGTTCTGGAGCTGGCCTTCGCCTCGTAATCCAAGCTGGGCAATAAGTACAGCATCCGTGCGGTCGGTTTTCTTGCCACGCACCGTGGCTTTCATGGCCTGTTTGGTTAGGATCGGATTCAGAACTCGACATGGTAGACCAAGCGCTGTCGCCACCCGCAACAGCGGGTAATGGTAATAGCCGGTGGACTCGCAACATATCGCAAGATCGCTAGTCTCCTCGGCCAACCTTGTTAGCCAGGCCACCGGCGCCTCGTCTGTATTCTCAATTTTGCAACCTTGCCGAATAACTGTACCGTCGTCGCTCAGAACTGCGGCGACCAAGCTATCTTTGGCAACATCAAATCCAACCACGGTCATAGTGGTTTCTCCCCTTCCTGTTTTTAGATTGGCGGGAGATGCACTAAAAGGTCGCCGTACATATGAGCTACAATAGGTTTGTGGGTTATGGGCGTCAGGGGAATGTGAGACTGGCTAGCACTAGACCACGTTCCCTTACGCAACCTCGTTATCGATTGCCTTACCCATATGAGGAGACGGGATGTTTGCCACGTTGGCCTAGCGGATTGCTAGCCAAAACAGGTGCACTGCTCGCTCTCCCAGACTAATTGTATCCTGCGATAGATCTACAAATAGCCTGTTTGTAAGATACAAACAGATCACAACGGTGTTTTTGGCGAGCTGCTCTTTTTGAGCATGATGCCCGGTGCACGGCCGTCACTGTGGCGTGAATCTCATGGTGACGCGTGGTATAATCACGACGCAAATACGCGCATTGGCAACGACAAAGTGCCGATTGAAGTTAAATTCGACCTTAAGTTGAGTGGCTGGTATTCTGATCAAGATGTTGTGCAAGTAGCGGTTATGGGAGGCCTCCGGGCCATAATAATAGGACAGCCGAGCTCAAAGGGCCTCAAACAGGTAAGGCTCTCAGATGAATGCAGGGCCTTCTTAACGGAACGGCAACGGCCCAAAAAGCATCAGTCGCCCCAAAAGCAACGTGATGCTGCGGCGCTTCAAGCGCTTATCAATGGCGTCGTATCGCCTACTGCGCACCCGTGCGAAATTGAGGTAAAAGAGACGTTGCAATTGCACTGGCGGCGTGAGATTGCACAATTCTGCATTGATACCCAGTTAGGGCCTGAGACAATCCGTCGGAAGCTTGCGGACGCCTTATTGGAAACAGCGAATAACCCCTCGGGGTGGCCCAAGGGGTTATAAATGCTTCGGAAGTGCTTTCTGTAGACTACTTCTTAGCGTTGGCTGCCTCGGCGGCGCGGCCTTCCTTGCGGGTTGACGCCGGGCGGGCGGCAATGGCGATTTGCTCAAAGCTGCCGCCGGCCTTCTGTACCGCCTCGATAGCGGCTTCAGAGGCGGCTTGCAGCTTGACCTGGACTTTCTTGGTCAGCTCGCCTTTTACGACCAGCTTGACGCGGCCGAAAGCGCTCGGGATGATCCCGGCTTCCGCCAAAACGGCGTTGTCGACAACCTTACCGCCAAACGCTTCAAGCTGATCGGTGTAAACGGTAGCAGGCTTGGTGCGGAATGACCTAAAACCAGGCATCTTCGGCAAGCGCTGCATAAGGGGGTTTTGGCCACCTTCAAAGCCTGGGCGCAGCTTCTTGCCGGTGCGAGCCTTCTGGCCCTTGGTGCCGCGACCGGCGGTTTTACCCTGACCGGCAGCGATGCCGCGACCGACGCGGTTCGGACCGCGGTTGCTGCCAACTGACAGTTCGTTGTACTTCATTATTTAGCCTCCGTCTTTTCGGTTTTCTTAGCGGCGGGCTTGGCGGTTGCCTTCTTGGCGACTGGCTTGTCTGCCTTGGCTTGCGAAGTTGTTACCCACTTGGTGGCCGGCACGGCCTGGCGCAAGCCCTCGAGGGTTGCGTACGCGGTATTAGCCTTGTTGGTTGAACCGAGTGACTTCGACAAAACGTTGCGGATGCCGGCAACTTCAAGGATGGTGCGGACAACACCGCCGGCGATCAGACCGGTACCCTTGCTGGCGGGCTTGATCAAAATGCGGGCGCCGCCGACTTTAGCCTCAACTTCGTGCGGCAAGGTGTCGTTCTTGATGGCAACAGTGATGAAATGCTTCTTAGCGACGTCGGTCGCCTTGGTAACGGCAGCCGTAACATCGGCGCCCTTGGCGATACCGATGCCTACCTTGCCCTTGTGATCGCCGACGACAACGAGGGCGCGGAAGCGGAAACGGCGACCACCCTTGACCACGCGCGCGACGCGGTCGATGTGGACGATGCGCTCATCGAACTGCTTTTCTTCAGGAGCGACCTCGGGACGGCGCGGACCACGGTTGTCGCGCTGACCGCGACCACCGGTGTGCGAGCCCTGCGGACGGCCTTGCTGTGCTGTAGTAGCTGTATTTTCAGCCATGATTAAAACTCCAATCCTGCTTTACGGGCTGCATCGGCCAGAGCCGCGACACGGCCATGGTACATGTGACCACCGCGGTCGAACACGACGGCGCTTACCTTGGCGGCTTTAGCCTTTTTAGCGATTTCAGTACCAACCCAGGCGGCGCGCTCGGTCATCGTACCGGTAGCGGCTTTCGCGCCGACGGTCGTTGCATATGCAAGTGTTTTGTGAGTAGTGTCATCGATAACCTGAGCGACAACATGGCGGTTTGAAATCCGCACGCTCAGGCGCGGCCGCTCGGCAGTACCGGAGACGGTAGCCCGCACGCGGTTCTTGCGCTGGAGGTGGTTGCGTAGTTTGAGTGCTAACTTATTCATGGCTACTTGTCCTTACCTGACTTACCGCTCTTGCGCAGGATGCGCTCGTCGGCGTACTTAATGCCCTTGCCCTTGTATGGCTCAGGCTTTTTAAGGGCGCGGATCTCGGCGGCCACCTGGCCGACCTGCTGCTTGTCGATGCCGGTCACCGTAACGGTATTCTGCTCGATGGTAGCGGTCACGCCTTGCGGCATTTTGTAGATCACGTCGTGCGAGAAGCCGAGGTTGAACTTCAGGTCGGTACCTTGGGCAGCGACACGAAAGCCGACACCGTTGATCTCAAGCTTCTTAGAGAAGCCTTCGCTGACGCCCTTGACCATATTGGCCACAAGCGAGCGCATCAGGCCGTGCTTGGCCCGGTTAACGGCTTCGTCATTAACGCGGGTGACGGTAGCATTACCGTCTGCGACGGTAACCGTCACGCCAGGCATCGTAAACTGCTTCAGCGTGCCTTTTGAGCCGGAAACAGTAATGAAGTCTGGGTCGACAGTGATTGTCACACCGCTGGGGATTTGGATAGGTAGTTTTCCTATACGACTCATCTTACTTCCTTATTACTTTCTTATAATCAATTACTGCTGCGAGAACGATACATCCGGCTAGTAATCCAGGCACGATGTACGAGGCAAGACCGGACATATTTTCTCTTAGTAAACCTTACAAATTAATTCGCCGCCAACGCCAAGCTTCTTGGCGTCTGCACCAGTCATCATACCCTTTGAGGTCGAGACGATAACGATACCACGGCCGCGCTTGACGACAGGAATGTCATCGGCGGAAGCGTAGGCGCGCCGGCCGGGCTTGCTCAGACGGGCAATCTCGGTGATGCGGGCGTTCTCGAACTCGCTGTTAATGGTGATGACAAGCTTCTTGGCGATCGCTTCGCCTTCGACGGAAACGTCGGATACGAAGCCGTTAGCCTTCAGTAGCTCAGCCACGGATTGCTTAACTTTGGAGTGCGGCATGCTTACTTCGCTCTTGCGAACGGAAATAGCGTTGCGGATACGGGTCAGCATGTCGGCGATTGGGTCAGTAGATACCATAGTCTTTCCTTTCCTTCCTACCAACTTGCCTTACGTACGCCGGGGATTTCACCCTTGGAGGCGTGCTCACGGAATGCCGTACGGCTAAGGCCGAAGACGCGCATGTAGGCGTGCGGACGGCCGGTTTCGGCGCAGCGGTTCTTCCAGCGGGTGGGGCTGGAGTTGCGCGGCAGCTTGGCCAGGCCTTCGTAGTCACCTAAGCTTTTCAGCTCGGCGCGCTTGGCAGCGTACTTGGTAATCATCTTCCGGCGCTTTGCGTCGCGGGCGAGGTTTGATTTACGAGCCATTACTTAGTCTCCTTCTTTTCAAACGGCATGCCGAACTTCTCAAGCAGTGCTTTGGCGTGCTCAGGATTCTGGCACTTGATGGTGAATACAACTTGAAGCCCGTGGGCGGTTGTGGTTTCGTCGAAGGTCAGTTCCGGGAAGACCGATTGGTCGACCATGCCCAGGCTGTAATTGCCCTGGCGGTCGAAGGCCTTCAGTGACACGCCGTGGAAGTCGCGCAAGCGCGGCAGCACGATGCTGATCAAACGGTCGGTGAATTCATACATTTTGTCGCCACGAAGGGTGGTCTTCAGGCCGATGATGTTACCGTCGCGCAGCTTGAAGGCCGCAATCGACTTCTTGGCAACGGTCTGCACAGGTGCCTGGCCGGTGATCTTGCGCAGCGTGTTGGTAGCTGCTTCCATCACTTTTTTGTCGTCCTTTTGTTTGCCAAGGCCGACATTCAGGGTAACCTTTTCAAGACGCGGCACATCGTGCGGGTTCTTGATGTCTAGCTCTTTGGCCAGCTCGGCGGCAATGCGAGCGCCGTAGGCCTCGCGCAGGCGGGCGGTTACGACCGGCTTTGCTTCTTTCGCTTTGGTAGCCATTACTTGATCTCCTTGCCGCTGGCCTTGTAGACGCGGACTTTTTTGCCTTCTTTATCGAATGTGAATCCGACGCGGGTAGGCTTCTTAGTCGAAGGGTCAACCACGGCAACCTTGCTCACCCAGATCGGCTTGGTCAGCTCAATAATGCCGCCTTGCGGGTTGGAACGTGTCGGCTTGACGTGCTTCTTAACGATGTTGATACCCTCGACGGTTACTTTGTTCTCGCTTGGGTGGGTAGCCACGACCTTGCCGGTCTGGCCTTTGTATTTGCCGGTAGTTACGACTACGGTGTCGCCCTTCTTCAGGCGGATGGTGTACTTCTTGGTTTCCATAATTAGAGTACCTCCGGTGCCAGGCTGATGATCTTCGAGTAACCGAGGTCGCGCAGCTCACGCGGGACCGGACCGAAAATACGGGTAGCCTTGGGGTTCTTGTCGTCGCCGATGATGACGGCAGCGTTGTCGCCGAACTTGATGGTCGAACCGTCCTTGCGGCGGATCTTCTCCTGGGTGCGGACGACGACGGCCTTGACGACGCTCTTCTTTTTCACGTTACCTTGCGGGTTTGCTTCCTTCACGGTGGCGACGATAACGTCACCGACCCGGGCGTAGCGCCGGCGGGTGCCGCCGAGCACGCGGATGCAGAGGATTTCGCGGGCACCGCTGTTGTCGCAGACAACTAGACGTGATTCTTGCTGGATCATTACGCCTCCTCGCTTTCCGGCTGAGCCTCAGCGGCTTCGTCGGCCTTGGCAGCCTTCTTGGGTGCCGTGGTTTCGGGTTCTACGTGGCGGATAGCAGCTTTTTCAAGGATGCGGTCCAGCTTGAAGCGCTTACGGGCGCTCAAAGGCCGGCACTCGACGATCCGCACGCGGTCGCCTTCCTTAGCCTCGTTGTTCTCGTCGTGGGCCATAAACCGTTTGGTAACGGTGTATTGCTTGCGGTAGAGCGGGTGCGTCAGACGAACATGCTCTTGCACGACGATGGTCTTGTCGGTCTTCTTCGAGGCGACCGTACCGATAATCATTTTAGCCATTACATGTTCTCCTTTGTGAGTTGCTCGCCGAGAACGGTCAGCATCCGGGCCAGGTCCTTGCGTTTGACACGGACGATGCGGACGTTCTGTGCTTCACCCATGTGGATGCGGCGCTTCAGTTCGGCGATCTCGGCGCGGAGCTTGGTGCTCTCGGTTGTCAGCTCAGCAGTTGACAATTTACGGATATCAGCGATTTTCATTACGCTTCCTCCTTCACCAAGAATTTAGTTTTAACCGGCAGCTTGTGGGCGGCGAGGCGCATAGCTTCGCGGGCGATTTCTTCGCTGACACCTTGCATTTCAAACATGATGGTGCCGGGTTTAACCTTGGCAGCGAAGTACTCGGGGCTACCCTTACCGCTACCCATCTTGACGTCCAACGGCTTCTTGGTGACCGGGGTGTGCGGGAAGATGCGGATCCAGATCTTACCGCCACGCTTGATGTAGCGGGTCATGGCCTGACGGGCCGATTCGATCTGGCGTGATGTGATGCGGGCGTGGCCCTGGCACTGTAGGGCGTATTGGCCGAAGGCGATGTAGTTGCCTTTGTTGGCCGGACCGTTGATACGGCCCTTGCGCACCTTGCGGAACTTTGTACGATTGGGGACTAACATCTTAGGCTACCTCCCCCTTGTAGATCCAAACCTTAACACCGATGATGCCGGCGGCCGTCTGGGCGGGTACCAAGGCGTAGTCGATGTTGGCGCGGATGGTGTGCAGCGGCACGGAACCGGCAACTTCTTTTTCGCGGCGTGACATTTCAGCGCCGTTCAAACGGCCGGCAACCTCGATACGGATGCCGCTGGCACCGGCGCGCATAGTGGCTGCAGCCGAGCTCTTGATGGCGCGGCGGAAGTTCATGCGGCGCTCCAGCTGGTGGGCGATGTTTTCGGCGACCAGCTTGGCGTACAGCTCAGGCTTCTTGATTTCTTCGATGTTAACGCGGGTCGGCACGCCGTAAATCTTGCTGATTGCGGCATTTAACTCTTGTACGCCTGCCCCGCCGCGGCCGATAACGACACCAGCCTTAGCGGTTGAAATCGTTACGGTAACGAGGTTCGGCGAGCGCTCGATGTCGACCTTGTTGATGGCAGCTCGAGAGCCGAGCTTGGTCTGGATCATCTTGCGCACCTGCAGGTCGAGCTTCAAGTAGTTTGCATACTCGCGCTTGTTGGCGAACCATTTGCTGCGCCAGTCTTTGTTGACCTGGAGGCGCATGCTAATAGGATGTACTTTCTGGCCCATATTATTTTGCCTCCTTCGCGGCCTTAGCAGGTTTCTTGGCCGCCCGGGCTTCACCGTCAACGCTCACGAAGATGTGCGCGGTGCGGCGCATGAAGGGTAGCGCGCGGCCATGTGCGGCCGGGCGGTAGCGCTTCAGGCGGGGGCCGCTGGTAACGCTGATTTCGGTGATGCGAAGCGTGTCGGCCTTCAGGTTGTGGTTGTGGCTGGCGTTAGCGCGGGCGCTTTCGATAACCTTCTTCACAGCCAAAGCCGAGCGGCGCGGGGTGTGCTCAAGAATGGTCACGGCGTCTGCGACAGTGCGGCCACGGACCAGGGCAGCCACCACGGCCACCTTGCGCGGGCTCATACGAACACCTTTTGCGATTGCTTTAACTGCCATTACTTCTTACCCTTCGCGAGCTTACCACCGTGCGAGCGGAACTTGCGGGTGGGGGCGAACTCGCCCAATTTGTGACCGACCATGTTTTCGGTAACGAAGACCGGCACATGGACCTTGCCGTTGTGGACTGCGAACGTGCGGCCGACGAATTCCGGCGCGATAGTGCAAGCGCGGGCCCACGTCTTGATGATCGTGCGGTCGTCAGACGACAACGCGGCAGCCTTCTTGGCAAGCTTGGGGTCGATAAATGGTCCCTTTTTCAGTGAACGACTCATATCATCCTACCTTTACTTTCTCTTGGCCGCGTGACGGCTTCTTACAATATATTGGCTGGTCGACTTGCGGCGGCGGGTCTTGAAGCCCAGGGTCTTCTGACCCCAAGGCGTACGAGGCGCCTTCGCCATGCGGTGACGACCACCGTCACCACCACCGTGCGGGTGGTCAACGGCGTTCATAACGACACCGCGAACGCTTGGGCGGATACCCTTATGGCGGTTGCGGCCGGCTTTACCGATCTTCATGTTCTGGTGCTGCTCGTTGCCGATAACACCAAGTGAAGCCATGCAGTCCTGCAGGAAGCGGCGGACTTCACCGGAAGGCAGGCGCACCTGGGCGTAGTCGCCCTCTTTTGCCATCAGCTGGGCGCCGTTACCGGCCGAGCGGACCATCTGGGCGCCCTTGCCGGGGTGGATCTCGATGGCGTGAATGGTGCTGCCAACCGGGATAGCCTTGAGCGGCAAGCGGTTGCCGGTCTCGACCGGAGCTTCCTCGCCACTGGTGATGGTCTGACCCTGGGTCATACCCTGGGCTGCCAAGATGTAGTGGTATTGGCCGTTCTGGTCTTTGATGCGGGCGATGCGGGCCGAGCGGTTCGGGTCGTACTCGATGTGCTCGATGACTGCGCTGGTGCCGTTCTCAAGGCGGAAATTGACGAGCCGGTAGAACTGGCGGGCGCCGCCACCCTTGTGACGGGTAGTAATGCGGCCCTGGTTGTTGCGGCCGCTGCCGCGGGTCTTGCGGACAAGCAGTGAGCGCAGCGGCTTCTTGGTGGTAATAGTGGTCAAGTCCTGGCTGGTCATGCCACGGCGAGCAGGAGTGGTCGGCTTGTATGCTTTAATAGCCATTACTTGGTCTCCTTCTCTTTCTTAGCCTTTTTGTCGGCTTTTTTCTCATCTTCTGGCTGGGCAAAGAATGGCAGGCGGTCGCCTTCCTTCAATGTCACGTAAGCCTTCTTGACGTCGCTGCGCTTACCCATAACCGGGCGGCCGCCCTTTCGGACGGTGCGCTTGGCTTTGCCCTTGACGTTCAGGATGCGGACGTCTTCGACGGTCACATTGAACTGGGCGGCGATGGCGCGGGCAACGGTAAGCTTGTTGGCGTCCGACGGAACCTCAACGGCGTACGTACGCGAGATTTCGCTCTGCGCGTAGGCTTTCTCGCTGAGGCGCGGACGGATTACGATTTGGTTGTCCATTACTTCGTACCTCCGAGCCACTCGTTGATCATCTCAAGCGACTTCTGGCTGATTACAATAACGTCGGCGTTCATGATGTCGTAGACGTTCAGGTACATGGCCTGGACACCCTTGACACCTTGCAGGTTACGGGTGGCACGCTCAAATTTGTCGTCCTTAAGGCTGGCGACCAAGAGAACGTTGCCGGTGGCTTCGATCTTGGCAAGCAGGTTGACAATTGGCTTTACGGTGCCTTCTTTGCACTCAATAGTCTCGACGACCTTGATGCGACCCTCGGCGGCAGCCAGGCTCAACGCCTGACGGATCGCTTGGCGCTTAGCGTTGGTCGAGATCTTCTTAGTGTAGTTTTCTTCACCGGTAGGACCAAAGACGATACCACCACCGCGCCAGATCGGGTTACGGCTGGAGCCGAAACGAGCCCGGCCGGTACCCTTTTGCTTCCATGGCTTCTTACCACCGCCACGAACAAGGCCGCGGGTCTTGGTAGTTGCAAGGTTATCGCGGCCATTAGCGAGGTAAGCGGTGTACGCGAGCTTGAGGAGCTCGTGGTTTTCCGGCATGACGGCGAAGACGCTGGCGTCCAGCTTGGCAGGAGCCGCAGCTTTAGCACCGGTCTTGGAATATGCGGTTACGGTTGGAGCAGCCATTATTTAGCCTCCTTCACGATGACGATACCCTTGCGCGGGCCGGGTACGGCACCAGTTACGCCAATAATGCCCTTTTCAGCGTCCACCAGGACGACTTTCAGGTTCTTAACCGTCACCTGCTCGTTACCCATCTGGCCGGCCATCTTCTTACCCTTGAAAATCTTCTGAGGGTACATAGAACCGATGGAGCCGACGCGGCGGTAGGAGCGACCACCGTGGGTCTTGCGACCGCGGTGGAAGTTATGACGCTTAATCGTGCCGGCCCAACCCTTACCCTTGGAGGTGCCGGTCGCATCAATGACGTCACCTACAGAAAAGACCTCGGCGGTAAGGCTGTTGCCTACGGCGAGGTCTTCGGTGATGTCTTCAACGCGGAATTCACGGCTGACTTTAGGGGTAATACCGGCGGCCTTAAAGTGACCTTGCTGCGCTTTGTTGGTGCGGCTAGGGGTCTGTTCTTCAAAGCCGAGCTGAACGGCCTTGTAGCCGTCCCTTTCCTCTGTTTTCACCTGCGTAATAACGCTGGGACTAGCGGAAAGCAAGGTAACAGCAGTCACAGTACCGTCGTCGTTGATGGTACTGGTCATGCCAACCTTTCGAGTGATCAATGCTTTCATAGTTACTCCCTACGAATTTCTTGGGGGTCCGTAGTTATTTATCCTGCCAGCGCTCACCTCTTGTCATGTACCTTGCCTACCGCGGGAAACGGAGGGTAAGATACAAAAAGGCTCGGCTTCGGCTGGTTTCTTATCTGTTAGGTGGGATAAGACCTGTCCGATCACCAAGTCAGGAACTGATATACGTTTACTAGTGTAACAGGTACCATTACCTCTTGTCAATATGTTGACAATTCTACACTGTCTAGCCGACCGTACATGCATCAGTACGCTTGGCTGCGTTTCTGCATATACGCATTACGATGTATAGCTGCAGTAGCTATCTGTGAAAGTGTCGCAATGCGGTCGCCCTTCGTGACGACCCATGTTGCCAGATCTCCTGAACTGACAGCTGCCGCACCTGTTTTCGCGATGGCTGCCCCGATTGTCCAGTCGTCGCCCCACATTAGGGTGGGGTCAAGCTTGGCAATCGCATCCTGCATAACACCTTCAGGATCGAGCTGTAACGCATAGTTTGCGCCGCGGGCCGGTAATCGTTGGCTACGTAAGACGCGCTGGGTCGCTCGGGCGGTGCGATATATATTCACCGTACAGGCAGCCAACGCGCTTTGCTCAGTGGTGTATATTGAGTGGCCGAATAATAACGCTCCCCGACCTTGGTCGGCTTCACAAACGACATTCGCCATAGAACGTGCCCAACGGCGGGGTAAATGTGTATCCGCATCTGTAAATAGAATGGTTTTCGCTCGTAATTCCTGCACAGCAAATGCCAGACCAGCCTGAGTGGC
This sequence comes from uncultured bacterium, assembly GCA_965652795.1. Classification (GTDB taxonomy): domain Bacteria; phylum Patescibacteriota; class Saccharimonadia; order Saccharimonadales; family UBA4665; genus CBFGXJ01. Next base: position 17,820 of record CBFGXJ010000012.1, read on the forward strand.
GGCCATTTTTCTGCCTTTAGGTGCTTCTAGCACAATCGCACCCATGTTTTGAGCGATCTCAGCAGTCGCATCGGTCGACTGGTTGTTAACGACAAGTGGGACAATATCACCGTTTAAGGCTGCAGATGTCAGCATGCCAGGCAATGTATCGGCTTCATTCTTGGCCGGAATGACCAAGGGTGTACCGTGATTGCGCCGGGCGTCAGCAAAACTAGCTCGGGTCATTGATGAAACGTTTGCGTACAGTATCTGCGGATCAACCCTATAGAGAGCTGCCGCAGCTTGTAAATCACCAATGCCTGTAAGCAACTCACGCATCGTATTATTATAACATATTTACTTTATTTAACAATATCTGAGATGATATTCTACTAGTGCTTTAAGGGCCGTGCATCTGGCGGTAAGGACGGGCTACGGTAGCCCCCTACGGTGTGCTGGGCTTCAAAGTGCCTTTTCTTCCACTTGCTTTTGCCATGCTCTCCTTGCCAGCGGCGTAAAGCATCGTACCCGAATCGTTCCTCCACGCTGCTCATATACTCCCTTGCCAGCCATCCGGATCGGCTCAAGCCATGTACGTTGTGCGGGATTGGTACGTGTAGCACGTACGTCGTCTTTGAGGTTTGGGCCATACAGATGCACGTAATTCTCAAGTCCGACTTCTGTCGTATAAACTACAAAACGGCGGCTAGTTCGCGCTTCGTTTATTAGAACCGTTCTATCGTGTATCACAGTTGGACATATAAGCCGTACGGCGCAAGATAGCCAACAAGCATGGCTATGATGATCACGGCGTATTCAATCTTGCGGTCGATCCGGAAATGCTCGTGCGAGGCAAATAACAAAGCGACAACCGCGCCGACAGGCAGCTGCAAGCTCAATCCGTTGCCGTGGCTCGCCTTAAGCCAGAGGCTGCCCAAAATAACGTATAGAACTAGCTTTAATAGATAGACGCCGTCAAAACTTTGGCTTTCGGTTGGTTTTTTCTTTGTTTTTGGCATTTGTATGTATCGTAGCGCATATGCTTTCTAGCCGTCAAGCCGGGCATCATCCGTTACCCCTGGTACAATAGTTGCATCAGGGGTAAACACTCGGTTATTATGATACGAATGAATGGGCCGGAGCACTTTGCCGATTTGAGTGATCACATTGCGCAGGAAAACTACCACGACCCTTTTAAAGCCCCCGGACGGCTGCGGGAATTCGGGTACCATATCCTGAATCATCATAGGGCTACCGGGTTTCAGGATGCTAATCCCCGTAAAGCAGCATATGAAAGGATGCGGTGGGTTTGGCGCACGGCGATAGCTCCGATTCTGCATCATATAGAAACAGATATAGAGCGGAACGTGCAAGCAACCCTTGCAAAAGAGGATGGCTTACTTTTATCGCAGCCTGGTTTAAAAACCAGCCATCTGGATGTGATCTACAGCAAGTATGGCAGTTTTAGCGGGGTGCGCCTCAGGTTTTTGCATGCCGCCGGACTGATTAGCCGCGAAGCGTGCGTACAGTTCTGGAAAGTACGTAGTGATGAACCGGCGCGCCTTGCGGCCCTAAAGGACGCCTATCTTATCCAGCAAAAAGAGTTTACGGCTTACGCGAGACCTAGGCATATTCGTCCACGCGCCCGACCGGCGTCTTATATGAGCCAAATCAGCGTTGCAGCCAATACGACCGCGCTCGCCCTGCTATTGCCGGCATTTCATCATGCGTCGCTCTGGGGGTCTGCGCCTTCGCATGCATCCGACCGAAAGCAGCTGATGTTTGCACGTCTTGATCAGCTGGCGCGGCCTGAATCTTTGGGTGCCACTGCGTTCGACAAGTACTTTCCTAATCAAAAAGACGGCTTGCCTGCTGCCTCGCCAGAGGAATGTGCGTTTAATCATGATGAGGCATCGTCTGAAATTTGGCAGGTTCCATCGCTGCTGCGGCCTTCGTCAGTAAAAAACAACCCGATGCGCGGGTCGCGCCGCTGCCCGGCAGCGGTACCTCTTGCTGCTGATAATTTCAAGCCTGTCAGCGCCGCTACCATGCGGCTGCGCAGCGGTATTTATATTGCTGACCAGATATGGTAAAAGACCGGCTTGGTTAGCCGGTCTTTAGAAGTACCGTTTGCTTGTTTGGCTACATCTTGATTTCAACGTCGCAACCAGCCGGCAGCGAGAGGTTCATCAGGCTGTCGATGGTCTTCGGCGTCGGCTCGGTAACGTCGATCAGGCGCTTGTGGACGCGCATCTCGAACTGCTCGCGGCCTTTCTTGTAGACGTGCGGGCTTTTGATGACCGTAAAGGTGCTGCGGTCGGTCGGCAGCGGGATCGGGCCGGCGATAGTGGCGCCGGTGCGCAGAGCAGTGTCTACAATCTGCTTGGCGGCTTGGTCGATCACCTTGTGGTCATATGCCTTAAGACGGATGCGAATCCGTTGTTTTTGGTCTTTCTTTGCTTCTACCATTGCTATCGTCCTTTTATGTGCGATGCCGTAACCTCTGCCGGATACATCATTGAGAATGTCCGGCTGAGTTCTCGGCATAATTGATGAATGCAGCTATTATACCGTTTAACCCGGTAGCGCGCAAGGCCGTATAGTGCTTATTTTAGGCTTGAGGCCGTTGTACCTGACCGCTGACGACATCGTTGACAAACGTCTGCCAAACCTCGGGTGCGAATGCAAGTACGGGGCCGTGTTCATCTTTGCTGTCACGCACACCTACTGCGGCTGCTTCGACCGAGCCCAGATTCAGGTTTACTTCTAGACAAGCGCCGGTAGAGCAAAATGAACTCCGCCTCCAGTTATTTTGTAGTTCGTCACTACTGCTGTTTAACATTTCCATATGAAGGATTACCCCGCGCTTACATTAATGTGCAACATTATGCAGCACTCGGAATTATTAACAACTTAGGAATAAAACAGCGTATACTAATGCATAGAATATTACGTTTTGGCCGTTCAGCTACCATGAATGCGATACAAGTAGGCATAGCACTTAAAGACTTGCGCAAGAAGCGCGGTATTACTGGCGTTGAGTTAGCTCGCAGAGCTGGCATGAGCCAACCTAAGCTATCCAAGATAGAGACGGGGCGTTATAGTAATCTTGTCTCCAAAGAGATCGCGCTTCTCTTGAATATTCTTGATGCACCATTGACTATTCGACAACAAGTCTTACAAGCGATTGATGCGAATAATGGTAGGAGCGGCATGCATACGACCGTCCGGCCGGTCTTTTCAGTGCATAGCGGCACGCTCGAGAAACAAGCCGGTGTCATACGTATTTTTACGCTAGTTACGGCTCCAGCGCTACTTCAAACAGCTGACTTTAGACGGGCATATCTGAAACAAAGCGGGCTAGGCGACGCTCAGATAGCTGCAAATATGAGAAACACCATCTTACGGCAGGATGAGTTATGGAAGAAAGACCATAGATTTAAAATTGTTATGTGCGAAAATGCGCTCTACACGACACTGACTGACCTTGCCACCCATTATGCGCAACTCGACCGCCTGGAGCGGTCCTTGGCGATTCCTAATGTCAGCCTGGGCATTATTCCACTGCAGGCCGGCCTGCCTCCGATTGAGTTCGCAGCCTTTGCCTTATATGATGAAACATCAATGTTTCTGGCGTTGCCGTACGGCGAAGTGTCATCTACCCAGAAGGAAGTGATCGACCAGCACCTTTCTATCTTCGCCGAGATGGAGCGGATGGCATGCTACCGTGATGATGCCGTGAAGCTGATCAGAAAAGCAATGGATTACTTCCAGGCGAGCTAGTTCTAGCTTGCGGACGGGTCAGCTGGGCGCCCGTCCATGGGATGCGTTGTGCAGCCGTCATCTTGTGCGTACTTATGGTTGAAGAGCAGAAAAAGAACACTCCGGGCGAACCCGGAGTGTTTAATAGGTGCGATTACCAGAATCTACTTGACGATCTTGGTAACAACGCCGGCGCCAACGGTGCGGCCGCCTTCGCGGATTGCGAAGCGCAGACCCTGGTCCATGGCGATAGGGGCAAGCAGCTTAACCTTGAAGGTTACGGTGTCGCCCGGCATGACCATTTCTTTGTCGGCCGGCAGCTCGACTTCACCGGTTACGTCAGTCGTACGGAAGTAGAACTGAGGTTTGTAACCCTTGAAGAATGGCGTGTGGCGACCACCCTCTTCTTTGGAGAGGATGTAGACTTCAGACTCGAACTCGGTGTGCGGGTTAACCGTACCCGGCTTGGCGATAACCTGGCCGCGCTCGATGTCGTCGCGCTCGATACCGCGGAGCAGGATACCGGCGTGGTCACCGGCCTGACCTTGGTCAAGCTGCTTCTTGGAGGGTTCGATACCGGTAACAACCGACTTCTTAAGGTCGCGGATACCGACGATTTCAACTTCGTCGTTGATCTTGACGACACCCTGCTCGACACGACCGGTAGCAACAGTACCACGGCCCTTGATCGAGAATACGTCTTCGATGGGCATCAGGAATGGCTTGTCGAGGTCGCGCTCTGGCAGCGGGATGTAGTCGTCAAGAGCTTGTACCAGCTCCATGATGGCGTCTTCGTTGGCTTCGTCGCCTTCGAGAGCCTTGGCGGCTGAACCCTTGATGATCGGGCAGTCACGGTCGAAGCCGTTCTTTTCAAGCAGTTCACGAACTTCTTCTTCGATCAGTTCGACGAGGTCTGCGTCGGCCAGGTCCATCTTGTTCAGGAAGACCAGGATCTTCGGCACACCGACCTGCTTGGCAAGCAGTACGTGCTCGCGGGTCTGCGGCATCGGGCCGTCAGCGGCAGATACAACCAGGATAGCGCCGTCAACCTGAGCGGCACCGGTGATCATGTTCTTGACGTAGTCGGCGTGACCAGGCATGTCGACGTGCGCGTAGTGGCGGGCGTCGCTTTCATACTGCTGGTGCGAGGTTGCAATGGTAATACCACGTGCTTTTTCTTCTGGTGCGTTGTCGATTTCGTCGTAGTTTTTCTTGACGTTGACAGCGCTAGGCTTGCGCTTTGCGAGCACATGCGTAATTGCTGCGGTAAGAGTAGTTTTACCGTGGTCAACGTGGCCCATGGTACCAACGTTAACGTGAGGCTTACTACGGTCAAACATGTCTGCCATGTGTAGATGACTCCTTATTGTTACTTCTTGTACTAAACGTGTAATTAAAAAACTCACACGCGTGACCTGCCTATTGTATCCGAAAGAACAGGTGGTGTAAAGAGGCAACCTTGACCACGCCTGGGGTTGATGGCGCTACTGGCTGCGCACCTGCCTGGACTAGCCATTTTTATGCATCAGACGCGGGACGGGTGCTTGATTTTTTAGCCGGACTAGCGCATACTTTCGGCATGACTCGCGTGCAAAGCAACAGCATTGCCATTATTATCGCCCCCATCCGGGAGATATAATGGCGCGCGCGTAAAAATCAGCAAGGCCAACGTATCCCCGGACAATCGGGGATTTTTATTTATAAGGAGAAATACCTATGCACACATACACCGCCCCACGCACCGCAATGCCGCTAAATACGATCAAGCGGCTCGGCTACAACACGGCAGCCTATGACATCTGGAAGGTGCAATCGCAGTATGGTGAAGGTGGCGACCGCGGAGCGTTTTATAGGGAACATGTGCCAGTCACGCCGTTGCAAGTGATCCCCCCTGCAGCGCTGCCAAAGGACCTGCACGATACGAAGCACAAACTAGCAGTAAAGCGCGACGATCTCATGCCGGGAGGCGCCTACAAATTGCGCGGCGCGGTAACGGCCCTGGACGATGTCCGCCAAAATAAACCGCTAGTCAGAGAGGTTGCCGTGGCCAGTACCGGCAACTTCGCTACTGAAGCGGCGATTGCCGCCCTCGCCCTCGGTTTTGAACAGGTACATGCGTACGTACCGGCGGATGCATCGCCGGCCAAATGCTGGAACATACGGCGATACGGCGCAACCATCCATGCAGGCGGCGTGTTGGCCGAAGCCGTCGAACGAGGCCAGCGTCACGGCGAGGCGCCCGACGCTGTCTTTATGCATCCGTACGACGATTTGCATGTCGTAGCCGCTCATGGTACGGCAACTGAAGAGGTTGAGCGGCAATTGACTGCGCTCGGTTTGTCACTTGAAAATGTCATCATGAAGTTCGGCGCCGGTGGCGGCGGCTTAGCGGCCGGCAACGCCGTGGCTACCCGAATGCGCCTGCCGGGCGCTCAGTTTCACATTGCTCAAGCCGAGGACGCGGCTGCCATCGTAACCAAATATCATGGCCGTACATTTGATGCCAAACTGTTCGATACCACTTGTGATGGTGCAGCCGTGATGAACCCTGGCCAGCTGCCTCTCGAAGTATTGCTTGATGAGACATTCGTGCACCAGGCAGAGGTGATGAGCCGCGGCCAGATCGGCGAAGCCATGGCATACTTTCCGTACGCCGAGCCGGCTGGCGCGTTGGCACTGGCTAGTGCGCTGCAACATATGCGCAGTAATCCGCGTGGCAGCGACACTATCGTGGCCCATGTTTCGGGCGGCAATGCCACGAACGCAAAGGTAGCTGAATTCATGGGTTATGCCCAAGAGGAGGGCTACTTGACACCTGAAAAGGCATTTGACGTCATGGCGCGGGCGCACCTGCACCGGGAGGTTTTCGGCCTTGAAGAGGTTATAGCGCGGGGGCGTAATGGGTTGCTGGCGGGCACACTTACTGCTTCGGGGCCGTCGGCTCGAATAGTTTAGAGGCTTTAATCGCCGGTTTTGGCTTTACAGATTTCAGTCAACGCGGTGATGAAGCGGGCATTCTCCGCCGGCAGGCCGATGCTTACGCGCAGCCAGTCGGTCAGACCATAGCCCGCGAGCGGCCGGACAATAATACCACGCTCCAAAAGCAACTGGCACACCTTGGCAGCGTCCTTGCACCGGAACGTTATGAAATTGCCGTAGGCTGGCATGCACTCTAGTCCCGCCTCTGCCAGTGCGCTCAGTAGGATTGCTCGCTCGCGGCGGTTCAAATCGACGCTTTTAGCGATGAAATCGGTGTCGGTCAGTGCCGCCGCCGCGCCTGCTACGGCCGCCGCGTTAACGATAAACGGATAGCGCACCCGGTTCAATAGTTCAGCCACGGCCGGGTCGGCAATCGCGTACCCTGCCCTGATGCCGGCCAGCCCGTGAACTTTGGAAAACGTCCGTACAATGACTACGTTCGGGAATGTGGCCGGCCATGTATGGGTTTCAGGGCGCTCGGCCGGTTCGAGATACTCATAGTAGGCTTCATCGAGCACCACAATAATGTGCGACGGTACTTTGACGAGAAAATCACGGATCTCGCTGTAGGCAACGAACGTTCCGGTGGGGTTGTTGGGATTTGTTATCCAGATAATGCTGGTTTTAGGTGTAATGGCCGCCAGCATGGCGTTAAGGTCGTGACCGTGCTCTTTGGCAGGTACGATTACATTAGTACCGCCGGCAGTTTGTACCATGATCTGGTACATTATGAATGCATATTGTGATGAAATCGCTTCGCACCCGCGTCCGATGTATGACCGCGTGATGAGGTCCAGTACGCCGGTCGAGCCGTTGGCGACCGCGATCCAGCTTGGGTCAACGCCATAGAACGCCGCCAATGCTTGCTCAAGAACATAATTATCAGGGTAGCGGTGACCGTCGCGCACCGCAGCGTCAATGGCTGCCCGGGCCTTCGGGCTCATGCCGAGCGGGTTTTCGTTCGACGCCAGTTTGATGATGTCCGCAGGCTTAAGGCCGTACTTGCGGGCGACCAATTCTATTGGCAGGCCCGGCTGGTACGGCACCAAGCCGGCGATGTACGGTTGCGGGTCACAGGCCATCACTTTACCTTCTCTTTCGGGTATGAGCCAAGTACGGTAACGAAGAGTGCTTGCTCGTGAAGCTCTTGAAGCGCCTGCGCGACTGCCTCATCAGCTTCATGCCCGTCGATGTCGATGAAAAATACGTAATCCCATAAGCCGCTTGGCGACGGCCGGGATTCCAGGCGGCTCATATTGATACCGGCTCGCGCGAAAATAGCCAGTAGCTCGTGCAGCGTGCCGGCTTTATTTGGCACGCTGCATGCGATTGACGTTTTGTCTGCACCGGTTGGGGTAGCAGCCTCGGTGCCAAGCGCTAGAAAGCGCGTCGTATTATGACCAGAGTCCTGTATATTCTTAGCGAGCACGGGCAGGTTGTACAACGCCGCCGCACGCACGCCGGCAATTGCCGCCCGGGTATTACGCTGCACACCGTATATGCTGCGTGCGGCCTCGGCATTGCTCGGCATAGGGATTCGTGCGGCACCCGGCAGATGTTTATCGAGCCACTTACGGCACTGCGCTAGTGCCTGCGGATGACCGGCCACCTCTGTAATTTCAGTGAGAGACGGGGCATGAGTTAGTAGTTGGTGACGAATCGGGAGCGATATCTCACCGACGACACGCAGTTTCGTATGCAGCAGGATATCAAGGGTACGGGTTACGGCGCCTTCAGTCGAGTTCTCCACCGGCACAACCGCTATCTGGCAATCGCCTGCCTCGGCCATTTGTATCGCCTCATCGATCGTCTCAGCCGGTAAATAAACGGTGCCGCTTTGGCCGAATTGCCTAATTGCCGCCTCTTCGGTGTACGCGCCTTGCGGCCCCAGGTACGACACCAGTAAGGGCAGCTGGACGTTGCGGCAGGCGGCAATGATCTCGCGGTAAATCGTTTCCAGCGAATCAGGCGGCATCGAACCGTCGCTACAGGCTTTGACATGCTCGATCACCTGAGCCTCGCGGGCCGGGCGGTAGACCGGCCCGCCCTTCTTGGCTTTGGCAACTGCGCGTGCAAGCTTGGCACGCTGGTCCAAAAGTACACTTAGCTGCGTGTCGACAGCATCAATCTGGTCACGAAGGTTGGCAAGCGCATCAGAATCGGCCATGGCGTAGGGTCCTGTTGGGGTCCTTGATGAAGGGCAGCCTCGTCGAAGAGACGAGACATGCGCCTCTTAGGAAAGGATTACTTTGCGTTCTTAGCAATGATAGCTTGAGCAACGTTCGGCGGAACGTCGGCGTAATGGTCGAGCTCCATGCTTGAGCTGGCGCGGCCCTGGGTCATCGAGCGTAGGTTGGTGGTGTAGCCGAACATCTCACCCAATGGGACGAAAGCGGTAATTTCCTTGACGCCACTGGAAAGGTCTTCCATCGACTCGATCCGGCCACGTTTACTGTTGAGATCGCCGATGACGTCGCCCATGAACTCCTCGGGAGTCACAACGACGACCTTCATGACCGGCTCCATCAGGACCGGGTTGGCCTTGCGGACACCCTCTTGCAGGGCCATCGAACCGGCGATCTTAAAGGCCAGCTCGTTGGAGTCGACTTCGTGGTATGAACCGTCATACAGTTCAACCTTCAAGTCGACGACCGGGTAGCCGGCGATAACACCGTTGTTCATGGCTTCGATAATACCGTTTTCAACCGGCTTGATGTATTCGCCGGGGACCACGCCGCCCTTGATCGAGTTGATGAACTCGAGACCGGCGCCGGATTCGTTTTGGCTGAGGCGCAGCCAGACGTGACCATACTGGCCGCGGCCGCCGGACTGACGGACGAACTTGCCTTCGACTTCAACGGCGTCCTTGCGGATGGTTTCGCGGTAGGCAACCTGCGGCTGACCGATGTTGGCTTCAACGTTGAATTCGCGCTTCATGCGGTCAACCAAGATCTCGAGGTGCAGCTCACCCATGCCGGAGATAATGGTCTGGCCGGTTTCGTCGTCAACTTTAACGCGGAAGGTTGGGTCTTCTTCGGCCAGGCGCTGCAGAGCCAAGCTCATCTTCTCTTGGTCGCTCTTGGTTTTCGGCTCGATGGCAATTGAAACAGGCGGTTCCGGGAAGGTGATGCTTTCAAGCACGATCGGGTTGTTCGGGTCGCAGAGCGTGTTACCGGTGGTAGTGCCCTTCAGGCCGACGATGGCGGCAATGTCGCCAGCGCTGACTTCGGTCACATCTTCGCGCTTGTCGGCTTGCAGGCGGACCAAGCGGCCGATGCGCTCTTTTTCGCCGGTGGATGAATTCAACACGTATGAACCGGCCGTAACTTTACCGGAGTAGACGCGGAAGTAGGCCAGCTTGCCGACGAACGGGTCGGTCGTAATCTTAAAGGCCAGAGCTGCAAATGGCTCGCTCTCAGAGTGTTTGCGCTCGATTTCATCACCGGTCTTAGGGTGGGTGCCCCAGTTGGTAGAACGGTCGGTCGGAGCCGGCATGAGGTCTACGACCAGGTCGAGCAGCTTCTCGACGATAACACCGCGGCCGTCACCACCGGTAACGGCGTAGAAGTTGCCGGACAACACGGCGCTGCGGATAGCTTGACGGATATCGTCTTCGCTCAAGCCTTCCTCGCCGACTTCAAAGAATTTCTCAAGCAGGACTTCGTCTTCGGCGACGGCGTTTTCGATCAGCAAGGAGCGGGCGTGCTTGGCTTTTTCAAGCATGTCTTCAGGGATTTCACCCTCGATGAGCTCCTTGTCGGTGAAGTCTTTGTACGTGTAGGCCTTCATCGAGACCAGGTCGACAACGCCGTTGACGCTTTGCTCGAAGCCGATCGGCAGGTGGATCGGGAAGGCGCGCTTGCTCAGGCGGTTGTGGATCGACTCGAGGGACTTGTAGAAGTCGCCGCCGGTCTGGTTGATCTTGTTGATGAAACAGATACGTGGCACACCGTATTTGTCGGCTTGGCGCCAGACGGTTTCAGACTGCGATTCGACGCCCATCTTACCGTCGAAGACAACGACGGCACCGTCAAGCACGCGCAGCGAACGTTCGACTTCAACGGTAAAGTCGATGTGGCCCGGCGTATCGATGATGTTGATCTGGACGGCTTTGCCGGTTTTCTTGTTCTTCCAGTAGCAAGTAACAGCCGCAGAAACAATGGTAATACCGCGTTCGCGCTCCTGGGCCATCCAGTCGGTAGTGGTTTCGCCTTCGTGTACGGCGCCGATCTTGTGCTTTAATCCGGTGCGGTACAGAATACCTTCGGTCGTGGTGGTTTTGCCGGCATCGATGTGCGCGATAATACCGATGTTGCGAAGGTCGCTGATTGTATATTTGCCTGCCATAAATGTCTCTCTTAAAACCTTTCTTACAAAATATTAATGCTCATAGAGGCACGTGAAGTGGCCTGCTACAAGCAAGGTTACTTGCAATTATACCAGATACGGTTGCGCATAGCTACTACCTATGCACTGCTCTTTTACTGCTCATACGGCTTTAGCGGGATTGGTGTTGTGCCAGGACGATCGCGCCGACCATGCGGGACATTTCGCTTATTACCGCAACGTTTTCGGGAGGTCTTGTCGAGGCGATGGTTGCATCTGGCAAAACTGCGGGAAATTCCGGCCGCGTGAGATGCTGCACGGCGCTTTCAATGTCCGAGACATCCCCTACCGTACAAGCGCTAAAACTAAGGAGCATAGGCGCAGGCTCAGCATGTTTTACCACAGCAAGCGGTGCTTGTATGCCATTCCGGCGGAAAATGTCTATAGAGACTGCTTGCGGTGGCGTACCCTGATAGGCTTTTAGTTGGCCAACTAAGCTCACTGGAATATCAGCCGCAAGGTCATCTACCGGCGGGTACAAGCCGTGTTTTGCCAACAACAGCAGTGTTACATACCCGCACAAGCCTGGTTTTATGGCACTTTTATCGCTTAGAGCAAGTGTTTCTACGACCAATTGCGACTGGTCAACGATAGCCCTGTCGATGCTATCATCGCCAGGACGTACCCAGCCTGGCTCGTATGGCCCAGCCGCTATGAATAACGTACGGGCGCCCTCAAATCTAGCGGTGTATTTTACGGCAATCTGGCTATGCCCCCCGTCAGCTGCATAGTCGTATATTCTGCCAGATGCCATAAAGCGCGTCTTGCCACTTGCGCCTACTTCATGTAGCTGAGGAGGCAGCCCTAGGCCATGCGCCCACGCCTGATCGGATGAGACAACGGGCAGCGTAACCACATCTCCGATCCTCTGGGACAGGTGCGGATTAGCGGGAGGTATATACGGGCGGTGTTTTCTTCGCATAGCACGTATCTCTTAAGCCGGAGGAATGCCTGGGCAAGCACTGAGCATCAAGCCCTGCCGGCCAGGGATGAATGTCTCGAGCCGCTGTTCGTAGTCCGCTTGGCGGTTGTCGATATAGGTGCCGCCAGCGGCTTTGGCTAGTATGCCTAAGTATACGCCGTAATTAAATACGTCATGCGGATTCGCAGGCAGTACTTCGCCCGTCTCCCACTGTTGATGCGGCGCGAAGATCGCCCAGCCACAGCTTACGGTAACGCTGTGCGTCCCGGCCTGCACGGCAGTTATGCCGACCGTCACGGCTATCTCCTCGCTTGTTATGCCATCGTAAAATCGGTTCACCCAGTTGTCGGTCGTGCGGCATGCAGGACGATCCACCCGGTGTGTTTTGCGTAAAAGCAAATAGTATGCCCCTTCTTCTGCTGACTCCCTCGCGGGCGGTGTTACCAAGGGGGCTTGCAATGCTGCGACATCGCCTGAGTTTGTGTCGCGGCCGTGGGGATTACCGCTATAATCAACAGTTACGCTGGCCGCGGGCGTCTCTCTACGCGCCATTCCAGAATGTGGCCCAAGCTCTTTGCTGATTGGCATATGCTTACGGGGCGGCTGCGGTGGTTTCCCTCTTCGCCTGTTAGGATACTTTGCCATAGTCGTAGTATACCAGCCGTGTACCGCTCAATTGTCTTGTTGCCTTTATCATGGCAAGATTCTTTCTCGTTCATGACTACGCTGGAACTCCCTCACGTACGTTGCCTGAGCCACAGAAGCAAACAGTGAGTGGGTCATATAAGCAATGGGTGAGCCGCCTAGACGACCTAACTCTTTCTGCAACTCGTCGACCTCGTGGGAACGGTAATGCGTGCCGCCAGCCGTCGCGTCAATATTTGTCAGATACACCGCTACCAACATTACATCATGTGGCGAGACTACCCCACCGGGCTCATGCGGCGTAAATAGAACGTATCCTCTCGAAACCGTTGCCTCATGAACCCCGGCCATAGCTGCTATGCCTACGTCGAGCCATACTCTGCTATATGTCTCTGCTACACTGAGCAAACCTTCACGCGACCCTGTTACGTTCACTGCGTTCTCCTTATGTATATACTTTAGTTTATACACTTAAGGTGTATGCTAGCGCCATCCGATAAATATCACATTTTGACGCATTATGACCTCTCGTCGCCTTTTCTGGTATAAAAAAGCCGCCTTCGATTGAAAGCGGCTTTTGTTTTCTTGATTTTGCCGGCGAGACAGGTTAGCCGCGGGCAAAGTGAGCAAAGGCGCGGTTGGCCTCTGCCATCTTGTGGGTGTCTTCCTTCTTCTTGACGGCAGCACCCTGGCCATTGTAGGCGTCAACCAGTTCAAGTGCGATCCGGTCAGCCATGCTCATACCCTTGCGGGCACGGGCGGCGGTTACGAACCACATTGTCGTAAGGTGGTTCTGGCGCTGGCCGCGAACCTCGAACGGAATCTGGTAGTTGGCGCCACCGACACGGCGAGACCGGGTCTCCAGGTGCGGCTGGACGTTCTTCATGGCCTGCTCAAATACTTCGAGCGGGCTTTCTACCTTCAGTTTGTCGGCGGCTTTTTGCATGCCTTCGTATACCAGACGCTCAGCAAGCTGCTTCTTGCCATCGCGCATGACGCGGTTGATAACGCGGGTCACTTGCTGGCTGTTGTATTTGCGGTCAGGGGCGGCCTCGCGGACGAGGGCGACAGTCTTATGGCGAGGCATTATTTGCTCTCCTTCTTAGCACCGTACTTGGAACGGCCTTGCTTACGGTTGGCAACACCTTGGAGGTCGAGTGCACCACGAACAATGTGGTAGCGCACACCCGGAAGGTCGGGCACACGGCCACCGCGTACCAGCACGACGGCGTGCTCCTGCAAGTTGTGGCCTTCACCACCGATGTACGCCCAAACTTCTTCGCCGTTACCCAAGCGGACACGGGCGACTTTACGAAGGGCTGAGTTCGGCTTCTTCGGGGTCTTGGTGGTTACCTTCACACAAACGCCGCGCTTGAATGGCGCCTGCTTGGTGTAGTTCTTGTTTTTGAGGTTGTTGACCACCTTCAAAAGGGCCGGTGACTTTGACTTGCCGGCCACTTTGGCGCGTGGTTTGCGAACCAATTGGTTGATTGTTGGCATTATTACTCCTTACTCTTCCGCCATGGGAGGGTTGCCTGCGTGCCAGCGCTGGCGATACCCTGGAATTCCCAGCTCAGATGTTTGTATACGTACTCATTGTACCAGAGGTGGCCTGGTTTTTCAACGGTGCTGCTCCGTGGTTAGGATCACCATCAAATAGCGTCCATTCATCGTGCCCTTCGTGGTCGGTACTTAATCTATGAACCAGGTAAGTAACTGCGGAGATAACATGTTCTTTCCGTTCCTCAAACGAGTACGGATCGGTAACCTCATAGGTATTCATCTGCTGGTTATACTGGTCGCGAGTAAGGACCTCTAAACCCAGCGTAGTAACCCTTGTCGTAGTCACTTGATGAGCTATCTGTACCAGAGGTGTGGACTGGGCAAATAACCATTCTTCACTTGCGCTGAACGGCGGAGTGATGCGTGCTCTGGCGTACATCCGCTCCATATCTATGCCGGGCTCGAACAGGATTCTAGCGACAAATATACCGGCTGACGTCTCGAACCTGTGCGAAGGCGGATACTGGTCTGCGAAGGGGTGGGCGGCCGCAGCCGCCCCCTGTGCTTCCGGCATCTTAGGCTTCCGCCGCTACCAGTTCTTCGTCGGTTTCTTCGGCTGCAACCGGCTTGCCGGTACCAACTGGAATCTTGCGACCCAGGATGACGTTTTCTTTGAGGCCGTACAGCTTATCGACACGGCCCGAGGTAGCGGCGCTAATCAAGACACGAGTGGTGTCCTGGAACGAGGCAGCACTCAGGAACGAGTCGGTACTCAAGGATGCTTTGATCAGACCAAGCAAGAGCTGGTTAACCTTGGCGGGCTGTTTGCCCTCGGTAGTCAGTTGCTCGTTGGCCTCAGCGACGGCCAGCTTGCTGACGACGTCACCAGTTACGAACTCTGAGTCGCCGGCATCTTCGATCTGAACGCGGCTGAACATCTGACGCACGATGATCTCAAGATGCTTGTCGGCGATATTCTGGCCCTGCCCTGCGAAGATACGCAGGATTTCGTTCATGATGTAGCGCTGGGTCTGCTCGACACCTTGCAAGCGCATCAGGTCGTGCAGGTTGATCGAACCGTTGGTCAGGCGCTGGCCTGCAACGACTTCGTCGCCGTCTTTGACCATCATCTGCTTGAAGCCGGGGATCTCGTAGCGGACGACACTTTGGCCGGCCGGCGTGATGATCACGGCTTTGTCGGTAACTTCAACCTTGCCTGCCATCGGAGCGACGAACGGCTCGGAGCCGTCTTCCTGGCTGGCAACGACGTCGCCGATAGCGACATCACTGCCCGAGCGGACCTTGGCTTGGCGGCCCGCCAGGACGAACTCGATGTTTTCTTTGTCTTTGGCGGTCACTTGTACGATGTACTTGTCGCCTTCTTCCCAGACGGTGGCGGTGCCGGCGATGTCGGTCAGGTACGCCTGACCCTTCGGTGCGCGGACTTCAAGCAGTTCTTCCACACGGCTTAACCCTTGGGCGGTGTCGTCAGCCATGACAGCGCCGGAACGGTGCTTGGAGTCAAGGCTCAACTGCGTACCAGGCTCACCGATAGACTGAGCGGCGATAACACCGATCGGGTGATGGTCGGCAACCAGCAGGCCGGTGGCCGGGTCGGTACCGTAGGACTTCTGCGGCACGCCGCGGACAGAGGTAGCCGAGAGTACGCTCATGATGCGAACGCCGTCAACCTTGTCGTCGGCTTCAACGGCCTCAGCGATTTCTTTGGTAAAGAGCCCGCCACGCTTGATGTGGCTGCCGACATCTTGGGCCGAATAGCGTCCCATCAGACGTGAAGCGTAGGAGACCCCGATTTCCTCGGCGTCAGCCCGCCACATGGCGAAGCCCGGGTCGAGGTCGTCGCTGTCATCGCCTTCAATCGTGAAGACATCCTGCGCGACATCTACCAACCGGCGGGTCAGGTAACCGGCGTCGGCGGTTTTCAGGGCGATGTCGATCAATGCCTTGCGGGTACCACGGGTACCGGTGAAGTACTCCAGCGGGTCGAGGCCTTGGATGTAGTTCGACTTGATTGGCAGCTCGATGGCATTACCGGAAGCGTCAGCAAAGACGCCCAGCATACCGACACAGGTCTTCATCTGCGAGATGTTACCACGGGCACCAGAGGTAATGGCGATCGCCATGGTCGAGTCCTGGCCGGCCAGCTGCTCGGAAAGCATTTCCTGTACCCGGCTGTCGATCTTAGTCCAGTTTTCGACAGTTAGGCGGTAGCGCTCGTCTTCGGTAATAAAGCCTTCTTCGTACTGCTCAGAGATGGCAGCGGCGCGGGCTTCACCTTCGTCGACGACGGCTTTCATGCCTTCGACGGCACCGAAGTCGCCCATGCCCATCGAAATACCGGAGTCGGTAGCATATTGGAAGCCGAGGTCTTTCAACTCGTCGGCGATCTCAGCCGTTTTGGCTTGGCCGTACTTTTGGTAAACGGTGGCCATTACTTGCTGTAATTTCTTCTTGGTCATCGGCTCGTCCTGGAACGGGAAGTCCTCGGGGAAGACTTCGTTGAAGAGCAAGCGTCCGAGCGTGGTCGTGCGGACGGTGCCGCGGAACGGCAGGCGCACGGGGCTTTGCAGCTTCAGGATGCCGTCGTCGTAAGCCATCAGGGCTTCTTCGAGGCTCTGGTATGGCTTGGCGGCTGTCTCAGCCAAGCCCGGGCGGTTGTAAGTCAGATAGTAACAACCGAGCACCATGTCTTGCTCGATGTGCAAGATCGGCGTACCGTCGGCTGGCTTCAGCAGGTTGTTGTTGGCGGCAATGATGTCACGTGCCTCCGCCTGAGCTTCGTCGGAAAGCGGCAGGTGTACAGACATTTGGTCGCCCTCGAAGTCGGCGTTGAAGCCTTTTCAGACGAGCGGGTGCAGCTGGATGGC
>CBFGXJ010000013.1:0-32862 GCA_965652795.1 uncultured bacterium
GTATGACAACGCCCAGCTGGCCCGCGTCAGCTTTGTCGACGATCTGAAAGCCGCTCCGGTTGCTAAAGCCGCACCGAAGGCCGCTACTAAAGCAGCCAAGGTTGAGGCCGCCAGCGCCGCCAGCAAGCCTGAAGTCAAGAAAACTCCTGCTAAAAAGGCCGCTTCTGCCGATCAGAAGCCAGCCAAGGAGGAGAAATAATGAAGACCTATAGCGCAAAGCCATCCGACGTTACCCGCAAGTGGTACGTGATCGACGCCTCCAGCGCCCCGCTTGGGCGGGTTGCTACCCAAATCGCAACCCTGCTGACCGGCAAGGGCAAGCCGATGTTTACCCACCACATCGATACCGGCGACTACGTTATTGTGATCAACGCCGCTCAGATCCAAATGACCGGTGGTAAAATCGACAAAAAGACCTATTACCGTCACAGCGGTTTCCCCGGCGGTTTAAAAGAAGCTTCTGTCCGTGAAGCCATGGAGAAAGACCCGACGGTTGCTATCTTCAAAGCCGTTCGCGGTATGCTGCCGGTTAACAAACTGCGTGATGAGCGTCTCAAGCGCCTCAAAATCTACGCAGACGCCGAGCACAACCACGAGGCTCAGAAGCCGGAAGTTATCGCAGTAAAGGAGGCTAAATAATGGCCGCTCACACCTATTTTTACGCTCTTGGCCGCCGCAAGTCGGCAACGGCCCGCGTCCGCCTGCAAGGCGGTAAAGGCAACATCGTCATCAACGACAAGCCTGCCGCTGAATACTTCGCCGGCAGCGAGCTGCTGCTGCGCGAGCTGAACGCTCCGTTTACGACCCTCGACCAAGAAGGCAAGTACGACGTTTCCGTTAAGGTGACCGGCGGCGGTCACGCCGGCCAGGTCGACGCCATCCGCTTGGGCATTTCCAAAGCCCTGGCCCTGATGAACGAAGACCTTAAGGCAACGCTGAAGCGTGCCGACCTCTTGAGCCGCGATCCGCGCGAGCGCGAGCGCAAGAAGTTCGGTCTGAAGGGCGCCCGCAAACAGCGCCAGTTCACCAAGCGTTAGTATAAAACCAAAAAGAGGCGCCCTAAACGCCTCTTTTTCTATGATATATAGACAGAGAAGATGGAACGTACAGATATCGGCTCAAATATCTATCTGTCCCGGGGCAGAGGCATTGGCAGTATCAGTCTGTTTTTCGTACTGATGATCACCAAAGATATTGAGGGAATGCGCGATCTCCTGCCAGAGCCGTTCGATGTCATGGATCATGTGGGCAATGTAAGCTCGTCAATTATTTATGGCTTGGTTGCCGGGCTGTATGTTGGCCGGTACTACATGATGCAGAAAGAAGCTCCTCCAGAGCGCATACCAACCAAAGAAGCAATCATGGGTGTTATGTTCGCCAGCGCAGTACTGGCCGGTATAACAGCGAATGCAATTAGTGAGACGCCGGCAGGCCTGATATTAGGACTAAAAAAATCAACATTTGATCAAACCGACCTTATATATGGCACCGTAACGGCTGCCGCGGCAGGATTATTGCCTACAATCGCCCAAGGCCCGCACACGCCAGGCGCCGCGCCCCATTCTCAAAATCCGGAAAAGGTATAATACGACTATGTCAAAGACACCCGACGAAAAACGCAAGGTGCTCATAGCCCGCACGGCTGCAATATTGCAGGTGTCCGAAGCTACAGCCCGGCAGCTACTCCTGACGGAGCGCCGGCAATCTCTGCGTATCAATCCGCTGCGAACAGAGCCAGCCTTGGTCATCAAAGAGCTGCAAACCCTTGGCTGGCAGGGTGAACGCGTAGACTGGATGCATGAAGGACTGTACGCGGAAGGCCCCTTGGAGTCGGTTCGCGACAGCGCGTTAGTTGCCGACGGTAAAGTGTTTATTCAAAATGCCGCCAGCTGGCTGCCGGTTTTAGCGCTTGAGCCGCAGCCGGATGAAGACATTCTGGACGTCTGTGCCGCGCCTGGCGGCAAAGCCAGCCATATCACAGCGATTACCGGTAACCGCGGCCGGATTACCGCCAACGACAACTCGCGGCCGCGCCTGGCAAAAATGCGGGCGAACTTTGATCGTCTCGGAGTCGAAAACGTTGAGCTCACACTTTATGATGCGACACAACTAGCCCGCAAACTCGACGGCAGGCATTTCGACAAAATTCTGCTTGATGCACCCTGCAGCGGCGAGGGCATGATGCGTTTAGACCGTGACAAAGACTTCGCAACCTGGTCGGTGGCGCACATCAAGCGGTTGCAGCAACTACAGAAGCGAATCATAACCCAGGCTTGGCAGCTTCTAAAGCCGGGCGGCACGCTAGTGTACAGCACTTGTACGATGGCTCCAGAAGAAAACGAAGCGGTCATAGATTATTTACTGCGCTCACAGGAAGATGCGCAAATCATGCCGCTTGAACTCAGCCTTCCGAACCGCGTGCCAACCGTCGGCGAGTGGAATGGCAAATCATACGACCCGGCGATTCAGCATGCCATGCGCTTGCAGCCCAGCCCACGCATCGAGGCGTTCTTTGTGTGCAAACTGCAAAAGAGCCCTGAGCATTCATAAACAATACGGCTGGTTGCGCCATAGCAGTTAGCATGGTATAGTGTAAATAATATGAACAAACTCGCCGTATTCTTTTATTGGTTTACCAGCCCGCAATTGGCGGTTTGTTCTGTGCGCTCGCACACCAGGTAATCCAAAAAACGAGCTTACTGAAGAAACCGCCAACTGGCGGTTTTTAAGTATAAAAGGAGAAAATAGTATGACAATACAAGCCGAGCAACCAATGAGATTACAGCCAGAAGCTGGCCCAGTTGATCCTCAGACGGCCGCCCAGTTACGGGTAGAAGCACTGTACGCAGCAATGAGAGCGGCCGAAAACATTCGCAGCATCCGTGCACGGGGCGAAGGGGCAGAGCCGTTATCTAGTGCCCTGGACATATACATGATCGGAGCGCCAGCGCTAAATGCTCAGATTGCCACCGGTCAGGCACCGCGTACGGTATAATAAAGGAATATGAACAAACCAGTCATCCTCACCGGCCTGCGGGCTAATAACGATCTGCACCTCGGTAACTACCTGGGAGCGCTGCTGCCCATGATCGACATGGCCAAGAAGCACGCCGGAGAGTACCAGATCAATCTGTTCGTGCCCGACCTGCACAGCTTTACGACGCCGATCGACCATTCGGCGCTCTATAACCAGATCATTCAGAACGTACGCGTCTATGCCGCGGCCGGCATGCCGCTCGACCACCCGGATGTACACATCTACCGCCAGAGCTTTGTGCCGGCGCACTCCGAGCTGACATGGATTTTGGACTGCTTTACCGGCATGGGCGAGATGGGCCGCATGACGCAGTTTAAAGATAAATCCGCCCGTTTGAGCGAAGATCGGATTTCAGTCGGCCTCTTTCATTACCCGGTATTAATGGCGGCCGACATTTTGCTTTACGGCGCATCGTACGTGCCGGTCGGCGACGATCAAACCCAGCACCTGGAGTTCACGCGCGACATCGCCACACGTATGAACAACCAGTTCGGCAACCTCTTTACTGTGCCGCTGCCCGTGCAGCAGCAACACGCATTCTTCGGTAAAGACCAAGGCCTTCGCATCCGCGACTTGCAAGACCCCGCCAAAAAAATGAGCAAGAGCGACGAGACAGGCAAGGGCGTTATTTTTATGTCCGACAGCCCGGAGGTAGCCGCAAAGAAAATCATGAGCGCCGCCACCGACAGCCACGGCGAGATCCGCTACGACATCCGCGAGCGGCCCGGTATCAGCAACTTGCTGCAAATACTTAGCTTGTTAAGTAACCGCGCACTAGCGGATGTTTGCGCCGAATGGGAAGGCAAAACCAGCTACGGTGACCTCAAGAAGGCCGTCGCGGCGGCCGTGAGCAGCTTTTTGCAGGACTTCCAAACGCGCCTCGCAACCGTCAGCGAACAAGACGCCGTCGCCAAGCTGGAGGCCAGCGAGGCAACCATGCGCGAGCAGGCTAGTACCACTCTCGCCATCGTCCAAAAAGCCGTCGGACTACGCGCGTAGTATGAAGCAAATCCCGTTCTATCCGAATGAAGCCGACGACATGAGCTGCATGGTATCGGTGTACCGCATGTTATTCGATTATTATTTGAATAAAAAGCCGACGCTGGAGGAAATGAACCGTTTTGTCGGCCGCACCGGCACGAAGGCGGCTTGGACATTGTTGCCAAACACGCTGATGACACGTCAGGGGTTCGACATCAAGATGATCGAGCCGTTCGACTACGCAGCCTTTGAGAAACGGGGCAAGGATTACTTGCTCGAGGTATACTCTCCGGAAGAGTACGAATGGGCAGTAAAAAACTCGAATATTCTAGAGATCAAGCCGTATATTCAGGAATTTCTGCGCACAGTCAAGCCGATATGCCGCCAGCCCCGGCTGGAAGATATAGATGACATGCTGCGCGAAGACCGGCTAGTGTTCGTCATTCTGAATGCCCGTGTCTTAAACGGAAAGAAAGGTTTTAGTAGCCACGCTGTGCTGGTTCTGCAGCGCGAAGGCGACGAATACATCATTCATGATCCCGGTTTGCCTCCGGCACCCTACCGGCGGGTATCCCGCGCCCTTCTATGGCAGGCGATGGGGGCCGAGAAAACCACCTCAGAGGTAACCGGCTTCATATACCGCAATGCCCATAAAACCCGCCGTCTCGACCAATACGTTGTCACCCAAAAGCCGCGCCTCAGCCGATCGTACGCGGCCAAGCTGATAGAGCAGGGCAAAGTGCTGGTAAACGGCAAGCCGGCCAAAGTGGGCCACAAAGTGCAGGATGCCGACACCGTGACAATCGATTATGACGAATCGCAGCTCGACCAGATCCCTGAGATCGACCTGCCGGTACTCTACGAAGACGACGATTGCATCGTCATCAACAAGCCGGCCGGCGTGCTCACCCATGCGCAGGGCAAGCTGGTGCATGAGGCAACCGTGGCGACATTCCTGCGCTCGCGCATCAAACATGATGACCTCAGCGGCGAACGGGCCGGGATCGTCCACCGCCTCGACCGGGCCACCAGCGGCGTGATCATATGCGCCAAAACCCAGCCGGCATTAACGCACTTGCAGAAGCAGTTCGCCGACCGTTCCGCCCAAAAGACGTACCTTGCCGTCGTCGAGGGACAACTCAAGCAAAAAGAAGCCGTCATCGACATGCCGATCGAGCGCAACCCCAAGGCACCAGCCACCTTCCGCGTCGGCCCGAACGGCAAACCGGCAACGACGCAGTACAAGGTACTTCAGGAATCCGCCAGCGCCAAGCACAGCCTAGTCGAACTCAAGCCCCGCACCGGCCGCACTCACCAGTTGCGCGTCCACTTGCAAAAGCTCGGCCATCCCATCGTCGGCGACCCCCTCTACGGCCGCGGCGCATACGGTGACCGGTTATACCTGCATGCCCAGAAGCTGCGTATCACCTTGCCAAACGGCACCACCAAGACTTTTACCGCGCCAACGCCAGACGAGTTCCAGGGTATAATGGAGCAATGACGCCCACACTTGCACTCCATCCGCTTACAGCCAGCACCCTGCAACAGTGCGCCCTACGGCCGCCACACGCATTGCTGATCACCGGTAGCGACGGCATCGGCAAGGGTACGCTTGCCACCCATATTGCAGCCGCCGCCTTGCGCCTGCAGCCCGGCCAACTCGCCGATTACCCCCACCAATTGCGCATCGTCCCAGACGAAAAAAACACCATTTCGATCGACGCAATACGGCAGTTGCAGAAGTTCCTACAGCTTAAAACTCCCGGCCAGGAGGCGATTCGCCGCGCCTGCATCGTCGAGCACGCCGACCGTATGACGACCGAGGCCCAAAACGCCTTCCTGAAAATGCTGGAGGAGCCACCCGCCGACACTATACTCATCCTGACGGCCGCTACCAAACGCCAGCTGCTGCCGACCATCATCTCCCGCGTCCAGGTATTTGCCGTGCAGCCGCCCGCCGAAGCGGAGCTGCAGACCCATTTTCGTGCCACGGGGCATGATGCGGCCGCCATCCGGCAAGCCTTCTTCCTAAGCGGCGGGTTGCCCGGGCTGATGCACGCGTTGCTCGATGACGCCTCGCACCCTATGCTGGCAAGCGTCCAAACCGCCAAAGAATTGCTCAAGCAAACACCGTTCGAGCGCCTTTGTACCGCCGAGATGCTGGCTAAGCAAAAAACCCAAGCCCTTGCCGTTTTTGAAGCGCTCGGCCGGATCGCCAGCACCATGCTGGAGCAAGCCGCCGCGAAAGGCGCCAACGGGCAAATGAAGCAATGGCATCGCGTGCTAAGCATCAGCCAAGAGGTCATTGAGCAGCTGGCCCATAACGGCAATACAAAATTAATATTATCTGTCGCCATGCTACGAATGTAGCGTATAATGGGTAGTGAACTATGATAGAGCTTGTGATTGTTGCGGTCTTCGGCCTGTTGGCCTTCCATAACACCAGGATTCATGACGACGAATTCGCTGCTGCCTCGCGCAAGATCGGCGATCGGCTTGGCAAGTTATGGGACATCGCCCATCAAGGCATGCGCGAGAACCGGTTCCTGCGGGCCGAGAAAGCGCTGCTTACGATCCTGAAGATCGATGAGCGCAATGCCGCCGCCTATAACCGCCTGGGTATTTTGTACGCTAAGCAAAAGGAGTACCGCGACGCCATCGACTGCTTCGAAATCGCCAGCTCGATCGAAGCCACGCCGTCATCGCTGCACAACCTCGGCCTTATCTACTACGAAACCGAAAATTACCAAAAGGCCACCATCGCCTTCGAGCAAGCCTTAAAACTAGAGGACAATCTGGCCGCCCGCCACGTCGCCTACGCCAAGGTCCAAGAGAAACTGGGCAATGACAAGCTGATGTTCCAAGCCTTGGAGCGCGCCGTTGAGCTTGAACCGAACAAAGAAACCATTACGCTGCTGCACAAAGCCTACAAAGACCGCGGCCACGACGCCGAAGCCGACATGCTCGAAGAACGCCTCAAGAAAATGATCGTGCCGGCCGGCAAGCCGAAGCGCATGATGCGGCCGCGGCGCGTTGTCGTTTAGCACTTACGCACTGGAGACGGCCGGCCGCTTTTCGCCTCCAGATTAGTTTGGACCCTTGCCGTGAGCAGAGCATCCGCAACTGACGTTGCCCGGCCGCCAATAATCTGATAAAATACACGCGTTGTAGCCAGTATCAAGCGTGCCGACATAGCTCAGTGGCTAGAGCGGCTGTTTTGTAAACAGCGGGTCGTGGGTTCGAATCCCTCTGTCGGCTCCATTTTGCCTTCGACCGGGGTAAAATGATATACTACAACACATGCAGGGTTAGTGAAGCGGTCAAACACAGCTGACTGTAAATCAGCCCTCTCCGAGTTCGGGGGTTCGAATCCCTCACCCTGCACCAAAATAAATAGGTCTGTCGCTAGGCGGACCTATTTATTTTGTGGAGGCGAGCGGGATTTGAAGAATTACTGGGAGTGTTGCCAGTGGCAATACCCCTTCGTGCAGTGTCGAATCCCTCACCCTGCACCAAATATAGAAGCTCATCAAATGGTGGGCTTTTTTGTTTGATTTTTGGAAAGACACATAAAAAGGGCTGATTTGCTATCATATAAGCATGAGAAAAATAGTAGTTTTATCTTTCATTAGCCTCGACGGTGTTATGCAAGCGCCGGGCGGCCCGAGCGAAGATACTTCCGGTGGCTTTAAGTACGGCGGCTGGACAGTGCCGTTTTGGGATGATTTTTCCGGTGATATGATGAGCAAACAGATGAGCATGCCGTTCGACCTTTTGCTAGGCCGAAAAACGTACGACATCTTCGCAGCCTACTGGCCGAAGCAATCCGCCGACGAGCTGGCAACCGTTCCGTTCAATCAGGCGGTCAAATATGTTGTTTCCGGCTCATCGCCGGAGCTCACATGGGAGCGCTCCGTCCTGATCGAAGGCGACGTCGTGGCAAAAATCCAAGAACTAAAACAGCAAGACGGCCCGATGCTGCAGGTCCACGGCAGCGGTAAGCTGATCCAAACATTACTGCAAAACGACCTGGTCGACGAGTTCTGGCTGAAGATTTTCCCGGTCACACTCGGCAGCGGCAAGCGCCTCTTTGCTGAGGGCAGCATGCCGATGGCGTTCGATCTGACTGAGTCGAGCGTGTCGCCGAAAGGTGTTATATTTGCCAATTACCAGCGGGCCGGCGAAGTCAAGACCGGCTCATTCTAAATGCTTGATGCCCGAAAGTAGCCCGCCGATGTCAATGCTCGCATCATTTTTGCGGCGCTGGCACGTACCCGCGAGCTAATCGTTAATTTGGCGCCGATCCAAAAAGTCTTTAACTAAAGCGATCAAGGCCCGCTTGTCGTCATCCGGCATGTATACGGTCGGTTTCAGTAGTTCAGCCAGGGTAGGGCGCTCATGTGTCAGTGCGCGGTCGGCTCGATGCGGCGGCTCAATAACGACGGTCTCGTCTGGCACTGTACCCAGGAAGCACATGTCGGTCGGCATAACAAACCACTGCTGATGCGACGGGATCAGGCCCTTGAGCCGCGCCATTGCCTGTTGCTGCAGACAGCGCGGCGCATGGCTGGCGGCGGCGATTTGTATGACCCGGTCGGCCTTCGCCTCGCTGAACATCCGGGCCGCAGCGGCGACTTCCTCGATCGTACCGCGAATCTCTTCCATCGGCATAATCGCCTTCAGGCGCTCGCGCAGAGCCATACGCTCCTGGTGGCTCAATTGCTTAAGCAGCGGCGCCAGCCGCGGAAACTCACTTAAACGGTCAAAACGGTCAAGTAGGAACTTCTTCGAGTATTCCGACTCGCTCAAACCAGCCTTAACCGACGGGCCGCAGCCTATCGTAACCGTAGTAATCGGAGTGTCAGCCGGCTCAGTCAGCAGCAGCCATACCAGCATCGGCAAGCTGCCCAGGCGGTCTTCATCCGGCACTCCCCACATTAAATCCTCCCACCCTACGGTCTCAAGATGGTATACGTGAACGAGCGCGCCTGTTTTCATATAATTTTCCTTTTCGTCAATGTATTATACAAGATACGTACACTGCCCGCTATAGGTGAATTCTTTATTTGTAGCTTGAAAAAACTGATAAAAAACGCTACACTATCATCTGTTATTCACTATAGCAGTGCCGAAGTAGCTCAGTGGTAGAGCATCGCCATGGTAAGGCGGGGGTCACGAGTTCAATCCTCGTCTTCGGCTCCACATTAGTATTTTCTGCGCCCTCACACGAAGGGCGCTTTAGTTTGTGCCGAACCATAACGGATTGCCAGCGACCCACTCAAGCCGGTAAACTATTGCAACAGAGGCCCTCATCTGTTACAATCTATTCAACTGATTATATAAAAGGTTTAGTAAACAATGGCTAAGAAAAGCGAAAAGCGCAAATTGATTGGTATGGTCAGCGAAGAGTCTGGCGAGCGCATTTATTACACCACCAAGAACACCATGAACACGCCGGAGAAGCTGAAGCTCAAGAAGTACAGCCCGAAGCTCCGCAAGCACGTTATCTTTGAAGAGACCAAGAAGAACCTTGGCCGCAACGAAGTCAAGCCTAAGAAGTAACCTCTTCGTTAGCGCCAAAGCCCCTAAAGTATGCCGGGCACCCTTACACGCCGGCATTCTAGGGGCTTTTAGCTGCCTTGAAAGTCGGACTGCAGTCGCTTTAGTGCCCGGCGGACTTGCCGGGCTTTTGGCTCAGCCAACAATCGGGATGGGCTTATTTGGCTTTGGCGAGGTCAAGAATGGTGTTTATGAATTCGGCGTGGCTCCACACCAGTGGTGTGACGCCGAGTGCATAGCCGGTCTCCGGGTCGAACTGCTCACTCATGGCGCCGCTGGGAGCGGTGCGTCCAACCGTCCAGTTGATCAGCTGCAGTGCTTGGTCGAACTGCCGGATGCTGATGTAATACTGCGCCAGCCATAACGTACAGACAATCCACGGGTTGCCTTTATACTCGCGCTTCGCTAAGAAGTAATCGTCATACTCAAAGCGCAACACGCCGCCGACCGGCGTAGAACCGGCCAACTTTTCAGAGACATGTCGGGCCATGGCTACCATGCGGGGGTCATCATGCGGCAAAGCCGCGTACATGTACGGCCCGTAAAAGCTGGAAATATCCAGCGTGTCATCATATGCCAAGCCGCCGTCTTCTTGCAGCAAAAAGCCTTTACGGAAGTAGCCTTCGGGGTGGAACAACGCATCCAAGCCGCCGCGGATGGCCGTTGCCGCCCGCTGCCAGCGCACCGCGTCGTCCGGACGCTCTAGCGCTTCCGCCAGTTCAGAAGCGGTTTCCAGCCCGGCAATTACCGTGCAAACTGTATATGTTGAAGTCGAGAATTTCTGCTCCCACAGGTCGTAGCTGGCGTGCGGCAGGCCCGTAGTCGGGTCGGTAAAGTCGCTCATAAAGGTTGCCGCCGGTGCGATCAAGGTATCGTAGAGGCTCTCAACAAAGGTCTTGTCGCCGCTGGCGCGGAAGAACTCGCCAATCATGAAGATTACGATCGCCGTCTCGTCTTCCTGGATGGCTAGTTCTTTGGTGCGGCCGTGCATCAACGGGTGCCAGGTACTGCCGATGGACCGGTCGGGCTGGTACTTGTGCATCAGGTAGCCGTCGCGGTGCATGGTGTCGCGCGCGAAGCTGAAGAATTTCTTGGCTTCCTCGAACTGCCCCAGCCGAATCAGCGGCCACAGCGCGTAAGCCGCATCGCGCGGCCAACAGTAACAGTAATAATCACGGCCGAAGTTAAAGATGCTTGAGTCGCCGCTGGCGAGTATCGATCCCCGTTCGTCGCAGTGCGCCTTGATCACCAGCATGCTCTTTTGGGCTAACGCGCGGTATTCCTCGGGGATAGTCCCAAGCCGCTCCAGGCTGGGCTGTAGCCATTGGGCCCAGAAGTCGCGCGTCAGCTGCAAGCGGTCGGCCAGCGGATAATACTTGAGCCGGGTATGGATCACCTGGGCATCAGTCTGGCTGTCGGCCGCGATCACCCAGTAGTTCACTTCAAAGCTGGCTCCGGCATCGGTAACGTGCCGGAAGCGCATCACGCTGTCAACGCCGCCGTGCTCCACCTGATTGCCAGACAATTCTCCGTCTTCTGCATCCTTGAATGTGCCGGCTTTGCCCTCAATGCCATAATTGCCAACGGCATATTGGTCGAAGTCGGCCCCGCCGACGATCTTGCCGGCCGCCAACAAGCAACAGCGGCCTTTGTAGTCTAATAGATAATGGTCATCCGGTACGTACAGCGCCGTGTCGGCCCGGCCGGCCCGCGAAATCTGGAAGACCTGGTGCATAAACAGCCGGACATCCCGCTGCTGACTGCTGGTATTAGTGATATTGATGCAGCGTACCAGCGCATTATACGTAGTGTCTACAAAGTCGGTCAGCTGTAGTTCCAGCTCCAAGCGGGCAGACCGCAACCGGATGTTGCTCACTAAAGCTGTCGGCTCAAAATCAACCGAAATATCCCAGCTGCCGTCATTCGTCCAGCTAAAAGCGCCGTCCACCCAGACCCCGATCCGGTGCTGGATGCTTCGCGCCGTCGTCAGGTTGTCCAGGCCCACATACGGGTAGTAAAAGTCATGCACCAAGCCGTTCTCATCGAGACCAACAAACAACTGCCCATTACTCAATACAACCGGCCGGCCCATCAGCGCAAGATTCCTTTCTCGTCCAGGCGGAAGCGCAAGTCGTGGTAGGCGTTCATGAAAGCGATGAAGGCGTCGTAGGGGTTGTCATACGGGCTGAAGTAGGCGTGGATGTCGCCGTCGTTAAACCATTTGGTGCACATATAGTAGAAGTGATCCGAGGTAGTTAGCCGGCGCCAATCTTCGATCAATTGCAGGTCGCTGCTAGCTAGCACCAGCTTCTCAAGGCCGAATAAAGCATTAATCGCCGACGCCTGCATGCTGTTGCCCAGCCAGGCCGAAAGGTCGCGCTCGGTGTCGGCCCAGGTTACAGTGTGCTGCATGTCGATATAATCAGCCGGCTCGAAGGCATCGATCGCCTCCGATACGGTCATAAAGCTATTGCCGCGCGAACCGTCACCCAGCCACTGCGCCGGCAAATGGTCAAGAAAGGCAAAAATGCCCGACTCGTCCCATTGGTGCTCACCGAAGGTCTCGTAGTCCATAAACAAGTTGAATACCTGCGCCTGATGCGTCTCATTCAGCCAATGGGCGAATTTGTCGGCCGTCAACGGCCAGCCCGCCCAGTTGCGGTCGCCGAAGCGGAAGGCGATGTCATCGCTTAAGCGGTAATTCTTCATCAGCAGGCGGATGTTCTCGGTGAACGCCGGGCGGTAGACGAAGTTAGGGCTGCGCCAGTCAAGGATCGGATCCCAGCCTTCGGCCAGAATGCCTTTATAACCGGCTTGGTCGGCCCAGTAGGCAAGGTCGTTATTGTACGCCAGCTCGGTATTGCGGAAGACCTGCGGCGTCTGGCCAAACAGCCCGTACACCTTGCGGCGGTGCATCTCTACCTGACGTTCAAATTCATCACGCGAGTAAAAGAATGCCAGGCTGTGATGGTACGTCTCGCCGACGATCTCCACCCGACCGGTCGCCACCAACTCCTTAAACGATTGCAGCGTCTGCGGTGACCAGCGCTCCAATTGCTCAAGTACCGTACCGGTGATCGACATGCTGAGCCGGAATTCCGGGTGCTTTCTGAGTAGTTCCAGCAAGCGGCGGTTGGTAGGCAAGTACGACTTCTCGGCCACTTTATGAATGATGCGCTCGTTGTTCGTCTGGTCGTCATAAGGCGCGTCAAAATAGGCGTGGTCGACACCGACATCAAAAATATTGTAGCGCCGCACACGGTACGGCTGGTGGACATGCAAATACAGCACAATCGCCTTGCTCATGCGGCAGCTCCAACCGGTTGCGCGCCCAAGTGACGGCGGTAGATCGACATGAGTTTCTCGGCCGAGCCGTGCCAGCTCATCTTCTCAAACTCACGGTAGGCATTGGACTGCAGCTCGTCGCGGAGAACGTCGTTTTGCACCACGGCCACCATCTTATTGGCCATTTCGTGGATATCCCAGAAGTCGACCTTCAAGCAGTTGTTGATCACCTCCGAAACGCCCGATTGCCGGCTGATCAGCACTGGCGTGCCGTAGCCGATCGACTCCAAAGCTGTCAGGCCGAAGGGCTCAGACACCGACGGCATAACGAAGATATCGCCGATGGCGTAGGCATCGCGCCAGCGTTTACCGCGTTGGAAGCCGGTAAAGAAGACGTGCTTCGCCAAACCAAGGTCGGCCGCAAGCTGCAAGAGCTCGAAATACTGTTCGCCGCTGCCGACAATCAAAAAGAAGGTCTTCGGCTCGCGCGCTACGACTTCGCGGGCGGCGTAAAGGAAGTTGGTTAAACCCTTTTGCACCGTCAAGCGGCTGACGACTGTAATGATACGGTAACCCTTGTCGTGCATGCGGGCCAAATACTTGTAAGAGTTGTCACCATCCAGCGGCTCAACGTAGGCTGCGTCGATGCTGTTGTGTACGACCTCAATCTTATCAGCCGGGATGTCGTAGTCTTCGGCAATCATGTTTTTGGTGTGCTGGCTGACGGCCACGATGCGGTCGGCCATCAAAAAGGCGGTGCTTTCGATCTCGCGCACCAGCGGATTGCCGGCGTTGCCGCCCGCCCGGTCGCGTTCGATCGAGTGCACGTGCAGCACCAGTGGGGCGCCGCTGGCTTGTTTGGCCCGCAGCCCGGCCCGAAAGGTCAGCCAGTCGTGGGCGTGGATCACGTCGAACTCGCGCGAATCTACCAGTTTACCGACCGAGTGCTCATACATGTGCACCTGCGAGTAGAGGTCGTGCCACTCCTCGCGGCCGTCTTCATAAATATACTTGTGGCTGTCGTAGGCTATGCCACTCTTTAAAATCTGCGCAACACCCTGCGGGTGGGCCGCCACGACACGCATAAAGTCGATGTCGTGGGCGGCAGCGTAGGGGACAACAAATTCGATATCGGCGCCCCGCTTCGACAGCGCCTGACATAACTGGTAACAAGCGACGCCCAGTCCGCCGCTATTGTGAGGGGGTAATTCCCACCCAAGCATCAAGATTTTCATCGCATCCTGCCTACAGTCCCCTCTAATTACAGCCATTATATCGGTAAATCGGTAATAAACACAACCGTTTTGTGTAAGAAAAATAACACGTTCGGTGGTATGTGCGTGACGTCGCCGACTCTACGCGCTGCCGCTACTATCGGTGCCCATAATCCGCATGAGCGCCAGCTCGAAAGCAGCTGTTTTGTAGTCTGTTCCTTCGGCTTCGGCCCGCTTGATCATCTCTTTGGTGGCCGGGATCAGCAGTTCGCCCAGGCGCTGGTTTACGACCGCTTCAGACCAGTGTTCGCCGCGCAGGTTTTGCTGCCACTCCAGGTATGAGACAATCACGCCGCCGGCGTTGGCAACAACGTCGGGCAGAATCAGCACGTTGCGTTTATGAAGTTTAGCGGCGGCCGTCTTGGTGACCGGGCCGTTGGCCAGCTCCACGACGACATCGGCCTGCACTCGGTCAACATTGTCGTCCGTCACGGCGTTTTCGAGCGCCGCCAGCACCAGAATGTCGGCTTTAAGGCCAATAATATCTTCGGCGGCCGTCGGCGTAACGCCGGCAAGGTCTACCAGCTCTTCCGGCCGGGGCAGGCCACTCGCTGCGCCCAGGGTTTTGGTGATGTTGATGCCTTCCGGCCGATGCCAGGTGCCTTTGCTGTTCGAGACCGCCACCAGCTTGATGTGCGGATATTGCCGCAGCACCTCAGCGAAGAAGTAACCGACGTTACCGAAGCCTTGCACGGCGACTGTCAGCGGTTTTTCGGCCCGGCTCAGATGCTTCAAAAGTTCTATCAAAGAGATCACGCCGCCGCGCCCGGTGGCGGCTTCGCGGCCTTCCGAGCCGCCGTTGGCCATCGATTTGCCGGTAAAGCTGCCTTTGTCGGGCGTGCCAATGGTTTTTTCGTACTCGTCGACCATCCAGTCGATGATTTCGGCGTTGGTGTTCACGTCTGGCGCCGGAATGTCTTTACCGGAGCCAATGTGCGGCGCCAGATGCCGGGCATAGCGCCGGGCAAGCTCTTCGACTTCAGCCGGTGAAAGCGAGCGCGGATCGACTGCGACGCCGCCTTTGCCGCCGCCCAGCGGCAAGCCGACGGCAGCGGTTTTCAGGCTCATCAGCGTCGCCAGTGCGCGAACTTCATCGAGCGTCACGGCCGGATGGAAACGTATGCCGCCTTTGTACGGCCCGCGCTTGCTGTTGTGCTGCACGCGGTAGGCGGGGTATTTCTTGCCGCCGCTTTCTACCTCAAAGACGTGCTCGGCCTCGGCCTCCAGCAGCGCTTCAATCGTTTTTTCGTCGTACCCCAAGCGTTCGGCTGCTTCACGAATCGTTGCCCGGGCCGTTTCTAACATCACATTGCTCATATCACCCACCAGTATGCGCTTATGTTGCACCCTTGGATATAGTATTTCGCACAACTACTTGTACGCTAGTTCTAGCGTACTGGGCACCACATCTAGCGGTCGGTCTGGTGGTCGGTATAGTGCCGCACGGCAGCTTCGATCAGCACTTTTTGGTCTTGGACCATGTCGTCCGGCAGGGCGTCAACCGGGAAGTACTGGCCGTGGGCAGGCTCCTCGGCCAGCTCTACCCAGTACAAGGGCGAGCCGGTTTGGCCACGGCGCGAACGGTTCAGCATATAGGTAACGAATTGCGGCTCGCCGGCGAACGGTGTCCCGGAAAGGTCGTCGGCGATCAGCCGGGTGAAGGTATCTTCCAAATGATCAGTCGGCCGGATAACGCAACCGGGATTGCACCATTTGCCGGGCCAAAGCGTATCGTCATCGGCACGGCGGCGCAGCCAGGTCTCGACCGTGCCGTCCGGCCGGCGGCGCAACAGGATCAGCTCAACGGTTGTCATGGTGGTCAGCCGGCAGACTTGCAAAAAAATAGGGAAGGGCAAAAAGCCGGGCTCAAGCCGAGCGAGTAAGCTAGCAGCCTGAGCGACCTCGTCGTTCGTGAGGTTACTGGTATTGGTACGGTTTTCCCTCGTGTCCATTTGCTTCATGCTACCATAAGCATGAAGCAGCCGGATATCACTTTAAACACAACGATTTCATACTTTTTTAGTGATAATTCGAGCCGTTTTGTTTGACGGTCTATCCAGTACCTGCTAGTGTATTGTTTTTATGAAACCTCGCAAATCCATCCCCAGTCCTAAAACTCACGGCGGCGCAGCCGGCAAAGAAGCAGCTGCCGCTGAAAACGACAGGCTTATCGCCCAGCCAGGGTTCCTGCGCAAGGCGGCGATGTACGCCGGTGCGTTCCTAGCCTTGGGCGGCGTCATCGGCCAGATCGCAAACACGCGTGAGAACCGAGATCGCATTGAACAATTAGAAGCTAAAACCAACGCCGCCAGCGCACGGCAAGCTGCGCTCGAAGAACGCCTCCGGCGGTTGGCGGGCCTAGCCGGACGCGAGTACGGAGTCGATCCCGCCGTGGTCAGCGGCGAGAACTTACGGCAACCCGACGCACTGCCAGGCAATGCCGCCAGCGTGCCAGACCGCGTGCGGCGATCAGTCGCTAAGGCTACGCTGCTTATCGGCGAGCAGCCGAAAGCTGCGCCCAAAGGCAAGATCGATATCGGCTGCACGGCCACCAAAATCGCTTTATCAGGTGCGAACTACGTACTTACGGCAGCGCACTGCATTAAAAGCGACCTGCCAAATGAGAAGGCCGAAATTGCCTACCAGGCCGTTAACGTTACAGAACGTTCCGACAAGACATATTATGCTCTAGACCAAACCGGCACGCCGATCGCTAGGGCCGACAGCGTAGCCATTGATACTGCCAGCATAGCCGACCTGGCACTACTGCGCGTGCCCGCGGGCAATGCGGCTTTTGATGCCATTCCGGCCCTTGATGCGGCCGACATCAGCTATCCGAGGCGCACGCCGGAGCAGGGTTCACCGGTCGAACTATACAGCTTTCCTGGCAGTGCAAATGGCGTCACGCCGATCGTAGATACCGGAGTATACCTGGGACGTACCACCGCCTCCGGCGCCACGACCGGCCGCGAGATGGACGCAGTCGGCATTAATCCCGCAAAGGCAAATACGGACGCCTGCTTTTACGGCGCCAGCGGTTCTGCCGCGGCCTTTAGCAACGGCACGATCAGCGGGCCGTTAAGCTGGCGCAGCCACATCGGATACGGGCCGGATGCGTACTTTGAACCACCTGACCGTGATTACGCCAGCACCGTTCTTAAAGCCCGCTTCAGGCTCGAAGCTGATCTGAAAGTTGATACAAGCGGGTTCACGACTGTTTGCTTCTTCTCGGTGCCGCCCGGCGAGGAGTCTATACAGCAATTGGCCGCTGCCGTCCAGAATCCAACGCATGTCTGGCCATCGTACGTAAAGTAGCCTAAGCGCCGCAAGATTTTTAACTTTCGCCGCTAGCGGAAACGCGTATACTTATACATATGCGTCCGCTTTGGAATGGGTCAATCAGTTTCGGTCTTGTCAGCATCCCGGTGCGGCTCTACAGTGCCGTCGAAACCCGTGAGGGCATTGATTTTACGATGCTGCATAAAGACGACAAATCGCCCATCCGCTACGCCCGGATTTGCCGCGAAGAAGGCACCGAGGTCGCTTGGGACGACATTGTCAAAGGCTATGAGTACAGCGAGGGGCAATACGTCGTATTTACCCCCAAAGACCTGGAGGAGCTTGAACCGGAGAAGTCCTCAACCATCGACATCCAACAGTTTGTGCGCGAAACCGACATAGACGTCCGCTACTTCGACAAGCCATATTACCTGGAGCCGACCAAGGGCGGCGACAAAGCCTATGCGCTGCTGCGTGAAGCGCTTGAGAAATCCGGCGTCGTCGCGCTGGCGAAGTTTGTCATGCACGAGCGCGAACATCTGGCGGTTATCAAGCCAGTCGGCCGCGCCCTGGTACTGGAGCAAATGCGCTTTCCGACCGACCTGCGCTCCAGCGGCGACTTGAAGTTCCCAACCGGCAAAGAAGTCACTGAACGCGAACTGGAAATGGCCGTAAAGCTCGTCAAGCAAGGCACCAAGCCGTTCATTCCTGAAGATTACCACGACACCTACACCGAAGAACTCGAGCACGAAATACAAGCCAAGATCAAGGGCAAGAAGCCGGCAAAGACCGTCAAGAAAAAGGCCGACGCCACGGCCGGCGACCTCATGAGCGCGCTGAAGGCAAGCCTGGAAACTGCTAAAAAATAACCGTAAACGGAGGTCGTTTCGCCGATGGGGCTAGGGAAGTACTTCAAAAAACGCCGCTTCGACCAAACGCCCGAACCTCGGGGCTCGGTGCCTAAGCGCCCGGCCAGCAAAAGCGGGGCGGGCAAACCGGGCCGCCGCCTGGCTTTCGTCGTACAGGAGCATCATGCTTCACGGCTGCACTATGACTTCCGGCTGGAGCTGGACGGCGTTTTAAAGAGTTGGGCGGTGCCGAAAGGCCCCTCCATGAACCCGCACGACCGCCACCTGGCCGTGGCCGTTGAAGACCACCCGTATGAGTACCGTACGTTCGAGGGTGTCATTCCGGAAGGGCAGTACGGTGCCGGCAACGTGATCATTTGGGACGAAGGCTGGTACGAGCCGCGCGCCGAGACCGCCGAACCCGAGGCAGAGCTCAGACGGGAGCTGAAGAATGGCCACCTCACCTTCGTACTGCACGGCAAGAAACTGCGCGGCGAATTTGCGCTTATTAAGATGCACGGCCAACCGGCCGACGACACCGCCTGGCTGTTAGTAAAAAAGGGTGATGAGTTTGCTTCCGGCACCGATGTCACCCTCAAAGATACCTCTGTTAAAAGCGGACTGAAGGTCGATGACGTCAATGGGTCGCGCAAACTGCCCGATTTGTCGGCGTACCCGCGGCACAAACAACCGCTTGAGCGGGTGCATCCGATGCTGGCGACACTGGTCGAAGAACCGTTTTCTAAAAATGGCTGGTTATTTGAAGTCAAATGGGACGGCTACCGCGCCATCGGCGTGCATAGCGGCGGCGACATCGAGCTGTATTCGCGCACCGGCCAGAATTTCAGCAGCCACTACCCGCCCGTGGCCGAGGCGCTGCGCAGCCTAAAGCACGATGTCGTGCTGGACGGTGAAATCGTGGTGCTCGACAAAGACGGCCGTCCGCACTTCGAGCAGCTGCAAAACTGGCGCCGCGACCCGCAAGGACATCTGGCGTATTATGTCTTCGACCTGCTATGGCTGGACGGCCGCGACCTGCGCGGCGCTCCGCTCAGTGAGCGTAAAAAGCTGCTGAAGGCAGTGCTGCCTGCAGGCAAGACAAGTGTCCTGCGTTACAGCGACCATCTGGAAACCGACGGTGAAACCCTTTTTAAAGCCATGCAGAAGCAAGGCCTGGAAGGCGTGGTTGCCAAGAAGGCCGACAGCCCGTACCACGAGAACGAGCGCGGCGCCAACTGGCTGAAGATTAAGACGCACTTGCGCCAGGAGGTAGTAATTGGCGGCTTTACCGAGCCGCGTGGCGGCCGAAAGTACCTGGGGTCGCTACTGGTAGGCGTCTATGAACACGGCCAGCTGGTGTACACCGGCCATTCCGGCGGCGGCATCCCCGACAACCAGCGGCGCGAGCTGCGCGAGCGCCTGGAAAAGCTGGAGCGGTCGCAGTCGCCGTTTGCCGACGAGCCCAAGCCCAACGCGCCCGTGCACTGGGTGCGCCCGGAGCTGGTCTGCGAAATGAGCTTCAGCGAATGGACCAGCGACGGCATGATGCGCCATCCGGCCTTTGAAGGCCTGCGGCCCGACAAACGCCCCGACCAAGTACATATAGAAAAACCGCGCGCCCGCACTACCAAGAAACAATCTGCCGCCTCACCTGACGAGCCCGACTTCACCCATCTCGACAAAATCTATTTCCCCAAGCACAAATACACCAAAGGTGATCTGATTGACTACTATCGCAGCGTAGCGCCCTTCATGTTGCCGTACCTCAAAGACCGGCCGTTATCGCTATTACGCCAGCCGCACGGCATTGCCGGCGAAGGGTTCTTCCAGAAAAACTTCGACCATCTGCCCGATTGGGCCGAAACGGCCGATATTTACTCGGAGTCGCACAACGGCAATTTGCACTGGCTGGTAGGTGGGTCGCTCAAGACGCTGCTGTACGCCGTGCAGCTGGGCAGCATTGAGATCAACCCGTGGAACTCGCGCACAAAAAAACTGGAATATCCGGATTGGATCGTCATCGACCTCGATCCTGACGGCAAAATTACCTTCAAGCAGGTCATACAAGTGGCGCTGACTGTCAAGGCTGTTTGCGATGAGTGGGACGTGCCGGCCTACCCCAAAACCTCCGGCAAAACCGGCCTGCATATCTACATCCCGATGGGCGCAAAGTACCACTACGAGCAAGCCCGCACCTTTGCCCACCTATTAGTACTAGAAGTGAACAAACGCGAGCCGGAGCTGACCAG
This sequence comes from uncultured bacterium, assembly GCA_965652795.1. Lineage (GTDB taxonomy): Bacteria > Patescibacteriota > Saccharimonadia > Saccharimonadales > UBA4665 > CBFGXJ01. The sequence goes on from CBFGXJ010000013.1 coordinate 20,513, forward strand.
CATCGAACGCACGCCGGCCAAACGGCCTGATAAGATTTACCTGGACTGGCTGCAAAACCGCGAAGGCCAGACGCTGGCGGCGCCGTATTCCGTCCGGCCGACGCCAGACGCCACCGTCTCGACACCGCTTAGGTGGGAAGAAGTCACCCCCCGCTTAAAACCGACGGACTTCACGATCAAAAACATCCCGGCCCGCCTCAAAAAAACCGGCGACCTCTGGCAGCCGGTCACGGGCAAGGGCATTGATCTGGTTAAAGTTCTGAAGAAACTGCAAGCCGCTATCGAGGCTGCTGCAGCCGCTCAAAAATGATCTTGATCCGATAAAAGCCGTTTAGACGTCTGCAAACAGCTCCGGTTGCAGACATCACCACAGCCAGCTATACTCTAAAACCATGCCTCACTCATTTACTCCTCAGGGCGCCCAACCGACACCTACAGCCACATTTGAAATATTCACAAGCGACCCCTCGATCATTGAGAATCACTTTCCCAGCGTACGCTTAGGTATGACAGCCGTAGTCGGCATGATGCAGGGCGGCATGACCTACGAAGAAATGGATCAGTCGAACCAGGCGTATGCGCAGGAACAGCGCGACTTGGGAATTAACCGGCGGCAAGCCCGAGCTTTTGAACGTCAAACCGATACCATTTCCGGCAGACTAACGAGCTTGGGAGCACAACTCATAGCATCCTATGACAACCTTGAGGAAGGAACAGCGGCCGCTATAAACATCATGCGAGAGCATGCTATCAGTGATGAAGCCAATCCTGTCAGGCAAGTACGCGAGTTTATGCTGCCTACTGCGCCACATATACGCAGCTTGCGAGCTGCGGCCGCTCAAACCAACCAAGAGCTTGCCGCACTCCAAGAAAGCCCGCCGGCAACCCATTATGAATTACTAAAAGTATTCGCCGAAACTCCGATGCTCTCTGAAGGCGATACGCTTATAGATGTGGAAGCGCCGTGGCTGCCAAGCCAAGTCTTAGTTGCGCTAACGGCGCTAAGCGGCTCGAATATCAAACGGCAACTGCTGGAAACGCTGGATCGGGGTGCCTTCGATAGGTTTATTGCCGGTGACATGCTGCGCTGTGAAGGCTCGGGCGGTAATTTGCAAGCCGCCGTGGCAAAGCTCCGTCGTCTGGCGGGCTTTACAATGGCCGTTAGCACCGACGATGCGGCCGCGCAGGACAGCCCAGCCCTGCACCAACGCATGGTCGATGTCTTGCCGGCATGGCCCATTGCCGAGCAGCAAGCCGTCGCCGAAGGCCGGGAGCCGCTTGCCAACGCAGTGAGTTACCGTTTTAATTTAGCGACCGCCTGGCTGCATGAACTCGACTTCTTTACGCCGGACTTGCTATTGCGCTTTGAAGAGCGCGCCATTGCTTTACACTTAAAGGCAGTGCCAGCGCGCGGCGTCAATCCTAAATCCAGGATTTCAATTGCCGGTCTAAGGGCACGCGCCAAAAAACTGAATACCTTAATCAGCGCCCGCGAGAAAGAGCGAAAATCCGCCGCAGAAGCATCCAGCGAGGCAGAGCCGGAGCCTATCAAGCTCGTTACGTATCATCTGAACAACGATACTACTACCGAGGGCATCGACGGGTTGATTACCGCGTTTGTAGAAAAAGTCAGCCAAGGCAAAGACAGCGTGACCGAGGATTTGCGTAAAATCGAGCAGTATCTGACCAATCCCGCCAAAAAACAAACCGCTAAACGCGGTTTTAAGACTATTCAGGGTACTCGCGCATCCGTAACGCTAGATGGCGACAAAAAATCCGTCACGCTGTACGAACTAAAGCCGGCCGATGCCGACAACAGCGAATTATCGCTCAGCACTGTCGCGAGAGATTGCCGGGTGCTATTCGTCAAGCTAGACGACAATACGCTTGGCATACTAGACATCGTCCCGCGCTCCGACTTGAAAGAGACCCTCAAATATATCGCCCGCCGGAAGTAACCAGCATGCAACCGCAGTTCCGTCACAACAGCACCAACGAGACGCTAACTGTGAGCTCTTTTACAAACAAAAGCACGTAGTCTATGCTTAGGTTAGTAGATGACCGAACAACAGCATTCGTATTTTATCCGTAAGCACCGATGGCCCGAGGGGGCGATCGTATATCATATTTATCCGCGCAGCTTCCAGGACGCCAATGGCGACGGCGTCGGCGACCTGCAGGGCATTATCAGCCGGCTGGACTACTTGAAAGAACTGGGTGTGCAAGCGATCTGGCTGTCGCCGTTTTATCCGTCGCCAATGGCGGACTTCGGCTATGATGTGGCGGATTACTGTGGTGTCGATCCGCTGTTCGGCACGCTGGATGACTTCCGGGAGCTTTTAAAAGAGGCGCATGCCCGCGGCTTGAATGTCCTGGTGGATCTGGTCGCCAACCACACCTCCGACGAGCATCCCTGGTTTAAAGAATCACGCAGCTCGCGCGATAATCCCAAGGCCAATTGGTATGTGTGGCAAAACCCGCGCCGCAATTTAACCTCCGACACCATTGAGCCGCCCAACAACTGGCGCGACGCCCTGGCCGGCGGCCCAGCCTGGGAGTGGGACGACACCCGCCAGCAATATTACCTGCACAGCTGGCACAAGCGCCAACCTGACCTCAACTGGCAAAATAAAGAGGTGCGGCGGGCAATCAAGAATGTGATGCGTTTTTGGCTTGATTTGGGCGTGGATGGCTTCCGGGCGGATGCTGTTGACTGGATCGCCAAGGACCCGCTCTTTAAGGATGATGATTTTTCCGACCGTTACGACCCGGAGCGTGACTCGCTTTACGACGAGCTGGCCCACAACAACAGCCGCGGTTGGCCGACTGAATACGCTTACCTGGCCGAAATGACCTCTGTGTTCGATGAAGAGAAGTACCGTGACCGACAACTGTTTTTGATTGCCGAGACCTACCATGAGCGCCATAATCCGGCCGAATCGTACGTAGCGTTTTATGGCGGCCTCGACCCTGAGCTGGCGGCGCCGTTCAACTTTGAGGGCTTGTATTTGCACTGGGACGCGAGCGCCTGGCGGCGGTTCTTACGCGCCTTTCACAAAGGTATCGGCAACATCAGCGACTTCTGCGTGCCCAGCTACGCCTTTGGCAATCATGACAATCCGCGGATCATATCGCGCCTTGGGCGCGACCGTGCGCGCAGCGCAGCTCTGCTGCAGCTGACCCTGCCGGGGCTCATCTTTATCTATTACGGCGAGGAAATCGGCATGGAAAACGCCGTCCTGCCGCCAGAGGTCATGCACGATGCGTACTACCACAGCCGCGATCCGGAGCGCACGCCGATGCAGTGGTCGCCGGCTGCCAACGCCGGCTTCTCTACGGCCGAGAAGACCTGGCTGCCGGTCGCCGGCAATTACCAGACCTGCAACGTCGAGTTTGAGGCCAATGACCCAAACTCATTCTATAACCTCTACCGCACGCTGATAGCACTGCGCAACAAGCACGCCGCGCTGCGTTACGGCCATATTCAAATCCTAGAGGTCGGCCACCCTGACATTCTTGGGTTTATCCGCTGGCAAGACGATGAGCGGATGGTGGTGTTCGTGAACTTCTCTGGCGCAAGCGCTTCATGTGTTCCGGGCGTCGCGTTGGGCGAGCTTCTTCTCAGTACTGAACGCGGTACCAAGCTGGCTGATCGTGCTGAAGGCCACATCGAGTTGCTCCCGCACGAAGCTGCCTTGTTTTTGCAGTAGCGGCAGATGCAGGAAGTCGCGGTCTTCGTCGTTGATCAGCTTGAGCAGGCTACTGACTGACGCCTGAACCGTAAACTTCTGACTGGCATACATGCGCTCTGCTTCCGTCAGCGGCCCTAGCTCGGCGGCCTTTACCAGACCGCCCGCCAAAGCGCTGGGGTCGTCGGGGCGCACCAGTACCATGCCGCCGCAATCGGTTTCAGGCAGGCCGGCAGCGTTTGAGGCAACCACGCGGCAGCCGGCGTGCTGGGCCTCAACCGAAACAATACCGAAGATTTCTTGCCAGAAGATATTGGTTGTGGGCAATACCACGACATCGTGCTCGGCCATGAGCTTTGCCATTTGCTGGGGCGACTTGCGCGCCGGGATGACATTGACATACGGGTGCGCCTGTAGAAGTTTCAAGATTATTTCGCCGTCGTCAGTGTCGGCCGCGGCGTCGGTAACGGTCAGCTCGTAGTCGAGCGCCTTCATGGCATCCATATGGAGGGAAGTCAGCAGGGTATAAATACCCTTATCGGGCAGCAGCCGGCCGGCAAACAGGATGCGGGTTTTACCGCCATCCTCACGCTCGGGCCGCTTCACCTGGGAAAAACAGGTCTCGGCGAAGGGGTATACAACCGGGATCCGGCTAGGGCGGATGCGCAGCGTGTTACCCCACAGTTTAGCAGCGAATTTACTTGGCGTAATGATGTGCTTGCCGGGGATACCATTGATATCGAGCGGCGGGTATAGCCGCTCCATCGGACAGTGCAAAATAGCATAGGCCTGCTGCTTGGTAGGAACATCGATCGGATACGTTACAAATACTAGCGTGTCGTCAAGCTCGCTCAGCTCCTCCTTCAACTTCAGCGCTTTGAACTGGATGTCAGGGAAGTCCTCGCGGCCATCGTTCTCACCAAAACCCAAGGTTACGATTCTTGCCGGGATGCCCCGGCGCTTTAACTCACGGATATGTCCGGCAGTATAATTCTCTGAACCTCCGCGGCCCGCCAGAAACGGCTGCTTCGACGACCAGACAAACGATATCATATAATGTTCCTCCTACAGTGGATTACTTCTATCATATCTGTAATTACTGTTTGGCACTGTTAGATATATCACTCACTCCTCAAGTGGCGCAGGTGATATGGTGTATATGCCACCTGCATGTAGTAAAAAGTACACATCTATTTTACTATTGCAAGAATGGTTGTATAGTTATGTAAATGTTGCGAAAATCGGACGCATCCTCACGTCATGACCTCTACGAAACCGCCCGGATATCCGTTGCCGATGCTATGCACTCGGTCGCACTTGACGGACTGTCGCCGCGAGCCCTCGACCTGTTAACGCAGATGCACGTTGTGGGCGTACATCCGAAGTCCACTGAAGTGGTTTTGCCGCGCAATTACAGCCCCGCGAAAGCGCCTGCCATGTTGGTGCATACGGCAGATGAGCATATTAGCCCCGCCACGTTACCAGAGGCACGCGACAGTGAAGCGAAGCTGGCAATGGACATAGCTAACCAGGCCGGTTCATACACTAGGATCAGCCGGCTCGACCTCACCGACACGACCCACCTGACAAAGTGGGGCGACGGCGGCATGCAGTACAGTATTCATCACGTCGTGGGGCATGAAACCAATCCGCGGCACCGTCCGGCAACCTTCCCGATACTTTTACCGCGATTAGTCCACTTCCATAGCCAGCAACCGCCAGAAGACATGCCCGGCGTCCTAGCCCGCGAAGTTACCCGATGGAATTATCATATTAATAAAGCTGGCAGGTACCAAAGAGCGTACCGAGAGGTCGGCGACACCGTAACTCCTAACGTACTATTGGCACTGGGTGAACGGGCCGGTATCAGTGCACAAGTCTATGTAAACAGCCGGCTGGGGCTATATGACAGGCTGGGCCACGGCAATACTGACCCGACGGCAGAAGGAAGGTTACGACACGTCGGCAGATTCTTTATGCGGGTCGGCCGCTTTCAACCCGATGACATGCATTTCATTCATTACCACATGCGTAACCGATGCGAAGCGGCAGGCATCGGGGAGCAGCATGCATTACCCCTGGCGGGCGCACTGGCGATTGCCCGCTTCGGCGATCCGACCGGGAGACTCAGCGAGGGCCATCTGACCGCCCTGACCACACTTGGTCTCATACCCGATGCCCATTCGTAGGCGATTATCTGCTACTATATCTTGGTACCGTTTGACAACCCCCTAAAGGCAAACGCACCATGAAGCAAGACCTACACGCAATTACCACCTACCAAGCCGGTGCCATTCAAGCGTCGGCGCACCGAGCGTTACAGAAACTCTGCGACCAACTTCTAGAGCCGTTTAATATTACAAAAATGCAGTGGCTGATCATCGGGCACGTGCTGGACGGCGGCAGGCAGGGCGTTCGCATCAGCGATCTAGCCGCCAGACTCGCCACGACCGTACCTTACATTACGACCGCCGTTAATCTTTTGGAATCCCGCGGCTACCTGCGCCGTGAAGAAAACGGTGAAGACAGCCGCTCGAAATTGCTATTTATCGAGTCCGCCTTCAAACCCAAGTGCGCCGAGATCGAATCTACCTTGCGGGCGGGCCTGCGCGAGACTTTGTACGCGCACATCAAGCCGTCTGACCTGCATACCTATGTGAAGGTTTTATACCAGCTGGAAGAAGCAGCCCGGGCGGCGAAAAAACGCCGCAAATAACGCTACGTGCTTCTCTTGGACTTCGGGGCCACTCTAGCCGGTGGGCCGTACTCTACCCTTTAACCGAGCAATGCCTTATACAAATCAAGGTGCTCAGACGCCCACTTACGCCAAGAGTACTTTGCCAGTTGAGCATGGCCACGGGCGATGAGCTGCCGCTGCAGGTCCGGCGAATCGAGCACCTGGCCCACCTTGGCGGCAATATCCGCCGGATCACGCGGATCGCAGTACAAGGCGGCATCACCGTAGACCTCGGGCATAACGCTGGCATTACTGGAGACAACCGGCGCATCGTGGGCCATTGCCTCCAGCGGCGGCAAGCCCCAGCCTTCACTGAGCGAGACGAACACATACGCGCCGGCGTGCCGGTACAACCATGACAGCTCCTCGTCCGTAACAAAGCCGGTAAATATAATCTGCTCCGCGGCCGGGCTTTGCGCCGCCAGCGCCGCCAGCTCGTCGTAATGTCGCTCGCGCTTGCCGACGAGCACCAGCTTCAGCCCTGGCCGCTGGGCATGCAGCACCTCGAACGCCTTGACCAGCATCGGCAGGTTCTTGTGCGGAAAAGCCGTACCGACGTACATAATAAACTGGTCGTTTTCCTGGACGGCAGCCGGGCGCTTAGGCGTAAATGCACCGGCCGGCTCAGCTGCTTCGTTGATCACCACCAGCTTAGGCGCCACGAAGGGCTGACGCTCAGCAAACTCGCGCGCCACGGTCTGCGTCGGCACCACAACTTTGCGCGATTTGCGGTGGCTCCACCACACCAAAAATCTATACAAGGTCATTTTCAGCTTAAACAAAGGCAGGGGCGTCGCCCCGCGCCGGGTAAAAGAGTACATAGTCGTGTCGTGCGTCATGGTCACGATGTTGCCGAAGTATAGCAGCGGCTGCTGTGTCATCGTAAAGTGCACAAGCTCCGGCCGCAAACGATACAGCAGCCAGGCGAAACCCAACTGATGCAGGGGGTTAAGCGAAAACTGCGGGTACGGGCAAGGGTGCGTGGTAAAGTTCGGCGCGCGCATCTGCCAGGCGTCGTCCGGCTCCACCAGAATGGTGTAGCGGTTTACTTGGTCTATGTCCTGCAAATACTCGACCAGACGGTCGATTGGCCGGCCGGTACTGGCGCGGCGGATGCGGGCATCGATAACAATATGACGGGATTGCGGAGCATCAGACATATCGCTATAGTATACGTGACAAACACCCGCAAGGCTAACGCAGTGTTGTCAGGTTGGCGGGCGTTCTGCGCCTCCCCTGAAACCGTACGATATGGCCATGGAAGTAGTCCGAGCCATTCACCCAGGCTATAGGTGGCATCATACTCACTGCAAGTCCCAGTATTGACGCGCCGGACGCCATCGAAAAAATAGTGCCCGTTTCAACATCGCCCGCCTGGATTGCCGCCTGGCCAATGACATCACAGCCAACGCCAGCAGCCGCAACTTGCAACACGCGCAAAAGACCACGTCGCTCTTGATACGCCGTATTTATAAGCCGGTCTTTAATCATGGAGTCAATATACTGGCGATCGGTCTCATCCCAACTAGGGCTAACAGTCACTTCAACTATATGTTGCGGGTCACTGTCTTTGATCTCTGCCTTAGTAACAAAAGGAGTAGGACCTGCTTGGCGGAGTGCTAGAGCCGACACGTAGCGGCCGTTTTGCCTGGCAGCCCTGAAACTATGGCCGCACGTTTCATCCAACTCACTGCGGGTAATAAGCACCGTTCTGCCGAGGTCTGGTAAGCGCAGGTCGGGAAGGGGCTCATGCATCGACTGTACAATACGATTCTCCGTTAGCTTAGCCTGGTCATCTCTATCGTATCTAAGCGCTTCAGGCTGGCCCACTATGCCCAGTACGCCTGCAGCAACCGCCTGCGCATAGGCGCGGCCGGTCATGTATATATCAAGTGTTGCATGTTGGGTTTCAACCATAGCCGTAAATAAAGATAGCTCCCGGTAATCATCTAGTTATACCACATCCGATCAAAAATGCTATAGTAGACAAATATGAACAGTCTTGAAAAGCACAACCGACCCGACAATGATTTCCTGATCGCACTGGGGCTCGCGCGGTTAATCTTGGAAAAGTCCGACGCAAAAACGGTACTGGGCACTAACTTCCGTGAGGTGCGTGAACGGAACATTCTACATTTTCTTTTTTCGGGCGCTCCCCGCAGAATATTAACCGGCTTTGCTGTAGATGTCTCGACAATCGGTGCCACGGTAACGCCACGCGGGCTAGACAAGGTACACAGCGATATCATTACCGAACGCACGGCAATTGGCATCCGCCGCATAGTCCAGCGAGAGCGGCGGGAAGACTTACCCGTCCGCACAACACTGACTGAGTACCAAAAAGCCCTCCTGGAGACAAGAGACGGTGAGCATATCCCCGTCGTCCGCCAAGACTATAAAAAGATTAGGAAGCCTTGGGGCGGCCGATACAAACCACAAATACAGCAGGGGACCGATGTCATCCGACCTACCAACTTGGCAGACTCACTGTATGTGTTGTCGGCTACGGTGCCCTCCGCCGACGGTCGCGGTCCGACCACCTTAATGGACGAGATAACATTCTCAGCCAATGGCATCCTGAGCGACTCAGCTTGCAGTCGCCCCGATATAATCGGCCCAGTCAACCTGGATACTGCGCGCGCCACGGGCGTGCTAACAGACTACTTGCTGGCGCTAAATGAGCCACGCTGACGCCCGGAAGAAGGTCACGAAAGAGGGTAATACGTGCCGCGGACGGACCGATCAAGCCGTTACGACGTAATCGAATTTCACAATCATACCCGGCGGGAGCGCTACGCGGGTAGACACCGTAAAGCTGCTGGCCGTACGGGCCGAGACATACAGCTCGGCAGATGTTCCCGAATGGTCGTAGAGCACAATGGCAAGCGGCGGAGCAGCATAGGGCCGGGAGAACGTTACGGTAACAATTACGCCTGGCGCAGTCGGCACCGGCCGTACCTGCGCCACGATATTGCCCGCAACATCACGCACCTGCACTAACGGATTGGCATAATTCACCTGGGCGCCCTTAGCAAGGCGGGCCGGTGGCCCCACAGCTACTGGCCGGCCGCAGAAATCGAAACCTTGGCCTTGCAGTTGGTTGGCTTCATCCTGGAACTCTAGCAGCCGGTTGGAGGCGGCAGCGGTGGGCCGTACTATAGCCAGTCCCTTATCGGTATCGGCCGCACCCTTGATAAGCAAGGCTATACCCGAGTAGGGAGTAGCATTAATGCCCACATAGCCTTTGGTCGGTTCAATTTGAAACTTGCCGCCAGCAAACCGCGCTGCCCCAGTCTCGCCCACAATACGCCATTTTTCGGTAACATAATCATCAGAGAAGCCTACCGCATCAACGCCGTTCAGAGCATGAATTGCCGGCCGGTTCGGGTTATTATCTACCTTGAAGAGATCTTTCTTGGTGGTAGTAGAGGTTATACGAAGTGCTCCCGTTGCATCGAGCGGTATGGTTGCGCCACGGCTAGGACTGGCCGTCATTACCGAAGATACGTCGCCAATGGTCGTCTTGCCCCGGTTCACCACATTACATGACACGATCACTTCCTCGGCTTCGGGCTCAGCAATAATGGCAGCTTCCGTCGGATCTTCAGCCGGATAAAATGTGTCGAGTTTGTAATACATATGCGGCCCGGAGCGATAGATGTGAACCAAGGATTTGGCAATGCGCACCTCGGCACCCCACTGGATATACACATCCGTCATGAAGATATGGCTGCCCCGGTCTTCGATGGCATCCAGCGGCTTGCGTACATCCGGGTCAACAGCCATTATGGCGATATAGAGCTGGTTCACAAATACAATGGTACTGCCCTCCCAAATTTGAAAGGCCGGACCAGCAGCATGACGGCTTTCCATTTTACATGACACCATAAAGACCCCGTTAAGCAAGTTCGGTGAGCCGTTATCGGCACCATGCAACCGAAGAGCGCCGTTTTTCCAGCCCTCCCAACGGCATCCCAGAAAATGGATTTGATTAGTGTTGTCATTGCCATGGCCAAACTGTCCGGCAGGCATACTGTTACGAAGCAGCGCCGCAGGGTCGGTGGTAGAGCCGCAGTTTTCCCAGCTGCAAGAGAAAAAGCGCGTGTCCCACACCTCCACAAAGTCCATCGACAGGCCATCACAGTGTACGAAGCTAACATCACGGTAAATGAAATTATCGGCAAAAACTGACTTCAAGAGCACGCCCGGCTTATGGTTGCCATTGAGCGTCAGATTAGTGACCGAGCCGTACTTTATATGGCCATCCAGCGAGAAGGTGCCGCTAAAATCAAGCAGAGGCTGCGTACCACTATGCCGTACCAGCCGGGTGCCGAAGCGGGCTTCACCAGTAACGGTGATGCCATGTTTTTTAATAGTTAGCCCGCGCACCAGATACGTACCACGTGGAATGTTAATGGTGCCGCCATTGGCCGCAAAATCGATGGCACGCTGAATAGCTACAGTGTCATCGGTTACACCATCGCCCTTAGCGCCAAAATCCACTACATTAATTTGCAGACGGTTAAGCGGTACCTGCGTAGTGGCGCGGATAACTTCGCCCACCCGCTTCCACACCAGCCTGGAGTCTTCATTGGTTAAAACAAAGTTGGTAATAGGCTGCGTAACCGGGTTCTTCACATCTAAGTTCTTGAGGGACACGGAGTGCGGTGGAGTACTATCTACCCGCTGGGTGCCATCAGGGTTATGAGAAACCAGTAAATATTCATTAAGTAGCTGCGACCATATTTCAGGATCACCGCCGGGTACCGGAAGTCGTGCCATGTTAATCCCCCTACTAAAACCGACATTACAGCAAAGGGAGATTAAATACTTATTAACTGTGCTGCCAAACCGGTGCTATCATGCGACGTCCTGGCTTGTACCCATGCAAGAAACGCTTGGATACGACATCGGTTGCCAGAAGTATTGTACCATTTCATATTATGTTTTATAATAATCATTATGAAGCGTGAAGCATTAGCAGCAACTGCCGCCCTGACGACCGCTGCACTGATTGCAAGTGGCTGCAGCGAAAACAATCCGGCGCCGGCACCTCCGCAAGAGTCCGGCGTGGTGGCATGTACGCCACCGGATCGCGCACCTTGGGAGGCAATTACCGGCCGACCTGAACTACCTTGTAGCATAGGCGCTATTACGGCCCATGCGGTAGAATTTGATATTGTTATTTCCCGTAGTCTAGCTGGATCAAGCGAGCAAACCGAAAAAACCGGCGGCTCAGGCACAGTGGTCAATTACAAGGGCATGAAACTTGTTATCGGCTCCGCCCATGTCGGCGAACAAGCAGGAGACCGTTGCGATGATCAAGAATTTTTTGTTCCGAGTTTCACGGGGGGAGAGCCTTCGGCAGTAGGAATCAAGGCCGCATCGGTAATACCGCCCGGCAGAAATTACAACAGCACACGGACAGCTTTTGACGCCAATCTTGTAATGCCGGCCGAGGGAGCACTTGATGCCCACCCGGGCCTCAAAGTTCAAGAAGCCCTGGACCCGCAACCGGGTGATACTATTTTTGCTATGGGTTACGGCAGGCGACGGGACGTAGACCCCAATCCTATGAGCTACGAGGCAGACCACCAAAAACCGGTTGTCATACCAGGCAGCGTGATTGCCGTTACATCAGCCCGTAAAGTAATATTCGCCGTAAACACTGAGGGCTACGAGCCTATACGGGACATCTCTTTGCGGCCGGGCGATAGCGGTGGCACGACCGTAGACGCAAACGGGAACTATCTGGGCGGCGTTGCCTTGAACATCAGTAAGATGAGTGGGAGTGAAATCAAACAGCGGTACGGCACAGACCTGCCCGAGGGTACCGAGGCGAATGAGTATCATATAAGCGTGTCGCAGTTAGTAACTGCCGCGGATGTCGATACCATGCTGGCAAATACCCAACCCTGCAAACC
>CBFGXJ010000014.1:0-32393 GCA_965652795.1 uncultured bacterium
TGAGTTACTGGTTTGCCGGCCGGGCGCTGCGGCCGATCGAGGAAGCTCACGAAGCGCGACCAGCAGTTTACTGTTCATACCGGCATAAAACGCCGCCAGATTCATATACTCCTGGGCATCATGTGGAGCCACCGACACGCCCTCCAAGATGCCGAAGTTACCCCTGTTAAAAGCGTCAATGCGCGGATCGTGCGGCGCTTCGAGACCGTAATTTTTGAAGCCGTTGAACCCCCCACGCTCCATGGTTGTAACGATATGCCGGCGCACGGCCCAGTTGCGTGGATGCTCGCCCAAAACCAAGCAATCAGCCCCACGACCGATCACATCGTAGTCAACCGGCTGGGCGACAGCCGATATCTGTTCAACAAGCGTAGACATTCTAATCTAAGTTGTATCATAAATATGAATGAATTGCACCTATGTTACTTAGGTATAAAGAGGCGGGTGCACACGGGCAGCGCACTACGGGCGGTCGCCGCCTTCAAGCACCTGCGAGTTGTCGCCTTCGCGTTCTTTCTCGCGCTGCTCCGGCGTTTCGTGCGGACGGGCAAAGTCATCCTCAAGCCGCCAGGTCGTGCCCTTTTCCGGCGTAGACACCTCTAAAATGTCGCAGTCAGTCAAGCCCTTCAAGCGGTGCTTCTGACCGATCTTGGTGCTGTAGCCGACGCCGGGCTGCAGCTCGGTTTCGATCAGTTCGCCTTTTTCATTTTCCCAGATGACGGCGCCGCGGCCGTTCATTATGAACCAGCTTTCCTGCTTTTCGTCGTGTACTTGCAGGCTCAGCCGAGCACCGGCGTTGATATGCAGTACCTTGCCCATGTAGGGCGCATCGTCGGCTACCCAGTGGAGCTCATACCCCCACGGCTTCTCTACGCGCTTAACATACGGGTTGGTATTGAAGGTTGCGGGGTCAAAGGTTGGAATTTGTTGGCTGTCGTCCATAAGGTCTTTACGCGTCCATTTCTTTCTTAAATTTCTCTACAAGGTCTACCGGGGCCGGATTAAGGCCATTCAGGATACCGAGGTACAGGCTGGTGAAGTCGCCGTAGGCGACCGCCCACAAAATGTGCTCAAGCGCGTTCGACCCCTGGGATTCGATGGCATGCGGCGCCGGGCGCATACCGGAAAGTAGCCGCTCGGTAACGGCGAAGCGCTTCTGTACCCGCTCATGCTCCAGACTAGACCGCAGGTCGACGACCGCGTAGGGCTTGTCGACCGGTTGCTGGCTCCAGCCGATGAATTCGTTGTGGTTAAACTCCGGAATCTGGTTGCACCAGGCGACCTGCTTGGCGTTCTCATTGAAGCTGATCTTCCATTTATATGCCGCAGGGAAGAGCTTCGGCCCACCGTAGACGACGACCGACTTGCCGGCCAACTCCTGCGCCAGCTGCTTGGGGCCGTTTTGAGCGGTCGGTACGTCCGCCCGCCAGGCTTTGGTGGACTCGTTCAGGTGCTGGGCGGCCGCCTCGAGCACCGGGCGGAAATCCTCTTGCAACAGACCGGCTTTCTCAAGGATCAGTAGCAGTGCTTTCAGGTTGTAGAGTACGGCGTAGCGCGGCTGCTCAACCTTTGGCAGCTTGAGCAGCATATAGCCTTTTTCCTCAGCAATTGCGGCCAATTTGCCGCCGCCGGCGATGACGGCGATCTGCGCGCCTTTGGCTTCGGCTTGGGCCAGCGCACTCAAAGTCTCTTCGGTATTACCGGAGTAACTGGCAGCGATGAACAGCGTGTCGCCGTCAACGTAGGCCGGAATATCATAGTCACGTACGATCTCGAACGGCTCACCGAGCTTCGGCCAGACATTAACGATCGAAGGCGCCAGGGCCGAACCGCCCATACCGCCGTACACGACGTTGTATACATTTTTAAAATCCCCACCGCCCATGACCTCGAAGTCGTGCAGCAACTGCTCGCCTTGCTTTTCAGCAATGCCAAGCGTGTCGGCTGCATCCTTCTCATGTATGTATTTCAGGTCGTCTAACATGAATGCTCCTTGTGCTTTTAGGCGTGTATTAGTAGTATAGACCATATAGACGTGAAATAGGGGAGACTTTTATGTTTGGGCACGACGATAAGCAAGCTGCTAATTTACCAGACCCGGCGCCGGATGACAACCTGGGCGTCACCAGCGATCCGCTGGCAAGCACGCCGGAAGACCCGGCCGTGCTGCCCAGCACAGTTACGCCCGACCCGGCGCCGTCGGTTGTTGAGCCTGACCCGGCACCTGTTACCGCACCCATGCCACCTGCCCCGGTTGAGCCGGCCGTACCGGCTGGCGCGTCCGGTGTGCCGAGCGACCTCCTGAGCATTAAGCAGCAAGCTCTGCAGCAGCTCACGCCGCTGATGGAACACCTCGACCAATCCCCGGAAGAGAAGTTCCGCACCACCATGATGATGATCCAGGCCGCTGACAACCAAGACCTCATCAAGGCAGCTTACGACGCCGCACTCGCCATCCCCGACGAGAAAGTTCGCGCTCAGGCCTTGCTGGACGTCGTCAACGAGATCAACTACTTCACGCAAAATCAGGACGGCGCTGCTTCGGCCGCCGTTTAGGGAAGGGTTAGCCGATAGGACGTGAAGCTCTCACGTATCAATACCCTTTTATTAGTCGCCATTATCTTGGTAAACGGGTACGTGATCGTCACGCCATTCATGCCGGCGATTAGTTTCTGGTGGCAGCAGCGCAGCGGCAGCAAGCAAACGGCTTTGACCGAAAAACTGCACGCTCCCACCTCTCCTGCTGCAACCGGTACAAAGCCAGCCCCGACATCAGTACCCCAAGATAACCGGCTCATTATTCCGTCTATGCTGCTCGACACCGGCTTCTTTGCCGGCCCCGACGCCCGCACGCTCAATAAAGGCCCTTGGCTGCGGCCGCAAGGCTCCACCCCCGACAAAGGCGGCAACACCGTCATTGCCGCCCACCGGTTTACGTACTCCGACCGCGAAGGCGATTTTTATCATCTCGACAAAGTGCGGCCCGGTGACGAAGTCGGCCTGTTTTGGAAGGGCGTCAAATACCTCTATAGCGTCCAAGCAGTCAAGGTGGTAGGCCCGGACGCCGTCGAGATCGAAGCGCCCACCGACCAGCCGCAGCTCACGCTCTACACCTGTACGCCGCTCTGGCTGCCTAAAGACCGGCTGGTGATCATTGCTACACCCCAGGAAGGATACGCCCCATGAGTGAGAAAACCCGGTTTTGGATATTGCTCGGTTTACTTATTGCCAGTCTCATCCTGCTGGTCGTCGCCAACCAGCTTCTGGGGCAGATCCGCCCCTAACGATGAGGCCCCTTCTTGGTCGAAGGGACCTCAGGCAGCAGTACCAGCGCCGATTACCGGCGGCTGGTGCGATCTTCAATCGGGCTGTCTGCCGCTACCGTCTCGACAGCCGGCTTGCGGCGGACGATCCGCACCACCAGGGCTACGAAGACGATCAAGCAGGCCAGCGTGACCATCATGGCCACCAGTACACCGGTGTCGGCCAGACCGCCGGAACCCGTGCCGGTGCCCGTGCCGCCAGTGCCCGTACCTGCCCCGGTCGTCTCACACCCAGGATCAGAGGTACTGGTACAAGAGTATACCGCTTCGCCGTAGGCGCCCTCACCGTAAGCTGCTGCGAATTGTACGAAATAATATTTTGACATATATTTCTTCTTTTATTTTATATTCCCTACTATGATATCATGGTAATGTTTAATAACGATAGTGAGGGAACATTTATGTCAGCAAACTTTGGCTTTCTGGACCTAGGATTTCCAGAATTAGCCCTAATTACGCTCATCGTACTACTGTTGTTCGGTGGCCGCAAATTGCCGGAACTGGCTCGCAGTGTCGGCAGCTCAATGCGTGAACTTCGTAAAGGTTTGAATGATGGCAATGAAAAGAGCCAGAAGCAAGCTGAAGAGAAGCGCCCAGGCCAGGCGTAGCGCCGAGAGCGTCGTCCACACAGCCACTTTTATTGAGCATATCTTTGAGTTACGGCGGCGGTTGTTTTGGATCGCCGTTTCCGTAATATTATTCAGTATTGCTGCGTATTTCGTGCAGCATCAGATTATTCGGGCGCTGCTGGCCCCAGCCGGCGACCAACCCTTCGCTCAAACGACGCCTGGTGGAGGCCTCGATTTCTTACTCCGCGTGTGTTTGTACACGGGGCTGATTATCAGCGTGCCGGTTATATTCAATCAATTTATTAAGTATTTCCAGCCGCTCATCCCCACAGACGCCATTCGGTTTATTTATCGCGCCTCGATCGCTTCGTGGTTTTTGGCGGCCGGCGGTGTGGCTTTCGGCTATTTTGTCGGCTTGCCGGCGGCATTGCACTTCTTGTTGAACCAATTTACCAATCCGCAAATACAAACGCTGATCAATCTGCAATCCTACCTCTCATTCGTTATGATCTATCTGGTCGGGGCTGCGATGCTCTTCCAGATACCACTGGTTATGCTGGTCATTAATAAGATCAAGCCTTTAAAGCCCGCCCAGCTGCTCGGTTATGAGCGTTGGGTGATCGTGTTTGCCGTCGTAGCCGGCGGTATCTTGAGCCCCTCGCCGACGATTACCGACCAAATGTTATTGGCCGGGCCGATGATCGCCACCTATCAGATCGGTATTTTGCTGGTGTGGTTGGTGAACCGGCGGCCGAAGCGCCCGCGCAAGGTTCGGCGCTTGCTTGAGCAAGACGCCGCCGCCCGGCAAGAACGCCTGCAGCAGTTCCAGGCTGCCCGGCAGGCTATCTTGGCTTCAACCGTGCAACGCGGCGGTATAGCTACTGCATCTTCCCGCAAAACCCTTCGGGCACCTTCAGCCGCAGCTGCGCTGGCTCCGACCGCAGCGGCTTCAGCGGCGGCTACCTCCAAGCTGGCTGCTCACGCACAGCCGTCAGCAGCTTTGAAACCCAAACCGCGCGTACCGCAGAGCCGCTTGCGCAGCTCCTACGCCGTAGCCGCCGCCACTACCCCCATGCCATATACGTCTGCGCCCGCCAAGACAGCCACAGCGAAGCCAAAGCCGGCATCTGCACCCGCCCCTGCCCCTGCTGCCGCCAGCAAGCCTGTGGCAGCCAGCGCCAATCCGTTGCCGGCTGCCACGGCACTTTCTAACGCAGCCGCTGCCGCCTCGGCCCGCGGTACCATGCGCAGCAGCCAGTATTTATCGCGTCGCGCGTACTTTTCCCCAGGCCGGCTACAATTCTAGTTGACGATATAGGGCAGCTTGGCTTACAATGCGAAATATCGGTTATGATTTAAAAATAAAAAGGGTCAAAACAATGCAAAAGCCAATCAAAGCTTTGATGCAAAAAGAAATGACACGCAAGGAATTCTTGGCAACTCTGGGATTCGGCGTGGCTACGGTTATGGGTCTTTCATCGGTCCTGACCATGATGGGCAAGAAGAACCCGTTTGACGTACGTGCCCAAGCCAGCGGCTACGGCAGCAGCGCTTACGGCGGGCCGAAGAAAGCCTAGCTCAATTCGACTACCAAAAAGAGAGGCATACGCCTCTCTTTTCTTGTGCATATCCGACTGCTACATGCCCAAGCCGGCCATGCCCGACATGTCGGGAGCGCCGCCGCCAGAGCTTGCCTTCTCTGGTACTTCGACCACCAGCGCGCCCATCGTCATGCTGGTCCCAGCAATCGAGACGGCGTTTTGGATAGCCTGCTTGGTAACCCGGGCGGGATCTACCACGCCGGCAGTCTTGAGATCTACCAGGCCCTTAGCATCATTAACGTTGACGCCCATACCGGTTTTGCCGTTCTTAACCTGCGGCAGCCACTCGTCGGCATTCAGGCCGGCGTTGGTTAACAGTACGCGGAAGGGTTGCTCCAGTGCGTTCTTCAGCAGTTGCTTGCCGGCCGCGACGGTCGCATCGTCGTCATTCGAGACGGCAATGGTTGCCGATAAGTTGATAAGCGTCACACCGCCACCAGGCACAATACCTTCGGCCAAGGCGGCTTTTACAGCGGCCACGGCGTCGTCAACACGGTACTTCTTCTCTTCAATCTCAGTCTCGGTGGCGCCACCAACCTTGATGACAGCGACTTTGCCCGAGAGAGCGGCGCGGCGCTGCTCCAGCTGCTCGCGTTCATATTCGCTTGAGGCCGCTTCGATTTGGCCGTTGATCAGCTTGATGCGGGCGTTCAGGTCGGCGGTAGCGCCGGCGCCTTCGATGATGGTCGTCGAGTCTTTGCCGACGATCACCTTGCGGGCAGAGCCGACGAAGTCGAGGTCGGCATTGTCGAAGGTAAAGCCGCGCTCCTCGGTAATGACGGTCGCGCCGGTCAGCGTAGCGATGTCGTCGAGGATTTCCTTGCGCTTGTCGCCATACGACGGCGCCTTGACGGCAACGGTGTTGAAGACGCCTTTGAGGCGGTTCAGGATCAAGGTTGCCAACGCTTCAGCGTCGACGTCTTCGGCAATCAGCACCAGGTCTTTCTTGCCGGCCTGGGCCAACTTCTCGAGGATGGGCAGGAACTCCTGCACTGAGCTGATCTTCTTGTCGGTGATCACGATTGCCGGCTTGGTGTAGACGGCCTCCATGCGGGCAGTGTCGGTTACCATGTAGGGGCTGACGAAGCCTTTGTCGAAGGTGAAGCCTTCCACGACTTCTTTTTCAAGCGCCAGGCCCTGGCCTTCTTCAACCGAGACAACACCGTCACGGCCGATCTGGTCCATAACGTCAGCAATCAGCTGGCCGATGCTGGCGTCGCCTGCCGAGATGGTGGCAACTTCAGCGATGCGCTTCTTGTTGGCGGCGATGTCCTCGCGCATACCGTCGAGCTGCTTCAGGACGTCCGCAGCGGCGGCCTCAAGGCCTTTACGCAATAGCATCGGGTTATGGCCGGCGGCGATCAGCTTGTTGGCTTCGTTCAGGATGTTGTAGGTCAGCACGGTTACGGTGGTGGTGCCGTCGCCGGCAACGTCGTTCATCTTGGAAGCGGCTTGCTTGATCAGCTCGGCACCAACTTTGTAACCCAGGGTTTCGTCGTCGACATCCGCAATCTCAACACCCTTAGCCACCGTCACACCGTCATGCGTCACGGTTGGCGCGCCGAAGGACTTTGAGATAACTACGTTGCGGCCTTTCGGACCCATCGTTGTCTTTACTGCGTCGTACAAAATTTTAGCACCGGCCAGCACGCGGCGGCGGGCGTCATCGTCGTAGAATACTTTCTTTGCCATAGCGTTTTACTCCTAGGGTTAGTCCTTGATAACGGCGAGGATGCTGTCTTCTTTGATGATCAGGTAGCTGCGGCCATCGGCTTTTACCTCGGTGGTACTGTAGCTGTACAGGATGCGGTCGCCGACCTTCACCGCTACGGGGATAGCCTCGTTGTCATCCCCTACCCGGCCCGGGCCTACAGCCACTACGAGGGCCGTCTTGGGCTTCTCGGTCGCGCCGCCCGGAATGTACAAGCCGGCTGCAGTTTTAGTAGGAGCTTCTTCGGCCTGGGCAACCACATAGTCTGCCAGCGGTTGAATCGTGCTCATCTGGTATATCCTCCGTTTATCGTCTGTAAGATGAAGACATTAGCACTATGTTCTGGGGAGTGCCAATGTTCTAGCACTCACTATACTTGAGCGCTAATTTAACTGTCAAGCCTGCACGCTGCTACTAATATCCCGTAAAGCTGGCGATGATTGACTAGCCGACGCCCCGCCTGGTAGGCTCAAGAGGTATGCAACCGATCCATCTTATTGGCAGGGCTGTGGCCTGACCCTTATGCATGTTGAGCGATTTCGCTGGGGCGGTGAAACCCTAACCGCTTATCCGGTAGCAATGGGCACCGATATCCGCCCTGATGTCGGCGGGTTATTCCGCTATGAGTCAAGCGAACTCCGGCCGTCGCTCATCTCATATGCCAGGCGGGCAGCCCACTTTGCCAGCACGCGGCCGGGCGAGCAGTTGCCATACTATCTGAACCGCAAGATTGGCCGTACCGCCGCCGAAGCAGTGCGGCTCTCTATAGAGTCGGGTTTATATAATCAAGGTATTCCGACTACCGGGCGCGTGGACCGCGGGAGCGTGTCGGGCGACAGCTACAAACTACTGGATCAGGCCAGCCGGGGACTTACCGCCGCCCAGTTGGCCGAGCGGCGAAGATCCGGCCGCGGCCAGGTCGCGAGCGAGCAGCAAGCAATGTTCAGAGAGCTGGGCGTGCCGGCGCATCTTCATGATGAAGCCGGCATGATGGCTGCGGTCCTGCAAGCCTATAAAAGATGCATGTTTCCACCGGTAGCAGATGGGCCATCCCGCCTAAGCATCGTGGAACGCAACTGGCGCCTGCGCAGCCTTCTGATTACCGCCTACTCACGCGAGAACACCTCCGCAACTACCGACGCCGCTCTCAACGGCGTATACGCTGTCATACGGCACCACCTGCCCGACATCAGTACCCAAGCCAATAGGACAGCCTATCCCCTGCATGTGCCGCTCCTCTTGGGCGACCCGGCCTTGCCGCTCCACTGGCTGCAACGCGGCATGGCCGATACCCTTCAGACGTTTAACAAATCAGTTAAAGGATACGCCAATCGCTTGCCAGTGTTACTTGGCACACACATAGCAGCGCGCTACCCCACCTCTGCCGAGCTGTTCGCAGCTGCCGCGGCAATCGGCAGTACCGAGTAGCCCGCGCATGGTATCATGCCAGTATGAAATTATCGACATCACCCCTTACAGCAACCATAATCGGCGTGCCGCTCGACCTAGGGGCCGAGAATCTGGGCGTCAGCATGGGCGCCGACACGCTCCGCTACCAGGGGATTGTCAAAAAACTGCAGGCCGCCGGCGTAGAGGTAGCCGACGCTGGCAACATCGTCGTCAAAAACCGGGCCGAGGTGCCCGTCGGCAATCCTCGCCTGAGGCGGCTGGATGAAATCGTACGCGTCAGCGAGGCGACTGCAAAACGTACCGACGAGCTCCTGCGCGCCGGACGACGCGCCATCGTGCTGGGCGGCGACCACTCGATCTGTTTAGGTGCCGTTTCGGGCGCGGCAGCCGCCGTCGGCAAGCGTCTCGGCTTGATTTACTTTGATGCCCACGGCGACATGAACACCGACGAAACCACGCTGACCGGCAATATCCATGGCATGCATCTGGCATCGCTGATGGGCTTCGGCGCTGATGAGCTGCGCACCGTGTACGGCAGCGGGGCAAAGGTCGCCAAGGAAAATCTGCTCCACATCGGCGGCTGCGATTTCGACACGGCCGAACTGGAGCTGGTTGCGCGCGAAGGCCTGCAGACCTTCAGCATGCGCGATCTCCTTACCGGTAGCCTGGCGCCGCTCTTCCCCATGATCGACGCCCTGGCGCAACGTACCGACGCCATCTGGGTCAGCCTCGACCTGGACGCCATTGATGCGATCTATGCACCCGGCGCCGGCATGCCGAACAACAAAGGTCTCACCTACCGCGAGATCAACGCGATTGCCGAATACATCGGCTATAATTGCACTGTAGCCGGCGTAGACGTGGTTGAGTACAACCCGCTCCAGGACCAGCACGGCAAAACTGCCGAGTTAGCCATCGAGCTGATTGCTACCTTCCTGGGTAAGCAGTACAGTTGGTACAGCGGCTATCTTGAGAAAAACCAAATGTCGTAGGGGCCGATGACCCATATATTCGCCTGCGCGTACGTGCCGCGTACGTGCGGGGCGGGTTTATCTGTAGCATGCCCGTCCCTACTTAGGCATGAGCGGCCACTCGGGCGGTGTCTGCGTGGGCGGCGTCAGCGGCTGGGTAATATCTGCTGCTGTTGAATCATAGTCGGTGTTGGCGGAAGGGCTCGGGCCAATCTCATCAAAGCGGGTTGTACGTGCTCCACCCAACTCTTCTGAAACAGGCTCGCCCGTAGCAGGAACCTCCCGCCGGACCTCCGCACGAATGATAGGCGCTCCGCGCCGGGCGGCATCACGTTCAATACGGTAGCGTCCTAATAATCCCGGTGCCCTGCTCCAATCCCCTTGATCTGTAACACCGACCCGAGGACCGATCCGGCGCGTTACCGGGCCATTTTTGAGCGGCCGGGTAATCATTTTGCCGTTGACCAGCAGCCAGGCGGCAAAGCGCGTCACCTGGGCGGATGGTGCTACCTGCATTTCCTCCCGCCCACCTGGCTCGTGGACGATCTTCTTCTTATTGCCGAGCCATAACTCAATAACTGGTGGCTGGCCGGCATGCCGCTCTACAATACTGGCTGCCCAAGGCAACTTCAGGGCCCTGGTAGCATCATTCGACGTAGACGGGGGCTGCGGCACAGCCGGAGCGGCGCCAGCCGTGTGGGCATAGTATAAGACGCCGGCTTCTTGCCGGGGTGCGGGTTGCCTATGTGATTGTTCGGGTTGCGCCCCTGCCCCTGGCGGAGTTAGTTGCTGGGTCATGTCTGGATCAAGTGGGTATTGTGGCGGTTGTGCTTCTGTCATAAGTCATTACGGTACCATTAGTTAGACGGAGGGTCAATCGAATTCGGTAATAATGTGGCTCTAGGCGGCCTTAGGCCGGTTGCGCAAGGCCTGGCGGGCGGTTTCTACTTCGTTGTAATCGCGTTTTACTACCCGGCGCGGGTCAGCGTCGTCTTGCTGCAAATGGCGCAGTTCTGCCGCTTGCGGACCGTTAGACAAGATAGATTTCTCGTGGCCTTTGCCGAGCAGCAGCACGATGTCGCCTTTGCGCGCCAGGCCGATAGCCGCAGCCACCGCCTCGGCGCGGTCATGCACCAGCAGGAGGTCTTTGCCACGCGCTTTGCCGGCCTGCTCTGCCCCGGCGGCGATTTGCTCCAGGATTTCCTGGCCGTCAATGTCGCGGTCATCTTCTTCTGTTACTACGACAACGTCGCAGTATTTGCCGGCCATCTCACCTTGTAAGGCGCGTTTGGCTTCATCGCGGCGGCCGGCCGATCCGAAGACGCTTATCAGCCGGCCCTTCCCTGCTTTTGCCAGCGGCTGCGTCTCTTTAAAGACCTTTTCAAAGCTCTCCGGCGTGTGGGCATAGTCCACGATAACTGCGAAATCCTGGCCTTCATCCACCCGCGTCATGCGGCCCTCTACACCTTGTAAGCTGGCGATGCCGCGCTCAATCTGGTCTTTGTCGAGACCGACTGCCCGGCCGACGCTCACCGCCGCCAAGGAGTTATAGACGTTAAAGCTGCCCGGCAAATGGCAGGTGATGTCGTAGAGGTCGCCGCCCACCATAGCCGTATAGTGGCTACCCGCGGGGGTCAGCTGGACGTTTGCGGCCCGCACCTCCCCTTTGTCGATGCCGTAGCGGATCGGTACCTTAACCTCCAGGGCGAATAGCTCGCCGCTCGCATCATCCGCATTGACGATCCCAGTGCGTAAACCCTTTTTGTTGCGGTTGCACTGTGTAAACAACATCTTCTTGGCGTCGCGGTAGCGCTCAAATGTCCCATGGTAGTCGAGGTGCTCATGGCCGAGGTTGGTAAGCACAGCCACCGTAAACGGCACGCCCCACACCCGGTGCTGGGCCAGAGCGTGGCTGGTTACTTCAAGCACTAACCACCCGGCACCGGCGTCCTTGACGGCACGCAATTTGCGCACCAGGTCGTGTGCGCCCATCGTGGTAAGCCGCGAGGCATTCGGCTGCGGCCCGCGGCCATCGCCGTAATCAATCGATATGGTCGTCATCATAGCGACCTTATAACCGTTTTCGCGCAGCATCTGCGTAATAAGCGTACAAGTACTGGTTTTGCCGTCGGTACCTGTCACACCGATCACTTTAAGGTTTCGGGCCGGGTGGCCGTATTTCGTTTGCCACAGCATTGCTTCCAGCCAGTGGCCGTATGGTTCAACCGCGCGGAATGCCGAACGCGGAATAAGTTTCTTCGTTATGGTACGGATATTCATGTATGTAGTATACTCCACCCTCCCCGGCTCGTCTTAGCAATTATTTTCAGGCGGGCAGCATTTAGCCCAGACGGAAGTCTATATAGCTCGTTATCGCCCGCATTTGCGCCGCGTTCAGCGGCTCAAACGTGCCGTATGGCAAGGGCGGGCTTTGGATGGTTGCCAGAGCGTCGCACAGATCACCAGGTACCCTGCCCGACTCCCCGCCTTTATATAGCAGCGCCTCATGCATCGGCCCATGACCGTTTGTTTGGTAGAGTCGCCCAGCCGTCGGCGCAGAACAGAGCCCAGGATCAGTTACCGGGCCGGAGCAACTTGGCACCCGGACGGTAGCCCGAAGAGCGACGTTCGGGTCATCTGCGCTTGGGCGGAAGTCAAAGACAAGCCGATGCGCGTCTTCGCTCCCCTGCTTTGCAAAAACTAAAAGCCCTAAGGCCTGCGCACCCGACTGTATCAGTACGGGCGGCAGGCTTACATCTACGAGGTCGTGCCCGCTCAGCAGCTCGCGTAGGGCGTCTTCTTGCCGCTGCCTTCCGCTGCTCCATCCGACAGTCTTAGCAAGATCCGGAGATGCATAGAGAGCCAGCGCGCCCAGTTTTGCCTTCTTTTGCTTTTTTAGTGTCGTTGACCAGCGGCGGGCGCGCTCAACCACACCCATCAGGAACGACTCCTCCATACTTGCTGGGACACGGGCGCCAGCCACACTTTCCTCACCCCCTGCGGTGCCCAAAGGCTGCGCATCGTATTCGTCGGTACGCTGCCTTGGGATATGGGGTAGTTTCCGGCCCTTTTTATCAACCATAAGGTGTAATATTATTCCATGTTCAAGCTGTATTATCAAGATTTGACAATCGAGGGAGCCTTGCGTATGCTTGGGCCACAAAAACAAAAACGTGAGAAAAACAGTAGTACATAATCCGTCCGTAGCCTCATGGGTCAAGACGCCACGGAGGAGTTATACAAAAACCAAACACTCAGTCTCATAGCGTATCTTTGTAAGCTTTTCACGGGAAAGGCTTGTTTGCATTGAGCAGTCTTCACGTGAAACGACGCTAACAGTGGTAATTATCGCCGCAGAATGCTATGCTGGTATCTGTTACAGACTAAATTAAAGGGACAACAGCCATGAAGCTACCAAAAGTGTACGAGCCCTCCGTCTACGAGGCCGACATCTACGCCCTGTGGGAACAATCGGGCGCCTTCAAGCCATCTAACAAGGGCAAGAGCTACGCTGTCGTCGTCCCGCCGCCGAACGCTAATGGCAATCTCCACCTTGGACACGCCATTACGCTCGGCCTTGAAGATATCTCTGTGCGTTACCACCGCATGAAGGGGGAGAGCGCCCTTCTGCTGCCCGGTGCCGACCACGCCGGCTTCGAAACCCAGGCCGTGTACGAAAAACATCTCGCCAAAGAAGGGAAGAGCCGTTTCGACTTTTCCCGGGAAGAGTTATACAGCCGGATCTGGGCCTTCGTCGGTCAGAACCGCGATAATTATGAAAGCCAGTTCCGCCGCCTTGGGGCAGGGGTCGATTGGTCACGTTACACGTTTACGCTCGACGACCATATTGTCAAACGCGCTTACGCCACCTTCAAGCAGCTCTGGGAGGATGGCCTGATCTACAGAGGTGAGCGGCTCGTCAACTACTGCACCCACCACCGCACCGGCTTTGCCGACATCGAGGTCGCCTACGAAGACGCCACCACACCGCTGTATTACATCAAATACGGTCCGTTTGAGCTTGCCACGACCCGCCCGGAGACCAAATTCGGTGATACCGCCGTTGCCGTCCACCCGGAAGACAAGCGCTACGCTAAGTGGGTCAATACGGTCGTTACCGTGGAAGGCGTCAATGGCCCCTTTGAGGTCCGCGTCGTCGCCGATGAAATGGTTGACCGTGAGTTCGGAACAGGGGTCGTGAAGATTACTCCGGCCCACTCCTTCGACGACTGGGAAGTCGCCCAGCGCCACAACCTCCCGGCGGTACGGGTTATCAACCACGACGGCACCATGAACCACATCACCGGCCGCTTCGAAGGCATGACCGTCTTAGAGGCCCGTCAGGCCGTCGCCGACGCCCTGCAGGAAAAGGGCTTATTAATCAAAACCGACCACGATTACCGCACCCGCATCGGTGTTTGCTACAAATGCGGCACCGTGATAGAGCCGATGCTGATGGAGCAATGGTTCATCGACATGCAGCCTCTGGCAAAACCGGCCATCCAAGCCGTCAAAGCAGGCAAGATCACGTTCTACCCGCAGCGCAAGCGAGAACAGCTCATCACCTATCTGGAAGGGTTGAAGGACTGGAATATTTCACGGCAAATCGCTTGGGGCATCCCGATCCCGGCATTCCAAAACGTCAATGACACCGACGATTGGATCTACGACGAACGCACCGACCAAGAAATCATCGAAGTAGACGGCAACACCTACCGCCGCGACCCGGACGTCTTTGATACCTGGTTCTCGAGCGGCTCCTGGCCATATGCCACGCTCAAATATCCTGACGATTCCGACTTCAAGCAGCATTACCCCTTAAGCCTGATGGAAACCGGCTACGACATCCTGTATCCGTGGGTGTCGCGTATGATCATGCTCGGCTTGTACGTAACGGGGGAGATACCCTTTAAAAACGTCTATTTGCACGGCTTGGTACTGGACGAGCACGGCCAGAAAATGAGCAAGTCGAAGGGTAATGTCGTAAACCCGATGGATATGGTTGAGGAGTTCGGCGCCGACGCATTGCGCATGGGATTGATTACCGGCCAGACGCCAGGCAACAACCAGCCCTTTGGCCGGCCGAAGATTATTGCGGCGCGCAACTTCTGCAATAAGCTCTGGAATGTCGCCCGCTACATCGAAGCCAAGGCCGATGCCAGCAAGGCCGTGCCCGAGCCGAAAGCTCTCACCGACGCCGATCACTGGATGTTGAGCAAGTTACAACAAACAACAGCAGCTCTCGCGGGGGATTTAGACAATTACCGCTTCTCAGAAGCCTATGACAGGCTGTACCACTTCGTCTGGGATGACTTCGCCGACTGGTACGTCGAAGCCTCAAAGGCTGCCGAAAACCCCGCGTTGCTGGCCTACAGCCTTGACGTCATCCTGAAGATAGCCCACCCGTTTGCACCGTTCGTTACTGAAACTATCTGGCAAACCCTGCCATGGCACGATGACACCTCAATCCTGGCCAGCCAAACCTGGCCGGAGGTAAAGGCGGGCAACAAAAAAGCCGCCCAGCGCTTCGAAACCGCCAAGGCCCTGATAGCCGAGACCCGAGCGATCTGTAAAGAGCTTGGCCTCACCACGGCCATCCTTGAACTGCACGATACTGCCGGCATCCTTAACCAGAACAGCGACATCATCAGGCGGATGGCACGCCTGGAACGCCTGGCAGCCGTCGACCAGCCTGGCGATGGCATCCAGCTCACGCAAGCCGGCCTCGATTGCCGCCTCATCATCAGTGCTGAGCAGGCCCGAGACTATACCGAGAGACTCGCCCGCAAGCAGCAAGACGAAGAAGCAACCATCAAAGCTCTAGAATCACGCCTGGCCAATAAGCGGTACGTCGAGAACGCACCAAAGGAGTTAGTTGAGCAAACCCGCAGCCAGCTCGACGAAGCCACGACGCGCCTGGAAAAGATCCGGCAAGACCTGGTACGCTTCAGCGCTTAAGCGGCAACTGGCTTAATGCTCGTGCACTACCAGTAGCGACACCACGAACATCAGCGCCGCGCCGAGCACCGTCAGCCCGATGGTGAGACGGTCGGATTTTTCGTCGTGTGCCTGCGGCAAGATGTCGCTGGCGCCAATGTAAAGCAAGAAGCCGGCAAAGAAGGCCAGGTAGTACGGCAGCCAGGTTTCGGGGATGGTGAAGAGCAGGGTAGAGGCCGCGCCCAAGATCGGCAACAGGGCATTGACAGCCACCATCACGAGCGTCCGGCGGACAGTGTTCTTGTGCGCCAGCATCAGGCCGGCGGCATTGAGGCCATCGGCGAATTTGTGGGCAATCAGCGCAATCGCCACTGCAATGCCGAGCGCAGAATGCACCTGGAATGCCAGCCCGATCCCAATACCGTCCAAAAAGCCGTGCCCGCCGATAGCTGCGGCCGACAAAACGCCCACCTGCGGGTGCTTATGCGCGCCGTACTGGGTCTCGTGCTCATGGTGAATCAGCAAGAGCTTCTCGGCAATGTGGAAGCCCAAAAAACCCACCACCAGCGCCACCATCGTCCAGCGCGCTTCCATTTCAAACTCTTCAAGCAGATGGAATATCTCCGGCAGGATATCAAAGGCCAATACGCCTAAGATCACACCGGCCGTTAGGCCCAGGATGTGCCGCAGGTGCTTGCGCCGCTGGACGGCAAACAGCCCACCGAGTAAGGTAGAAATAAACATAAAAGCCGTGAAAAGAATCGCTAACATGCTTTTAAGTATAATTAGCCCTTGGTTATTTGCAAATACGTCGCAATATCTGCTATGGTTGCAACATGGCAACGCCGCACGAAACGTTTCAACATATGCTAAAAGAGCAGGGGTATAGCATTACCAAAGCCCGTCTGAAGGTGTTTAATGCGCTGCTGCACCAGGAGCCGATGCCGATGGCGACGCTGGTAGAGCGCTCGGGCGGCGTTGACAGGGCAAGCGTATACCGGGCAGTCGAGCTGTTTGAACGCTTAGGCATCGTGCAACGCATCAACATCGGCTGGAAGTACCGACTGGAGCTGAGCGACCGCTTCACCGGCCACCATCACCACTTAACGTGCCTCACCTGCGGCAAAACGATACCCATGAATGAAGACGCGCTTGAGGCAGCCCTGGAGCGGCTGGTGAGCGCGCATGGCTTTACGGCGTCGGCACACCAGATTGAAATTCAGGGATATTGTGCGGCCTGCCGACAGAAACGCGCCGGCTAATCAGCCAGCTTCAGCGCATTTCTGATGCGCTCGACCGACTCGTCCGGCCGGTAATCGTCGAACCACAAGACCCGCCAGCCCTCTTTCTCGGCGGCCATAATGTTGGCGCGCGAGTCGTCGATCAGCAGGATTTCGCCGGGCTTGCAGCCGGTTTTTTTCTCGGCGATCTCGTAGATGGCAGCTTCGGGCTTGATAGCTTTTACCTCTGAAGAATCGATGATGGTGTCGTAGGCGACGTCCGGCAGCAACTTGCGGGCGCGCATTGCTTCGACGAAGCCGGGCATGATGTTCGTTAGCAGCCCGACATGGTAGTGTTTGGCAATCCAGGGCAGCAGCGTCTGCATGGGTTCTATCGGCTCGATAGCATCGAGGTAGTAGTCGATCCAGCTGAGGCGGGGCAGACCCAACGCTTCGGCAAAGGCGGTGTTGAACTCGTCCATGTCCATGTCGCCGCGGCAGACATCATCGTTGTAATGCCAAAAAGTGGTCTCGATAACATCGGCGGGTGTGCCGCTTTCGGCGGCAAGCAGGGTAAAGGCCCGGTGGTAAAACCGAACCAGACAGCCGTTAACGTCAACGTATACGAAGCGGATACCTGTAGCAGACTGTCCCTTGCGGCCTTTTTGACCAGGCGCACCGGCCCCCATAACTTCTTCCAGGCTGACGCCGAGCACGGCGGTAATACTTTGAATCGTAAAAATAGAGGGCGCTTTAATAGCCCCGCGCTCGATCTTGGTAAGCGTCGAATAACTGAGGCCAGCCTGCTGGCATAATTGCTGCTGTGTTAGCCCGGCGGCAACGCGCAGCGCTTGCAGGCGGTGTCCCAACCCCTTTTCGTCCATAGCCTTATAGTACCAGCCGGGGGGTGTTTTTCCAACTTTTTGTGGTATGAAATGGCGAGTTGGGGGTGGTATCCGCGCCCCGGCCTTACTGGCCTTAAGCGGCACGGTCCTGGGCTCGGAATGTGTTTTAATAACACATTCCTCGTGCAGAGGTGCCACCCAAGCCAGTAAGGCCGGGGCGCGGATACCATGTGGCGAGGCAAAAAGGAGTACAATAGGGGTATGAGTGTGTTTCGCAAAAGTGCGGTCAGCGCCGCCTGTTCTATCTTGCTCTTGAGCTTATTTACGGTGCTGCTTGGGTTCAGCCTGCTGCAGCTGCTGCGCACACCGGATGCCCTGAAGCAATCGCTGGCAAGCAGCAAAGTCTACGACAACCTGGTGGTTGAAGCGCTCAAACAAGCGCAGAGCGGCACCGAGGCGTCGCTGACCATCCCGACCGATCAGCCAGAGGTAGAAGCAGTCATTGCAGACGCATTCCCGCCGGCGTACATCCGGGCCCAAACCGAGAAAATGATCGACGGCATCTATACCTGGATGAAGGGCGACACGGCCACCATTGCCTTCACCATCGAGCTCGGCCCGGCCCGCACCAGGCTCCTAGATGGCATAACCGGCTACGCCGACCGCCGCTTAGCTGCGCTGCCCGTCTGTACCGACCCGTCCGCAGCCAACCCGAATGATCCCTTCCGTACCAGCTGCGTGCCGCCCGGCTTCGACCGCGCCGCCGCCGTTGAGCAGGTGCGCCGCCAGCTGACCGAAAAAGACTCTTTCCTGGAGCGGTCAACCATCACCGCGGCAGACCTGCGCAGCGAAAACGGCCAGACGCTTGAAGGCCAATTAGCGGCAATTCAGACGGGCTACGGCCGCTTGCAGCAAATAACGATCGGGGCGACCCTGCTCAGCGCCGCGATGGGCGTCATTATCGTCTACGCCAGCGCCACCCGGCGCAGCGGCCTCAAACTGCTATGCTGGTTTACGATTGTCATTTGCAGCATGAGCTTGTTCACGGCCTGGATGGTCGGCATTGCCGTCGGACGGCTGAGTACAAAAGCAGCCGAGCAGGGCAGGGCTATTGATGTGCCGATTGCGCGCTTCCTTGACTCGCTGATCGGCACGTTGCAGGCCTGGTGGATCGGGCTGTCGTTGGGCTTGATGATCATCGGCGCGGGTATTTTGATAGGGCTGTTGGTGGTACGCAAGCGGCGCGAACACCATGATATCGTGCATGGGCCGGTGTCGTTTTCTGCTAAGTTGTCGCATGAGGATGCGGGGGCGGGGGCGGGCAGGCGCACGAAACCAAGTGGCCCGAAACAGCATAAGAAGTAATATTCCGAGGGGGCATTGGGCCTGCCTAGCTCGCTGGGGCAGGAGAGGGAGGGATTCGATACTGGATGAAGGTATACTGCCACCGGCAGTATACCGCATGATTCTTCGAATCCCATTACAATCCGCCAAGTAAAAACACCGGACGGTGCCCGGTGTTTTTACTTGGCGGAGAGGGAGGGATTCGAACCCTCGATAGAGTCGCCCCTATACTGCATTTCGAGTGCAGCGCACTAGACCAACTATGCGACCTCTCCAATCATAGCCGAAGGTATTTTACCACTCTAATGACTCCAGGGCTACCTCTTATGAGGCAACAGGGAAAGAGTAAGGAGAATCCAGCTGTGACAAAACTTGGTTCGCATGCGGAATAAGTCGGTTGGCTGCATCATGCAAAGCCTGACCCTGCATGGAATCGGAAACAATAACCAGGCCAGCCCCGTTAGCCTCCAGGCTACCCGTCGTAACAACAGCCAGCCCGTCCCTGGTATGACCCTGCGTCAAGGCCATATTGCCCAAGAACAGCGACATTCCCTGCGCTACATAGCCTGCTCCTTCGCCGTTGAGGCTATATCCAAAGCCGTCAGCGGCGCAATCGACACCCGTTTGGTCATAAATACTATCCCGAATAGAGTCAAGCGCATCAAGAGGGATCTGTACGCGGGTAACCGACACCAATGCCGAGCCTTCAGCGGCTTCAATCGCGTCACTTTCTTCAACCGGGGGGATTAGATACGGGGATTGTACTGCGGCTAATATATCATTAGTGGCATCTTTAGCGTCTAAAACATAGTCTTCAATGTCTGAACGGTCATATTGTTTGGCCCCTCCAGCAAAGAGGACGAGCCTACTCTGATCGGTATTGCCTTGATGAATCGGCTCTAGGTTAGGATGATATCGCCGCAGCGCACCCTGCATCATCAGTGCAATACCGCCCGCAACCGCCTCCGCCCGTTTGCCTTCTATAATATAAGCCATACGACCAACCTTTAAGGGAACGCCGAAGCTTTCACTTATCGGGCCGTCCATCCCTTGGGCGACTACTTCTTCTACCTGGCCACTCGTAATAACAACGTCGGCAGTGGCTGCTGAAACCAAACTTCGTTCACTCATTACATTAACTATACCACTTTACGCGTTATTTTACAACCCTTATTGGTGTACTCTTGGTTGATGCCGTTAGTAGTTATCACGGTTGGCATAAAACAAAATATGTGCTAGAATGACATCTGTTATTCACTTTAAATCAAAGATTAAGCACCCGTAGCTCAGCTGGATAGAGCGTCAGTTTGCGGTACTGAAGGTCGTAGGTTCGAATCCTGCCGGGTGTACCACGTAAAAGCGTTTACGGTCTCATTACTGAGGCCTTTTTCTTTGTCTTTTTACATTTAGCGACCGCTTGCGGCCCCAAACCACTTCGGTATATTATTTTTACTATGGGTACCTTTTCTGTTTTAGAAGGAAGTCCTGGCTTGCGCCTTGAAGAAGTAGTGCATGTCATAATACCCGGTCGAGGCAGAGACGCAACAGGCCACGGACTTTCAGAGTCAAGCCGCCAGCGGGTAGAGCACGCCGGACATTTTTACCTCGATAATAAGTTGGCTCAGAGAGCAGGGGTCATAGTTTGCAGTGGCTATAAGACGCCCGCCGATACCAATGGTTGTGCATGGTCACCAGAAGACGCGCCCGATGAAGTGTATAGGGGCGTGCCGGAGGCCGATTCAGCGAAAAAAGTGCTGTTAGCGCAAGGTGTAGGCAGAGCGTCTATTGTCGTTGAGCGCAAATCAATAGATACGACTACCAATTTTGCGCTCACTGAGGAGAACGAGTGCTTTGGAGCTCAAGACGATCGTCCAGTGGCCATAGTATCTCAGCTTCGGCATCTTGAACGCATGCTTGATATAATCGCCCCAAAAACACTCCGTCGTGATTTTCTGGGAATTGTGGTGCCAGAAATCGGAAAGCCTGAGGCAGATGGGCTTGCGCCCAGGCTAATCAGTAAGGCTATATTGGTGGGCATTCATACGGGAAAACATAATGTAGGCGCCATCACTTTTAGACGAGCAACGAGAGCGTGGGGCCTCGTAAACGCAGTCAGGAAGCTATCCCTTCGCAGTTATTAGGTTGGCTCTAACCTGGCCGGAATGCTGTACCAATGCTAGTTACAGAGAAGGAGACGATCATCAATGGTCGTCTTTTTGCTTTGTACTGAGTTTCTAATCTGTTCCTTGGGTTCAAGTCCTTTGGGTTCAAAGGAAAACGGCAACCAGCCGCTGCTCATCCAGTATCCGCCTCGTTTCGGCATACACCCTCCGCATGCGCGGCCCCCAGAAACTGCGTACATCAATTTGTTCGCCGCTCGAAAGCGTTACAAAATCGGCGTACACTTCATCGGTATGCATGATCCGCTCCATTTCGGCATAAGGAAAAGGGTCCGTGTCGGGGTAAAGCTGCTCCTGGCTGATGATAGCCTCCCCGCCATATATAGATGTGTCGGTAAGCGGCGTGAGGCCCATCCTTCCAAACTCCCACGATAGGTCGCATACGGGCAGCCAGTTGGTGTGCATAGCATTGTGCCCCGGCGATCTGCCGGCTTTAACGAGCCGGATTACGCCGTCAAGAATAATTGCAGTACCATCGCCGACATAATATACCAGGCTCGTCTGATCGTCGGTCTCGCCGAGCCGGTGGATGTGTAGCTGCAAATGTGACGTATCCGGGTCTGCCTGCTTTAGTTCAACACCATCTACAGTTTCTTTAATTAATTGGGCCATCTGCCTTAGGTATGGCCCGCAATAGTTATGTCCCCAATTTGTTCGCCGCTCGAAAGCGTTACAAAATCGGCGTACACTTCATCGGTATGCATGATCCGCTCCATTTCGGCATAAGGAAAAGGGTCCGTGTCGGGGTAAAGCTGCTCCTGGCTGATGATAGCCTCCCCGCCATATATAGATGTGTCGGTAAGCGGCGTGAGGCCCATCCTTCCAAACTCCCACGATAGGTCGCATACGGGCAGCCAGTTGGTGTGCATAGCATTGTGCCCCGGCGATCTGCCGGCTTTAACGAGCCGGATTACGCCGTCAAGAATAATTGCAGTACCATCGCCGACATAATATACCAGGCTCGTCTGATCGTCGGTCTCGCCGAGCCGGTGGATGTGTAGCTGCAAATGTGACGTATCCGGGTCTGCCTGCTTTAGTTCAACACCATCTACAGTTTCTTTAATTAATTGGGCCATCTGCCTTAGGTATGGCCCGCAATAGTTATGTCCCCGATCAGGAGAGTACTCTCTGACTGTTGCGGTATAGAGCGGCACTTCGGCCTGACGGGCGCATTGTAGAATGCGGAGCGCCTGCAGTTCATACTCATCAAACGTTGCTCCCATCTCGGCCTGTCGCCATAGGGGTTCGTAATTTGCAAGAGTATTCCCCTCAAACTCTAAGGTCGCAAACCCGGACATTGGCTTTATTATGGAGCGCGGTGCAGTATCTTGTCCAGATTTGCTTCGCAGGCGGCTAAAATCTAGCCCGCCGCCCGCCGGAACCGCTCGATAATGTACAGCTCTATACAACTTCGGTATGACTTGCGCGAATTAGCATAATGTTTTACTATATACAGCCTATGTCAGAGAGTACATATCTTTTAGGCAAACAGACAGCCGCGGCTGAACGCGCCACCGGCAGTCATGTCGTCGTCATGCGCGACGCGCCGGCCGAGTATGTGCTGGGCATGGCCGAAGGAGTTCGGCTGTTTACCAACGGTTTGTCCGGCTGTGTTGGGATCGGCTATACGGCGCTGCTAAGCAGGGGGCGTCGGGCCGCCTATCTGCAGCATGCGTTTTATGGCGATGTATGCAACGAATTGGTGCGGGCACAACCTCTAGCAGCCCGAACCGGACGTATCCACGAAGCAAGCGGCGTCCTAATGGTACGAAGCTATATGCCGCTTGCCCCCGTAACGGCCGACAAACAGGTACCATACGAAGCTTTTTCTACCCAGGAAACCCTGGCGCCGTTGGTTAACGATCTCGTCGAAGCCTGCGGCGATGAGCCCGCGGCCGTTACGATTGTGCCGTATTACGAGGGCAGCGCCGATGACCAGCCGTACGCGCGGTCGCTGGCAGTCCATGTACCGGCATGGTGTCCGGGCACGATATTTGCCGAAGGCCGGCCGGTAGGTGAGCCGCGGCCGTGTGCAGACATCTGATACCGGCTAGAATCTTTAGAATCGGATGCGGCGCATCACGCGCTCAACCATATCCGTCTGATGTGGTTGTAGCGGCAAGTGATTGGCCAGAGTAGCGATAATACGCTCTTCCTGGCTAGGGTCATAGTAGAGCCCGACCGGGAAGCCGAAGCGCTTCATCGGCCAGAAGGTGATGTTGGAAAAGGCGCCTTCATCGACGACTGAGAACGACTTGTACTCGCTAAACGGATAAAACTGCGCGCCAACAAACACACCGCTCGGCACGATACGGTAGGTAAGCACCCGAGGCGGGCGGTTGGCAGCAACGCCAAAAATGACGATGATAGCCAGCACCAGAATAGCAACCACGATGTGTTGCGACACCAGATACGCACCGACAGTAACCACCAGCCCGACAAGACCGAGCGCTACATACCAAGTCGCGCTCTTGCTGTGCTGGATAAACTCCGAAGCGGTCCACTCCAGCTCGGCTGGCTGGCCGGCGTTTTGAGGCGAAAAGCCGTCTCCGGATGACCCGTCAACCGGCTGGTATGGCGCATTCGGGGCGCCACTGGGCGTATACTGCCACTGGCCGGCAGGAGGCGGGGAAGAGGCGGGCTGTTGCTGAGCCCCTTGGCCTGGGGCATCTCCGGGAGTATCGCCATTCATAAGCGATATTGTACACCATTTGGACATGAGGGTACTAGCTTTTTTAGGGGGAAGAGGTACTGCCAGTGGCAGTACCTCACATGATTCTTCTCATCCCTCTCTCTTTAAGCCAAATAAAAACACCGGTCAAAAGCCGGTGTTTTTATTTGGCGGAGAGAGAGGGATTCGAACCCTCGCGGGAGATCGCTCCCCCCTAACGATTTAGCAAACCGTCCCCTTCAGCCACTTGGGTACCTCTCCGTACGTATCTGTAACGACTGCACTATTTTACCGTTTTTTCTCTGGTAATGGAAGAGGAAAGTGTGGAAGCCGCGCATTAATGGTATACTAACCCCCTATGACCAATCCCAATATACATCCAGACCATTACCAGATACTTGCGAGTCCCGATCAAGGTTCGCCCTACCCGCAAGAGGTAACCGCGGTAATAAGACCCCATACAATGCTTGTTGTGAGCCGCTTGAACGAACATGAACAGTATGCCCCCGTCTTATTAGGAGCACAAACAACGTATGGCTTATTTCAACGCATACCTCGCAGCCCGGGCGACCCAGTACTGCCGAAAGACGCACTGCAAATAGTGGTTGGCGTCGACGATAGGTTTCAGTCATTGCCGCCAGATCGTCGTGCACCCATCAGGCACAACACCATACCGCGCGGCGGCAGACCAACTATTGGCACGGGCCCGCATGGGCTATTCGGAGCCGCTGGCAACCAAAAAGCGGAGGCTCCTTCCACGTTATTGCATCCGGTCACAGGACCAAGTGGTTTGCATAAAAGACTACTCCTCGGCGCTACCATTATGCATCAAAAAATCGCCGTAGACAGCGGGCCAGAGTCGCTTCAACCGGGCGAGATCGACCCGGCCACCGTTTACGGCAGCATAACCTGGGACTACGAGCGGCGCAGCGCCACCATAACCATGCCTGAGCAGACATACGTCGGACTGGGTACACTAGCCGTAGATGTACTTACGCCACAGGAGGCAAGAAACAGAATAACCAGCTGA
This sequence comes from uncultured bacterium, assembly GCA_965652795.1. Taxonomy (GTDB): domain Bacteria; phylum Patescibacteriota; class Saccharimonadia; order Saccharimonadales; family UBA4665; genus CBFGXJ01. The sequence continues at coordinate 24,813 of CBFGXJ010000014.1, forward strand.
TAAAGCTGGTTATTCTCTGGCGGAAGGGGTGGGATTCGAACCCACGGTACCGTTGCCGGCACGACGGTTTTCAAGACCGTTTCCTTAAACCGCTCGGACACCCTTCCAGGGTCGTTACTATAGAACAGGGGTCATTATATCAGATCACTCTGGCGCATCCAAGCGCCGGGAAGAGGTGACAAACAGGCACGAGTATTGTAGAGTACCATACATGTCCGAGTTATCCGACTCCAACCCCTCGCAGGCTTTGCTGTGGAACCCCTCGGCGGTCATGGACCATGCGCCACGCAGCGCCGCCATCGCCTCTGTTACTTATGTAGAGGGCGTGTTAGATGCAGCTGATCGCACTACTCCGCTGCAGCAGGTTACCATCACCGACAGGGAAGGCGCCCGGCAGGCCGCTTGGGGTCAAATGTGCCCGGGTGACGCTTTCAAGCGGCTCACCGAGCTGTGCGGCCCGCTCGTCCAAGGCGAGACATACACCATTCACGACATCAGCTCAGCCTGTGGTTGGCAAAGCTTCAGAGTAGAAGCAGAATGCCGTGACGTCATGGAGTCGATACCCCAGGCGCTCAGGGTAGAAATAGACTCCGTCGGGCGAAGGCATATAACAATCGGCAATATTGCGCTGTCCGCCCGATTGTCCGAGCCCTCCGACAGCCGCATAGAAGGTAATCTCAAGTTTGAACATACCAAGGACGTCATCGATAGGGATCGGCCCGCCATTCTGGCGCACGACCACGCCCGCATCACCGTCGATAACCCAAAGCGCGGCGAGCAACACTATTATCTGCCGCTCGAGCGGGGTAACGCGGTCCTGGCAGCGCGAGTCCTATCAGCACTAGAAGGCACCAAATCGCATGTGGCGCATGTGAAGGGCGAGGACATCGCACACACGGTATGGTCACGGATGCCTACCACTGAACGCGAGCTATTTATTAGCAACCGTGAACGCATTATCGGTCCAAAATCGACCCACATTAAGCCGCACGTCCTCGCCGTTCTACGCAAACTTACTGGCCTCATTAGTATTACCCGCGAAACAACCGGCGAGGTCTTCTTATTGGAGGGCCGCCCCAACATTACAATCCATGCCGATGCGCCCGCCAATATAGCTGAGCTGCACGGCTTCCGGCCCCTTTTCCCGCCCGGCACCGAAATCGAAAAAATGAAACTCAGCGCCTACCAGCACATTTCCGCAGAAGCACTTGCACATGCCAAGCAGCTGCTTGAGCATCAACTGGGGTATAAGGAGTCTCTCACACACCGCCAGGCACTCACGCTTCTAGATCTTATTACCGATGCTGAGATCAAGCGTGCCTTGCGCCAAGAAATCAGGCGGCAAGATCATAGCATTAGCTCGGCACGCGCCCTAGAAATGTTGCGCAGCCAGGTGAAACGCTCGCTGGATGAGGGGTTTTATGATGCCTGGCGCGCCCGCATGATCGGCGGCAATAGCGCCACGGGCAGCGAGGGTCACGTCCGCCTCATCGGCGGTATGCTGCCCATCATTACCAATCCGGCTCGCTTCGTTACCAAGAGGTGGAACGTGGGCCCGGTTTTCAAATCTTAAATTATGGGCGCTGCTAGGCCTTGGCAAATACGGCCGCATCGACCCTGCCGGCACCTGCGGCCTGCAACGTCACGGCAGCAGCCTGTAGTGTCGAGCCCGTTGTGATAACGTCATCAACAAGCAAAACATGGCCTGGCAGCTGGTGACGGCGCGCATAAAAAGCGTTCGTAAGCTGCTGCTGGCGTACCTCTTTACGTTGGCCGACCTGCCGCTGTTGCCCCCGCCGACCCAAAAGGGGCAGGCAAGGCACGCCCAGCTCGGCGGCTACGGCGCGGGCGATCAAACGGGTGTGGTCGTACCCCCGGGCACGCAAGCGGCTGGTTGCCGTCGGCACGTAGGTAACCACATCAGGCCGGTAGCCGCGGGGCAAGCGGCATGCAATCGTCCGGGCGATCGGCCCGGCGGCTGCGCCGGCGCGGTCAAACTTTAGCGCTCGCACCAACCGCCGGGCGTCACCGGCGTACAGCGTGGCCGCATACACCGCCGTAATCAGAGCAGGTGCCCGCTCAACAGATGACATAGGCAGCTTTTGACTGCAATCAGAGCATAAAAGCGTGCCCTCCCGGCCGCATGTCAGGCAGGTATGAGGGGCTATTAGGGCAATAATTCGTTCAAACATAAGCATGTTGTATTTATTGTGTTGTAAATAGGTATGTTTGCCGTAGACAGGCAATTATTATCTAAGCTATACTGCTAATAATACAAAAACTTGCCGAAGAAATGTATTTAATTTTTGTGGAGGGTAACAACTATGGCGCGACGCAACCGCGACGACGACCTACTGATGGATGAGGATGAGCTGACCGCCGCTTTCTTGGGCGATGATGAGGTAAATCAGCCCGCTGGCCCAGCCGAGCCAGCCGGTCCGGCCGCACCAGCCGATGACGAATGGGACGAAAGCGATGATCTGCCAGGGCAGCTGGCTGTCGATGTGTACGAGACCCGCGAGAAACTGGTAGTAAAGGCTCGCACCGCCGGCGTTAACAAGCACGACTTAGACGTAAGTATTTCCGACAACACACTGAGCATCCGCGGCACGCTTTCTGCCGGCAACGAAGACGACGTCGAAAATTACTTCGTCCAAGAGTGTTACTGGGGTGAATTCTCGCGTAGCATAGCGCTGCCGGTCCCGGTCAAAGAAGAAGAGATCGAAGCCGTTCTCAAAGACGGCGTCCTTACGATCAGCTTCGCCAAGGTCAAGCAAGACACCGTCAAGAAGATCCAGGTACTCTAGCACTCTAGCAGCCGACTCATTACTGCCCATGAAGCAGCCAATGTCGTCCAGCTCTGCATTATGGAATCCGCCCGCCAGGGCGGTTTTCTTTTTCCCTACGAAGTATGATATTACTACTTACGGACAATTCCTCTAAGCATTGCGGCACAGTCCTGGGCTCGGAGTATGCTTGAATAGCATACTCCTCGTGCGGAGGTTCCGAAATGCTTAGAAGAATTGCCCTAGCCGACGCACATTTTGTAGGGAAAAAGAAAACCGCCCTGGCGGGCGGATTCTTGTCGAAGGGCGGGGCGGCCTAGGCGCCGTCGCCGATAGCCTTGTCGAGTACGAACTGGACGATGAACTGAGCCATAGCCACGATGATCAAACCGATCACAGCATAGATAATCGTGTTCTTGGCGCCAGACACATTGCTTGAGTCACCACCCGAAGTGATGTACTTGAAACCACCCCAGATGATCATGATGACTGACACGATGCCGACGATGGCGGAGAAGAAGTTAATTACATCGCGGATAAGGTTGTTAATGTTGGTCGTTCCATCCGTAGTCGAACAGTTAGAGCCATCAGTTACAAGGTTCGTGCCACAACGGAGGTTTTCGCGGATATCAGGACCTTCAGCATGGACCGTAGAAGTTACGGCCACGGCCGGCACTACCGCCAAAGCCAGTGTTGTTATAATGAGTGCGATTTTTTTTCTGATAGATGAGACCATCATGGATCCTTTCTTACGATCTTTTACTTATGTTTATAGCACAGTCTTTGTATTAAACACAACTGCATAATGGCGCTGTGCCGGGAAGGCCACAAGCGACCCTTTCCGTTCCGGGCGCAGGCTAGCTTTCGCCGGCGGATCAGTAGTTGTGTTATCTAAAACGAACCAGACTATTGCCTGGCTGGCCCCCGCAATAACAAGGCCGATCAACGCATAAATTATCGTGTTCTTCGCTCCAGACGCTTTGCTCGGATCACCGCCCGAGGTCTGGTATTTAAATCCGCCCACCATCAACATGATCACACCGACGATACCGATAATCCGACCGAAGATATTGATGCCGGTTGCAATTATATTGTCGACGGATCCGCCGGGTTGGTTACAGCCGCCGGAAGCCACGGCGCCGACGCCTTGACACACTTCGTCTTTGGGGGCGGCCAGCACTTGTTCTGGCACGAATAGGCTGGCGGCAGACACGCCGAGCAGGAGAAGGGCGATCACAAGTATTCGTTTCATACGCATCATTATACTCGCTTTATATCTTACTTAATACAAATAGGATGATGAATTGGCTGGATGCAATAATAACCAGGCCGATCAGAGAATAGACAATCGTATTTTTAGCTTCGCCCACTTTGCCGGGGTCACCGCCCGCCGCCATGAACTTGAAACCGCCCCACATCATCATGATGACGGCGGCGACGCCGGCAATACGCGCTACCAGGATAGTTGCTTTGTACAGCGTGCCGTTGGGGCCCGTCAAGGGGTTCTCTCCGGAGTTATTACGCCCAGTACATATGGCCGAGCCGGCCGCCCGGCCGCAGTCAACGCCGCCGAAAGGATCCTGCGCGGCCACGCTCGCCGGAATAGCCATGATGAGGCCGCCCGCCACGAGCAAGCCCGCCAGCGCGATCTTGATACGACGGATCACGTGATTCCTCCTATCACAAAGCTGATGATAACACCGGCGCTCACCGATATGACCAAACCGATGACGGCAAACACAAGAGCGTTTTTGGTCTTGGTGAGATCTTGGGGTGAACCCCGTGAAGCAATCAACTTAAAGGCCGCAATCGTAATTATAAGCAGACTGATGGCACCCGTAGTCGTAAATACAATGGTCAGGATAGTCTGCATAGTGGCATCATTGGCCTCAACGTGCGGTAAGGGGCCTAAGTTAACTTCGGTAGCAAGGGTACGAAAACGCTCCATAGCCTACGCCAACTTATTTCCTAAGAATGAGACTACACCGATCGACACTAAGACGATAGCCAGCCCGATCAACGCATTGATAATGGTCTGCAACGCACCTTTCAGCTTTTCGGGCTCACCCTGCGACAACACATACGAGATACCGCCCCAGATCACAAAACCGACCGCCACCATACCGCCCAGCCGCAACAGCATATCGACGACGGCTACGGCAATCAGAATAAGGTCGTTCGGCGGCCAGAGTACCAAATTACGGAAGTCGCAGGCGCCGCCCGACGGGCCGTTCACGATGTACTTGTACCAAACCGGCAAGCCGAAGAAGGTGCGATTGGGGTCGCAGCCAGCCGCCGGCCCGGCCACCGTTGTAAACAGCGACGAAACATGCGCCGTCAGGTATGTTGCAAGCGGATTAAGCCACGCGAATATCATCGGACAGCCGCCAAAATCTTCTTATACATTATAGGAATCCTCCCGGGACAATCCACTGCAAGAACCAATACATGAAGATGTAGCCCAGAAAACCGATGGTGGTATTGGCTATGCGCTTTTTGGCGGCGTCGATCACTTGCGGGTTATCCCGCGCGCCGGAATACATGATGCCGGCCGAGGCATATGACCCGACAAGCAGCACGCCGATAATGCCGGCCGCGACGTTAATTGCAGGGTTGATATAGCGGGCCACGAAGTCGCAGCCGCCGGAGTTGGCTAAATTCGTTGGGCAGTCCAAATTACAGCTGCCGGACTTACTGACGTCAAGACATTTGCCGGCGTCACCCTGCGGCTTCCGGATCGGCTGTACAATCGTTGGCGTCAGCTGAAAAGCGGCAGCCGTACAGTCCGCCACCACCCAGCCCGCGTCGGGATTGGTGAAGGCGTAACACTTTGACTTATCGAAAGCACCGCCGGCCTTACCGTCCACCTTAACACCGCCCGGATCGCCACAAGTATACGTTTGACCGGAGAAGGCATCGTGGCACAAACCAGTTTTACCGCTGTTGTTGGCGCTGCCGCTGGCCGGTGTTTCCGCCCACGCCGGGGCAGGCACGAGTATTGCTACCGAGGCGGCGATAACACCTGCCACCATTCCGAGCAGGTAAATTTTAGCCAGTAAAGAAGATGTTTTCATACTGTATCTATATCGTACCTAATGCTTACGCTCTAGTATACGCCTTATGCGTACGTGTCGGCAATTATTTTGCATATGTCGCAGGCAAGCGCTAGAATGAAAGCATAAAAGGTGAGGCAGGCAAGTAGATCATGTTGGAATCTCGTCGGCCGTTGGTAATCGGCGGCGTACTGGTAGGTGTAATCGGGGTGGCGATGCTTGCTACCTTTCTATTAAGCGGCGGTAGAGACCCGCAACGGTCCGTCTGCGGCGACCTCATTGAGCTTGTTCTGGCAAAGAAATACAATGAAAGCTATGCTTTATTATCCAGCAGCGCCCAGGAGAGCGACTCCAAAGACTCTTGGCGCAGCAAAATGATCGGGCTTGAGAACGTGTACTTCAAAGGCCAGGTTACGTATGTAGGCGAAGCATCCGTTCCCACCCGTGAAGCCGACCCTGAGGGCTCGGTGCGCAACGAGCTGCGCTATACCATCAAGAGCCCATCGGCCACCAACGACGTATCCTGCTACACCTTTGACAACACGCAAACCACGACAGTAGACGGCTACATAAGCCAGGTCCGGGGACAGTAGCATGAAAATGCATATGCCTTCACTGCCTTTTAAAAAAGTAAGTATCGGCATCGTAGCCATCCTGGTAATGGCGATCAGCCTGGGCTTGCCGGCATTCGCACCATTCCTGACCGGTGTTGCCCACGCTGAAGCTCCGACGCGGGTTGATATGGTTTACGGCGGTTCCGCCAGTACTCCAGACAGATCAGAAATTACATCTTGTGTCGGCCGCATGAAGATAGCCGCTATGAATGAAGAGACTATTAAGGCCGCATTGCTGGACGAAACAGCACTGGCAGAGTTCACCCAAGATAGCTACACCATCGCTGGTAAAGACGTTCAAGCATCCGTCATCAACCGCTACGGCAGCTTTATAGGTACAAACACCGGTAAAGATGTTAATGTTATTGTTTTAGAAGCCGCTCCCAACCTCAGCAGTGAGGCCACCAAAGAATGTAGCGGCGGTCCTGGCGGCGGTCGGTACATACTGTTGCCGGTAGAGTCAAAAGCAGGCACTGCCGACAAGAACCCCGACAACCCCAAAGTCTGGGTCGGCGCCCAAACGGAGTTCCGAGTAGGAGTAGCCGGGCGGGGATTCAACTTAATCCGCTTTACTGCATATGACAACCTGACGGCTGACGGCCTAAGCACACCTGGCCGCCTCGAATTCCTGCACCGGGGCAACAACCCTAGCCGCACACAGGAAAACGTCGTCATCGAAGGCGTCGCTAAACCCGCCGCTCCCGTAACCGTCGGCAGCGTCCAAAGCGCCAAGTTTCTGGATGCTTCCCGCATCGAAGTTACTAACCGCGTTGGCGGCACTGACTTCAAAGAAGTTTACATCGACCCTAAGTGGGACGGCCGCCAATATTACTTCTTGGCATCAAGCACCGAACCTACCCGCGGCCAACGCACCTTTACCGCCAAAGGCGGCGATGCCAACGACACGCCGCTAACGCAGGACAACAACAAAGGCATACCTTTTATTCATCTTGAAGGGCCAGGCATCAACCTGAACCTTACCAGCGGCCGTACAACGGCAGACTTTCAAAATGGCATCATGGGCATCGGCAATGTCGTTAAGTTCTACGACTTTACAACCGCAGGCTCACCGGTTAATCCCGATCCCAACAACTCAACCCGGCCGCAAGCCCAAGACATCAGCGGCAA
>CBFGXJ010000015.1:0-26151 GCA_965652795.1 uncultured bacterium
CACCAGTTCGGTCGGTCTGGTGCAACTGGCCGGCGACCTCGCAGGCACCGCCACCTCACCAACCGTCCCCGGCCTAGCCTCCAAAGAAAATACCATTACCGCTGGTACTACCAGCCAGTACTGGCGTGGGGATAAAAGCTGGCAGACGCTGGATAAGACAGCTGTCGGCCTGAGTAATGTAGACAATACCAGTGATGCTACTAAAAACAGTGCTACGGCTACCCTTACTAACAAGACCATTTCAGGCGCTTCCAATACGCTTAGCAATATTCCACAATCTGCAATTACTAGCCTGACGAGTGATCTGGCGGCCAAGATCGATCAGACAGCGCTCACTACTAAGGGCGATATCCTGACACGAACGACCGGCGCGATCACGCGGCTGGGTATCGGCACCGACAACCATGTCCTCACCGCCGACAGTACGACGGCGACAGGGTTGAAATGGGCGGCGGTTTCGGCTGTCGACCCGAATGCCGTGCCGCGCGGCGAGTACATCGTCAGCGTTACCGACTACGGCGCAGCGGGCAATGGCGTTACCAACGACACAGCCGCCTTTACCGATGCCATAGCTGCCGTTGCCGGCGCCACCTTGACCGGCACGGTCGGCACTGTCTTCATACCGGCAGGCACTTACGTTATCGAGCCGATCACCTTGCCGAACCGGGTCAGTTTGCAGGGCGCCGGTGTCGGCAACACGCGGCTCTGGCGGCGCAACGGCGGCACAACCACGGGTGCATTCATTAAAAACACTACGCACGCCCGCCTTTGTTCGGTAAGCCACATGATGATTGACGGCCGCGGCGTTGGCGACACTACCAGCCACGGCTTGCACCTCGATAACAGCGCCGCGCTCGACAGCGACACCGGCAACGGCATCGCCGAGTATGTCGACGGCCGCCACTATGCCAACGACTTGTTGATCCAAAACTGCAAAGGCAACGGCCTGCACGTGCAGGGTCGCGGCGTCACTATGGTCAGCCGGGTGCAATCCTGGTTGAACAGCGGGCACGGTTTCGTGACTGGTACCGACTCGTTCTTCTCGGAGTGTGACGCCGGTGCCAGCGGCTGGGACGGCTTTTACATCAGCGGGGCGAATACGCGCATCGTTAACAGCAAGGCATGGTATTCCGGCGCGGTCAGTACTGCTGCTGCCGGCGTGACGGGTGGCACCGGCCACGGCTTCCACTTCGCCGACGGCAATTACTCCACCTGCACCTTGATCGGCTGCGAGGCCCAAGACAACATGCGGGCCGGATTTTACCTGAGCAATGTCGGGCGCCATGTCATAGAAGGCGGTATGGCCGACAGCAACAACAGGGGCAACTTATCGCATGCCGGCTACGAGGTCGTAAATGCATACAACAACTTCGTGACCGGTATCGCCTGGGACCGGGCAGCCAACCCGAACCACCAGCTTGCGGGCGTGCGGGTCCAAAACAGCACCGGCAACCGGATCGAAATAACGGTGGACGGCATCGGCAACATGGCTGAGGCCTACATGACGACGGACAGCCTGCCGGCCGGCAACATGCTGCAGATCGGCGCGCAAAACGGTTACCGGGCACTATCGTACGCCGCCTCGCTGACCCCCAACCCGTACGGCGGCCGCTACCAGGCTGTTACCCTAACGGGCAATGTCTCGATGGTGGCGCCCACCTATCGCCACACCGGCATGATGCTGACCATGATCTTTACCCAAGACGCCACCGGCGGCCGAACCGTCAGCTGGGACAGTGGCTATACGCTTACCAACGGAGCGATCAACCCGGCGGCCAATGCCGTTACGACGATTGAGTTTGTGTATTCAGGCAGCAAATGGGTGCAAGTGGCCGGCTCATACACCCCTCAAGCAAGCGTGCTGGCAGCGCGGCCGGCCACTGGCGAGTACCTGACGCCGCCGGCAACCGGCACCGGCACCATTCAGTTGACCACATTGAATGAAGCGTATTACATTCCGGTCGATGTGACGGTGTCGACGCAGATCGATGCCCTCGGCTGCAACGTTTCGACGGTAGGTACCGGCGCAGGCCAGGTGATGCGGCTTGGCTTATACGCCGACAACGGCGCGGGCCGGCCCACTGGCGCACCGCTGGTAGACGCCGGCACGGTTGACACCACCGGCTCTACCGGTACGAAAACAAGTACCTTTACGGCTATTACGCTGCAACCGGGCCGTTATTGGATCGCTGGCGTCGTCCAGGGGGCGATTACCGCTGGTCCGACCATGGTTACGGCCAACCTGCTGAACCAAACCGGCTTGGCGGTACTCAGCAACAGCAGCCACCGCACCTGGGCGCAATCGGGCGTCAGCGGCGCCCTGGGTACGGTCGGCACGATCTACCGGGTCGGCACCAACCCGCTGCTTGGCGCGCGCGTCGCCTAGTCGGCGCACAGGTGTTAGTCGTTTATTTGCCGCACACCAATGTAGTCGCATCGCTTCTTGAACGCCCCGATGTATTGCTCTAGGCCGGGGATGATCTCGGATGTCCGCCGTAGCTCGTTGCCTTTTAGCACTAGCGGGTCAATGTAACGCACTTTGTTCTTGCCGTAGAATTCAGCGTCTTCTTTAGGGGCGTATATGAACTCCCGGCCCGGGCGCAAGCGGTCGAGATAAGCGGTAATTTCCGGATGCCCGGCTGCCACCAGCGCATCCCAGACGACTTGGTCGGTCTTAAAAAGGTCTGTTTCGGTTATGATGCCTTCCCGGAGGGCAACTTTAAGTGCGCCAACCAGCAGGAAGTACGAACCATGCGAGGTGGCAGAAACATACCCGAGCTGACTGGTCATCAGCGATGTCAGGCACAGCTGGCTGGCCACGTTCACATCTTCAAAATAAAACCGGTCATCCTGCAATCGGGCCGAAGCAAGGATCAGTTCTACCGTTTGAGCGGGCAATATGCCCAGGATATGCGCATCACGCATAAAGTAATCCCATCGGTCAAACGAAAGCTCGGGTGTCCGGTTGTCCAGCAAGTTGAATGCTCCTTTTTGCAGCACGGCATGGACATCAATTCCGTGTTTTTTGCATATGTCCGGGATGTCCGATGCCAGTACGACCTGGTTTAGAAACCGGTCGTGATACTCCTGGTTGTGGTCTTCCATTAAAAAGTCCACCACATGCGAAAAGGCGGTGTGTGGCACGTCATGCAAAAGGCAGGCAACCTGCTCTTCGATCGGTCGTTTAAAACGTTCTGCCAGGTACCAGGCGCCCAGACTGTGTTCAAAACGGGTAGCATTCCAGAACGGCTGGATGAAGTGAGTTGCGCCGTCCTGGCTGATGCCCTTAAGTCGCTCCAGCGGCGCGCTAGCTAAAAGATCAATAATCAGCGGATCAGTGATATGTATATCGCCGTAAATGCGGTCGTGGATGAGCATACTTATAGTATACCTGCTGATGTATATCCGCTTTAATGTATGCCGCAATGCATAGCAAAACTGTAGTTAGGGTTAGGTGCCGGAAGGTTAATCTTGCCCTATAGGCCTAATACAAGAGTAAACGGTAACAGGTCCGTAGAAGCTGTCATCTCCTCTATAATGTACTCTGGCATTAGGTGGCGCAGTAGCATCCGCACCCAGGAGATTACGTGAAACGCCATTCACAGCCTGCAAGGACGGGTCATCCTGAAAGGCTTGAATAGCTAATATCTCTGGTCCGCTAGAACCGCCAATACGCCACGATTGCTCTAATACGCCCGAGTAGTTTTTATCGTTATGCGCCGTGCCGGAAAGCACTGTATAGGCACTTCGGGAAGCGATTAAACCTAGATGTTGCCTGGCATTATTATGGAAACCCGCAATCTTTTGTATTGCATTCAAAGTCTCGTTATCATTGCGGAAGTAAGGTGTCAGGCTGTCGAAGCCGCCCCTGGTTAACACGACATCGGTTCCGCCAAAATAGCGTTGGTCTGCTTGAGCGGGCAACTCCCTAACCGACCCCGCAAAACTAACCTGGATTCCATTGAGTAAAGTTTGACCCGCGGCAATGACATTAAATCCAGGCCGCATATTCGCCTCGACTACAAGGCCAAGTTTCTGCAATTCATCAGTACTCACTCTATCCCAAACGCGCTTCAGGTCGTTTGGTGTTTCTAATAAGAACTGGTCATTGCCTCCAGCGGCTGCGGCACGCTTGCCACGGGCGACGTGTCCCTCGTCAAGCAGCCGCTCCAAAGCGTGGTGTGCATCTTGTTCGCTGAACACGGTAAACCCGGGCAACCCGGTATCCTCTGTGGTGGCTGCAAAGGGGCGATTCCAGGCAGGGGGGGGCTTCAGCATCTTCATGAACAAGGTTATGAGCAACGGATTTGGTAAGCATATAGGGTGCAGATACCATGCCGCCTAGAAAATCATTCTCTGTTTTAATGCCTAAAGCGTGCCCCTCAGCCTCGAGGATCGTCTTCCCCGGTATAATAAACGTAGCGTCACCATATTGCTTGTTTCCTTGATGCAGCCCCGTAAAGGCGTATCCTTTCATATCGGCAATAATGCCCGCTAAATCATTGACCCGTGCAATTTGATGCTGAGCTAAAGGCTCATTGGTGTCATTTCGGTATAATATAACTTCGCCTGAAATTCTATTCATTAAACGAATATACCATACAATAGGGTTATGACCTCCTACGCAGACGCCTACCGCGGCATGGACTTCCGCGCCCACCCCGAGAAGTACCTCATCGGCAAGGGCGAGCAAGGCGTGCTGATCGCCGAGCCGTATAAAAGTGAGATCCTGCCGCACTGGCGCTTTGCCACGCCGGAGCAGGCGGAGGCGTCAGCCGCGAAGATATTTGCCCTGTTTGAAGCCTACAAAGCCGACGGCGACTTCGTCGGCATGGACATGGCGCGCAAATTTTTGCAGATGGGCTTTACGCGTGCCCGGCGCTACGCCAACCACGCCTCCGGGCGCAAATACGACGCCTCCGGCAGCGTGCGGCCGCAAGACGCCGGCTCGGAAGACTCCGCCAAGGCTGCCTCGGCCCGGATATTCTACAGTTACTACCAGCGCGCCAAAGATGACGCTGAGTACCAGCGCCTGAAGGCGGCCCATCTGGCGCATACAAAGCGCCTTTAGTACGGAAGGGTACTTTGTGCTACTATGCTAGGTAAGCATGAGCACGTCAGACAACGCCAGCATCGATTGCCAGAACCTTGTCAAAACATTCGGCTCGTTCCGGGCGCTGGACGGGCTCAACTTGCAGGTGGCGCCCGGAGAGGTGCACGGCTTTCTTGGCCCCAACGGCTCCGGCAAGTCTACTACTATCCGCATTTTGCTGGGACTGTTGCGCGCCAGCGGCGGCCAGGCCCGGCTGTTGGGCGCAGACCCGTGGGCGGATGCCGTCAATGTGCATCGCCGTTTGGCGTATGTGCCCGGTGACGTCAATTTGTGGCCGGCCTTAAGCGGCGGCGAGTGCATCGACCTGTTCGGCTCGCTGCGCGGCGGACTCGACCCGAAGCGGCGCGCCCACTTGCTAAAACTGTTTGAGCTCGACCCGACCAAAAAGACCCGCACGTATTCAAAGGGCAACCGCCAGAAGGTTGCCTTAGTGGCGGCGTTAGCCTCGGACGTCGATCTCTACATCTTGGACGAGCCGACAAGCGGTCTCGACCCGCTCATGGAAGCGAATTTCCGCGATGCAATATTAGAGCTAAAGTCGCGCGGCAAAACAGTGCTGCTCTCCAGCCATATTTTGTCTGAGGTAGAGGCGCTGTGCGACCGCATTACCATCATTAAAGACGGCCGGACGGTCGAGTCGGGTACGCTGGCTGAGCTGCGGCACTTGCACCGCATGTCGATTGAGGCCGACACCGCCAAGCCCGCCACCGGTTTAAAGGGTCTGCCCGGCGTGCACGATGTTGCCCAGCAGGGTACCCACCTGGCAATGCAGGTAGAAAACGCCGCCATGCAGGCCGTGCTCGCTCATCTGGTGCAGTTCGGCATCAAGCATCTGGTGAGCACGCCGCCCAGCCTTGAAGACCTCTTTATGCGCCACTACGCTGCCGCCGAACCGGCCGCTCAGGAGGGCCGAAGCGCGGAGCGCTTGCGGTGAGCAATCTGAAGGGCACCTGGCGGCTCGTTCGTTTGGCCTTACGCCGTGACCGGATCAAGCTGCCGGTCGGCGCTGGCATTGCCGCCGGCATGATAGCCGTGACTGTTCCGACTGTGCGCGATCTGTATGCCGGCAGCCCGGCCGACAGCTTGGTGTACGCCACAACCACCTCCACCAGTATAATCAGCCGGGTCTTGGGCGGCCCGAATGGCGGCCCCGAGATTGGCGCCATCATATTGAACGAATCGTACCTGTTCATTGCCATGATAGTAGCGGTGATGAGCACCCTGCTGATCGTGCGCCACACCAGGCAAAATGAAGAAACCGGCCGGGCAGAGCTGATCGGCTCGGCGGTAACGGGGCGCTACGCGCTTTTGATGGCGGCTCTGGTGGTGGCCTTAGGTCTGAATGTGCTGATCGGAGTGCTGGTAAGTCTGTCTCTGCTTGGGTTCGGCCTGCCTGCAGCCGGTGCGTGGGCTACGGGCGCCGCCCTGACCGGTACCGGACTGGTGTTTGCGGCCGGCGCTGCCGTCCTGGCTCAGATCGTCCAAGGCGCCCGCAGCGCGAACGGCCTGGCTGCGCTTATGGTCGGCGGCAGTTTTGCGCTGCGCGGCATCGGCGACGGCCTGGGCCGGATCAGTGCCGACGGCACCGTGGTTCTAAGCGCCTGGCCGTCATACCTTTCGCCGATCGGATGGGGGCAGATGGTATTCCCGTTTTCGTTGCAGCGCTGGTGGCTCTTGGGACTGTTTGTGCCGCTGACGGCAGCCTTGGCTGGCCTGGCTTTTTGGCTGAATAGCCGCCGCGACGTAGGTGAGGGCTTTATCGCGCCCCGTCCCGGCCCCGCCCGCGCGCCTGCCGGTTTACTGAGCTTGCCCGGCTTGGCCTGGCGGCTGCAAAAAGCTACGCTGTACGCCTGGCTGGCCGTACTGGCTATTTTAGGGGTCATGACCGGTCTGATGGTAAAGGAGTTCCGTACTATCCTCGACCAAAACGAGGCGTTTGCCGAGGTCATGCGCACGCTGGGCGGTTCCAATGACGCCACCCTGGCCCTACTGGGCGGTATGCTGGCTTTTATAGCTTTGGCAGCGGGCGGTTTCGTGGCACAGGCTCTCCAGCGGCTCCACGCCGAAGAATCCAGCGGCCGCTTGGAGCCGGTACTTGCCACCGGTGTTTCGCGCCCGGCCTGGATGATGAGCCATGTGTTGTTTGCGGCTGGCGGCGCGGTGCTGCTGCTGGCCGTGGCCGGCTTCGGAGCGGGCTTAAGCTACAAGCTGTCTTTGCAGGTGCCATGGAGCGAAGTCTGGCGCCTTTGTACCTCTGCCTTAGTGCATGTGCCGCCGGTCATGGTCCTCCTAGGGTTCTCGGTGGCGATGTTCGGGCTGTTACCGCGCTGGCATATCGCGCTTTCGTGGGGCGGCTTTGCTTTCTGCGTGGGTATCATGCAGCTTGGCGCCCTGCTCAAACTGCCGACCTGGACGATGAATATCTCGCCGTTTACGCATATGCCGAGCGTGCCTGCCCAAGCGTTCAGATTTGAGCCTGCCATCTGGCTGCTGCTTGTAGCGGCAGCACTTTTAACTGTGGGCATCATGGCATTTAAGCGCCGGGACAGCACGGCCTAAGCAAGAAAGGTATTGCAGATATGAAGCTACAAAGGTATGTCACAGGGGAGGAAGCCCCGGTTCTCCGTGATACGCCCGGCCCGGTCGACGACGTCATTGAGCACCACAACTTAATACTGGCCCGTCTGTACGGCAGAGCCACAGAAACACGATTCTGGATGGAGACCAAAAGAGACGTCGGTGAGGAGGAAGATCGCACGATGATCCGGGCGATCAATATATTTATTCTGCCACAAATACCAGGAAGTGTAGCTTTGTATAATTGCCCCGACCATTACCTCAAGACCTCTGAAGGTACCACCGTGTTCTCGAAAGAGGCGGATACCAGCGAGCTGCCTCAGATGACCGGAGCGATCGCCCTGGCGCTCAACCTTACCTGCGAGCCGCCAACCGTCTGCATCTACGACGTGTCGCCCTCGACATGCCCGCCTCCCGGCGAGCTGCTGAGAATCGCTGACGGCGTTTACGAGTAACCGACCTTTCGGCGTACTTTACAAGCCAGGCATCTGACGGTACGATGGAGAGTAAGCCGTAAACATAAACGGAAAACGTTCAAGGAGTTATGGGCATAATGGTAAGCGTAAGCGAGCAGCGCAATAAAGTCCGGTTCCTTGTGATCGCCTTTGCTGCTGCCTTTATGGTGTTGGTAAGCGGTTATTTGGTCTTTAAAGGCCGGGCAGCCGACCCATACAGCGTAGCCAGTTTAAACACGTCGTTGCCCGCCAGTGAAGCCTCGGGCCTGGTCGCCAGCCGCAAGTACCCCGGCGTTATGTGGTGG
This sequence comes from uncultured bacterium, assembly GCA_965652795.1. Lineage (GTDB taxonomy): Bacteria > Patescibacteriota > Saccharimonadia > Saccharimonadales > UBA4665 > CBFGXJ01. The sequence continues at coordinate 8,451 of CBFGXJ010000015.1, forward strand.
CACCGCGACGGCGGGCCCGCCAAAGAGGGCAAGCCGCGCAACGCCCTCTGGGCGCTCAAGTTCGACGCCGCCGGTAAGCTCCAGCCTGTCCGCGGCAGCGAAGTAACGCCGTATTACGACGTCACCGGCGATGGCAACACCCAATGGGAAGACATCGCCATCGACGACAATAACAATCTCTGGATCGGCGAGATCGGCTCGAACGACTGTAAAAGCGCCCAATACCTCTACCGGCTCGACGAGCCCAATCCTGCCTCTACCGCAGCCACACCCATCAAAGCCAAATACTCGTTAACATTCCCCGACCCCGAGGCTGGCTGCACCACAACCAATGCCGAAGCCATGTTTTGGCTCGACGGCAACCTGTACATCTTTGCGAAAGCCAAGAATTCACCCGTGTACCGGGTTGAACTGCCCGGCGGCACCAGCGGCGAGGCTAGGCTAGTGCGCCTGGGGCAGCTCAGCGGCATCAATACTATTTCCGGCGCCAGCATCAGCGACGACCGCAGCCGGATGATGGTACAGCACCATCAGAAATTCTTCGTCTTTACCTCCGGCAACACGGCGCTGAAGGGCGACGCATATATTAAGGATATGATCAGCCGTTCTTACGAGTGGTACGGCGTCTTTGACGGCGGCGACGGCACGGTGGAGGGCGGCGCCTTCGCGCGTGGCTCGCACGATCTGGCCTTCGTGGCCGAGGCCAGCCAGATTTACTATGTCAAACCAGCGGGGTACGGCGATAAAACCGCAACTCCCAGCCCATCGCCGAGTCCGGCGGCCGGCCCTGTGCCAGCACCTGCTCCGGCCCCAGCGCCTACACCTGCGCCCGCCCCGGCAGCTGCTGCCAGCAACGGCTGCAGCGTTACCGATAAGCTCGTCAACACCTGTCGGCCCTGGCTTGGCGCCGCCGCCAACCGCTACAACGTGGCCGATAACTACCAGGCCCAGATCGAAGCGCACGAGGCCGCCATTGGCCGCAAGGTCGATATCGCCCATACCTACCACCCTGTCGGCTCGAACACGCTGTCGTCTTACGACAAATATTTCGTGAACCGGGCCAGCACGTATCTCTTTACCAACTGGAAACCGGCTAACAAATGGCAGGATGCTGCTGGCGGCAATGCGACCGTCAATAAAGCCATCGACTCCATGGCCGACAGCATTAACAGCTTAGGCGGCAAAAAGATATTCTTTACCCTCAACCACGAGCCGGAAAACGACGTCTCCGGCGGCGGTACCGGCTGCACGGTCGCCTACAAGGGTAGCGCCGGCACGCCGGCCGATTACCGGGCGATGTGGGCCAACGTCCGGGCCCGCTTCGATGCCAAAGGCGCCAGCGACAACGTTGTCTGGGTCATGGACTACATGAACTATGCCAACTGGGACTGTTTAGTGGACGACCTCTACCCTGGCAACAAACTGGTAGACTGGGTGATGTTCAACGCCTACGGCTACGGTACTGGCAGCGCGTCGAAGGCTCAGGCTAACGTTAAGCGGTTCGTTGACCTGATGGGCCGGTACCAAAGCGCCACCACCGACTTCGCCTCAAAGCCCTGGGGCATCGTTGAATGGAACGTGCACGACATGCCGGCCGCGACCTCATACATGTACTATGACGACATGAAGGCGCTCGCCAACAATAAGACATTCCCCAACCTGAAAGCCTACATGGTATTCGATTCGATCGGCCCTGAAGGCAACGATAACCGCATCGCCTATGTGGACGGTACCCGTGATGAGACTCGCCTGCAGCGCTACAAAGCGCTCGCAAACAGTGCCGCCTTTACAGGCCAGGGCGGTGGCTCGGGTTCTGGCGGCGGTACCCCGGCGCCCGATACCGCCAAACCTAGTGTGCCGGGCGGGCTGGCTATTTCCGGCCGCACCGTCAACTCGGTGGCACTCAGCTGGAACGCCAGCAGCGATAACGTCGGTGTCGCAGGCTACCGTATTTACCGCGGTGGTACCGAAGTAGGCACTAGCCGGAGCACCGCCTTTACCAATACCGGTCTGGCGGCGAACACATCGTACAGCTTTACGGTGGCAGCTTACGACGCGGCTGGCAATGTAAGCGCCCAGTCGCCTGCCGTAACCGCCAAGACCGCCGCTGCGGCCGACACCGCAGCTCCAACTGCGCCCAGTAACCTGAAGGCCGCAGCCGTCTCGGCCACACAGGTCAACATAAGCTGGAACGCCAGCACCGACAATACCGGTGTTACCGGCTACCTGGTGCAGCGTGACGGCGTTACCATTGCGCAGCTGGGCGGCAGCACATTGAGCTACAACGATACCGGCCGGCTGCCGCTGACTTCCTATGCCTACGTTGTGCGGGCCGTCGACGCTGCCGGCAATACCAGCCCCGGCTCAAATATCGCCAGCGCCACCACGCCGGTTGCTGCCGACACCGTTGCTCCGGCCAAGCCTGCCGGCTTGAGTGCAAGCGTCGTATCCGGCCAGGTAAACTTGCGCTGGAACGCCAGCGGCGACAATGTCGGCGTCAAAGAATACATCATCTACCGCGATGGCAGCGAGCTGGCCCGCAGCATGGCACTGAGCTTCGGCGATGGCACTGTCCGGCTGGGCAAAACCTACGTCTATCAGGTGGCAGCGCGGGATGCTGCCGGCAACCTCAGCCCGCGTTCCGACCAAGCGGTTGCCGCAGTGCCGCCTGCCGCCACGAAACCGCCGGTACAGGGCTTATCGGCAACATACTTTGCTAATACCTCACTAAGCGGTCTCGGCCGCAGCCGCAACGACTCCTCGGTGAACTTCAACTGGGGTGGCAGCAGTCCGATGAGCGGCATTCCGGCCGATGGCTTCAGTGCCCGCTGGACCGGACGCGTCATAGCGCCCAAGGCCGGCACTTACACGTTCTATACGCAGGCTGATGATGGCGTGCGGCTGTACCTCGACGGCAAGTTAGTGATCGACGACTGGAAACGCCACGGCCTGACCGAGCGCAAAGCTACCATCGCGCTTGAAGCCGGCGCCCGCTATAATGTCAAGCTTGAATACTTCGACCACTCCGGTGATGCCAGCGTCAAGCTTCTCTGGACACAGCCCGGCTCGTCTGGAAAACAGAGCATACCCGCCGCCCAGCTGCTCAGCTCGAGTTACGGCTTAAACGGAGCGTACTATACCGGCAAATCGTTTGGTGCGCTCAGCGCTCTGCGGCTCGATGGCCAAGTCGCCTTCAATTGGTCGGGCGCGCCGCTGGCAGGCCTGCCAGCTGATGGCTTCAGCGTCCGGTGGTCGGGCCAGGTGTTGGCCGACAAAACTGAGCAGTACACCTTCTATACCCGCACCAACGACGGCAGCCGGCTCTGGGTTAACGGCAAACAGATCATCAATGACTGGCAAGACCAAGGCATAACCGAAAACAGCGGCCAAATCCAGCTGACGGCCGGCAATAAATACGACATAACCTTTGAATATTACGATAACACCGGTCAAGCGACGGCGCAGCTGCTCTGGAGCAGTCCGTCGCGGCCGAAGCAGTTCGTGCCGCAAGGCGCGCTGTTTGACCGCTAATAGGGCAGGGAAGGCAAGAAGGAACTACCATGAATAAGAAAATAATCATCCTGCTGGTCAGCGCGGCGTTTATCCTGGCAGTCATCGTCACGGCGCTGTTCAGCTTTTTCACGCGGGAAAAGCCAGTCGTCGAGAAGACAACCGAAGTCCGGGTGTCGGTCACTGAAGATGGTTTCTTCCCCGCAACTCTCAGCATAACCCGCGACATGACGGTGGTGTGGGTGAACGACACGGCCAAGCCGGTGCGCATCGGCGCCAATCCGTACCCCGATGCCTCATCGCTGCCCGGGCTCAAGTCGGGCGATATCGCCCCCGGCGACAGCTACTCGTATACGTTTACGGCCAGCGGCACCTTCGGTTACGCCAATTATAACGAGCCGACAGAGGGCGGCTCGGTCCAGGTGCAATAACGGCATCAGACGCCATGAGTAGGCACACTACCACCCAGGTCTCGCATATCCCGCTGGAAGAGTACAAGCGCACGAAAATCATCGCTACGCTCGGCCCGTCGACCGATTCGTACCAGAAAATCCATGACCTCATCCAGGCCGGCACAAACGGCATACGCATAAACTTCAGCCACACGAATCATGAGGACGCCAGCCGTTGGCTGGCTTGGGCACGCAAGGCGGCCGCCGCACTTGGCAAGCCAGTCGCAATCATTCAGGATTTACAGGGGCCAAAGATTCGCCTGGGCGATTTCGACGGCGTCATTCCGGTGCAAGCCGGCCAGGAACTAACCTTCGCGTACGGCCAGCCGCACGAAGCCGGCGGCCCCATCCCGATGCAGTACGACATCAGCACCAAAGCCAAGAAAGGCCAGCCGCTCTATTTGTTCGACGGCCGCATCCGCACTGAGATCACTCATGTTGCGCCCGGCCGGGTCCGGGCTCGTGCCATGAACGACGGCGTACTCATCAAACGCAAGAGCATGAACCTGCCCGACACCGACTTCGGCGGCGATATTCTGACCGAAAAAGACATGAGCGACCTGCGCTATGGCATCAAGCAGGACTTCGATTACATAGCTATCAGCTTTGTCCAATCGGCTGAAGACGTCCGCCGGGTACGGAATTTGCTTCGAAAGTACGGCTCCACTGCCAAAATCATCGTCAAAGTCGAGACTAAGCGCGCCGTCGAAGATATCGAAGCGATCGTGCAGGCGGCAGATGTTGTTATGGTTGCCCGTGGCGACCTGGCAGTTGAGGCGCCGGCTGAGTCAGTCCCGGTCGTGCAGCGCAAGATCGTCGGTCTTGGCCAGCAATACGCCAAGCCTACCATCGTTGCCACGCAGATGCTGATCAGCATGGTGGATATGCCGGAGCCGACCCGTGCCGAAGTATCCGACGTAGCGACGGCCGTGTTCATTGGCGCCGACTGCGTTATGTTGAGCGACGAGACTACCGTTGGCAAGTATCCGGTCGAAGCGGTTGCTACCATGAAGCGGGTGGTACTGTATGCCGAACAGCATTCACCGCTGAAAGTCACTTATGCCCTCGACCGGCCCCACGATATGCAAAATGCTATCTCCAGCGCCATCCTCAGCTTGGCTGAGAGTATCGACGCAGCTGCCATCGTAGCCGAGACGAAATCTGGCGCAACGGCATTACAAATCGCCGCCCGCCGCCCCGCCACAACCCTGATCGCCGTTACCAGCGAGGACCGCACTGCCCAGCAACTGGCCCTGGTCTACGGCATCAAGAGCTATGTACGTGCGGTTGATGCCCAGGCGGCGCTAAAGTTAGGCAGCTGGCTGCGCCGGCATAACGTGCTTCATGAAAACGACATCATCGTAACAGTTTCTGGCAAACGGCCCGGCGTAACGGGCGCGACCGATACCATCAAGGTCAGGGTGCTGGACTAGCCGCCCGTCCTACTTCCACCCGGGGTAAGCCAACCGATCACCGACCGGAATAGGGTTTACCAGGCCATAATGAGCCGCAACGTGGTCGATCGCCCATTGGCCCAGGCCCGGCGAGTAGTCTTCGTAGCGCAGCGCCAGCACGCCGATCTTGCTGCGGATCGTTTCGGTATCAAACGTACGCCAGCTGGATATTTCAACCGAGGTCGGACCATGTACGAACTGCGCAATCTCGGCGTTGTCCTCATCCGGAGAAGTGGTGCCAGCCTGGCTTACAACCACGCCTTGCCACAACGACCTGCTTAAACCACGGCGATAGCGGAAATGGCCGGGGTTATCCGCCTCGATGTCGTCATCGAACAGCGGGCGGGGAAGGCCGCAACGATTCACGCTGTAGCGCCGGTAGAAGCCATGTTCCATTTCGTGGGTAACGACTTCATCCACCATGCCGTCGGCAACGTGCATGATGCCTGGCTCATCGGGCCGCTTGTCTTCCCAGTCGATAAATGCGTGGTCGCCGCTCTCGGTTGGCTCAGGACTCTGCAGTACGATTTTTTCAATGTTGCTGCCGCGTACAAATGCCGATGGTGTTCGGTCGAGAAACTCAAGCAGCTGGCGGGCTTCGTCTACCGTTCGGGCATTCGGCGAGCCGGAGGTCGCCTCCAGGCTGTGGTTGGCCTTGGTGTAAGCATTGGTGATCCGTAGCGCCGTAACCGGGTCCATACCCGGGCGCAGCTGGTTGATGGTGGGGTCGGCATCCGCGATGGCTTGGCCGCGGGCGGCGGCAATCTGCTGGCTGATATCTGCCGGCGGAACGGTAATGGGCCGGTTGCGGGCGGCGGCAAAGGTATCGTGGACACGCTGCTGCATAGCCTTCAAGCGGTCCGGATCGGCCGGAGGACACCTGTCGGCACTGCCGGAAGCCGGCTTCGGCTGCGAACCGGGCCAGAGATCGGCCACCTGCGTACTGCCGACGGCCAATGCCGCAGCTACGCCTATGCCCAGTGCAAGCCGCAGCTTGCCAGGGCTCAGATGGCTGAGGCTAAAACCACGCTCGCGGCGGTGCCTAGGTACATGTGTATCCTGACGTCGCATAAACCTGTACATTCTAGCATATTATTGTATAGTTGTCAATGCATCTACCCCTGTTGAGGGTGTGATTTTTCGCACACTGGGGCGTGGTATACTAGAGTAAAACCATAACCGAAAAGGGCGAAGACCAAGCCATGTTTGCGAAGAAAACAGTCGAAGATATAGATCTTAAGGGTAAAACTGTTCTTTTGCATGCCGAGCTAGATGCGCCGCTTGCCGATGGCGGCCGGGCGGTGGCGAGCGATTTTCGCATCCGGTGCAGCTTGCCGACGATCCAGTACTTGCAGAAACAGGGCTGCAAAGTCGTTATCATTTCGAAGTTAGGCCGGCCCGACGGCCGTCCCGACCCCAAGCAGAGCCTGAAGCCGGTGGCGCGGCGTTTGGGCGCGCTGCTGGAGCAGGACGTGCGCTTTGTCGAGGATTGCATCGGCCAGCCAGTGCAGGAGGCTGCCTCGGCCATGCAGGCCGGCGACGTCATCGTGCTCGAAAACCTGCGTTTCCATCCCGAAGAAGAGGCCAATGACGAAGCCTTCGCCCGAGACATCGTGCAGGCGAGCAGGGCTGAGGTGTTTGTCCAGGATTGCTTTGCGCTGGCGCACCGCAAAGAGGCCGGCACGGATGCTATTACGCGGGTTGTGCCGGTGGCGGTGGCGGGGTTGCACTTAAAAGCCGAAGTCGAGACGATCACGCGGGCCATCGAAAACCCAGAGCGGCCGTTGATGGCCGTCATTGGCGGTGCCAAAATTTCAGATAAAATCGAGATGCTGAACAAGTTCATCGATATTGCCGATGTCGTGGCGATCGGCGGGGCGATGGCAAACACGTTTTTGGCAGCCAAAGGTGTGCGGATCGGCGGCAGCAAGTTTGAGCCCGGCGACGTGACGCTAGCTAAAGAGATCATGGCCAAAGCGGCCAAAAAAGCTAAAAACGGGCGGTTCGTACTGTATATTCCGCAGGACGGCGTGGTGGCGACCTCGCTGGACAAATCGGCCCGCACGCGGATCGTTGATTGGGATGCGCACATCATGGCCGATATCGAAAGTTACCCGAAGAAGCCGTCTGAGAAGTCGCGCACCGTGGCCGACGACGAGATGATTTTGGACGTCGGGCCGTTCTCGGGCGCCTTCATCGCTGGCGCGGTCCAGCTCTGTGGTACGGTGATCTGGAATGGCACGCTCGGCGTGACGGAGACCCCCGCGCTGCACGGGCCGGTCGGCCCGTTCGCGCGCGGCAGCGACCTCCTGATCGACGCGCTCATCGGTGAATATGGCCATAAGCCCTTCAGCCTGATCGGCGGCGGCGACACTGTCGGCTATCTGGAACAGCGCGGCCTGACGGACGCTTTCGGTCATGTCTCAGCCGGCGGCGGCGCCAGCCTGGAGCTGATGTCTGGCCGCAAGCTGCCTGGCGTTGAAGCCTTGCACGACAAATAAGTGTTTGCCAGCCCGACTGCAAGCCTGCCCCGACCGGCTGTACCTTTGACGGGCCCATCTGGTCGCGCCTAAGAAACGGCTGACACGTGCTGCCAGCTGTGGTAAGCTGGTAAAAAGGTCATGTTTAAAGCATATGCGTAGAACTCTTATCGTTGGCAACTGGAAGATGAACCTGAACGTATCGCAGGCCAGTTTGCTGGTGCACCGGCTGCACGACCAGATCCGTTTGCATCGTGACGTTGAAGTGGTGCTGGCGCCGCCGATCCTCAGCCTGCAGCCGTTGAGCCTACAGATTGACCGCCGCAAATTCCGCCTGGCCGCTCAGAACGCCTATCACAAAGACGAGGGCGCATTTACGGGCGAGGTGTCGTTTGCCATGCTGCGCGATCTGGTGCACTACGTGATTATCGGGCATTCCGAGCGGCGGATGTACTTCCATGAAGATTTGCCGATGATCCGCGACAAAGTCCAGGCGGCGGTGCGCAACGAGATCACGCCGATCCTGTGCGTCGGCGAAACCCAGCTGGAGCGCCGCGAGGGCCACACCCGCCGGGTCATCCACGACCAAGTCGTAACCGCGTTGCAAAACCTGACCGCGCGCGAAGTAGCCGGCATCGTTATCGCCTACGAACCGGTTTGGGCTATTAGCACCTTCCAGGGCGTGTTGGCCAAACCGGATGAAGCCGCCGAGGTGATCCGGGCCATCCGCGAACAACTTGAGCACCTCTACGGTGCCCGCGTAGCCAACGAAGTCCGCATTCTGTACGGCGGCAGTGTCAACGACCAAATCGCCCGGGCATACCTGGAAATGGACGGTTGTGATGGCGCTCTGGTGGGCGGTGCCAGCCTGAATCCATATAGTTTCGCCGGAATCGTCAACGCCGCGTATCGCCTCCACGCCGGGCAAGGCGATGAGTAGCCCGCTGCGCCCCGGATCGTCTTCTCCGAAAACGCCGAAGCCTAAAAAAGGCAAGGTCTTCGATGTCATGCCACCCGGCAAGGCCGTGCCGCTGCCGACGTCGCGGCCGGTGATTACCGGTCATGCACCCGCGGTTTCGGATGATTTGAGCGGTATCACGCTGCGCCCTGATACGCCTTCATCTGACGACCAAGCGCTACCAGGCGGCAAAAAACGGGTTACGGTCCAGCCTACGGGCACACTGAACCGGACGCCGGCGGTGTCCGATGCATCTGGGTCATTGCAAAGCGGGGTTCTGTCAGAATATGGGGCTCAGGCTGAGCCGGCCTGGGATGCATCGGCTGATAGGACTCCCAAAGCATACGAGACGCTAGGAGAGCTTCAATCCGATTTGGCTGCCGCCAAAGTACCGGAACCACCTCGACCGGCCGCCCCGGATCCGCTGCTGGCTGAGGCTGCCAAAGACCTCGACAAAACCGTCGCCGGTACGGCAGCTCCGCATCCGCCGGAGCACATGATCGTTGCCGAACACCAGAAGGCTGGCAGTTTCTGGGTGCGGGCGCTCGTTGCCATGCTTATACTGGCCGCAATCGCCGCTGTTACAGTGATGTTTTTACAACAGGTCTAACTGAACATTCTACAAAGAGCTATCTGCTGGTTGTATTCTGGTCACCCTTGTTTTTATTGTAGGCATATCGGGCTAGCCGGTACGCGCCGTCGACACCGGTACAGCGCAACAGAATGCTTCCGGCGACGGCGGCGACTGTGCCGAGGCGGTTAGCGTAGATTTCAGCCACTTTGCCGGTAGGAGCTTCTGCGGGTAAAGGGTTTAGATCCAGTGTGCCGCGGGGGTCAGGTGCATCGGGCAGCACCCTATGCAGGGCTCGTTCGCGCTCAATGCCTGCTTGCATAACATCAAGGGCTCCGAAGTATCCCACGGCTCGTAAAGGTAATTTGGCAATTTCCATTGGTTTCATAATGCAGCCATTATGTGCTTTCTTGACAGAAAAGAAAAGCCTAGATAGTTGTAAAAAACGCCGGTTAAGCTTGGGGCAAGGAGTGCTACAATAGCTAAATGCTTGAAGACCTCTTAACTGGCCTTAACCCAGAGCAGCGCCGCGCCGTCGAAACGACCGAAGGCCCGCTGCTGATCCAGGCTGGTGCCGGCTCGGGCAAGACGAAAACGCTGACGCATCGCATCGCGCACATTATTTCCAGCGGTCTGGCGACGCCGTTCAATATCTTGGCCGTAACGTTTACCAACAAGGCGGCCAAAGAAATGCGCGAGCGCGTCGCCAAACTGCTTGGCCAGAACCCCGACAACCGCGGTTTTATGCCGTACATGGGCACCTTCCACGCCATTTGTGTGCGGATTTTGCGTCAGGACGGCGAGCATATCGGCATTCCGCGCAGTTTTGTGATTTTCGACGAAGCCGACCGTTTACAGGCTGTCAAAACCGCCTCCAAGCAGCTCCTAGTCGATGAAAAAGCCTTCCCGCCGCGGGTGATCTCGGGCATCATCAGCACGGCTAAAAACGATATGACCACCCCTGAAGAATACGCTCAGGCGGCCGGCTCGACACCGGCCCAGCGCACGGCCGCGCAGGTCTTCCCATTATATGAAAAAGCGTTGAGGGAGGCGGCGGCGCTCGACTTCGACGATCTCATCAACAAAACCGCCACGCTGCTGAACACTCAGCCCGAGATCAGGCAAAAATGGCAAAAGCAGTTCAAATACATCATGATCGACGAATACCAGGACACCAACGTCGCCCAGTACAAACTGGTCAAGCTGCTGACCGGTCCGGCCCGCAACGTGGCGGTGGTGGGTGATGACTGGCAGAGTATTTATAGCTGGCGCGGGGCGGACTTCCGCAATATTTTGAACTTCGAGCGCGACTTTCCGAACTGTACGGTGATCAAGTTGGAGCAGAATTACCGCAGCACTAAGGCGATTCTGGACGCGGCGCATGCGATTATTACCCGCAACCAGCAGCGGTCGGACAAGCAACTTTGGACAGACTCCGGCCACGGCCTGCCGGTGCAGCTCTTGCAAGTTGCCAGCGAGAGGGCCGAAGGGGAGGCGATTGTGCGGCGGATTCGTAATGCCGTCGACAGCGGGCTCCGGCGCTACAACCATTACGCCGTTTTATACCGCACCAATGCCCAGAGCCGCTCGATCGAAGAAACCTTCATCCACTACGGCGTGCCGTACCGGATTGTCGGCGGGCAGCGCTTTTATGACCGCAAAGAAATCAAAGACCTGATGGCGTATCTGCGGCTGATCTACCAGCCGGAAGACCGGGTCAGCTTTGCCCGGATCGTGAATGTGCCGACACGCGGTATCGGGGCGAAATCTTTGGAGAATTTTTATCGGTGGCAGGAAGCGCGCAGCTCTGAGCTGCAAAAGCCGTTCTCGTTGTATGAAGCATTAACAGAGGCGGCAACCTGCCCCACGATTACGGCCAAGGCCAAGAAAGGTCTCAGCGAGCTCGGCGACATACTTAACACGTTAAGAGATATGATCGACGAGACAACCCCGGCCGGGTTGATCGACTCACTGACGCGCCGGATCGATTACATGCACTATCTTGACGACGGCACGCCGCAGGGCGAATCGCGCCAGGAGAACGTGAAGGAGCTGATCAGTGTGGCGCAGGAATACCAAGACATCGGATTAGCGGGATTTCTTGAAGAAGTGGCGCTGGTGAGCGATGTCGACCAGGCCGACTTCGACGGCAACGCCGTGACGCTGATGACGCTCCATGCTGCCAAAGGCCTGGAGTTCCCGGTGGTCTTTATGATCGGCCTGGAAGAAACGGTCTTTCCGCACTCCCGCGCCCTCTATGACCAGTTCGAGATGGAAGAGGAGCGGCGACTGTGCTACGTTGGCATGACGCGGGCGCGCGAAGAGTTGTATTTGACGCATGCGATGTCGCGGATGTTATACGGCGGCACGCAGCATAACCCGCCGTCACGGTTCTTGAGCGAAATTGATACGCAGTTCCAGCCGGCTGAGGGCTTTGATGTGCAGCCTACTGCGGACGCAAGTGTGGCAGGATATGGAGCCAGCTCCGACCCGGGGTGGGATGGATATCTTGGCGGCCCCCAAGCTCAGCAGTCGCCGGATGAGCCCCGCTACGTACCGGACTTAAACGAAGGCGACGCCGTCAAGCACCCGCTGTTCGGCCAAGGCACCATTGTTGAACTTGACGGCGACAATGCGACCATTTTCTTCAAAGGCAAAGGCGTCAAAAAGCTCAACGTCGCCTTCGCGCCACTTGAGAAGCTTACATAGTCACCTGATAAGCGCGCGCTGTAGCTCAATCTCTCGAAGTAATCTCGCTGCAAAGATACCTCTCTAGCTGCGCGCAGCGCACCACAAAATCTTCCCGGCTATAGAACACTTCGTCAGGAGGGAATAGTCTCAGGAATGCAATGACGTTGTCGCGGAACCAGAAACGTTCCGCTGCCAGGATTATATGCTTGGTATGCAGTGGAAACGGCCCGTCCATATCGGCTAAGTTCCGCAGGGTACGTAATGACGGCAAGCGTTGGCGGAGCAAAGCGCGCTGTACCGTGGCTCGCATGCTCATAGCGTAGCCCTCGGCGTAAGCCGTGGTTGGCCGTAGTAGTGGTGCGTCAACAGGTACAGGATAGGCAGTATCCCGACGCTGCTTACGAACAGCAAGATAGCAAACCAGGCAACGTTGCCTAATTGTGCGGCCCGCCACATGGCGATGCCTTTCCAGATGAATTCCCACACTAAAGCCACTACAAGCACTATCGTCCACGTGGTTGAAAGATCGTATGTCATGTCTGCATCCTCCTTACAACCTCAGTATGCGCCAAAAATATGCGTTGCGCTGTGACCTGCGTCATAGAACAAGTCGACCGCATGGTTGAAACTAAGAAGTACAAAAGGAGGAATTATGCGATACTACATGACCAAACATCACCTACGGCCGCATACTCCAGCAGATGCGGCCGACGATGAGATAGATGTGCACCGTCGGGCGAAGGCGCTGCGGATTCGGCGCCAGCGTCTACTGAAACAGCGTATGCGGGCAGTTTAAGGACTTAAATGTCATTGCCAAGCAAGCGTTTGAGCTGCTTGGGGTCGATAATGGTCACGCCACTGCGCGTGACTGTTATTATGCCGCTGGCTTTGAGCATATGCATATGACGATTAACGGTTTCGCGCGCTAAACCGGAGTGACGGGCAATGTCGCTTTCGGTAAGGGGTACGAAGACAGATGCATCATCATGTGTTTCGCCAAAACGGTGAGCGGCGTTGAGTAGCTCGAACAACAAGCGGGTTTTAGCATCGCCGCCCATCAAATGCGCCATGCGGCGCAGAACGCCGTCAACGCCGCGGTACACCCGGCTTAATAAATCCAGGGCTACCTCAGGGTTGTCCTTCAGGAATCGCACTGCGTCTTCCGGCGGCGCTACATGGGCCTTCACGGCCGTGCTGGCCTCAAAATAGTAAGGGTTGGGAGTGCCGTTAAGCGCCGTTGACATGGGGAAGAAGGCTCCTGGTTTAAAGGCGTTTACGACCACCTCATTGCCGCTGGGCGTAATGTCATATTGGCTGACCCTGCCTTCGACCAGATAAAATACGCCGGGCAAGGGCTCATCGGGGTTAATGAGGAATGTGCGCGCCTCAAACGTATGCAGCGGGTAGGCTTCAAAGTAACTGGCAATTTGCTGTTGGATGGTAGTTGGCATAGCAGCTCCTATCGTCACTGTATCACTTGATGGCTAAAACGGCTACTTCGAGCTTATATCTAAAAATGAATCCAAGCAAAAGGCACATCTGTTACAATAGAAGTACCTCTTATGAAGCAGCATATCAGGCGGATCAAACGGGCGGCCCGCCAGCCGATGTTCACTATTCCGTTCGCGACCTTCATGGGTCTCTTGGCTCTGACGGTGGCTGGCTTTTTTATTTTCAGTGGCGGCACGCCTACCTTCAAACCGACCGATACCAGCCTGGTACGGATCAACTATGACGACCAAGAACAAACCGTGCCCACGCGGGCCGATACCGTCGGCGAACTACTGGCGCGCCTCGGCATTCGTTTGGCGCCGGGCGACATCGTCGAGCCGTCGGCCGATACCGAGATCGTCGGCGATAACTTCCGCGTCAATGTCTACCGGGCGGTACCGGTGACCATCGTAGACGGCGGCCGCAAGACCTTCACCTACAGTGCTGCCGCTACGCCGCGCAGCATTGTTAAAAGGGCGGGGGTCGAGGTATTCCCCGAGGACCGTTTGCAGTTGTTGCCGGTCGACAACTTCCTGACCGAAAGCTCCATTGGCGAACGGGTGGTGATCGACCGTGCCACGCCCGTAGCGCTGAACCTATACGGCACGCCGCTAACCGTACGCACCCACGCCGAGACCGTCGGCGACCTTTTGAAAGAAAAGAACGTCGAGCTCGGCAAGGACGACGCCGTCCAGCCGAAAGCCTCTACTAAATTATCTAAAAACACCCAGATTTTCCTGATCCGCAAAGGCACCCAGATCATCACTGAGGAGCACCCCATCACCATGCCGACCGAGACCGTCGAGGATGCCTCGCTCAGCTTCGGTACGACAGTGGTCCGCCAGCAAGGCGCACCGGGCAAAAAAGTGATTACCTTCCAGCTCGAATTGCAAAACGGCAAGGAAGTCGGCCGCAAACAAATCCAGGAAGTCGTCACGCAGGAGCCGGTCAAAGAAGTCCGCGCCCGCGGCAAAGCCGTATCGATCCCGAGCGACAAGCAAGCCGTGATGGCGCTGGCGGGCATCTCGGCGTCAGATTACCCGTACGTCGACTTTATCATCAGCCATGAATCGGGCTGGTGCCCGACGAAATTGCAAGGTAATCCGGGCGCCTGCCCGCCGTATCCGCCGGCGTCGATTCCGGCCGGGCTGGGGTATGGCCTCGGCCAGGCGACACCCGGTTCTAAAATGGCGCCGTACGGCGCCGATTGGCAAACCAGTGCTGTTACCCAGTTGAAATGGGCCACCGCCTACGCCGGCCGTTACGGCGGCTGGAAGGGCGCGTACGAGGCTTGGCAGCGCCACGCCATCGAACGCAGCGGCCGGCCCGATAAAGCCGGGTGGTGGTAGACCGTATGCTCGAGGCACCTAAAACCAAGAAATCCCTCGGCCAGCACTGGCTGGACGATGAGGCTACCTTGCAAGCGATTGCCGATGCCGCTGATGTGCATGCCGGCGACACAGTGCTGGAGGTCGGCCCCGGCCCCGGCACGCTCACCAGCGTGCTTATCGAGCGCGGCGCTAGCGTAACGGCGGTCGAATTCGACGAAGATTTGGCCCGCGATCTGCCGCGCCGCGTGCCCTCGCCGCAGCTCACGGTCGTGCGCGAGGACATTTTGCGCTTCGACCTCGGTGCATTGCCGCCCGACTACAAGGTGATTGCCAATATTCCGTACTACCTTACCAGCAACTTGCTGCGGGTGTTGTGCGAGCACCCCAACCACTTTTCAAAAGCTTCACTACTAATCCAGAAAGAAGTCGCCGAGCGTGTCTGTGCCCGGCCGGGCGACATGTCGCTCTTGAGCGTCAGCGTGCAGTTTTATTGCGAGGCCAGCCTCGGGCCGGTGGTGCCGGCGCGGTTGTTCTCGCCGCCGCCGAAAGTTGACTCGCAGGTGCTGCAGCTTACGTTTCGCACTGAGCCGCTTTTCCCCGGGGTCGAGCCGCGGCGGTTCTTCCGCTTGGTCAAAGCTGGCTTCGCGCAGCGCCGCAAGACGCTGCTCAATTCTATCAGCGCTGGGCTGCACCTCAGCCGCGAGGATACTGCCAGGCTGCTGGAGAGCGCAGGCATCTCACCGGGTATCCGCGCCCAAACGCTGTCGCTGGCTGACTGGTACCGATTATACGAAGCGTGGCCGCCCGAGTCGTAGTACAATAAGTGCACGATATGGATACACCTGCTTCGCCTGCGCCGCCGCCTCATCCGGATTCTGATGAAGACAGCCATGATGTACATCGCTCGCACCTGGTGCTGTGGCTGGTGGCGGCTGCGGCTGCGTTTTTATTGCTAGCCGGCGGTGTAGGGTATTGGTGGCGTGCCACCCACGAGCAGTCCCCGCCGGCCGGCCGGGCGCTGCAACAGGAGGACCGGGTGCAGTCTACGCCCGCAGCGGCTGACGATATCGACTGCGAGAAGGGGATGATACCCTACCAAGACCAGTCATTCGGCTTCGCTTTTTGCTATCCGGAGGAGTGGGGCAAGGCGGACGTGCGCGATGACAGGTTCGAGCCGGCCGACCCGGGGTCGCGTTGGATGATCTCTTTTCCTGATAAGCCGGCGGTGCGCATGGCTTTCGTCAGTGACACCTGGACCACCAACGTCGGCCGCGACGGCGGCTGCGCCGACCCGGCCAAAGAAGTAGCCTACGATCATTTCTCCGCTGCCTGGCAGACCGAAACCGACGGCACCGACATATCCTACGCCGCCCGCGACGTATCTTCAAAAGCCAACGTCTACCGGATAGAAGAATATACCGATAACCTGCTGACAAACGGCGTATGCTTGCGCGCCTACGCCAGCGTCAATACGACCACCTACAGGCATCTGACATTGTCTTATTACGCGGCATTCTCTGAGGCAGTGACCTCGCCAAAGCAGCACATCGATGCCCCCGAAACGCTGATCCCGGTCAGTGATCGCCAAGCCATTGCCGCGGTGGTAGCTTCGGCGCGCCGCTTCGGCAATTAGTCCGCTCGGCGGCATGTGCTGGGCACTGCCTGATTCTTGACGTGTTAAGTATTGGTTGGTACCATAAGGGTTTCAGAGTGTAGGTTCAAAAGGATGGTGCAGTGAGCCAATTGGATGATCTAGCGTATTTGTTCCAGCACACCGCCGCAATGACACACCGCCAAGCCGATCAAGTGTTGCAGGAGCGGCTGGGGATCGGCATGGCGCAGTTCAAGATTCTCGGGCTGCTTGAGCGGCATCCGGGAATGCCTCAGAACGTATTGGCGGCACGCTTGGGCCAGACCGAAGCCAGCATCAGCCGTCAGATGAAGGTACTGCAGGAAAAAGGCATGTTGGAGGTTATGGTCAACCCGAAGAACCGCCGCCAGCACAATGCCGCCACGACACCGAAGGGCATGAAGCTTACTGCCGCCGCCCGCGAGGTGCTGGCGACGTACCATGCACCGGTCTTTGCGCAGTTCAACGAGAAACAGCAGCGGCTGTTGGCAGACGTGCTCGATAAAATGCATCAGCAGGTTTGCCGCCCAGGCCGGGCACATGCTTGTGTTCATGTGCAGGAGGGGGCGTAAGATGGCACGCAGCGGTGAACAAGCTCCGAAGGGAGAGTTGGGCGCGGCGTTGGCATTGGCGGCCGTGGCGCTGATCGGTGTCGATATCTTTATGTCGGAAGTCGACACAGAGATGTAGCTGTTTAAAATCGTGCCGTGTGTATAGGCCCGTGGACGCCCTCAACTCGCTTATGATATAGTTAAAGCCATAAGAAAAAAGCGAGGGGTGTATGCCAAGATTACCATTGCCAGGGGGAGACAGTGGCAGCTGGGGTGTAGTACTTAACGACTTCTTGTCGGTGGAGCATGCGACCGACGGCAGCCTGAAGCTGCGCACCGATGGTACGTTGAGCGGGCTCGTCCATCTTGCCGGCGCCGAAACCATCACTGGCGCTAAAACCTTCTCTGTTTCTCCTATTGTCCCCACTCCTACTAGTGACGCTCATGCCGCTAATAAAGAATATGTAGACAGTGTGACATCTACTGGCGGTACGCCCGATGCTGATGCCACTACCAAAGGTAAGATTCAGCTTACCGGCGACCTCTCCGGCACGGCTGCCAGCCCCACCGTCCCAGGCCTAG
>CBFGXJ010000016.1:0-23511 GCA_965652795.1 uncultured bacterium
CTCTAGTCTCTAGTCTCTAGTCTCTAGTCTCTAGTCTCTAGTCTCTAGTCTCTAGTCTCTAGGTTGAGTATACGCCGACGGCGCCAAAGGCAAAACCACCCCGCACGTAAAAAACGCCGGGGTGGTTTTTACGTGCCGGGTTTACTTTATTTCGATTTTTTATCCCACAAGGGAGCAATTTGGGCGCGCAACTCATCGGCAAAGTCTTTTTCACAGGCCGAGAGCATGCCCAGACCCCAGATGTTGTCGCGGAAGAGCGCCGTGGCAACGTCAACGATTGCAGGCTTGGTGACGGCCTTGATGCGCTTGGGCACCTGATAGTAATCTTCGATGGTCTCGTCAAAGAAGTAGCTTGAGCTGTAGCCGGCGCTGGTGCCGCTCACAGTCTGGGCGCTGCGCTGGAAGCGACCGAGGGCGAAGGCTTTAGCGGCCTCGATGTCTTCCCCGCTGATATCACCGTCAAAGATTTTGTCGAGCTCTGTCTTCATGATGCCGAAGAGCGCGGGCGCGTTGCGCTTTGAAACTTGGGCGCCAAACCACCAGTTGCTGCTGGTCTTACTTTGGCCGAAGCCGGAGTTCATGCCGTAGACCAGGCCGCGTTCGCGGGCGGTGCCGAAAATCTTTGAATAAAGCGTTTCGGTAAGCATGGTATTGACGAGCGCCAGCGCGTCGGCTTCTTCTTCGCTCAAACGGCGACGCATAAAGCTGTCGACATAGAAATAAATGTTTTTGACCGTTTTGTTGTGCACATAAATCGGCTTTTGCTGGTGCACTGGGCGCTCGTCTGGCAGCGCCAGGCGGGTACGGCCAGTTGGCAGGCCGAAGCGCTCCAGCGCGTCCACCAATAAATCATGGCGGCGCGGCGTGATATTGCCGGCTACGATGAAGCGCATGTTGTGCATGGTGTGCGTGCGCTGGTAATGCTCGCGGATGTCCTTGAGTTTGACGTTGTCCATTAGTTTGAGACGCTCTTGGTCGGTTTTTGCCTTGAAGCCGAACTCGCGCCGAAGCGTCAGGCTGAGGCGGCGGAAATGGTTGTTGCCGCGCATGACCAGCTCTTCGCGGACGTTGCCGGCCTCAGCTTCGAATTCTTCCTTCAAAAAGAGTGGCTCGGTGATGGCATGAATAAGGAGTTCAAGCACGCGGTCCCACTCGAAGTCGGCACATTCTGCTTCGTAGATAATGTCGTAGGCACCGGTTGAGGCGTTGCTGTAGGCGCCGTTTTTCTCTAGTTCCGCCTGGAAGAGCCGAGCTTTCGGAAAGCGCTGGTTCGCACCTAGCAACAGGTGCTCCATGAGGTGCGGGGTTTCCCATTTTTTAGGGTCCACCAGGTACTCGCCCGCCCGGAAGTTAAACTCGAACGACATGACGCTGGCATCGGGGATGTGGATCAGCAACCCTCGCGCGCCGTTTTTTAATGTTATTTCGGTAACGGTGTGTTTCATCTGTTTTTGTAACCTTTGGCGGTTTTTAAGCCTGCCCCGCCCTACTTGCGGCGGCGGCCCTGGGCTTTACGTTTGCGCTCGGCTTTGCGGGCTTTTTTGCGGGTATCGCTGGATTTTGGCACGACAGCGGGAGCTTTGCCTGCGGGCTTGAAGTCGTCTTCGTCGAACTGGGCCTCGCCTTCGATGACTTGGTCGATGTTGCCGACAGAGTTGCGGGCGGCGCGGGTCAGCTCGGTCTCGGCCGGACGGTCGAGGTCATCGGCGTCTACCGGTTGGGCGTGGAAGATGGTGCGGACGACTTCGTGGCGCAGCGTACCCTGAAGTTCGTCGAAGAGACGTTGACCCTGACGGCGGTACTCAACCAGCGGGTCACGCTGGCCGACACTCATCCAGTGGATACCTTCGCGCAGGTGATCCATGTTCTCAAGGTGTTGCATCCAGAGGTTGTCAAGGATTTGCAGGTAGATATCGCGCTCGACTTTACGCATGATCTCCGGGGTGAAGGCTTCTTCGCGGGCAGTGTACATTTCTTTGGCTTCCTGCAATAGAACCTTGCCGAAGGTGTCGGACGGCGCATCGAAGAGCCGGTCGAGCTGTGCGCTGTCCAGGGGGAACACGTGCGTAACGAGGTCTTCAAATTGGTCGGTTAGCAGCAGCGGCGAGGTCGCCAGGGCCCCAACTTCTTCTTCGATCAGGATTTTGATGCGCTTCGAGATGTCTTCACTGCGCAAGATTTCTTTGCGCATGGCGTAGACAGCTTTACGGTGGCGGTTCATGACGTCATCGTATTTGACGACGTTTTTACGCTGGTCAAAGTGGAAACCTTCGACTTTCTTTTGGGCGTTTTCGAGCGATTTGCTGATCAAGCGGTTCTCGATCGGCACATCCTCGGCGACATTCAGTTTGCTCATCAGCGCGCCGATGCGGTCGCCGCCGAAGATACGCATCAGGTCGTCTTGGGTCGAAACGAAGAACTGCGTGATGCCCGGGTCGCCCTGACGGCCGGCGCGGCCGCGCAGCTGGTTGTCGATACGGCGGGACTCGTGACGCTCCGAACCTAAGACGAATAACCCGCCGAGCTCCTTGACACCCTCGCCCAGCACGATGTCGGTACCACGACCGGCAATGTTGGTAGCCAGGGTGACGGCACCCTTCTCACCGGCTTTGGCGACGATCAAGGCTTCGCGCTCGTTGTTTTTGGCGTTCAGGATCTGGTGCGGGATGTCGGCTTCGGTCAAAAGGTGGCTGAGGCGCTCGTTTTTCTCGATGCTGGCGGTACCGATAAGGACTGGCTGACCCTTCTCGTGCAGCATTTTGACTTCTTTGATGATGGCCTTGAACTTCCCTGCCTCGCTCTTGTAGATGCGGTCGGGGCGGTCGTCGCGGGCGATCTTGCGGTTGGCGGGGATCTCGACGACGTCAAGCTTGTATATCTGGTGGAATTCCTCGGCTTCGGTGGTAGCGGTACCTGTCATGCCGGCCAGTTTTTCGTAGAGGCGGAAGTAGTTCTGGAAGGAAATGGTAGCGAGGGTCATTGATTCCTGTTGGACTTCAACGCCTTCTTTGGCCTCGATAGCTTGGTGAAGGCCTTCGTTGTAGCGGCGGCCGGGTAGCAAGCGGCCGGTAAATTCGTCGACGATGACGATTTCGCCGTCGTTGGTAACCACGTAATCTTTGTCGCGTTTGAAGAGCGCCTGGGCGCGCAGAGCTTGCTCGAGGTGGTAGATGGTGCGGATGTTTTCGGTGGCGTAGAGGCTGTCTATGCCGAGAATTTTCTCGACTTTGTCGGTGCCTTCATCGGTCAGGACGACGGTTTTGCGCTTTTCATCGACTTCGTAGTGCTTTTCTTTTTCGAGCTGGCGGACAGATTTGGCGAACTGGGCGTACGCGTTGCCGCTCGTGACCGATGGGGCTGAGATAATGAGCGGGGTGCGCGATTCGTCGATCAGGATCGAGTCGGCCTCGTCGACGATGGCGTAGTGGAGGTCGCGCTGGCGGAGGTCATCGACTTCGCGGACCATGTTGTCGCGCAGGTAGTCGAAGCCGAATTCGTTGTTGGTGCCGTAGGTAATGTCGCACTGGTAGGCTTCGCGGCGCGAGCATGGACGCAGGTGACGGAAGCGCTCGTCGGCATGCTCGGTGTTGGTGAAGGTAGGGTCGTACTCGTAGGAATGGTCGGCAATGATCACGCCGATGCTCATGCCGAGGAAGTTGTATAGCTGCCCCATCCAGCCGGCGTCACGCTGGGCGAGGTATTCGTTGACGGTGACGACGTGGGCGCCTTTCTCCGTCAGGGCGTTCAGGTAGACCGGCAGCGTGGCGACCAGGGTCTTGCCTTCACCGGTCTTCATTTCGGCGACGTTGCCTTCATGCAACACCATGCCGCCGATCAGCTGGACGTCGAAGTGGCGCATGCCGATGGTGCGCTGGGCGGCTTCGCGCACCAGGGCGAAAGCATCGGGCAGGATCGCGTCGAGTGATTCTTTCTTGAGGCGCTTCTTGAGCTTGGCGGTTTGGGCCTGCAGCTCGGCGTCGTCCATCTTCTTATACTTGTCTTCGAGGGCGTTGACGGCTGCGGCGCGCTTACGCAAGCGCTTAACGGTGCGGGCCTGCGGGTCGCCTAACAATTTCTTGAGTAGCGTATTCATATGGTTTGGTATCCTTACTCCCTTAAAGCGCTATCAGGGCCCCATCCACCCCTAGCGCGTCACAATTTCGGCGTATGCGATCTATTGTAGCGCACCGCCCAGGAGAACGCGAGCTGTTTTTCTCTTTAATTTAGAGATTCCAGCCGAATATGTCAGCCCGGTGAGGCACAGTCCTGAGCTCGGAGTATGCTTGGATAGCATACTCCTCGTGCGGAGGTTCCTCACCGGGCTGACATATTCGGCTGGAATCTCCTTCCACATGCGCGAAAACAACGGTGGACATTTCGGGCAGTTTAAGGCACAATTGGCGCATAATGGCCTCACCTTCCGCACAACTGTATGAGCATCTGAAACGGCAAGACGAAATCGCTCCAATACCTAACTTCAGGAGTTGGGAAACCCTCGATCCGACACTTGAGCAGTTTTTATTGCCGCCCGATCTGTTTGCTCCTGAAGCCGAGATATCTGGCTTTACAACATTTGAATGGCGGCCACAGCCAAAAGAACCTAGTCTAGGCCATCTGGCGCGGATTGCTATCTGCCGGGCCGTTTCCCTGCCCGACGCACAAGCCTACTGCAACTCGTCTCTGACATACTACGTAGGTCCCTGGTCGAAGACAGAAGACACGCCGCATGGCACTGTCGCTTTGGCGCGCAAAACAACCGTTTCCTACGGGCGCTTAGAAGATCTAGCCTCACCGGCGAACGCTTTCCTTCTAAAAGACAGGGCGACCGACCTCGAGCTTACCTGGATGCTGACACCGCTCGACCCTCAGGCCGAGTCCGACGCAATCAAAACGGCGCTCCGCCCGGGAGCGCCGCTCGTATCTGCATCAGGCACCGGTGAAATGCCGGTACTGCAGTAGTTAATCGGCTGCCAGTGACGCCTGAAAACGGTTGATCAGGCGGCGGTGCAAGCGCGGATTATCATGGGTTTCCTTGTAACGCTTGAGCGCGGCACGCAGCTTGGCTTCGACGATATCGACGGCTGCGAACATATTGATGGTGGTCTCGGTGAGCGTGAGCGTCTCGTGCGGCAGACGGACGATAACCTCGCAGGTACGAGCGTTTTTGCCGCGGGCGTTACCTTCTTTAAGCTTGACTTCGACATGAACAACCTTGCGGGCCGCACGCGGAATAAAGCGGTCGAGGCGGCCGATCTTGCGCGCCACATATTTGCGCAAGTCTTCGCCGACGCTCATGTGCAGGCCTGCGATTTCAATTCGTTGTATCATAGTGCCCTCCTTCCGGGACATGCCCGGCTACTTAAACTTCCGTGGTACCGCCCAAATACTTGCGCAGTACTTCAGGAACGATGATCATGCCTTCGCGCGTTTGGAAATTCTCGGCGATTGCCTTCAAAATGCGGCCGAGCGCGAATCCGGTCGCGTCATTGGTGTGTACTAGTTCTACCGAGCCATCCTTGCGGCGGACGCGGGTTTTGAGGTCGCGGGATTGGTAATCGGTCATGTAGTCGGCGGTGTGGGTCTCGCGGTATGCGCCCTGGCCGGGGAACCAACAGTCGATGTCGAAGCCGCTGGCGTTGGGTTTGCCGATGTCGGCGGTGCACTTTTTGACCAGGCGGTACGGCAGGCCGAGGCTTGCTACCAGGTACTCTTGGATGGCGATCAGCAATTTGTGCTCGTCGCTGCCGGTTTCGGCGGTTGAGAAGACTTCAAGCTCGAGTTTGTCGAACTGATGCATGCGGAAGATACCTTCGACGTCTTTGCCGTACGAACCGGCCTCGCGGCGGAAGCTGGTGCTGTAGCCGAGGTAGCGGATCGGGAACATGTCTTCAGGCAAAATTTCGTTCCAGTACATCGTGCACAGGGTGTGCTCGGCACTGGCGTTCAGCCAGAGATCATCCTGGGCGAGCTTGTAGGTAATTTCGGCGGCGTCCAGACGGGAACTGGCGACGTACGGCTCGGTGCGCAGCATGCCCGGCGGCAGGATGGGGGTAAACGGTTTCGAGCTGACGTTCAGGTTATTGTCGGCGATGATTTTCTTGATGACTTCTTCGTCGCCGAGCGTGTCCATGACGTACTGGATGATGGCAAACTGCAGCCGAACCAAGCCGCCTTTGATATACGCGAAGCGGCTGCCGGCAATTTTAGCGGCCCGTTCTTTGTCTATCAGGTCGCGCTGCTCGCCTAATTCGTAGTCGTGCCTGGGGGTGAAATCGAAAACCGGTGGCTCGCCAACGGTTTTAATGACGACGTTTTCGTCTTCGGTAGCGCCGACAGGCACGGTTTCGAGCGGCATATTCGGTACGGCGCGCAGCAGCGTTTCGTACTCGGTCTCGATGGGTTCAAGCTCGGCTTCTGCTGCCGACAGCTTTTCTTTCAGGGACTTGCCGTGTTCCAGCTGCTCAGGAGACGGCTTCGACCCTTTCATTTGGGAGGACAACTCGTTGCGTTCGGCGCGCAGTTGCTCGCTGGCGGTCACCAGCTCGCGGCGGCGGGCATCGAGCTCAAGTAAACGGTCGACGTCGACCGGGTACCCCTTCTGGGCACTTTTTTCTTTTACAATCTCGGGATGTTCGCGGATATATTGGATATCAATCATTACAGTATAAGTATACCACCTCTAGACCAGCAGCGGCCAGACAGGTGACGGCAATTACTATCGGCCGATATATTGGAAGGCTGGCAAGTCGCCGCCGATGCCGTACTGCAAGCCGATGTCCATCATCCGCTGCTCGGTTTTGTGTACCACCTCTTCGACTAAGATACGCTGCTGGCTACACAGAACGTCGACATCACCGTGCGGGACAATATCCTGGAAGGTGTCGCGCTGACGCAAGCTGGAGCGCGCTGAGCTGACTTCAAGCGCCACATGGCGATACATAGTGTGGGGTGTAACGAGAAACTCATTGCGGCGGCAACCGACCACCCCTTCATTCGCCGTACCCTTTATGAGCATGTCGTACCCGCCGACACGCAGGCCGCGCACGCTCAGGGCTGACTCGTTGACCATCACCTCAAAATTGCCGATTGCCTCGTGGCCGGGTTCCTTTTCTTGCAGTGCGTCCAACAACGGATCGATCGAGTGAAGGATGTCCAGAAACCGTACCTGCAAATACGAGCGGTGGTGCGGCGCCGCTAATAATGCAGGGTCATCACCTACGGGTTTCTCAAGAGTGGCAACATGCATGTTTTCTACAACTCTGCTTCTTAAAAAGAAATCATACTACTTTGTTCTATCTATGTCAAGAAAAATAACAGTGGTCGCCGTTAGTCGCCTTGACAGCGCGGCGTCCAGGCTCCGCCTCGGTTTTCCAATGCATACAGAACGGCTATTTGACGTGACGTACCGGCTACGGCCGCGCCTGAGGTCTCGTCGCAGGTAGCACCCGTTACCAAGACAAGGCCGTCTTCTGCCAGCGGCGGATGTTCGCGCTGGGCCACCTGTGCCTGCCGGTAGAACCCGAAGGTCACCGGCGCGGGCGACGAGCCGGGGGCACCGGTCAATGACCCTTCACTGTAGTCGCTGGGTAGCTCGGCCTGGTTATTCATCATAAACTCATAGCTAGCCCCTGTCAGCTTGGCAGCGTCGTTTCTGCGCTCGGTATTGCGCTGATTTATCTGCAATGATGAGCCGCCCTGAGTAGGTGTATCAGAAGGATCAGTAGTGTTGTCGGTTTGCTGGGTAGATTGCGTGTCGTCCGGGGAGGCGTTCAAAAGCATGAATGCCGACACGCCGATGCCAATCAACACAGCCAACGCCAGCAATGCCATTATGAGGCGCCGTACCCGGCTTTTATCCGGTTCCGGCGTGGGCGGCGTGGGTGTGACAGGATGTTGAAATGTGGGCGGCTGCGGCGGCGCGTAGCCCGGCTGGTTTGGCGGCATAGTATCGTTCCTTTTTACCTACTATACAGCTTTTTTCGGCTCAATAACAGCGTTCGTGTCCGTTATAAATCCCTGTGTTAGCGGGCATGACTCAACGGTTAGGCTTGGCGGTACGCTGCAGTGCCGCCAGCGTCAGTTTGGTGCGCTCACGGGCGTACGCGCAAAATTCACATTCGCCGCCCATAATGCTTACTCCCACCGGCGGCATGTCGCCGTCCATGCACTGCTTCATCTTCATGAGCGTTGGCTCGACCCAGTCATCTTTGCCGGCATACGGAATGAGCTTGGTGCGGAATTCGATCCGGTCGTTAAAGCCGTCGAGGTCCATCCGGCCGTTCGTATACACGAAGTAGCCGGTATCGCTTACCGGCAGGCCGTTGCGGCGCAGCAGCCACTGGTAGACCTCCATTTGGCGCTTGTAGCTGACTTGCCAGCCGGCGTCGATACTGACCTCGCGGTCTTTGGCGGTAGCCTTGTAATCGACCACGATGACTGTGCCGTCTTCCAGCATCCAGAGGTCGTCGACCGCCCCGAACACCAGCAAATTAGTCGGTTCGTGCAGCGCCTGGACGCCGACGAAGGTCTCGCGCCAGTCATCCAGTTTATCGTGCGTGAACGGCACCGCCGCCACGTCGTATTCCAGCATGATCGGGTGCGGTTCTTTACGGGCGCGATAAGTATCGAACTCTTTTTTAAACAATTCGTCGATGGCTTTGTTGATGTTGAACGGCGGCCCGTCCGGCCGCTTGATTTTAAGCCGCACATCCAGCCAGAAGCAGCGCGGGCACTGCATAAATAATTCGATTTTGCTGCGGCTTACCTTAAAAGCCGGTTTTTGGCCGGGCTTGTACGGTATGCTGCGCTCTTTCCAGTAGATACTTTTCCCCATGTCGTTCTATTGTACAGGAAAAATTGTTCCATTTTTGTGATTGCGTCACAAGTACATGGTGCTATAATTAGCACTTTCTGCGCTTTACTTTTATGTTTCAAAAGACTTATATAAACATAAGGACTTTCTATGACAGTAGCACTTGAACGGCCGGTCCAAAAAACCGGTATTGAACCCATTAAGGGATTTCCGATCAATGATTCTTTGCGTGTGCACGCGTTATCGCTCGCAGAACGCGCCGACTACTCGCAGGTCACCGAGTACTTTGCGGCAACGTCAGATAATTACATTAGCACCCAGTTCAGCGACCAGCGCAACGACGGCAGCCGGCCGACCAAATACGAGCCGGGCGAGCGTTGGCGCACGCCGGTAACACACCAGGCGCTCGGCGCAACCGCTGCCGCCTATGCCGAAGCCTCCGTGGTAATGGGCCTACTGTGCGACCGTCCGAGCGTGGTAGCGGCGGCGCCGTATCACTTCGGTACGGCTCACTACAATCTAGCGGCAGCCGAGGATTACGCAGGCTGCGAGCGCAATGCTCGCCGCGCCGCCGAAGCCGCAGCACTGATGGGCGACGGCGCAGCCTTTGCCGAATGGACGTATCTGAGTGGTACCGACGATCCGGAGCTGCGTGCGTTTGTCTGGAACCATTACGAGGATACCCGTGTTTCCTGGCAAGAGTACGTAGCTCACGAGGCACGCGTAGAAGCAACGCCCGGCCCCGAAGCCTGGGCATCACTCATTGGCAGTACGGTCGCAACCGTCGTAGAATTCGCCAACCGCGCTAACCAAATTCCGCCCCAGGTCGCCGAAAGCTCTGATCCTCACCGGTTAGGCTTCCTCCAGGCTCGCCATCGCCACCTTGAGGCGCTGCGCAAAGGCCGCACTCCTGGCGTCGACCCGTGGGTGCCCCTAACCGTGACGCACCAGAACAGCCAAGGTCTCGATGTGGGGCGTGTGCGGAAAGAAGTTGTAAGCCGTAAAGTAGGCGATCTCGTAGTCCTCACTAAGTCGGGCAAGGTCACGCATATGCGTCGCCGGATTGCAGGACAAATAGATAATCTGCGGCGGTAAGATCGCCAGCGTCGCCTCGACGACTTTGTCGTGCAAGCCAGCGCGGGGCGGGTCGAAGATCACCGGCCCCTCGCAGGTGATGTACTGCGTTACTTTTTCGGTGCCGGCCTCTACTACCTCTGTTTCAAGGTCGCTGGCAGCAGCGTTTAGGCGTGCCATTGCCGCCGTGGCCGGGTCCAACTCAACCAATCGCACGCCTTTCCTGGCGACGCTCAGGCCGATACTGCCGACACCGGCGTACATGTCGGTCAGGTCATCGGTTTCGCCGTGGCGGCGGATGTCTTGCAGCGCCTGCTCAAACACCGGGATGTTTACTTGGAAGAATGAGTCGGCATCGTAGGTGAACGGCTTGCCCAGTAGCAGGTCTTTCAAATATGCATCGCCGAGCTCGTAGAGCAATTCGGTCGGGACCGAGGCCGGACTTTTAGGGTTCGAATAATACACCCTTAGGCCGTTCAGGCCGTCAGGCAGCTCAAGCCGCGGGAAGTCACGACGCTTGGTAAACAGCGACGCCACCGCCTGGCCGTCTTGCGAGCAGCGCACTATGACCGTCTTGAGGTCGCCGGCCCGCAAACCCGGCAATTCCCGCAGCGCCGCCAGCACCGCCCGGGCACCGCGGTCTACCGCCGGCAGAGCCAGCTCGCTTCCCTGCACGATCGTCTTCATATGCGAACCGCGGTTATGCAGCGCCAGATGCACGCCGTCGTCATCACCCCAGAAGCTATACTCCATTTTGTTACGGTAATGCCAGTCATCGCCGGCCGACTGCACACTGAAGTCCGGCAGCTGCACGCCGGCCTGTACAGCCAGCTCCTGCACGATCTGCCGTTTGTAGGTGTTTTCTGTTTTGAGGCCGATGATCTGCCACGGACTGGTCGCCAAGTAGTTCGGCTCGCGGGCCGGGATACGCTCCGGCGACGGCTCCAGGATTTCCTCGGCAATCGCTTCGGCATAGGACCGCTTCTTTTTAATGACTCTCACCCGGGCCCGTTCACCCGGCAATACACCCCACACAAACACCTTCCGGCCATCGGCCAGTACACCCAAGCCCTGGCCGCCGGGAACGATCTTTTCAATGACTACCTCTTCTTGCATGCCTGGTATTATACACCGAAAAACGCCGGCAGCTCTGCCGGTTTGCCAATGAGTGCGGTCGGATTGCTGGCCTCGAGCCCCTCGCGGCTATTGTAGCCCCAGGCAACCGCCAGGCTGGCGATGCCGACGCGCTGGGCGGCGTGCATATCGCGCGCTTCATCACCCACATAGACGCATTCTGCCGGCTGTATGTGGTTTGCCCGCAGCATCCGGCGCATAAACTTAGCCTTACTGAAGAGCCCTACGCCTCCGTAAATCCCTTCAAAAAAGCCGGTCATGCCATGGGCCTCCAAGAATCGGCTGATATTCTCGGCGCTGTTGGAGCTGACGATGAACATGCGGTAACCGCGGCTATGCAATACTGCGATTGCCTGCGGCAAACCGGCAAAAGGCAGCAGCTCATCGATGTGAGCGTGCATGAGTTTGCGGCCTTTCGTTACCAAAAACGGCACCCGCCACAACGGTATGCCCAAGCGACGGATCACCTGGCGGGCCGGGAGGCCGCGCAGAGCGGCAATTTCGGCAGCCGAGAGTTCGTGCTTACCACCGGTCAGCTGGTGAAACACATTCATGGCGACACCGAAGCTATCAGCCAATGTGCCATCGAAATCAAAGATGATCGTCTTTGGAGTTAGAGGCGCTTGCTGCACCGGTTACGGCCTCAGCATCCCCGCAAACGTCAGCCACACCAGGCCGCTGGTGGCAACTAAGGCAGCAACCATGTAGGCGCGCTCAGCCGTAACGGCGTCCGTCCAGGGCCCCTTGCCCTTAGACTTCAGGTACAAAACTGCCGACATCGCAGCCGTAGCGACCAGACCCAGGCCGAACACCCCGTACACATAGGACGGGACCGCACTGCTCCAAGCGGCCGCGCCGCCAACGGACAAGCCGATTACCACCCAGGGCACGACAGAGGTGAACTTCACCGCCCAGCCAATGGCCCGGCCAGGGCCGCCTTGCAAACGGGCGCGCTCAAAGATGTGGCCCAAGGCCGCCGCGGCAACACCCAAGCCCAAAAGGCCGACCAGGACAGCAAGGTCCGATACACCCACGACCAATGCCAACGCCACCAGGCCCAAGCTACCGCCGGTAGCAACACCCAGCCAGCGCAGCCGGTTCATACCGATGCCGAGGTCAGACTCGTAGCGGCGGCGCAATTTGCTGGCAGCCAGCGCATGCGTCAGCGCCCCTACTAGCAGGACGGCTGCAAGCAGGTAGGTGATGTTTATGTCAAACAGATGATGGACGGCCGTCGCGCGGACGGTCTCGCCGCTGGCTTCAGAGGCCAATGTATTGCGGCCAAAGTGCGACACCGTCACCGGCAATGAGCGCGAAACGGCGACAACCAGCAAGGCTACTGCCTGGGCAGCGTAGACAGCGGCGAATAGTTTGTTCCAGAGAGCAAGTGTAGCGTACGAGCCTTTCCCGGACTTTGCAGGCGCCGGCTTGGAAGGCTTTGCAGCCGAAGCTGCTGGTTTGGCGGGAGTTTTCTTCATGCTTACACTATACCACCTTCCGGCCGGTAAGGCAGCATGGCAATTCCTGGAATGTACTGAAAGCCCGGCGGCGTCAGGCGCCGCTAACAGCGCCGCTGGGTATTGGTTTGAACGGCCATAGTGCTCATCTGAGCAATAAGGTCCATGCGCCAGTCAACCAGCTCCGGACGCGACGCTGGAGTCGTTTCACCGGTTACAGTATCGCGGATATTCCAGGTAGTCGTGTCTTCACCGGAGACCAAGGCACTGCCCTTGCCGCCGTCATTACGCGAGACAGTTTCTGGCGTGACGGCATTGGCAAGACCGGAAGCATAATACGTTTCCGGCGTTTGCGGGCCCTTTGAGAAGACTTGCTCACTAGGGTGGCCATTTACGACCGCCTGGACGCGGCGTTTGCCTTCATTGGTAGAAATTGAAAATGTGAGGGTATTAGTAGCCGTATTCCGGCTCATACGCAGCTCAGGTATGTCATCGGCGGTTCCCCGCTTGCCGTCTTTGCCGGCGGTGGAGTCGTGGTTGCTGACCTCGTTATCACCGACATAACGAAGCGTTTTGCCTAATGCACCCCTTGTTAGACAGCGGCCGGCGGCAATAATGATACTGGCGCTGTCGGCAACTACTTTCCGCTCGGCTTCACCCTTGATAAGCGGCGGAGGTGTCTTCGTCGGCGACGCCGCGCCGGTGGTAGCGGGCGTTGTAGCCGTCGCTTCGTTAGCCGGCGTATATGGTGCTTCCTGCGCAGGAGCGGGATGCCGCACCCCTTCATCCGCCTTCGCCTCAATAAAGAAGAAGAGCCCGCCGGCCAGCGCTAGCGTAGTGCCTCCTGCTACAAGCCATTCCTTGGTTCTCTTATTAGGCCGTTTCATGCAAATACTCCTACCAACTCACAAGACGTTAAAGGTATATTATATCACAAATAGTATCCAATATCAATAGCGCTAGCGTTTTTTAGACTGGTGCATACGGCACGTGGCACATGCCTATGCCGGTGCGCTCAGTAAACTTCTGGTGGTAGGCCTCGGCTTCGTAAAACGGGCGGGCCGATGCGATCTCGGTCGTCACCGGTTTATCCAGCATTTCCTGGGCGGTATTTCTGGCCTGTACCGCTGCCTTGTGTTGCTCTTGATCAAAATAGTAGATCGCCGAGCGGTACTGCGTGCCGATGTCCGGGCCTTGTCGGTTGCCTTGGGTCGGATCGTGCATGCGGAAGAAGTGTTTAAGAAGGTCCTCATACGGTATACCTGCTGGGTCGTAAGTGACGAGCACCGCCTCGGCGTGGCCGGTGGTACCGGTAGAGACGTCGTCGTAAGTAGGATCGGCCATTTTGCCACCGGTATAGCCGACGACGGTGGCCGTTACGCCGGGCACTTGGTCGAAATAATACTGGACGCCCCAGAAGCATCCGGCTGCAAAGATGGCTTGCTTCGTCTTCATATTCCTAGTATACGCTCTTATACGGTACGCTGGCCATGGGCCGGTTCTGTTTGCCCATGAGGGCACGGTCCTGAGCTCGGAATGTGTTTGAATAACACGTTCCTCGTGCGGAGGTTCCCTCATGGGCAAACAGAACCGGCCCATGGCCAAACTCTCCATACTGCTATTGCTTAGTATGTTAAAACATTGAATAGTATGCAAAATTATGCTATAATGCGTGCAGTATCTCAGGTGTGAGGTAACTGTTCACTAACTGTCTCCCTTCCGGGAAGCAAGGAGTTTTATGAAAACGACCAAGTTACTGGCAGCCGCCGGTGTTTCCAGCCTCATTATCGCAGGCCTTACAACTTCTACCGTTTATGCCTGGCACCCTGAAGGCAAGATCAAGAAGTACGTTCAGAACCAGACCACCAACAGTCAATTAGTTGACGCCGACACTGCCGACGACGCCGTTATGGCCAAGCCGGGCGATACCCTGCGTTACGTGATCGAAGTCAAAAACGTAGCCGGCCCCGCCGAAAAAGAGTACAACGACCTCTACTACACCACCGTTACCGATAACCTGCCGGAAGGTGTTGAACTCGTCAGCGACCCGGCAAAGCGTACACTTACTGCCGACTTAGGCCGGATCAAGCCGGGCGAAAAGAAGTCCGTAGAGTACATCGTCAAAGTGACTTCTACCAAAGACGGCGACTTGATCGACAACAAAGCCTGCTTCAAAGGCGACAGCAAAGTACACGACAACAAGCAGCAAGGCTGCGACACCGCCAAGACCAAGGTTGAAGTGCCTGTCGTACCGCCGGTAGAAGAGCCGAAGCAGCCGGAAGCTCCCAAGGAGACCCCCAAGGAAGAAGCTCCCGCACCTGCCGCTACCCTGCCTGAAACCGGTGCCGGCAACATCGTTTTGCCCGCCATTCTGGCCAGCGTTATCGGCTACGCCGCTTACTTCTTCTTCGTAAGCCGCCGCGCCGCCAAGCAAGAGAATAACTAGGCATATCTGCCTAGCCACAACGCAAGAGGCTTCGTTGCGCTCCTGAGTGCAAACGAAGCCTCTTTTGCATGCCCTGATTTGTCGCGCCCTACTCTTTTACTTCGATATCGCGCCAAAAAGCAAGGTAATTCGCAAAGTCTTTTTTGACAATCTCAATCGCCGAGTCTTTGGGGGCCGGGTACGACCAAGCCGCGTCCTGGCTGCGGTCATCGCCGGACACGACAGTAAAATACTGGCAGGCACCCTTCCATGGGCAGGTATACGGCGTATCGCTCTTTTCTAAATATTCCTGTTTGACAGACGCTGGCGGAAAGTACCAATTGCCTTCTATGTAAATGAGGTCTTCTTTGGGTGCGTCCGCGATGACGATGCCCTTCCAAATAGCTTGCATATCGTACTCCTTTTTAACAGTTCTTATACGGGTCTGTCGGCAGTAGCGCGCCGAGGCTGGCCGTTACTTCGTGCAGCAGCGCACCGGGGGTGTCGCATTCGTTGACGGGCGATGATTCAGCGGGCGGAAGTGTTGTGCCTGGCTGCGGCGCGGGCGTTTGGATCGGAGCTGACGGGCCGGGCGTCTCGGCCGCCGGTGCGGGCGAACCTGAGCCGGAGCCTCCTGTCTGCGGAGACGCAGTCGTTACCTGGGCGGTCGACATCGTCTGTATCGGACTATCCGATGGCGCCGCTGACCCGACCGCTGCCGGCTCAGCCGCTTCCTCGCTACCTTCCGCCACCACCAAAGAGCCGTTGCTTGCCGCTACCGTAATGTCCGGGCTATGCGTCGTCCGCGCCAAAGGCCGGGTCACGTCGTAGGCGATCACTCCCATCAGCGTAATCAGCAAACAGGCCGCCCACATGGCTACGCCATCGTACGTTGGCGGATGCTCGGACTGCCGGTCCCGCCATAACCGTAATCTATGCACCATCTTCACGCATATAGTATAGCATGAGCGGCTCGGGCGACTGTTGCCGGCCGTGCCGGCCCTGCGGTTGATCTTCAGCTTTGGTCTTTATACTATATGTATATAGGCTAAGGAGGAGCTAGCATGCACTGCCCGAATGATAACACCTTATTGCAAATGACCTCGCGCGAAGGGATTGAGATTGATTATTGTCCGTCATGCCGCGGCGTGTGGCTCGACCGCGGTGAACTCGACAAGCTTATCGAACGGTCTAATGCCGCTGCGCCCATGCCCGTCGGCTCCGGTCGGCCGCAATCCGACAGCGACCACCGCCGCTTCGACGATGACGACGACCATTACGAAGAGCGCTACGGCGACCGGCGGCATGATTCCCGCCAGTACGACGAGCGCCGTCACTACGATGGCGACCACCACGGTCACGGCCACCACAAGAAGAAAGAAGGCTTTTTGGGTGACTTGTTCGACTTCTAGGTTGCTTTAGATTACTTTTTGGGCTGCTGTTGTATTCGGCAGCCCAAAAACAATTCTTTTAGCTCTCAGCGTACCAAGTAGCGAAATCCGTCCAGATCGTATTGCCCGACGACCATTCGTATTCGCCGGCCTCGTGAAGCTCGGCTAAGGTTTTGCCGCTGTCGGCCAGTTCTATAACTTGCTCCATGGAATTCCCCGGCCCGCGCGGCGCGTCAGTAAACGTGCCCTGCACTTCACAGGTGAATGTTTTTATTTGGTCTTTGTCTTTATATATCAGTGTTTCCGTTACCACGACGCTGCGGTCGGGCTTATCGCGCATCAGATTCAGGAAATCTTCGGCCGTAAGCCATTGGATAACATCTTTCATATACCCACCAGGGAACCCGTTCAAGGCGGGGATGGACCAAAAAGCGTCGTTCACCGCCACCGGCACGCCGCCGCAAAGCTTAAAGGCCTCATCGGCTTTGTGCAAGGCAATCCTCATCGGGTCATGGGCCTGGATTTCATCGATATCGGCAGCCATATGCTGAAAGCGGATGCCTGCCAGCAAGCACGCTTTACGCATGTGCCGCAGTTTGCGCTGGTTGCCGGTGACGAAGGTGATCGTCTTCGGCCCTGCCGGCTGCAGAGTCTGGCTTGGCGGCGCGGCCTCGCCGGATATGCGCCGGTACCGGAAATAAGCGTTAATGTGCGCAAAGAAGTACCGCCCGGGCGAGTCGGCACGCATCAGACCCTTGTAAATGTCCGGCGGCACATCGGAATACTGGTAAATGCGGTTTTCTTTGAACTCGATCTCAAGCACGCGGGCCAGCTCGTCGTAGCCAACGGATACAAGATCGGAAGAAGTTACGGGTATGCGGTTCATGTGATGTATTATTGCATACCCTTGGCAGCCGGCCCAGAGCTGCGCTTCAGAGGAGCGACCGGCGGCTGTTCGAGCAGCGCCCGCAGATACCGGGCTGCCGCCGGCGTAATGTCGTGCACGGCCGTTATTTGATGCAGGGTGATGTGCGGATTATCGCGGAACATTTTCTTGACCTCAGTGCGGATCACCACCAGGTCCAGTCGGCCGTGCACGATATCGGTCGGAACACCGATGCCGTGCAGCTCGGTATACACTTTTTGACGCATGATGGTATTGGTCAGTGAGCGCTCAAACGCCAGCCAGCTTTCCGGACTTAAGATAAGGCCGCTTACCCGCTGCGCCATCCGGTACAAGCGTCGGTGCTGCAGCATAAGCAAGTCCGGATGCCGGGTGATATAGCCGTAAAATGCCAAGTAGCGCGCAGCCCGCCGGGCATGCGAGCGGTAGGCCGGATCGTCGGCATACAATGGCGGTTCGTACAAGATAAGCCGCCGCGCCAGCCCCGGATGACTTGTAGCCAGATGCACGGCCACCAGACAGCCCATCGAGTGGCCGATCAGGGTCGCCCGCCGCACGCCGCAGCGTTGCAGCGTATGCAGTACCGCCCGGGCATGGTCGTCGGCATCATATCGGGCGTGACTGGGCCGGGGCGACTGGCCGAAGCCAAGCAGGTCCAGCACGATCAGACGGTGTTTGCGCGTATCGATCCGTTCGCTCAGCGGCCGCCAGGCCGCGCCCTCACTGGCAATGCCATGCAATAAAACCACGACATCAGGGTTATCTGGATCGCCGGCGTCCAGCACGACATGAAGCCGGTACGGCCGGCCGAGCCATTGGTGCCAGATTCGGTCGATGAGGTGCTTCATAGTGGTATTATACCTGTTCAATCAGACAGAACGGACTCCGGTGAGGTCGGAGCCCGTTCGTATTCGGGGATTACTTATATCGTACTTATACTGGGCCGCTACTGTGGCCGTGGGGCCGGTTGTTGCACCTCCGTAGCGTTAGTGCATGTCAGCAGGCAGTGCAACCGCTTTTATATGGTCGCCCGGCCCGGCCTCATGATGACCAACGGCCATTCCCGGCTTACCCAGGAAATGAACGTATTGTTCGAGGTTATTGTCCTCGGCCCATTGCCGCAGTTCCTGCATTTTTGTGTGCATTAACTCTTTGCGTTCGGCACGGGGCTTGTCTTTGATCGACTCCATGTACGCCTTCATTTCTTGATGTTTCTCAAGAATGGCTGCCTTTTGGTCTTCGGTGATCTTACCATCAGTTACCGCCTGCGCTAACCGTTGCTCCATTTTTTGCTGGCGGTCTTTTTCACGCTCGGCACGTTCTTCTTCAAAGACTTTTTCTACGTCGCTTTTATTCAGGTTGAAGCGTTCGGCCAGGCGGTCGATCAAACTGCTTTTAGTGTCAGCCGCTGATTCGGTCGTCGACGGTGATGTAGCGGCTGAAACCACGCCTCCGATAGATGCCAGGCCGACGGCAGTGGTAACTCCCGTAACCAACAACGCTTTTTTGGTATTCATAGCAAGTAGCTCCCTTCTTGCTTAGCTTTAGTGAGCGTCGCCCCTGGTGGACAAAGGGGCGACACCTAGCATTCTAGGGAGCTTGGTTGCGGTTTAGCTGGAAATGGGCATGCGCATTATTGCAGCCTGTTTCCAGCTAGCAGGTGTATGTCACCCCTGTTATATGGGTTACTGAACGTTGAAGAGAGTCTCAAGTTCAGCTGGAGAAGCGCCTTCAAGGCTGGTGCCTGAGCCACCCAAGCTCTCTTCGCTCATAGCCTGCAGACCTTGCAACGACGCCGCCAGTTCATTGATGTACTCGGTCAGTCCGGCCTTATCGAGGGCTTGCTGCAGAGTGATCGCCCCGGCCGGTACTTCTACCTTGACAGCACCTGTACCGGGCTTCATGGTCATATTGAACGAACCATTTACGCCGGCGGCACTGCCCTTGCCCTTGTAGCTGCCGGTAGCGCTAACTACGTCCGTCTCGGCATTAAGCGTGGCGGTTAGCTTAAAAACGCCGTCGCTTGTTTGCAGATTCAAGAAGAAAGGATACTCGTTGCCGCCCTTGTAAGCCATGCCGATGTCAACGTACTCACCGGCGTTATTCTTGTCGTTGAAGCGGACTTTGTGGATCAGCTTGGTGTCGGCATTAACCCACAGATCGGCAGTATCACTGTCTTTGATTGAGTCTATCTCTTTGGCGGCTTGTTCAGGATCCATGTAACCGCTGATGTTGCGGCCACCATAATTTTCTTTCACCCAAGTGTTGAGCTTAGTCTTGTCGAGCTCGGTTGCTAGCTCTTTGACGAACTTCTTGTAGTTAGCCTTGTTGATACCGACTTTGTAATGCAAGGTCGTGACACCATCGGTCGTCTCGCGGCCTACGTACTGGCGCATTTCAAACACGGCGTTGGCTTTGTCGGCGGTGAACAAGTATTTGTCGCCGACCGTTCCGACGACGGCGTAAGCCTCAGACAAGTCCGGCCGGCTCGGCATCTTCATGGCTTCGCCCGAGTCTTGGGTGACAGATTGTGCAAAGGTGTCTATCAAGGAGTGGTCAACGGTAATCCATTGGTTATCGAGACTGTCCAGCCCTGGCATCTCAAATGCACTGCCGAAGCCTTTGATGCCCGCAACCTTCATATACAGATCGGGCGATTCAGAGTTCGCGACGTCTTTCGCCAGAACGTCCACCTTCAGCCGGCTAGTGACCATGCCCATATCGAGGTTAAAGGCGGCATTTTTGTCGTCGCCCTTCATGCTGAAGCTGCCGTCCGTTGAAAAATCAGGGCTATTAATTTTAAACGTGCCCTTTGTATCGGTAGTCTTATACTTTTCTGCCAACTTCTCATTTGAGAGATACTTTACCAGTCGGTCATAGCCGTCGCCGGTGCGCGACATTGCCGTAGCATAGACGTTTTCGGGCTTGTTAGGAATGTAAAAGCCAAAAACGTAGGCGCTGGCGCCGGCTACCAACACTGCAACCGCGGCACCTAAGAAAAGCAATTTCTTCTTGCTGCGTCCACCGCCGACAGGCGCGCCGCCCACGACCATCGGGCCTTGGTCGGGCCGCGGCGAAGGACTATAGGCGTCACTCCACTGCCCGCCGGACTGGCTTGGCGCGGCGGGGCTGCCAGTTGCACTGTAAGCACTAGTGCCGGTGGTAGTACCAAACGGATCGTTAGCTGGACCGGGTGACGGAACCGGTCCCGGACCGGCAGGCGTAGCGCCAGGCGACGGTACCGGCGGCGGTACGGCGCCGGGCTGGTTGGGTTGTACGGGTGGATTGGATGGATTTTGTGGGTCCACGGGAGATTAATTCCTTTTACGTTATTCTACAGCCAGTATACAGCTTTTATAGTAATTACCCTACTGCAAGACCGGCAGCTTCAGGGGGATCACCAGGCCTAAAATACGGCGTTTGTAATCAGTGACTGGGCATATGCCGGGAACCATTGTCCGGCAGCAGGTTCGCCGCGGCCACAATCACCGTCCGACTCACCGATCGTTTTGATCCAGAGATAGGCGTCGGAGTAGGTGCCATGCGGCGGGTTGGTGGTCGGTTTGGCGCCCAAACCGCGGCCGGCCGGATTACACCACTGGTCGGCCAAGGGGCCCTTGCCATTGCGGCTGGTGTCGACAACGTAGCGCTTGCCGCTGATACCTTGCGCTGCCAACGCCACACTGATCTGATCGCCGTAAGCAGCCTCGCCGGAAGACACCTGGAAGTTCGAAACGTTGAGCGAGAAGCCCTGCGCGTTCGCAACGCCGGCCTGCTTTAAGCGCTGACTCATGACATCCGGCGTGTTGCCGCCCCAGGTACTGTGACCGGCGTCAATGTATACATAGGCTTGTGTTTGGCTCTTCAGTACCGAGACCGCGTCGGCAATGTCGGCCAGACGGGTCGTTTGGGAAGCTGCCGGCAAGCATGGCAGTTGTGCCAGTGCATCCGGCTCGAGCACGACGATAGCCTTGCGGTTGCCGATGCCGGCCGCAAACTGGCGGATCCAGCTGCGGTATGCAGCTGAGCTGCCCGAACCGCCGGCCGAGTATCCGCCGCAGTCACGCCCGGGGATGCTGTAGGCCACCAGCAGCGGCAAGGTGTTGGCGGGCGCAGCGTTCATTTGCTCGGCCACCTTCGCTTTTACGGCGCTCTCAGCGATCCAGTCACCGTACCACTTGCCTACTTGGTTGTCATAAATCACCGCCGGACGGCCAGCCCAATCGCTAGGACGGAAGGTAAAAAGCGTGGCGCCGCGGACGCCGCTGGGGTTCGGGTTCGGATTGGGGTTCGGGTTCTGCGAGCCAGCGCCGAACAGCAAGGCTTTGCCGCCCGCAGCATTCTGGTCGCTGATAATCGTAGCCGGCGCTGTTACCGTCCCCTGCTCCGGCTCGACGGAGGCGTACTGCGTCGCTGCCCGGGCAGCCAGAAGCATCAAGCCAGCTACGGCCACAATGATAGCGGCAACGATGCTTATGATAACTTTTTTGTTCTTTAGAAGTTCGATTGCAGGCGTGCTGCGCATGAAGCGTCCCCCAGTTATAGTATCCCTTACTGGTAGCATAACCGTTTTTGATGACGCCGTCTAGGGCTCTTCGGCAAAATCCGCCCTACCCTTGCAGGCGCAACCGTTTGAGAAGCCACTCACGCGGCAAGATGCTCAAAAACCAGCCAGCGCGCGGACCGCTCGGCTTACCAATGAGCGCCCGGTACAGCACCGTGAAGAGCTCTTTAGGCGCCATGCCCAGCTCGTCTTTAAGCTCATAAATGGCGTTGTGGAACCAGCCGCCATCGGCAGCTTCGGGCGCCTCAGCGACCACTTCGGCCAAACGGCTGAGGTACAGCTTTTCTTGCTCGGTATAATCGGCGGGGTCGACGGATTCGCTCAGAGCGAATTTGACGTCCTCAGGCGCGCGCTTTTCCAGCCAGTTATCGATGAACCGCAGCTCGGCCCGGATGATTTCGGCGTCTTCTTCGGCGGTGCGGGCGTGCTCGGTACGCTTGATGACTTCAAGCGTACGCTCGGGGTCTTTAAGTGATGCCTGATAGCTTGCCACCAGATGCGAGAACGGTATGCGGCTGACGGTTTTTTGTCTTTGGCCGTGCGTACAGATGTACAAAAGCTGCTCTTCGCTCTCGGTGCGGTCCGGTTTGGCAGCCAGGGCGGCGAACTCATCCATCAGCTGCACGACGCCATTGACCGGGTCAAAGTACAGGCGCTTACTAGGTGCGGCGCGCAAAATGAAGTAGCGTACTACCTCTGGTGGCATGATCTGCGAGCCTTCAACGGCGTCCAGGCCGGTACCTTTGCTGGCGCTCATTTTTTTGGTGTCGCCGGCCATGTTGATGAAGTCGTACGCAACTGGATAAGGCGGCTCAGCTTCATACACGTCACGCATGATCTGGATGCCTGTATCGTAGGACCCACCTTTTGTCATGTGATCACGTCCGGAAGGCTCGGCCTGGACTTGCTGCAGCCACCAACGGCCCGGCCAATCCAGGCGCCAGTCAAGCTTTACCTCGCCCGCGTCGTAGCGTACTTGCCGCTCTACACCGCCCGCATCGATATATGCAACGGTCTTTTGTTCGGTATTAATACCCACGAAACGGCGGTTTTTCAAGCGGCCGTTTTCGAGCACCTGGATCGGCGTCCAGTCATCAGGGAGCTTGCGTCCAGCAACGAGTTCTAGGGCACGCTTGGCCTGCGGAATGCGCTCGAGAGAACGTTCAATAGCCGGCACAAAGAATCCAGCGCGATATTTCTCATGGGCACGGATGAAGGTTACTTCTACGCCTAGCGCGGCCGTTGCGTCTTTAAGCTGCTGCAAGAAATAGTCGGCATACGATTGACCGGAGCCATCCGGAGCCGGAATGTCGCATAGCGGCATGCCGAGATACTGTTCATATTCTGCCGGGATATCAATCGGTACTTTACGGAAGGCGTCCAGGTCATCAACAAAATAAATATGGCGCGCTTGCCTGCCCCGGTGCCGCAACTCAAGCAATATCGCGTCGGCCGTGACGAACTCGCGCATGTGCCCAAGGTGATGGGTACCGCTAGGGGAGCCGCCGGACTCGATCAAAATCTCACCATCAGGGTGGCGAGCCACTAATTCATCAACAATCTGGTTTAACCACTGCACTATATTTGTCCTCTTTGTCCTTTAGAGCGCTATTTGGCTTCTTTGGTGTTGATTATACCATTTTTAAGGAGTCCTACGCCACCACCCCCGTCCGCACCATCCCTCCCGTCCCCCAATAGCTCTCAAACACCTGGGTGTTGGCGGCCGTGTAGACGGCCGGCAGGCCGTCGG
>CBFGXJ010000017.1:0-22126 GCA_965652795.1 uncultured bacterium
CTGTGAAGCGAGGTAGACCTTACCCCAGTTCAGCGTGTCGCCGAGGCGTTTTTTGGCGCTGTTGCCGCCGAAGCTAGGCACGGTAGCTGGCCAGACGGCGTCGGCGAAGCCGCGGGTCAGGGCGTTGTTGGCCCAGGTCGGGCTGTTGCGCGTGTCGCCAATTACACCGATGGCGCCGCCGTCGGCCTTGCGTAGTAAGCGCTCGGCGAAGTAAACGCCGCCGTTGGTGGTGCTGTACGTGCCGCCGGCTGTTTCGTTGTCGAAGAGCCCGCTGGCGCAGTTAATGCTCCAAACGACTGGCAGGCGGTCGCCGTTAGACAGGGCGTCAACGTTGCCGGTCGAGAAGCCCGGGTCGCCCCAGCCTCCAGGCCAGCCGTGATCGCGGTGGATGAAGAGGAACCGGCCGTCATTCCAGGCGGCGGATATATCGGTCGCATCGGCGTCCCAGGCAAAACCGCTGCCCGCGCCAATCGCGCCTGGCAGAAGGGTGCCGTTAAAGTACCGCCGCGGCGTGGTATCTCCACTGTAAGCGGCTTGGGTTAAGGTACAGGTGCCGCTGGCGTTCTGCTGCAAGCAGTAGCCGCCGTTGTCTACGGTGCGGGTGTACAGCCGTGGTACGGTATAGCCGCGGTCGACCATCTGGTTCCGAACGAATTCGGAGGTCTCGATGAAGGCCCGCTGGTCAGTACCAGCCTGGCTGTTGGCCGGCGTGCCGTTGGCATTCATGCGGCAGCACTGGAACTGTGATGCCAGGCCGACACTGGTGTAAAACGGTGCGCCGTTACCAAGGCCCAGGCTGGGCGGGCTGGCTTCGTAGTCGACGATCTTGTCGACGACGGTGTTGGCCTGCGCCAGCGTGTCTACCGGTACGCGGCCCAAACCGAAGTCAGGGAAGAAGGCGTCAAACAGAATTTGGACGTAGTTGGAGTACGGGAAGTCGCTACCGGCATTGTCTGCCATCCCCGCCGGATAGAAGGTGGGGATGAACTCAGCGTCGCCCAGCAGCATCACATACGAGGGCCGGACTTTACAGTCGTCGTAGCGGTCTTCGATGAAAGTGTCGATTTCTTCGGCGGTGTCGCGCGTGGTGCCCGCGCCAACATTAAAGACGTTGGTCGACATGCCACGGGCCCGCTTGTGGTCGGCCAGCCGGTTGGCGGCTTCACGGAAGTCGGGGTGGGTGAGGATTAAGAATTCCTCGCCGGAACAGGGCAGATCAGCGAAATCGATCGCCTCGACGTACTTACTAAGGTCACCCCGGTTGATAGCGGCTTCCGTTGACAGCTTGGCGCTGCTTTCAAACTGGCTAAAGGTGCGCGAGGTGATGAACTTGCCATTGCCGCCTTCAAAGACGACTTCGACGTTCATGCCGCTCAGCATGCGAAACTCGTCGCTGACCGGGTTGTACTGAGCGGTGGTGCATTCCAGCTGTGCCATTTGGACGTCGCGGTATTGACCCATCGGGGTTACTTTGCAGGGCTCTGCCGGTAGGGTGCGGTCGGTGCGGTATGCCTCGGCGTTGTAGGCGAACGGCTTGTCGGCAAAGGTCTTCATCGGCGGTTCTTTAGGAACGCCTTCACCGTCGAAGACAGGAGCTTGCTGGTCGACGGCCTGGTGCTGGAAGGGTACCAGGTTCAGGCGCATAGTCGTGCCGAGGCGCGCCTGGTTGGTTTTGATCTTTACGTCGGCACCCTGCGGTAGGGCGACCAACGTGCGCCACATCGGGATGGCTGGCTGGCCGGGTGTGCCGACCATTTCCTCTACGCCAGGTACGTGGACGCGGGTGAAGGTTTGGTTGTTGGCTTTAACGGTGGTCAGCGAGGGCTGGCCGAAGTCAACCGTCATGGCAACATGCGTGTTGTCGGACGAAGTCACCTTTGAAGCCGGCTCTTTACCGAGGTTACCAAAGCCCTCGCAGCGCTTGTCGTCGGGCATCGACATCAGGATGTCCTGACGCAGCGCATAAGCCCGGGTGTAGAGTTCTTCGAGCGTGGCGCTCGGCCGCTGCGTTTGCATACGCTCGATTCGCTCCATGAACTTACTTAACTTGTTAACAACGCGGCAGGTGCGCCAATAGTGCTTGTCCCAGAATTTCCATTTGCCCCAGCCGCGCTTGTAGAAGCCGTCGGCTTCTTTTTGAAGGCCATGTTTGTCGTGGCCGAGTTGCTTGTCTTCGGCGCTGTCGAGAAAAGCGCGCATATCACGCACGTTCATTTCGATGCCGCGCTCGCTGTTTGGCTTGATGTTGGCTGCCAGGGCCGGTGAGCCGCTAGCGAAAACGAATACCGCTGCGAGCACTAAAAAAGAGACTGCTCTGACATATGTCCGAGGCCGCCTCTCTTTCCGGCTGCTAGTGGTATGAGCGGACGAGAATCGTCTGGCCCGCTGGAGTGCCCGAGTGACGCGTTGTCTGGCTCGTAGCATTTGTTCCTCCATTTTCTTTATAGTTAGTGATTTCTCAATTGTGTAGTTTGGCTTACAAAATAACAGCGAAAAACTTAACATAAGCGATATAGCATACGGCTGAGCGAACCAAGGTGTGATACCATGCAGTAACGAAAAGGGTTGAAGGTATGCAGATAACGGCGATCAAACAGCAGGTGAAGCGGGCGGGGCGGTACTCGGTGTTCGTAGACGGGGCGTATGCGTTCTCGTTGAGCGAATCCGGGCTGATCGAGAGCGGCCTGGCCAGCGGCCAAGAACTGGACGCCGCCGAGCTGCGCCGGCTGAAGAAACTAGCTGGCCTCGACAAAGCCTACGGTGCGGCCCTGCGTTACGTGGCGATGCGGCTGCGCAGCGAGTGGGAGCTAGCGATGTACTTGCGCCGCAAAGAAGTAGACGACGCTGCGGCCAGGCAAATTATAGAGCGGCTGCGCGGTTTGGGCCTGGCCGATGACGCCGCCTTTGCGCGCGCCTGGGTGGCGAACCGCCGGCTGCTGAAAAACGTCAGTAAGCGGCGGCTCGTGCAAGAACTGCGTCAGAAGCATCTATCTGCGGATATCATCGAAATGGTTTTAGCCGAGGACGACACCGATGAGCGGACGGCGCTGCGCGCACTCGTCGAGAAAAAGCGCAGCCTGCCCAAATACAAGGCCGAGCCCATCAAGCTGATGCAGTACCTGGCGCGGCAAGGCTTCTCATATGACGACATCAAAGCCGTCATGGAAGAACAGTAAATACTTAGGCTTTTGCCGGGCGGCGCAGACGGTACGCCCACACGGCGACCCCTGCAATGCCGATGGCTGTGGCGGCTACGGCAATCGTATGACGGCCGGTTGCGGCCAAAGCGGCTGAGCCTGCCCCGGCGGCGCTTGATACGATAGTTTGCATGACGGATCGCCGAACCGCCAGACCGGCCGGATCGATGATGGCGGCGTTAGCGGTGCCGTCATCATCGAGCGGTCCGCCGTCTACCAGCGAGTAGCTCGTAGTGGTCACGGGAGTGCCATTTACTGTGGCGGTGTCGATGGTTACCTGAGAGCTGATATCGCCGAAGGTGCCGTCGCCGGTGTAGAACTTACGGTAGGAATAGCTTG
Organism: uncultured bacterium; assembly: GCA_965652795.1. Lineage (GTDB taxonomy): Bacteria > Patescibacteriota > Saccharimonadia > Saccharimonadales > UBA4665 > CBFGXJ01. The sequence continues at coordinate 3,537 of CBFGXJ010000017.1, forward strand.
CGTCGTCGTACGTTTGATCGTAGTAAAACGTTGCCGTGACCGACTCGCCCGGCGTGCCGCACTGGATACTGAAGTCATTCAGCCCTAACGGGTAATCGTAGCCGGTATCGGTAGCGCCCAGGTCGCCCTCAACGGTGACATGGTAGCCGTCGACCAGTGTGCAGCTGTTGGTAATGGCGAGCGTTGTGTACTGGCCGGTGGCGGGATTGGCGTTGGTGGCTACGGTCGCCTGGGTCTTGTCGGCAATACCGTCGCCGTTGCCGTCTCCGCCGGGTGCAAGGTCTTCCAATGCGTCTGCCACGCCGTCACCGTCATCATCGTCATCGTCGGTGATTGTCCGGGTGGCGGCAGTGCTGACGATGTCGTAGCCGCTGCCGGCGCTTGCCGATACCAGGGCCATGCCGATCGTTTCGCTCGGGTCGTGCATCGTATCGTCGACGACCGGCACCGAAATGGTCGTCGTCGTAGCGTTATTCGCAAGACTGACCGGACTGACCGTAGCGTCGTAGTCGGTGCCGCTGGTGGCCGTGCCGCCGCTGAAGCCGTAGGTTATTTGTACAGGTGATCCGGTTGCATTTGCGGCTGCGGCTGTTACCGTAAAAGTAGCCGGTGTACCAGGCTCGGCACCGTCCGCCAGACCGCTTATAGACAGGCCGAACCAGCCGCCGTTCCGCCCGGCGTTCAATGAGTTGGCCGGGTTCAGCGGCAGGCTGACCGCGCCGTTGATGTCCAGGGCGATGCTGTCGCGCACATCCAACCAACTGCCGGCAAATTGCCCTAAGCCGCCAAAACCGTTAAAACTGATAACCGAAGTTGAGCCATCATTCAGCACAGAGCCGCTGTTATTGACGGTGCGTACTTGCGTGCGCGCGCCGCTGCTGCCATGCATCGTCAATGTGCCGCTGATGCCGATGACGGCGTCTTCTTCGATGTACAGGCCGTTTGAGCCGGGTAATTGCTGCGTTTTGGTTACGGTATTGAAGTCAGTGCTGCCGAATATGCTTTGGATGCCGCCGTTAAAGGTAACTGTGCCGCCGTTGTGGGCGAAGGTGCCTTGATTAATGAAGTCGCCGGCAATGCTCATAGTGACGCTGGGCGCGGTAAACGCGCCGCTATTTATAAGGTCTTCACCAATAACGAGCGCACCTGTACTGGCAGTAAAGCTGCCATTGGCAATTACGAAGCTGCCTTCCAGCTCAAGGTCTCCCACCTGGTACGACTCGGCCGATGCTCCATCGATGCGAACATCGTTCAGCGGATCCGATGCTCTGAGCGGAGCCGATGGCCCGCCGGAGATAAGAATGTCGCCACCGGCGTGATTGAATGTACCGCCGAATTGCGAAAAGCCATTCACTGCATGCATTTGGCCGTTCGTAGCCGTAAAGGTCCCATCGACGATCAGGATTTGGTTTGCGGCCGTAATGGGCGCGCTGCCTCCCAAGAACACACCGTTGGCACTTTGCACGCCCAGCCATAAGTCGCGGCCTACACTCAAGCTTTGGCCGTTCATGTCGACGGTGCCGCTATCGATCATAAGATTGCGGCCGACGCTAAGGCCGCTGCTCGCTAAAAACGTGTCGCGGTTGCTGCCACTCGTATCGTTAATAAATAATTGGTAGTAATCGTTCGCTCCGAAGTCTTTGATTGTGTGTGTCGTAGCAGCGCCCGTACCGTCGCCGTAGTATAGCCAAACGCCCGAGTCGCTGTCTTGGGTCGTGCCGCCGCTGAAGGTAACTGTCTCGCTGCCTTGCAGCTGGATGCCGCCGTCGGCGGTCGAACCCGGCATATTGCTAAAGGTACCGCCGTTCATCGTTAAATTGTGGCCATTCAGGTCCAGGTAGCCCGATTGGACGGTCAGGTTCAGGCTGCCGAGATTCAAATTGTTTTGAAGCATTACTTTGTTGGTGCCTGCAGCGTTGACGATGATATGAGATGGCATAGCCGGCGCATGGATGAGATATTGGGTCTGGCTGCCGGTAAATGTAATTGAATTGCCCGATGCCGAGTAGGTACCGCCGCTGTCCAGGTCCCAGTTACCGTTTAGCTCCAGATTGGTGCTTCCAGCCGTCAAGGTGCCGTTTATGTCGATATGGCCGGCGCCGCCTGAACTGATGATCTCGAACTCATTCAGGCTGCTGACATCAAAGCTGTGTCCGGCCGGAATGTATAACTCATTCATGAGCAAGATGATCCTGGTAACCGGCGAGCTGCCGAAGAATATTAGACGGGTCGTCACATCGCTGTCGCCGATGGCACGCGTGCCCTGGATGAGGTTGGCTGCCGTCAGCGGGCTGCCGTTGTCAGAGCGGGGTATGAGGTAGTTCTGGTATATGTCTATGCCGGTCATGGTGTCGCCGGTCGCTTTGGTGACGGTAATGCCTTTTTCGGTTTGGTTGTCGATGAAGAGGGTTAGGACTTCGCCGCCGTTCAGCGCATCGACGGCCGCACCCTCGATGGCGTAGGCTCCGCCCGCGTCGGTCGTGTCGCTTAAGCCGGAGTTGACGCCATTAACGTACAAACGCACCGCTTTGCCGGCGGCAATCGGCGTGGCGCCTTCGTCGGTATATACCGTGCCGGCGATTTGTTTGGTGAGCTGCAGTTGGGTTATGCCGCCGACGGCAACGCCGTCATACGAAGTGAAGTATCCTAAAACAAAGAAATTATCATCGTCAATAGGCAGCAGATTAGTCACGGCCGCGTTGAAGCCGGTACCGGCGTCAAAGGTGGCGTCGAGAGCGCCGGCGGCAGTGATCCGTGCAATGTGAGGGTTGTTGGCTTGGCCGGACCAGTGACCGAAATTCCCGGCCAGTACCAGCTTGCCGTCCGTTTGTTCGTAGATCGAATTGACGTACGTGCCCATGCCGTTTTGGTTATTAAACGTATTGTCCAGCGTGCCGTCGCTGTTGATTCTGAAAAGACAGTCAACGGCCGTGCCGTCGTACGAGGTTATCAAATTGCCCGACAAATAGATTTTGCCGTCGGCTTGGACGCCGGGTATCTTGAGGAAAACTCCGGTTGCGCCCGTGCCGGGGGTAAAGCTGGTGTCTACGGTGCCATTCGTGTTGGCGCGGGCGACATGGACGCGCGAAGCACTATTGTACACGCCGAATGTCCCGGCCAGTAGCAGTTTCCCGTCTGGCTGGTATACCACCGAATATACGTCTCCGCTGGCGCCGTTCGACGAATTGAAGGTGCCGTCCACCGCACCGGTGCTTGTCAACTGCGCTATGCGCTGACGGGTAATGCTGTTGACGGTTGTAAATTGTCCGCCGATGGCGATTTTATCGTCGCTGTGCACGGCAATGTCCATAACCTGGCCGTTGGTGCCGGTGCCGATGCCGAAGCCGCCGTCGAGGCTGCCCGTTACGGTTAAGCGAACAATATTGCCTGCGGACGTGCCGTTAAAACTGCTGAACAAACCACCGACGATAATCTTGCCATCCGATTGCAATGCAACAGTCGTGTAAGCGCCGTTTGCGCCCGTGCCGACGTTGACGTTAAAGGCGCTGTCCAGTGCTCCGCTGGCTTGTAAGCGTGCAATCCCCGGCACGGCTACGCCGTTGTAGCTCGTAAAGCTTCCAACGGCTATAATACTGCCGTCGGATTGCCGGACTGCATCTTCAACTGTGCCATTAAAGCCGGAGCCACCGTTAAAAGCCGGATCAACCGTGACCGTCGTGGCTGCCGATGTATGTGTCGCTGGCAAAAGCAAACTGCCAACGAAGCCAGCTAAGATGCCGACCATAATGCAGGAGCGAACCAGTTGCTTTAGGGCTTGCCGCACGAAAAACCTCACCTTAAAAGGATCGATTATGACGGCCCCCAAGGCTGTCCAGTCACGAACTCCGCCGAATTCCTCTAATGCTTATAATAGGTCCTTGGCGGGCGGAGTGTCAATGCTAAAACGATACCATTCATAAGTATTCAGCGCCCGTCAGGCTGGGTGAATTTTCACATCATTTTTAGCGCTAAAATGGGCTTGACACCAATGGGCAACTGAGAGTAGTATCGCCAGGACGAGGAAAGCATGACCACGTTAAACTCTTAAATAAGGGCAAAACTGGCCATGACACGACTACCGGTTCCCGGCGGCGATCACAACGCCTGGGGCGATATTTTAAATGATTTTCTAAGCGTTGAGCATAATCAGGACGGCACGCTCAAAGTCTCTGCCGCGATCGCGGAGATTGCTGATAAGTACGTTAAACCGGCGGGCGGCATTCCGCTGTCTGATCTGCATAGCAGCGTGGCGGGTGCCATCACTGGGGCCGGCAATACGCGGACGTGCGTCACGCTCGGGCTGACGTCGGGTGATTACGCCGTATCGGCGTACGCCAACTTCCGCATGGCATTGTTGGCCGCCTTGGCGGCAGCGCAGTCGGCCGGTGCTTAGCTGTTCATTAAAGAAGGTGTATACAACCTGGGTTCGCAGGTGGTCTTCCATAACCTCAGCAATATTACCATCCGGGGAGCAGGCCAGGGCAAAACCATCATCCGGCGCAGCTTCAACAGCGCCCAGTCGATGATAGACATAGGCAGCGGTACCGGGCCGGTGGTTACGAACAACGTCGTAGTCCGCGACCTGACTATCGACCAAAACAACATGGGCGCGCGCGGCTACGGCCTGGCTATACCGTGGTGCCGCAACGTCTTGGTCCAGAACGTCGCTTTTATCAACCAAGGTCCAGAAAGTTACGCCGCCTTAGTGGTGGGTAAGTTTGCCGGCGGTTCAGACAACTTTGAAGCCAATAATATCCGGGTGGTAAACTGCTTGTTCGACTACTCGAATGCACCGTCGCTTGACTGGGAGGTGGTAACGGTCACGGCCGGGCGGGATGTGTCGTTTGAGGGCTGTCGGTGGGTCGGTATCGCCTCAAACTGGCCGGGCCTTAGCGTCTATAACACCGAGCAGTTTCGTATGATTAATTGCTTCGTGGCGGCAGCGCAGATCACCTACGGCGGCCGCGGCACGTATATCATCAGCGGGAACCAGTTCGAGCAGGCGCTATTGTTTGTAAACCAGGCCCAGAACACGCTCATTACCGGCAATACCTTTTACAGTTTCGGTTCTACCGTCGGGCTGCCGAACGGCATCCAGTTCAAGGGCGGCTATAAAACCGATGCCGACCCCGAGACGCCGTGGTATATTACCGCCGACACGGTTTTCTCGTGCGAGAATGTCATTGTCGACGGCAACATCTTTAAAGGCGCCAAAGACAACGCCATTTACGCCAAGACGACTACCGAAGCCGGCACGCGCGTCCTCGATTGCCGTGACTTGCAGATTACCAATAATAAGATTGAGGGCTGCACCAATATTCCCATTGTTGCCTTTGCAAAGTACCTACGTATTCAAAACAATCAGATCCTCGACGGCAATACATCGGCCATTGCCGGTAACGATGCCCACATGTATATTGCTGCCGAGCAAGCCATCGTTACCGATAACTATGCTGCCAGCGGAACGATCAATAACCATGGCATCGTCATTGATGTAGAGCGGTATCTCGATGTCATTCCGAATATGCGTCTGTACCAGCGTGGCAATATCATGAACACCTCTACCTTGGCACGCCACTACAACGCGGCCGGCGCGCTAAATACCGGGCCGACGACTAATGTCTTCTGGCAGCCGCTGACACTGGCGGGAGGTAACGGCGATATCCTGGTGCTTGATGCTTTGGCGACCAATAACAGCACCCTCCGGTTCCGCAGTAATGGTACCGAGCGGGCGGCAATCTTTAATGTCGGCGGCACGAACGAGCTTACACTGCGGGCACAGAGCACCGTTAACTTGGTCGCCAACCATCTGACGGCCGACGTTACGGCGGTATGGTCATTGAACGGTCTAGATGTTGCCGCCAGGCGTATAAGCAACCTGGCCGAACCAACTACAGCTACGGATGCTGCTACCAAAGCGTATGTCGATGGAGGGTCGGTCAAATCTATAACTGCCCGCAATGCCGCATACACGCTTACCAATACTGATCACACGGTTGAGTGCGATGCAAGCGGCGGCAGCTTTCAAGTAACGTTGCCAAGTGCAGTGGGACGTACCGGCCGGATATTTGCCATTAAAAAGGTTGATAGCAGCGGCAATGCCGTTACGGTTGGTACGACAGCCAGCCAGACGATCGATGGCGCCGGTGTACGGTCTTTAAGTGCGCAGTGGGATGTAATAATAGTGCAGGCGAATGGTGCGTCATGGTCGATCATAAGCCGCAGTTAGGTTGCCAGCCCGCGCAGCTGCCGTCTAATAGCCGTCAAAAAGAAAAGACCTCCCGTTTCCGGAAGGTCTCCTCTGGCAGGGCTACGCTTTATTTAAGCGTCGCCACCGTAACCGCCGCCGCCGTGCAGACGGACATAGGCGTTACACTGACCGCGGCTGTTGAAGCCGAGGCGCCACCAGCCACCGTCGCGGCAGTCACGACGACTGTCGGGTGCTTCGGTGGTCGTGTAGCGGATACACTGACCCTTGCTGGAGAAGCCAAGCTCCTTCCAGTTTGGTGTCTGGTGAGGTACTTGTACCCAATGGCCCCAGAAGAACCACGTCCACCATGGACCGCTCGTGTGACGCTCCCAACGCCATTCCCAGTGGTATGAGGTGGTGAAACCTTCACACTGAGAGGGCGAGGACGGCTTTTCAACATCAAAGTAGCTAGGCGCAGCATTGGCAACGCTTGATGCGCTGAATACTACGATCACACCTACTAAGATACCGCCAACCAGCATTTTGCCAGTTGCAAGCGTCTTTAGTACTCGTCCGATCTTACTCATAAGGCCATGCACTCCTTACGTAATATGAACTTTCATTTTACTGGGTATTGCCTGAATGATCAACCCTTTTCCTTATTGTAATTTTTGCTAAGACTTGCTCCGCAACCAGTAAAATTAAGCCCACCGCCAGGCAAATGTACGTGATCTGCAGGGTTTCCTCGATGGATTCGTTCGGAGCAAGGAAGGAAAGCAAAGCGGCGAAGGCAATAAGCCCCAAGGCGATTTTACAGGCGGTCCGGCCCAAAAAACCGACGATTTCATCAATGGTGGCCGGCTGGCCGGTGCCGCGGTTGCGCAACCAGTGCCTTATCAGGCGGCGACGGCGTGAGCGTGCTTTTTCATAGCCCATCGTGTTATTCCTTTTCTACCTTATAGAGTACCAGATCGGTATAGGTTTTAACGCGTTCTATGCCGGGCGTACGATCTACGTACGCGTAATCGGCATGATCAAACTCGCGGGCCAGCAGAATGTGACTGACGTTCAGGCTGCGTAGACCAGCCGCAAGCGCGGTGCCGGGGTTGGCTCGGTGCGCGGCCAGGAGGCTGGCAACCTGCGACCGTGCGTCGGCTTGCCGGGCGTAGCCGCTGGTGCCTCCAAGCTCGGGATCGTTGCTCACGATAACGGGCACTTCAAAGAATGCCGGAGCCGGGTTGGCCGTGACGCCCTCTGCAAACGATACCGGCAGGTACTGATGCCAGGGCAAAAAGACTACTTGTGTATCTGCAGCCTGCTGCTTCAAATACGTATTAGCTTGATGCCAGGACGCAGGGTACGGATGCGCCGCAAGCTGCCCGCGGCCGCCCCAAGGTAGTAACGGCGCAAGCAGCAGCGGCAGAAGACAGCCCAGGGCAAATACCAGCCGCCGCAGGTGCTCGCCTGACACTAACTGTATGATCGAAGCTACTCCCCAGGCCGCAAAATAAGCGTATCCCAGCGCTATCAAGGCGGCGAACTTCTGCGGCTCGCGGTAACCGCCGACAAACGGCACGACATCGGTCAGGCTGGCGCTGACGCTGCGCAGAACCGGTACGGCCGTGCTGGCAGCGATCACCAGCCCGATGCCTGCCAGACAGCCAAAAACAATGACCAGGGCTTTCGTATGGCGCCATGCCGCGCTTACGCCCACGGCTACCAATGCCCACAGGGCCAGGGTAGGCAGCAGCCACCACGAGTAATAGTCCGCCGGCAACAGGTACAGATTGCGCGCATCGCCCCAAAAGCCTTGCAGTGCAAGCAGGTTAGGGAGCAAGCCCAGCTCGCCGCCCACGGCCTGGAAGGCGTCCCGGTCGGCTTGGGAGAAGCTTGCTATGGTGGCGGCTTGCTCGCCCTGCCCACTCAGCAGCGGCACTATCCAGTAACTGCAGAGCCCGACCAGCACTAAAAGACCGATGCCGCCGCAGCGCACAACCTGCTGTCGCCACTCGGTTTGCCGCCGGCACTGCCAGGCGCGGACCAGGCCGCAAACGACGGCAATACTAATCGCCAGGCCCAGCATGTGCAGTGAAAAAACGGCTATCACCGCCGCCACCAAGGTAGTTTTTGCTGCCAGCATCACACTCAGCTGCTGCAGAAACCGCCACAAACACAAGAAAAACACCGGTAATAGGGCATATCCCAGCAGCAGCAGGTATTGTCCGGCCAGGAACCGGCTGTACACGAACGGATTTGCCATATACAACAGGGCGCCGACGTACACGCCCGCTTGCCATACGCCGGCCTTTACCCGTTCCGGCTGCAGATGCAACAGCAGACGATGGGCGCCGACGCCACTCAGCATAAAGGCGCTTGCCAGCACGATTTTCTGTACCCAGTCACCTGGCAAGAGGCTGTTTGCCAGATGCACAGCCGCATGGTATGGGTAAGCGCTGGTCAGCTGTTCGGGCCAGGCGGTATGCGGCGAGAAAACCATGTCCACCGCCAGCACATAGCCCGGTGCCAGCAGGGGGCCGAGAATCAGTCCGGTGGCCAGCAGGTAGGGCCAAAAGAGTGCGACGCGGCGCAGCCACTGCATCATTTATGCAACATCCATTTACGGCGGCGCCGCCAGCTGCGCATGACGATATAGTAGGTTGCGGCGCTCATTGTGATAGTGCCACTGAACAAGATACCGTACCAGAACCAAGCTTGAGGCGCGTACTCGAGGGTAAGTTCGTAGCGGCCTGGGTCGTTTTGTATTGATGCCGGCAGTTTAGAGGGGTCGATCCACCAGCCATTGGCGTAGCCATTGGTGATGACATGGCGCGCCTCAGCTACTTGGAGCGACGGCGAGGCGCTGTGCTGGGCTTTGCGGATGTATAGCTTCCAGTTGGGGTCGAAAGTTTCTGAGAACACAAACAGGCGCGGCTTGGTAAGGCCGTTCACGGTTACGATCCGGCGGGTGGCGTCGCCTTGAATGGCGGTCAGGGGCAGGTCTTTGGCCGGCACGCTAGTGCTCTTCAGGTAAGCCCGGGGCGCGAAGGGCAGCTTGTAGACACGGATGTTGTCGACCAGCGTTTTGCTGTCGAAGGTCTGCTTAGGCCGGGTCGGTACGTGGATCAGCAGGTGGGCTTCGTCGCCGAACTGGCCCGGACTGACGATGTTCTGGTATTTGGTCCATTGGCCGGGTTTGTCGGTTGGCAGCGGCGTCAGGCGCTTGGTCGGTTCCGTTTCATAGGGGTCAAGGCCTACCAGGGGTGCCGGGCCGGCGATGTATTTGTAATCGAACGAAATCAGATAGTAGGCATTTTTGTCGAAGCCGGTCAGCTCTTGGGTGAGGTCGGCGATGTGGCGCCGGGCGGTTATTTCGAGGGCGCGCTTGCCATCGGTCGCGTCGCCGACCAACGTGCCTTTGATCCGGTTGGAGGCCAGTGAGGTGCGGTCGAAGTTGTTGGCGTCGATCAAGGTAAATGGGCGGTTGTCCTCGAACGACCCGTTGCTGTACATGTTTTTGCCATCGATGTCAGGCGTATCCAGGGCGATGGCTTTGCCGTTGAAATCACTCGGCTCAAGCGGCGCAAAGACCGACGTACGTGCATCATCCTTGGGCGCGTACAGCTGGTAGCTTGTATCGTCCGGCAACGGCGCGCTGGTAGTCACTTTATTCTTCTCAACCCGCAAAAATTCCGGATTGAAGACCTGCAGCTCAGCCGAGGAACCGATCGCCCGCGCGGTAGCGGTTTTATTTTGCCATTTGTTCTGGTCTAAGAACAGGTAGGCGGAGGAAGGCTGGCCGGCGAGGCCCGAGAAACCGGGCAGCTTGTCGGCTATGGTTATGTCGGTCGCAAGGTACAAAAGCGGCTTGTACCCGGGGTTCTCCCAGACGGCGGTGCCGTTTTTGTCGTAGACTTTCTTTAGCCCCCACTGCGAGACAATGTCGCGGTAGTGAGCGGCGTCGTAGCGGCTGTAATGGTGGTAATTTTTGTCGATTTTATCGGCCGGCACCACAACGTAGCGGATACGGGCGAAGTCTAAGAGTCCCGTCACATTGCTTTGGCGCAAATAGCTCATCGAGTCGAAGGGGTTGGTGGCCCGGCCCCACAGGCTGGCTAGTACCAGAGCGTCGAGGTTGGGCTTTTGGGGCGTGGTGTGGGCGAACTTCGGCACGCGCGAGACCCACAAGGTGCGGTATTGCTCGGTGTTGTCGGGCGAAACCAGGGCGTTTACCTCGCGCATGGTCTGCGAGATCGTCTCACCGCGGTACGCCTTGACGTGGTTGCCGAGCACATAGGTGCGCACCGGCATCAGCAAGATAAGGATCAACCCGGCGAGCGTGGCGCCGAACACCCAGCGCTGCAATGTGCTGTTGGCGGCCCGCCGCTGCACTTCGCGTATACCGAACGCCACCAGCATGGCAAAACAAAAGCCGGTAATAAAGAACATTTTGGTCGACTCGCGGAACATGCTCATCAGCGGCAGCGACTCATACAACAGGTTGTAGGCGCCGCCCAGCAGCGAGTTGCCTTGCATCAAAAATAGCATCGAGCCCAGGCAGAGTATGCCGTAAAACAACAGTTCTCGGCGCCGCGCCACCAGCTTGAAGGTAAACGGCAAGAAAGCAAAAAACGGCAACAGCAAGACATAAAACGGCGGCAGCTGGAAGACAAAGTCCGTCACGCCCTCCGACGACCAGAACGGGTGGTGCAGCGTAAAGGCATCGGCGTATACCACCCAGTTCAAAGCGGCTTGGTCGAACACATTCACGCCGAACGGCCCCGGCACGGTAAAGGCCAGCGGCAAAATCCAAAACAGGTTGAAGCCGATAAAAACGATACCGCCAAACAGCATCTTGATGAAGAAGTCACGAAAGTCCAGCAGCGTCTTAACCTTATAAAAGAGGGCCAGCAGCGCCGCAAAGATCAAGATCACCAGCGACATGCGGATGTCGTACAGCCCGACGATACACAGGATAAAGAACATCCAAAAATACGGGAAGCCCTTGGTGCGCATGGCAAACAAATACACCAGCGGCGCCAGCGCGTACGTGACCGCCAGGTGCATGTGCCCGCCCTGGATGACGATAAAGTAGGTATTGAGCGAATACACGAACGCGCCCATGATCGCCGGCACATTGGAGCGCACTACGTATTTGACCGCCAAGAACGACCCGAGCGGCGCGGCGATCAGCACCGGCAGGAAGAATAACAGCCGCGAAATGAGTTCAAAATTGGCGCCCAGATGTGCCAGCGCCGAATAAACCGAGAACAAGAAGACGAAGTTACCCTGCGAAATCCCCCGCCCCAGCCCGTCGAAGTTGATCCAGAACGGATGTGCCGGACTCCAGCTGGTCATGAGGTCGCGGAAGAAGTACGGCCAGTCGCTGGACGTCAGCGCGTTGCCGCCAAAAATCCAGTTAACGTGAATCAGCGCCAGTGCCAACACCAACACTGCCACGAGGGATGCAAACAGCCGGTTGTTGCCCAGCGTGTGTATGATCCGTCGCAGCAGAGCCAGCATAGGCGGGAGCTAGAGCGCCTTTCTCGCGTCGTCTTGGTTGAGCGGCTGGTAGGGGTCAACGATATACTCTGAAAGGTTCAAGTCACCCAACAGCCCGAGCACCTTGTGCGACCGCGACAATGCAAATACGTTGATGTCGAGGCCGGTAGCCATGATCAGCGGGTGCAGACGCGAGGAAATTACGCGCTTGGCATTCTTGATGTCGATCAAGAGGTCGCGCAATTCTTTGTAGTGGCGCAGTTCCAACCCGCCGTACTCGTCGGCCAGCTGCTCGCACAAGCGGTAATCGTTGTTCCAGCCTTTGTCGGTCACCGAGCTGCTGATGACGACTTTCTTGCCTGAGCCGAGCAGCAGCTCGATCACGCTGCGCAGGTTGGCGACGTAGGCGGCCTCGTTTTCCGGCGTGGTGCAAATAGCGGCGTTCGGGATGATCAAGTAGTGCGAGTCGGGCTGGAAGCTGGTCTTCAGGTCGTAGCGGTCGACGGCGGTGTAGGCCAGGTCCTTGATCTGCTCGGTCTGGGACTCGGGGTATCCGAGCTGTTTAGTAACTTCAAGCGACTTCGAGTCACGCACATAAATCTTAGCAAAGTGCTTCAAAATCCATTTGGCCAGGCCGGTGTATTTTGCGACCGGGCCGATCGATTGGCCGTACAAAATCACGTTCTTGTTGAAGCGGCTGACGAGCAATTGCTCCAGCACCGAGTCGATGAAATGCACGAACCCGTAGTTTTCGGTCAAGGTCTCCTGCCCCTTCGAGTAGACGATGGCGTCCTTCAGGTATTCGTAACTTTCCTTCGGCCACACCAGGCTCGGCGCCAGCCACATGCCGGCGGCGCGCAGCGCTTTCGTCAGTTTGCTGCCATAGCTGATCGAGGGGAAGTACCGCACACCGAAGGTGTCCAGTTCGCGGTAGAGATCCGGGTCGTCGGTCTCCAGGGTTTCGTACCCGAAGATGGCAATCTCGGCGTCAGGGAATTGCTCGCGCAAGCGGTAAAGGGTGCCAAGCATAATGGCCCGCTCACCGAAGTTGGTTACGCCGCCAGGGTTGATAATCGCTAGTTTCGTCATACTACCTCGTCTCCTTAATTTCAGTCTTTACTGCTGCTACGAAATCATCAATACCGCATTCGCGCACGCTGGCCACCCGGTCAATGCCCTCCAGGGCGACCGGTGTGGCGATAACGCGCTTCTCATACTTTAAGTAGTCCAGCACTTTGGTTTTGACGCCGCTGCCGATTGTCATCGGGGCGATGCAGAAGTCGGCCGCTAGAATATAGGGGTCGAAGGCGTCCACGAAGCCGGTGTAGGTTACGTTATCCTTGCTGGGGATATGCTCGGGGTTGTTGCCGATCAGAATGTAATGCACTTCGGGCGTAGCCGGTGCCAGGACTTCGCGGATAAACCGGGCTGATTCTATGTTCTGCACCGCGCCCATGTCGCCCATGAAGGCGGCGATCTTCTGGTAGCCTTGGCTGAATTCGGCGCGTAGTTCTTCGGCGCGACGGCTGTGCTTTTCGGCCATGGCCGGGTCAACGATGTGCGGAATGAGCTGGATTTTCTCTTCCGGTACGTGGTAGTGCTTTTTCATAAAAGCTTTGTCGTTTTCAGATATGGCGATGTTTATGTCGGCCCGCTTGGTCATGCCGTTTTCGATGATGTGCCAGATGACTGCCCGGATGGTGCCGGAAAGCTTGTCGTACTGCTTGATCTTGAGCGCGATGTCTTTGTTCATGCAGTGGGTGTCGAGAACGATCCTTTTGCCGAGCGGCTTGACGGCTGCCATCGCGCTAACCAGCATGCAGCTCTCGATGTAAAATGCGTCATACTGCGCCAGTTCTTTGCGTAAGCCGCGCAGCTTCAGGTAGCCGTCAACCGGGAACCAGGCTTCTTTAAACGGTGCGAAGCCCAGGAATTTCTTGAGCAGGCTCTTCGACGGCTTCTCATGCGCTACTTCGATCGATTTGATCGTCAGGCCGTCTCGTTCTACTGTGCCGGAGTGGTCGGCAAACTGGTAGACGGTCACATTGTTGCCTTCGCTCTGCAGGCGCTTGGCCAGCATGATGCAGCGCAGCACGTAGCCGTTACGAGGGGCGGCGAGGTCGCCGAAACTTAGCATTGCGATGTTGCTCATTGTTACTTGCTCCTTGCGAGTACCAGGCCGACGACAGCGGCCGCGAATTCGGCGGTCTTCATGAAGAGTACGCCGAAGCCGTAAAACGGATTCTTAAATAGTTTAAGGGGTTGGGATAGGTATAACTTGTAGTATTTTAAGGCGCTTTTCGATGCTTTTTTGTTTCTACCGGCTACGCCGCTGGCGTAGTACTGGGTAAAGCCCTTAGTATAGTATATTTTCTTTTTTAGTGCAGTAAAAAGCTTGAAATGGCCTTCGTTGTGCATGATGAACTGGTTGATCCGGCCCGGTTTGCCGCCGGCTTCGCGCATGCGTTCGCTGAAGTCCCAGTCCTCGGCGCCCGTCATGTGCTCGTTGTAGCCGCCGATCTGCAAGTATGTGGCCCGATCGAAAAAGCGCGCGGCTTCGATGTCGTCCTGGCCGACGTAAAACGACCGCTCCAGCCGCTTGCACTGCGCCCAGAAGCCGACGCCGAACGATTCTTCGGGGATGATGACAGATCTAAGTCCGTCCTGTTCAGCCCGGTTGACGCATGATTTTACAACGTTTTTGGTCAGCTCCATGTCGGAGTCGATGATGAGCACGTACCTGCCGGTGGCCTTGGAAACGGCAAAGTTGCGCTGCGCGGAACGCTCCGGACCTTTGTCGAAGACCAGCTTGGTGTAGCGCTTGGCAATTTCGACGGTTTTGTCTTTGGATTGGTTGTCTACTACGATCAGCTCGATGGCCGGGTACGTCTGATTGGCAATCGATTGCAGGCAGGCGTCGATGGTCGGCTGATTGTTGCGGGTGGTAACGATGACGGATACTACGGGTTGCTTCATATACTCAAAATCTTTTTAAAATCGTTGTAGCTTTGTTCAAATGTCAATTCTTGGCTCCATTGCCAGGCCTGGCGGCCGAGCGTGCGTGCCAGGGCCGGGTCGGAGCAGAGCTGAACGATGCCATCGGCCAAGCCGGCCGGGTTTTCGGCCGTGACCAAACCGGTTTGCATGTGGCGGACGCTGTCGCGCAGACCGGCAACGTCGTAGACGATGGCCGGTGTGCCCTGGCTGTTGGTCTCGGTGACGATCAGGCCCCAGCCTTCTTCGACCGAGGTGACCAAGATGGCGTGCGAGCGCTGCATCAGCTCGAGTTTTTGCTCGTCGGTGGTGCGGCCAAGGTACTCGATGTCAGCCTTATACGGGCTAGTCTCGATGTAACGCATCACCTCTTGGCCGTACGGACCGCTGGAACTGCCGGAAATTTTCATCTGGAGCTCAGGCAGGCGTTTTTTGGCGATTTCAAAGGCCTTGACTTGGTCGATCGTGCGCTTCATGGCGCGCATGCCGCCGTGGCTCAGTACCGTCGGCCGGTCGAATTTTTTAATGCCGTCCAGGCTTTTGAGCGGCTGGTTGGTCAGTCCTTCCGAGATAATGTGCGAGTTCTCAGGCTTCAGGCCGTATTTGGCCAGTTCGTCGACGGTACTTTTAGATACCGTAATGACCGGCACGCGGGCCAGGCTCAAGAGGCGGGTGGCCAGCGGCACGGCTAGGTAGTAGCCGATCCACGAAAAGGGCTTTTTGATCTCATACAGCCAGTTGATGCGCGCCAGTTGGTGGTACAGCAGGTAACGTGGGCGGGAGCGGCCGAAGAACACGGCGAAGTACGGCGCGCCGCCGTTGATTTCCTCGATGACGGCGTCGTAGCAGCCGCGTAGGTGCTTGATGTAATACCACAGCGCCTGGAAGGGGTGCAGGTAGCGGCTTGAGCCAGCCCGGATGACGCGCACGCCCTTGATAGGGTAGTCGTCCGATGCGCCCGGGTAGGTAGTGGTAAGCAGCGTCACCTCATGGCCGTCGGCGGCCAGACGCTTGCAGAGCTCAAAGCAAACTACTTCCGCGCCGCCGGCTTCTGGATGATTGATGTCTTTCCAGGTTATCCAGAGCAGCTTCATCTACCGCGTCTCCTCGGCCGGCAGCGGCCGGGGTGTTCGACGGGTGATGTATAGCGGCCGGTCGATGACCTCGGCATGGATATGCGCAATGTATAACGACATCAGACCTAGGCACGCCAGCACTAGCCCGATCAAGGCCAAAATCAAAATAGCCAGGAAGAAGGTACCGCTGATCCCCCAGCCGAACGGGTCGCCCAGCCAAAAGCGCTCGATCGACAGGAATAGCCCAGCCGGAATCGTAACGGTTAAAATAAACGCGCCCAGGTAGCCGGCCAGCTTAAGTGGCAACAGGCTGTAGGCGGTGAAGCTGTTGATAGCCAGCGTAATCAGCTTGCTGAAGCTATACGTCGGTTCGCCGTGCAGGCGCGGCGCCTGCTCAAAGTACACGTACTCGCGGCGGAAGCCGAGCCAGTCGATCAGCCCGCGCGTGATACGGTTGCGCTCGGTCAGGGCGTTGAAAGCGTCGAGCACCTGGCGGTCGAGCAGGCGGTAGTCGGTGGCGTGAGGGGTGATCTTGGTGTGCGCGATCGAGCGCATGATGCGGTAAAACAGCTTGGCGCCAGCGGCCCGGATCGGGCTCATCGACCGCGAGGCAAACACGCCGACGACGACTTCGGCGCCGGCTTCCCATTTTTCCAGGAACTCGCCCATTAGGCTGGGCGGCATCTGCATGTCGGCATCGATGACAATGGCGGCGTCACCAGTGGCGGCGTGCAGACCGGCCGTAACGGCTGGCTCTTTGCCGAAGTTGCGTGCCAGCTGGATAAACTTGATCTGCTGGTCTTCATCAGCCAGTTTTATCAGCATCTCGGCCGTGTTGTCGCGGCTGCCGTCGTCGACGAAGATAATCTCGAAGTCATACGGCAGAGCGGCAGTAACCTTCTTCAGCTCCTTGTGCAAAGGCGCGAGGTTACGAGCTTCGTTATACGCGGGGATTACTATTGAAATGAGTTTTCGGACGGGCATCGCTCCTCCATGATCGGATTAGATGCATGACGCGCCATACTACAAATAAGCCCAACATTGCGATACTGCCAACAATAAGGTTCACAACAATATCACGAACAGAGTCGTGCCAGGCCCAAAGCAAAATCACGGTCATGCAAGTACCAGATACGATTATACCTAACACCTCATATTTGCGCAAAGCGATGTAGTAAGAAACGACAAGATTTATGACAGAAAGCAAAAACATGGCGAGACATAACCACGGCAAAAGCTCGACATATCTGAGGTAATCGCTGCCCATAAGCAGTTTGACAGAGGTGGTAGAAAATACAGCAATTATGAGGGCTGCCAGACCGCCGGTAACGCTTAAAAACAGGAATGATTTGATGAGTAGCTTGCGGTTCTCGGCGGCCGGGTTGGCCAGCTTGACGGCTGGCAGCAGCACCTGCGAGATCGACGCCGTCAAAAAGAAGATGATCCGGGCGACGGTGGAGATACCGGCGTACTCGCCGGCCGTCTGCGGGTCGAAGTAATGCTTAACGATGAAAATGTCGATGCTTGAGAGCAGCATTACGGCCATCGAGCAGATAAAGACGAAGCCGGCGTACTTGAGCTCGGGCCGGATTTCCTTCAATTGCAGGCGCGAGAAGTACCTGGTGCCGGCGGGCCGCATAAAGCCAAGTTGGCGCGTCTTATAGGCGGCGTACCCGAAGGATAATACCTGCGCCAGCATAATGCCGGCAATCGCACCGAAGGTTTGCCAGCCCCACCAGACCAGCAGTGCCGACAACGCCACTTTACCAGCAGCGCCGATGACATTTACCCCCGACACCAGGCCGAAGCGCTGCCGCGCCCGCAAATAGGCTGTGCGGAAGGTAAGCGGCACACTAATAACAATTACCACCAATAAGGTAATAAACGGCCAAACCGACTCCAGTTTAAAGAACTCGCGCACCTGCCAGCTGGCAATGCAGCCCACCGCTAATAAGCCGAGCCCGATCATAAACGCCAGCTTCTCAAGCTCGAAGACAACGCGCTGCTTGCGTGTTTCGTCAGTGTAATTAGCAACGATATTAACGGTTACCTGCGATAACACGCCCAAGAAAATAAGCAATTGCATAAAGAGTGCCACCAGGGCTTGGACTTCACCGTAGTCGTGCGGCTCCATAAGCCGACCCAGCAGCGGGTAATAGATGTAGTTGAAGCCGCCCACCAGTAAAGAGCCGATAAAAAACACCAGATTCTGACGCAAGAAGGGGCTCTCGGCGGCCGCACGAAGCTTGGCAAACATATATCTAACCCTAGCAGACCCTTCCGCCCGCCACAAGGGAGGGCTCCTATGCTATGACTGCCCGATGAGGTTGCCGCCGGCCAAGACGAAGGAGTATACTAAGCTACAGCATGTTGCAATTGAGTGGAATGATCTTAAACCAGCCCGTCCTCAGTTTGCGCACGGGTACCGTGGTGGCGACAGCGACGGCACCGGTCATCAACCCCAATAACCTCAAGATAGAAGGGTTTTACTGCCAGGATGTCGAAAACCGCGGCCGGCAGCTGATTATGCTGTACCAGGACATCCGCGATCTCATCCCGCAGGGCTTTGTCATCAATGATTACGACGTCTTGAGCGACCCGGCTGAGCTGGTGCGCTTGCAGGATGTGCTGCGGCTGAACTTCAGCCTGTTCGGCAAACCGGTCGTGACGGTTAGCAAGCAGCGCCTTGGTAAAGTAAATGACTTCGCTGTCGATACTACAACGATGTACGTCCAGAAATTATATGTAACACCGTCGGTCTTTAAGAGCCTGACGGGTACCAACTTAGGTATCGACCGGACGCAGATCGTTGAGATTACCGACAAGCGGAT
>CBFGXJ010000018.1:0-21194 GCA_965652795.1 uncultured bacterium
TGGACACACCAGCGTCGCTGGGGGCGAAGCGGGCCTGCCAATCATTATCTTTGACCGTAAAGGTGGTTTGGCCGGAGAAGCCGGTGCGGGCAGAACCATATAATTCACCGAAGAAATTCGAAGAATCGCTAGCGTTCTTATCTTCTACGACGGTCGTGTCGATTTTCTTCCAAGTGTTATCCTGCTTGAAATAGCGCGGTGCTTTGTACTCGCGCCTGGTCAATGAGCCGTTGGAGTTAAGGTATGTGTCGCTGAAGGCAGTGCGTTTGTCTTCCAGCTCGCGGACTTTCTGGATCGGTTGGGCTTTGTCGCTGGCGTCCAGATTCTCGCCGAGAGCAGGTTTAGCGGTCACTTCTTCGGCAGCTTGAGTGGGCTTTTCAGCCAAAGCACCCGGCAAGTTGCCTTGCCTTCCCTCCTGTACTGCCTGCGCCGCTACAGAGGCGGTAGGCACAAACACACTCAGTAAAAAGACCAAGCAGGTCAGAAACGCAGCCAAACGACTGCCCTCCTCGTTAAGGTAATGCAGTGCGCTCTTGATGTATGACATGTAACTCCCCAGGGTGAACAGATGTTTGGTGCATAATACGCTTGGTTGCCCTACTTTGCAATATATTTCGCATGAAGCATACTAGCTAATATCGAGCTTGGTATATAAATGACGTCTCCTTGAGATGCTTAAATAATCTTGTGCTTTGAAGATGCGACGAATTGATTCTGAATCGCACGGCGCACTAATTCGGGCGTATGGACATATTTAAAAACAATCGTGTCAGCTCTATCTTTCATAGTCGCAGTAACGGTCCCGTACTCAAACCATCGTCCAATCAGTGACTGTTCGGCCCGCACATTTAGTATATCTTCATAAGGAATTTCTTTGCTTCTAGTTGTAAAAGCGCCAGTCTCAAAAGTGAGGAACTTGTCGCCAAATATAAGTCTTGTGTTCCTAAAAAGGAGATAATCATACAGAGCAAGGATGCCGTATGTTATTAAAGCAAAAAACCAGCGATAACAAACATAGCTGGCAATAATCGCATTTTTACTTTGTCGATATTCCGTGTCGGACTGCATTCTGGACTCCTTAGTTTTGATAACCGGGTCCAGAAATAAAATAGGACACCGCGCAGATGTCTTACGTCCATAGCAGCAGGTTTTGCCCGACTGTTTAGCGCGATGCCCAATTTATGGGCAAAGCGCACAGCTTAAAGCTGCAATTGCTGCTATATTTGAACGTAAGACAACTCAAGTATATAAGAAATTGCCAGGGACTAGAAGTGCAATAACAGTGGACTATCAGTGAGACTTTTATAAAATAGGAACATGGGTAACGAATTGTTATTCGCTATAGAAAAGCTGGACATTGATAATGCAACACTGCATGGCATTGCTACTATTACTCTTTTCGCCATGGGAGCCATGCTTGTCTACCTTGTTGGCTACTTATTGTGGCACTTTTTCCCTGCAGCTTATTCCTATTACCGCAATAAGCGCACAGAAAAGGCCAAAGCAGAAAATGGTATATGGTTCGACATAGATGAATCCGTGCTTCACCGAGGAAAGCATGCCATGGCAATTGAGCGAAAGTCATTCGAATATTTTGTATGCAAAATTACTTTCTTAGACCCTAATAACTACCATAATGACCAAGACATTTATGACAACTTTGACGATAAAAGACAAAGGGAACGCGCTGTTTATCAAGCTGTTTTGCGCCTTAACAAGAAAGGCATAGCAGACTTAGGTCTAAAGGACGCCTTATTTAAGCGTGGTAAAAACAGTACTTCAGTGAATAACATTTATCGTTTACGCATCATAAATAAATCCTAATACACAATGTACTTAAGTCCTCGATTGAAACTGTCCCAAATACGGCATTTTTTTATTTTCACCCCTGTTGCTAACATCCACTAACAAATTGTAGACTCTGGCCAACAACCCGATCTCTATAGTGGTACATGGCTTTAAACGAAGCGGCACGAGTCTCCCACAAAATCACGAATAAAGAGGATTAACTGCACCCGTAAGCTAAAGCGAGCAATTACTAACATCTAGCCAGCAAGGAGTAAATGATCCTCAAATAACCAGACAAATATAACAGCCATGCATATCGATAATTAAACGCCTGCAGTAAGTAGGCCATTATTCCTGATGCTTTAACTAGCTGGATTCAATCCACGGCTGGGCTTGTTAAATGCACCTCAAAATCAGGAAAGAGGAGCCCAAGAATGAAATCAGACGAAAAACAAATCCATATAATAAACTTTCAGATCGAACGACTAAGGGATTTGCTCAGCGAGCAATTCCCGCCTGAAATATGGCTTGTCGAGTGCCTAATACCAGATGAAGGCGTAACTATCCTTTCAGGTTCCCCGGGCAGCTTCAAAACGTGGCTGTACATGGAAATGGCCGTTAAGATCGCTACCGGAAAGCAAGTATTTGGCCACTTTAAGTCCAAGCAAACTGGCGTATTGATTATTGACGAGGAGAGCGGCAAACGCAGGCTGCAGAAGCGCTTTAAGCAGCTTGCTGCCACTGACGACATGCCCATCCATTTTACTTCCCGGCTCGGCTACAAAATGAGTAAGCCGTATGCGGATGCGATTACGCAGAAAGCACACGAACTCCACGCTGGCCTGATCATATTTGACTCATTTACCCGTTTTAATGCAGCCGACGAGAATGTTTCAGGCGACATGGCCACACTCATGGACTACTACCGTCAATTAGCTGATGCCGGTTTTGCAGTACTCATACTTCATCATAACCGCAAAGCCGTGGCAGGACAGTCAAATCCGGCTGCAGATATGAGAGGTTCTTCCGATATACTCGCCGCTGCCGATTGCCATATTGCAGCTAGCCGGATCGGACAAAGCGAATTCGTAAGATTAACTCAGACTAAAAACCGCGATGTATGGGAGCCGGTACCATTTGAACTGCGTTTCCATGAGAATGCCAGCGAATTCGAATACGTAGGTGCTGGAAAATCTTCAGCAGAGTGGCACCGTGAGCAATTAGATAAAATTGTGGCTTTTGTTCAAGCAGAGCCAGGCCTATCGCAACGTCAAATCGTATCACAAATTAAAGCCCAGGGCTTTAAAGGCGGCAATAAAAAGATAGTGGAGCTACTTGATGAGTTGTCTAGGAGTGAAGAGATAGCCATGCGACTAGGCGAACGTAATTCCTATCAATACTACCCGATAACTGAGGGGAGTGCGTCAAAAACGCAGTAGTATATATGTCTGAAATTTTGCCACACTCACCCACACAAGACGAACAATCCATAATTACTTACCGTTTCGTCGAAAATGAACTGTATTCGCTCAATGAAATTTTCGACCTCTTATTCGAGCGTCTGGAAAAGGAGGATTCATCATGATTCCTTATTGATAATTGCTTATAAATACTTATAATATAAATCATAATGGTTATGCCCAAATTTTACACAGTGCAGGAAGTAGCCGACATGCTGCAAATCCACTGGCAAAGTGTCCTTACGTATATAAAGGACGGCAAACTGGAAGCCGTAAAGTTAGGAAAAGGATACCGTATCAGTGAATCTGCACTGAAGAAATTTTTGGCCGACCACTCTACAAGGAAGAAGAAATGAAAAAAGCAGCCATTTACATGCGCGTCAGCACTGCCCGCCAGGAAGAAGAGCAAACTATTAACAATCAAAAGATGGAGCTTCTGGCCCGTATAAGGGCCGACGGCGTTACCCTGCTCCCTGAATGTATTTATAAGGATGAGGGCTGGAGCGGTGCCATCATCGAACGCCCAGACCTTGACCGTATGCGTTCCGATGCACGTGACTATAAGTTTGACGTTATATACGCCTATGACCGTGGACGCATCTCACGCAAATTCGTACACCAGGAGATTATTCTCGGCGAGCTACGCGACGGAGGTATCGAGTTTATAAGCCTCCACGACATCAATGGGCAGACTACTGAAGAAATGCTTATGGGCAGCGTGATGGGTATCTTCCATGAGTATGAACGCACCAAGATCACCGAGCGCATGCGTATTGGCAAAATGCGCAAAGTCAGAGAAAATAAGAAGCTTCTAGGCTACAATCCCAAATTTGGCTACGATTACATCCCACGGATTAAATCGGGCCCTGGCGCACGTGACGGTTACTTTAAAATCAATAAAAAGCAGGCTGTCATCGTTCAGCAAATCTTTGAATGGATAGCGTCAGGCATTACAAAACATGAGGTTAAACGCCGGCTGTTCGACCAGGGCATCATGCCGCCGAAAGGCATACGAGAACAATGGAGTGGCGGCACACTAGATCGTATGCTGCGGGACACTACCTACATCGGCCAGCATTACTACAACAAAAGCGAGTCCGTAGAGACCAAAAACCCGAAAAATCCTGAGCAAAAGTACCGCAAAGTCTCGAAAGGCAGCCGCAAACCACGTCCGAGAGATGAATGGCTGCAAATCGATGTTCCAGCCATCATTACAAATGAATTGTTCAATAAAGTCCAGGCTCAATTAGCAGTTAATAAGCGACTCAATCCACGCAACAACAGCAAGCACGAATACCTCGTTGGCGGTCTTATCAACTGCGTTTGCGGCCAAGCCCGTACCGGCGACCCGGTAAAGAATACTTGCTACTATCGCTGTAATGACCGGCTTAATAAGTATCCTCAGGCGCGCACCTGTCACGAGCCGGGCATCAATACTGCCGTATTAGATTCAGTCGTATGGGAACAGATAAAAGAGTTACTCACTAACCCAAAACTAGTTACCTACCACGCCCAGCGCTGGCAAGAAGATGCATCCCCGCTTGAAAGCCGTATAGAGGAACTAGAAGCGAAGCTCAAAGCCCTGGACGACGAAGAACGCCGTTACATAAAGATGTATGGTCAAGGCCACATGTCCGAACGTATGTACAAAGATAAAGTGTATGAGCTAAATGAGAAGCGCAGACAAATACACGGAGAAATATCAGGTGTCCGCGACACCCTCGCAAACAAACGCCCCCTACCCCTGGAAAAAATGGTTGACGGCGTGGTAAAATTAGTAGGAAATTTGGACTTTACAGATAAGAAGGCTGTCGTCCGGAAACTAGTCACCAAGATAGTCGCGACCAAGAAGGAGATTACAATATGGGGTCAGATACCAATTCTAGCTACGGAACAGGTTGGGTTAGATGTTAAGTATAGGCATAGTCGGCCTGCCCAACGTAGGTAAATCCACCCTCTTCAACGCTCTCACCGGCAGTAATATCCTGGCGGCCAACTACCCCTTCGCTACCATCGAGCCGAACACCGGCATCGTACCGGTGCCCGACCCGCGCCTGGCCAAGCTGGCCGAGATGTACAAGACCCAGAAGGTCGTTCCGGCCACGGTCACCTTCGTCGACATTGCCGGGTTAGTGGCCGGTGCCAGTAACGGTGAGGGTCTGGGTAACCAGTTCTTAAGCCACATTCGCTCCACCAGCGCCATCGTGCAGGTGGTGCGGGCCTTCAAAGACAGCAACGTCGTCCATGTCGACGACGAAATCAACCCGGCAAAAGACATCGACACCATCAACACCGAGCTCGTCCTGGCCGACCTCCAAACCGTCGACAAGCGCCTGCCAAAAACACAAAAAGAAACCAAGGCCAACCCGAAGCTCAAGCCGGTACTCGACACCCTCGAGCGCGCCCGCGCCCTGCTCGACGCCGGCACGCCGCTGTCGGCTGCTACCGAACCGCTTGAGGCCGAACATTTGCAAGACCTGCACCTCCTTACCGCCAAGCCGGTCATTTATTTGTTCAACCTCGACGAAGCCGGCCTGGCCGACGACGCCCACCAGCAAGAGCTGGCCGCGCTGGTCGCCCCGGCCCGCGCACTCTTTGTGTGTGCAAAACTAGAGAGCGAGCTGGCCGGCCTCGACGAAGCCGACGCTGCCGAACTGCTGGAAAGCTACGGCCAGACTGAATCCGGCCTCGTCAAGCTGATCCACGCCGCCTACGACGTCCTCGGCCTGCAAAGCTACCTGACAGCCGGCGAAAAAGAAGTCCGCGCCTGGACAATCCCGAAAGGCGCCACCGCGCCGCAAGCCGCCGGCGTCATCCACGGCGACTTCGAGCGCGGCTTCATCGCCGCCCAAGTCGTCAACTACGACGACCTCATCGCCGCCGGTTCCGAACAAGCCGCCAAAAGCGCCGGCAAAGTCCGCACCGAGGGCAAAACGTACGTCATGCAAGAAGGCGACGTCGTCGAATTCCGCTTCAACGTCTAGCTAGCCGGCGGTGCGGGCACGAGTGTAGTATATGCGGCTTCCAAATACCGGAGCGCTTGCGCTTGCTGCTCGGCGCTGAATGCGGTCGGCGGTACAACATCCGGCGTTAAAATACCATGTTCAAAACCGGAGAATATCGCCCCGGTGCGTCCCTGCGCTTTAAATCGTAATATTGTCTGTGATAAGTTTGACTTCACCGTAGGCGCTGCAATCTGTTTCTTTCGACCATCTACACTTCCCAAACTTTTACCAATCTCACTGGGTTCCTTTCCATATGATGCCAAAGCGAGAATTTCCTGCGACCGTGGCGTCATTTCTATTGGCTCCTTAGGTTCTACCTGCACCACCCCCGTTTCGATCAACCGGCGAGGCAGATGATAGCGGTTCACCGCTTCGACTTTGCGGATTAAGTTTGAAAGGTTAAATTTAACTGTGGACTCTGAGCAACCCAGTCGTTCAGCCATCTCGCCATTCTCAAATCCGCGGACCACAAGTGGAGCCACACGAACCTCATAGGCGTCCAAAGCTACAGGGCAGAAAATGCCATCCCTCATAACAAGAGCTGTTCTATCCCGCGGCATCAGGAGACCGCCGATCGCGCCCGCTAATGCAGCACCTCTCTCGGCTGGACCGCTCAGTCTTTCTAAGGGTTGTTGCATAATGTTCACATTCTCTTCCAGTAATCCGCCTATTGTACGTGTTCAGAAAAGACTCCGCAAGCTGCGGAGTCTTTAGATAGGTCGATGGTACAGAAGGTGCTGCGTACCAAGCGCTGGTCGCTGGCTGCCTACCGTACGCGAATCATCTTGTCGCTAGGAAGCTCTTCGGCGTCTTTCAGACTTAAACCGTTGAGCTCTAGGAGCCGGTTAGTCTCGTTGCGTACAGCAGCCTGCTGGGCATCGGTCCACTCAGCCGGCGGGGTGTCGCCCAGACCAAGCTGGTCGGCGGCAACGTGCTCAACGCTACCTTCGCCGGTAATAGGGTCCCACTCGCCCAGAGGTACATAGGCTTCGCCGTGGTTGGCGCGCTCGTCCTTGTTGCCGAAGCCTGCATCTACTTCGCCGGCAGGCAGGTTGTTGTTATTGCCAGCGTCGGCTGGAGCGGCTTCCTGCGCCGGGCTCGACGGACTAGTCGAAGGAGCTGCTTCGGCGGTGGGCTGCTCGGTGGGCGCGTTTTGTGCGGCATCAGGACCAGTCGGGCTTGCGTCGGGCGTAGCCGGTGCGGCTGCTTCGGGTGCAGCAGGCTGAACCGGCTCGGTGGTGAATGAGTTCTCGGCACCGGCCGGAGAGTCAGGAGGAAGCAACGAGTGGTCGTCGCCGAAGGTGTGCTCGCTCGGCGTTACGGTAGGCTCGGCCACCGGCTGCGAAGCGGCAACATCAGGCGTTGCAGTTGCGTCGGGGCCGGCAGCTACTTGAGACGGGTCGATCCCGGCATCCTGATGACCTGCGTCGAAGCCTAGGCGCCAGCCGAGGGCCAGCGTACTAGCGAAGGCAACGCCAGCAGCGAATTTAAACACGCGCTGCTTGCGCGGATCGGTAACACCCACCCGGCGGGCGCCTTCGTTAAGGGTATCGTTGATTCCCGCCTTTATGTTCGAAAGGCCGGCACCGGCGCCGTACCAGGCGCGAGCGACACTGCCGCCGACACGACTCCGGAAGCGCGACGTGGTGCCATGCGGCTCATCACCTTCGGTACGCCCTGGGCGACGAGGAGAGTATCCTGCTTCATCCTCCTGGTCTGCACCAATCTGCGGAATCTCAGCGGCTTCGTCGTTGTTGGCATTGCCGGTTACAGCGGCATCGGCTTCAGCTGACGTTTCGGCAGCAGGAGCTTCGCCTTCAGCGGTTGAAGTATCTGTGTCCCGGATAACCGGAATCTGTTCCGTTTGAGCTTGGCTAAGGTCATATTTGCCGGGGTCCTCTTCTTGAGCACCAGCACTTTGGGAAGTTTCATTTTCAGGAGCGTGGTCATCAAACCCGATGGTGTCCAGTACACGCTCTTCAGTGGACCTGCGGCCGCTCAGAGCACCGCTAAGGGTAGCGCCCACAGCCCTAAGGACACCCCGCAGTTTAGAAGGCCTCTCACTGGACGCTTCCGGCGCGGCGCGAAGTTCCTCCCACTGCTGATTGTTAGTGAATGCGGCTTGTGCCTGCTCTGGCGTGTCACCGTTCAGTGCGTCAACCAGGCCCATCTTGAAGGCTGGTTCCCGGTTGCCGTTCTCGAAACGGCTCTTTAGATCCGCATCACCAGCGGCGCCAATGGCACGGTACAATAAGGCACGGACGTTGCCACGTGCAATGAGTTTGGCGCGTTGGTCTGCTTCCGCTACTTTCCGGTTTGGGGCATTGAGGACATCCGCGGCGGTCGGGAGCGGCCCCATGAAGGATTCTAGAACATCATGACGGGCATTAGGGTCGTCTTCGGTTGGCGCAGGCACACCGTCAAACACTGCATCCTTCATCGCCCGCAGGGCTGCCTCCGGATTGTCGTCCGGATGAGCCTCACGATGGCTGAAGTAGACTTCTCCCAAAGCGGCAACAGCGTCTCCAAAGCCCGGTTGCGTATAGGGTTGGAGATCCACGAGCAAGCCGCCATATTGTGAACGCATGTCTTCTGGCAAGGTCTCCAGGTTCATCTGCCCGTGCTGCGGGGGGTTAAGAGCGTTAAAGTTTGGTTGCGGGCCTGTTTGTGTTGTCATAATACTCTAACATTAGCATATTGTTGCTTTTAAGTCAAGTTGTAGTAATGGAAGGCTATCTGCGAGTGTGAGGATACGCTAAACGGCCCGTGCGAGTGTGGCACGGGCCGTTTTCAGCCTACCTCTGTTAGAGGCCTATGGCCGCTAGTAAAAGCGCGGGTAGCGCCGGCGACGCATGAGGAGCGGCGCCTTATTATACGGATTGAGCGGCATCATGGCTTGGCGGTTGCCCTGCATGGCCATTTCGCCTACCAGCGCGATTTGTTCCTGGCGATTGGGCTGCGGCGGCTGGTACCCAGACCCGGCGTGCGCAGCTTGCTGGCTCGGCTGGAACTGCTGCTGGATGGTGTAATGTTGGCGGATCTCCATCATGCGGCGCTGGACGTAGTTGAGCAGCACCCGCAGGCGTTGCTGATTCCAGGCCGTGAAGACCAGTTTGCGCGTCGGCGTGATGATCCGCACCGTGCTGCCAAGCAACTGGGCACTGAAGTCGATCTCCGCGATCATATCGAAGCGGACATCTTCCAGCGTTAGGAACATCGGTTTCTTGTCGATCAGAAGCAGGCGGTGGTCGGTCACTACCAGCAGTGCGAAGCCGCCCTCATACCGGCCGTTGACGCACTGGGCGATGACCTCGCCTTGTACCAGGATATTGCAGAGTTCACGGATTTCCGGTCGCCCCCAGAAGCGGAAATTACAACCCACCCGTTTTAGTTGGTCCTCCACGTGGCTAAGGTTTATCATAGGTTCCCCCTTCCTTCAACCTCCCCGAAAGGTTGTACTCTTATCATACGAGTGTTGCCTGAAGCTGTCGGTGGCGTACGTCACGAAACTTTTGCGATTTATATCACATATTGATCTTGAGGCGGCCCCATGCGATACTGTGGATATGTTAACTGCCCCGAGCCAGTTGCGTGACCTGGTTAACTTGTTTCACCAAGGTACGCGGCTCAGTTACAAAAAAGGTGAGTTCATCATCCGACCAGGGGATAAACCGACTGGTCTTTTTTATATCTCCACGGGAACGGTTAAGGTCTACGACATCACCAAGTACGGTGAGGAAAACCTGGTTATCATCCGCCACCGCGGCGACGTGCTGGGGCTGATCTGGACGATCACTGGTCAGTACCGCGGGCTGGTGTACTCGGCAATTACGCCGACGACCGTGCTGCACATCTCTGGGGAAATGTTTAAAAAGTACCTCACCGAAAACCCGCAGGCCGCCCTGCCGTTGGTAGACATGCTGGCCGAGATGTACCGGGTGCACTCCGACCGCATCCGTACCCTTGAGTACCGCAGCGTCCGCGAACGGCTGGTTTCGTTCCTCTTCAACCACACCAAGCGGTTCGGCCGCCAAACGCCCGAGGGCGTGCTGATCGACCTGCCGCTCCGGCACCAGGATATCGCCAGCTCGATCAGCGCCTCGCGTGAGACCACCAGCCGCGAGCTGGCCGCCCTGGAGCGCCTGGGTTACCTCACCAACAAACACCTGCTGATTACAGTCAAGGACCCTGAGAAGCTGCGGGCAGCCTACCTGGAATAACCAGGCCGCCGCTTGCCTGGCGGCGCCTGATTACCTCCACATTACTTCCAATGCAGCACGATCTGCTCGATCGTCTTAATGATCTTTTCGTGCGGCGGAACGTCCTGGGTCTCGTAGTAGTGATCGGTGCTGATGTAGTCCTGGACGACGCTTAAGCAGAAGAGGTCGTCAGCCAGGATGTGCATGCGGTCGACGGCCTGCACACTGGCCAGCGGCGTAGCTACCACTAGCTTTTCGATGTGGATCGGCTTTAAGAACGCGTTGGCGAGGTCGATCGAGAAGCCGTTCGGCATGCCGTCCGACACTAAAATAACGGTGTGGCCGTGCAGGAGGTCGCGGCGGATGAGACCGTTCTGGCCGATCAAGCGGTGCAGCTGCTGCATCTTGCTCATTTTTTCTTGTTCGATGAGGTGGTAGTACTCGCTGACGAACTCTTCGATTTCGCCCGGTGAATAATAATTGTTGTAGCTAAAGGACCCGTCGGAGCTGATGCCGGCGACGGCGACGTTCTCGCGCGGCAACGTGATCGATTCGGTCAGAAGCATGGTGAGTACGCAGTGCAGTTCCATGGCGATCTGGGCGCCAACTATAACCCCGCCGTCGCTGAGAGCGACGACGGCACAGTTCTCGTAGCGGTATTTAGGGGCCATTTCAGCGGCCAGGCGCTTGCCTGCCTCGGTCCGGCTCTGGAAGTACATACCGGCAGTGTACCATCTTACCGCTTATGTTCTCAAGCTTAGAATGGCCCGTTCCAACCGTACGGCCGGTACGGGTTGTGCCGGCCGTACTCCTCAAGAATTCGCCACAGAAACGCCCAAAAGCGCGACGGTGTCTTAGCGGATGGGAGCCGGTCTTCGTATACATGGTGAGCACTTTTTAAAATAACTGCCATGATGTGAACATATACCGGATCGAGCTGTAGCGGCTGGGTGCTACCGTTCCGGTGTACCCGGTGCATACGCACATCACCTTCTTGGGAGCCGAATTGCCGCCAGCTTAATACGGTATCTGAGTTATCCGCTCGCAGTGTATAGTGTACGCCCGCGGGAGTGGCGACATCACCAAGCCACTGGGCTAATGAGTATGCCTGGCGGCCACCGAACGTCTCTCTGTACACGTTCGCCATGGCAGTTACAAAGCCCTTGCCCTCGCCGGGCGGCAAAAAGGCCCATTGGATAACCCCCTGCTCCGGCGCGTCGGCAGCCACCGGCGGGTTATTTGAGACATCCATCAGCCCTTCGGCGTAGTACGTTAGCGCGGCAACATCAAGTTTGAGGTCTGGAGGCAGTTCGGCGGACATTGGCTTCAGGAACGTTTAGCGGTACGTAGGGCATAGAACCGCTCTAGATTGCCCTTTGAGCCTGCCACGTCCGAATCGGCCTTGTCGATGATTATGAACCGCTGGCGGGTCCAGTCTTCAAAGTCTTTTAAGATGTCGCGGCGCATGCGGTCGTTTTTGATAACACCTTTGTGTTTGAGGCTGGAAACGGCGGCCTCAAACTGCGGTTTGACCATAGCGATGATGAGCGCTTCCGGACCCGCCAAGCGGGCGACGTGCGGCAAAATGTCGCGCAGCGAGACGAACGACACGTCGATGACGACGATATCGGGCGTTTCGCTGAGGGTGGTGAGGTCGCGGATGTCGGTTTGCTCGCGCAGCTCGATCTCCGGCCGGCCGTGCAGACTGGGGTGCAGCTGGTTAGTGCCAACATCGACGGCAATCACCTTGCGCGCGCCGTGCTGGAGAGCGTAATCAGTGAAGCCGCCGGTGGAGCTGCCTACATCGAGCATGACCCTACCCTTGAAGTCGAGCTGGAGTGTTTTTGCCACCGATGCCAGTTTGAGTCCGGCCCGGCTGACGTATTGCTCGCTGGCTTTGAGTTGGACATCGGCATCCGGGCGCACTAGAAAACCGGGCTTCGTCCGGGCTTTGCCGTCCACGAACACCTTGCCGAGCCGGATCCAACTTTCTGCCTGCGAGCGGGTTGGCGCCAAGCCGCGCTGCGCAACAAACTGATCGAGCCGGACTTTTATACCATCAGACATGCATGTAGTATACACCTTCCTGCGGCGGCTCAACCCTGCGAGCCATGTAATTGGTTTGCAGTGATACCGTTGCGTACGATTGACTTTATAGCGTCTAGATGTCACCGTATACATATAAGAGGTGCTCGCATGACATATCCTGAGCTCAATATTCAAAACCTGCCCGTCCGGCCGGTGTCCGAAGCGTCGGCTGCGCTGCCATGCATCCAAAATACCGGTCTGCGGGTTGATGCCGTTCCGGCCGCCTCACCTGACAGTACACGGCCAGGTAAGCGTACAGCCTGGACGAGACTTGGCTATCGGGTAGCTGCCGCATACACCGCTAGCTGCCTTGTACTTGCCGGCGAGCAGACCGCCGAAGCATCGCCAGTAGACATAACGGCCCAGGTAGAGGCTCCGGCGTCGGGATCTACAATATTTCTATGGATTACCGGCGCTACGGCGATAGCGGGAGCGCTAACCGGTGCAGTTGCATTGGGCAAGCAGACCAGAGAAAAGAAACACGACCGCTTCATCGATGCCCTACGCGACGTTGCCGGTACGTCCGACGCCGCCCAGATACAAGCCCGCCTCAATATTCTTTCTATCTACGCCAAGGACAAGCAACATAAGCCAGATGTATTTACGACCGCTGTCCAGTACCTGCGAGCCCGCAGATCTGCCATCATAGAACTACGGGAGAGCCTTGAAGGCGTAAACCCCAATGAACGGCTAGTCCTCCTTGACCGCGGCTTGGCAAAAAGGCGTAACGCAGACCGGGAGATGCTGGCGCTTCTTACGGAGACCCGGCAGGCCGCACTTGTAGAGCATAAAGCCCGGCAGGGCACTATGGGGCATCTCGGCCGTTTCATGGGGTGGGCACAGAAAAATGGCGAACAGGCCAAGCTGCAAACATTACGGACAGTGACGGGCCTCAGGCCTACGGGCAATACGCGGCTGGTTAATGCAGCCGGGATCAATTTGGACCTTATGCGAGATACAGTGGCCGACCGTGATTTAAGCGAGCTAGACCTCACAGGCGCAGGGTTGCAAGGTAATAATTTTGAGAATGTAGTGTTTGCAGACTGTGATTTCGGGGAGGCCCAGCTTGAAGGCACCACCATGATGGGATGCGACCTTAGCGGAGCTGATTTCCGGGCAGCATATTTCTCAGGTGACGCCAGCAATCCGTACTATATGGGCAGTTCGGTGGTTGAAAATTGTATTGTTGATGAAACTACGCAGTTTGGCCATCGCCCCGATAACCACCCCAAGGCACGGCACCGGAGCAATAGTCCTGGCCAGCCGCGAGCATACAGGGGCGGCGGTACGGTCATCTTGCGGAATCTGAGATCCCGCCAGCTTGCCGATGGAACACCCGCACTGTCGGATACGGACATTGTAGCGCTGGTTCAGAAATGGCGTGCCAATGGGCTGGAGGTCGACCTTGCAAGTGACCCGCAATATTTGTAGCTCTATGCCCTCATCCTACTGGATAAGGAAGGTATGCAGCTGCCGGGCAGTGTCGGCAATCGACGGCCACGCCGCGCCGGGTGTCATGATTGCCACAATGTAGACCCCTTTTGAGCCGTAAACGATACCGGCGTCGTGGCGCACGCTGCCGACGTAGCCGACTTTATTAGAAACTGCCGAGCCGGTGCCGGTAGGTATGCCGCTGCGGTAGATTTGGCGGCGCATGGCGTGTAACAGCTTGTCGCGTGAGTGTTGAGGCAGCAGGCTGCCGTCTTCGAGTTTGGTCAAGAACAATACTAAGTCGTTGGCCGTTGTCAGGTTTACGCCGCCGACCCGGGTTGAGTGCAGGCCAACCGCCCGCACCATCGACTCGACCGTGCCCCAACCGATGCGGTCGCCTAAGCCATGCGCGCAGACGTTGTCGGACAGCACGATCATCGCCTCGAA
This sequence comes from uncultured bacterium, assembly GCA_965652795.1. Taxonomy (GTDB): domain Bacteria; phylum Patescibacteriota; class Saccharimonadia; order Saccharimonadales; family UBA4665; genus CBFGXJ01. The sequence goes on from CBFGXJ010000018.1 coordinate 14,419, forward strand.
GCACGCGGCGGCGTCTTTACCAAACGTGATGCCGTCGCTCCATTGCATCTCGCCGGCATCAATTTTTTTGAGCAGCGCATAAGCGACGTAGATTTTATACATGCTGGCCGAGGTCCATTGCTTATTGCCAAGCGCCTCGGCGCGGCGCCCTTGCCCGCCCAGTTCGAGCACGGTAAGGCTGGCGCCGCGGGCACTGGCCAAATCCTGCACGATTGCGTCCAAGCCCGCCTGGCTGTTGGTGTAACTGCGGTTGTACACCACGACAGGCGGCAAGTTAACCAGCGGCAGCGTCAGGGCGGCGCTGGCGCCGGGCAGCTGCTCGGTAATCAGCTTGGCGCTTTTGTCGACGTCGATGCCGAAGCCGGCCATGCCTTCTGTGCGGGCCACCGTTTGGCCGTCGACCAGTGTTATCGTGGTGGTGCCGGGGGCGCGGTTGATGCGGGTACGCAGGTCGCCTAAGTAAGCTTTGATGGCATCTTCGCGCATGGTCAGCTTGAGATTTTTGCCGTCATTTTCCTCGCTGAAGCCGATCCAACCTGCCAATGTTTTCTTGTCGACGGTAATGGCTTCGTTGCTGATCTTCAGTTGCAGCTTCATGTTGATGATATCCTGGGCGGCCGTAAGCGTCGGGCGCACGGCGTCGTCACCGCGCTTCGGCGGATCGACGCCGGGCTTGAGCCGCAGTTTCACCTCCGGCGCTATTTTTAACTCGTGCAGGGCGCGCATAATCTCAGCAATTTTGTACGACCGGCCGGGTTTGGCGGGCACCAAGGTAGCCTGGCCGTTTTCGACCGTGATCGACGCGTCTTTCGGGGCGATGGCATTGCCAGCAGCCACTTCGGCGGCGAACTGCGCCAGCCGCTCGTCGTCGAAGCGCAGGATCGGCCGGATATCGTGGCTCATCTTCGACAAGAACGAGAACGGCACCAGCCGCTCACTGACCGTATATTCGGCGGCGTACTGGGCGGTCGGTCGGGCTACGACCTCGATGCCGATATGCTTCAGCTGCACCTTGTGCTTGCCAGTGTCGGTCTCTATGGTAAGGGTAGCAGCGTCGTAGCGCTTCTCAAGCTGAGCCGCCACACGGTTTACCGTCTGGCCGCCGACATCACGACCATCTATAGAAACACCGGGCAATATTCTGCCGTAGGGGTAGAACATTTGCCCGGTGATCATCGCCGCAACGGCAGCCAGAGTGCATAAAAAGGCAATGTGGACCGACTCGCGATGCCGGGGATACCACTTCAAGAGGTGCTTTTTCCAGTGCTGCAGCCGCTGAAAACGTACGAGCACGCTGCACCGCCCTTTCCTTACGTTAGACTAGAACAAAAGGCACGCCCCAGAAACCGCTATTACTCTTTAGCGCGTTCGAGGTATTCGCCCGTTCGGGTGTCTACCTTGATCACGTCGCCCTGCTTGATGAACGCAGGCACCTTAACGGTTATGCCTGTTTCAAGTGTAGCATCTTTCATGACGCTGCTGGTAGTATCACCCTTCACCACGCTTTCGGTGTAGGTCACTTCCAGAGGTACGTTTTTCGGCATATCGAGGTTGATCGGGCGGTCATTGAAGAATTGCAGGCTGACCCGGTCGCCTTCCTTCAGGTAGCCCGCCGCATCGCCCACCAGATCGCTGGATACCTCGAACTGCTCGAAGGTTTCTTCGTTCATGAAGTAAAACGTACCGCCGTCACTGTAGAGGTACTGCACCCCCTCGGTGGTAACGTCGGCGGTGTCGAGTTGTTCATTGCCTTTGAATGTCTTCGACAGTACGCTGCCATCGATCAAACTTTTAATACGGACGTTCACGATTGAGCCGCCGCGGCCCATTACCTTCTGGCTGTACTCAACCACACGGTATGGCACGCCGTCCTGCTGGAAAATCGTGCCCTTTTTAAGATCAGTAATGCTGAGGCCCATCGGCGACTCCTTTCTGGTTACAAACTGCGGGCGCGGCCTTGCAGATGCTCGAATTTACCTTCAAACATTTGCAGGTGAGCGTGGTCCATAATCTGGGCGTGCTCCGCCTCACCCTGTAAAATAGCGATGATCCGCTTGATGCGGTCTTCGATCGCAAACTTGTTCTTGTTCATTTGCAGGTCGTCTTCCAGAGCCTGCACTTCGGTGTTGAGCCGGCGTGCTGCGGCGTCATCCGGCTTGTCGAGCGAGTCTTTGATCTGGTCCCGGATACGAGTGACTTCTTTGCGCATGTCTTCCATGGTCGTACTCCTTGTTAATTGCAGTAGCAGTATAGCCGGTCAAGCTGCAAACACGCCCGGCAGCGGCAAGTAATGGCTGCCCATCCGTTAACGCTGCTAGTTGTTAGCAACGAACGGTAACAGGGCGATGTGGCGCGCCCGCTTGATAGCGGTGCTCAAACGGCGCTGCTGGCTCTCGGTCAGGCCCGTCTTTTTGCGGGTTTCGATTTGTCCGTAGACGTTTACGAACCGCTGCAGCGTCTTAAAATCTTTGTAATCAAAGAACGGAACATCGGTTTTATGCTTGAAAATTTTTGCCATAGTAGGTAGTCAATCCTTTACTTAGAATGGGATATCGTCGAGGTTGATCGGCTCGTCGCCGATGTCTTCGATAACGACATCATCTTTCTTCTTAGAAGTGTTGCTGGAGGCGCCGGTCTGGCCTTGGCCGCCGGCGTTATCGTTCGAGCCGCGCGTAGCGCCGCCGAAGCTGCCGTAGTTAGAGCCTTCCCCGCCCTCGCTGCGGCCGTCCAGGAATGTAACGTCGCTGGCCAGGACTTCGAGCTTGGAACGCTTCTGACCGTCCTGCTCCCAGCTGCGGCTCTGCAGCCGGCCTTGCACAAAACAGCGGCGACCCTTGCTTAAGTACTGGGCGACGCGCTCGGCGAGCGGCCCCCAGGCGACGCAGTCGACGTAGTCGGTGGCTTCCTGCCACTCGCCGGACTGGTCCTTATACGCGCGGTTAAGCGCTAAGCTGAAGCTTACGACACTTTGGCCGCCGGGCGTATTGCGCAGCTCCGGGTCGCGGGTCAAGTTACCCATCAGCATCACTTGGTTAATACTTCGTGCCATATTTGGCCCCCTTCTAACTCTTTAGTGGCCCTTACGTTAGACCACGTTCCCTCACCTGTCAATGCTATTCTTCGGTTTTTTCGTCGCTGCTTTCGGTGTTCTCACCGCGCTCGGCAGCTTTTTTGGCCTTCTCGGCCTTCAGGGCTTCGGCCTTGGCGATTGCCTTGAGGTCGGGCCGGGTGATCAAAAAGCGGATCACTTCATCGGTGATGTTCAAGGTCGCCTCGATCTTGCGGACGTTCTCAGCCGGCAAGTCTACGGTGTAAAATACGTATACAGCCGACTCGTTCTTTTTGATCGGGTATGCCAGCTTGCGCTTGCCCCAATTGTCGGTGTTTACGATGTTGCCGCCGTTGTCGGTAAAGATTTTCTCTACCTTGCCGGTGGCTTTTTCCAGATCGATTTCGAGATCCGGGTGGTACAGTACAGCAATTTCGTACTGATTCATGCTTCCTCCTTCGGAATCCGTCTGAAAGGCTTTACGGCCTCAGCCGGATGCGTCTAAGCCTCCCTAGACGCAGGTTAATTAGTAACAGAGGTCATTATACCTGTTTTCGGCCGCGTTAGCAAGGCGCGCCTTAGCTGCCTGCGAACGGTACTAGCGGTACGCGGTAAGCACTGCGCCCGGCCAGCTTTTGTGCGGCCAGGTAGTCCGTAAAGCCAGGCATGGACGCCTCGATCTGAGTCACCACTGCCAGGGCCTTGCGGTTGGCGCCCGAAGTAAACTTCCGCCATTCGTCGGGGTGGGCCAGACCATTGCCGGTAACTACGTCGAGTGCGGTAGCAAATTCATCTGCCGTTGCTTCTGAGCGTGGCCCTTGGTGGGCATAGTGCGACACAGCCTCAGGCATACCGATAGCTTTGCGCACCATGTAGCCCGCCATTTTTGATTTGTCGGTCGGGGCAACTCTCTCGAACGGCAAGGTGATCATCGTATGGCCAATTTCGTGGAGAATATTGTGTTCAATCCGGCCCGGGTCAAGCCAGGCGTCGGGCATGCCGTTACCGGAAGGGTCGGAAAGAGTATTGTAACAATCCGAGAATATTTTATACTTTACTTATGTATCTGATAAAATCCGGCGACAAATCACTTGACTGGGACGTGCCCGCCCGCCTCCTGCATAGCAGCGAAGCATCAACCGATCTCCAAAAAACAGAGCTCGCCATAACGTATTTTATGCTTCTCGCCGGGCTAGGCTCGATTGGCAGCGAGTTCTTCCGCCTGCGCAGAATACACGGATTGGGGCCGACAGCCATGACGAAAACCGCCGAACACGGCTTTATCTTTCCGCCGCAAGAAGCCATGGTGTTACGCGGCAAAGGCGCCGACGGTAAGCTCATATCCGCCGACCCGGAACCGATAACCCTAGAACATAAACGCGGCACGTTCGACCCTTCTGCGGTGCAAGCGGCAGTATCTGTTGTGGTCTTTAGAGACGCCGCCCATAGCCTGCAAGTGTATGATCTTATGCATGGCGGAAAAGTACCAGAAGACGTGAGCCACGTACTGGATATGATGTTGCAACCGCCCACCGATCTGCCGCCAAACGTCCCGCCACAAAGCAGCGGCAAAAACGGTTTCATACTGTAACATCTCCTGGTACCATAGATAGGATGCATCAACCACTACCTATCGTTGTGTCGGGCTCGATCGCCATCGACCGCATTATGAATTTCTCCGGGCGCTACCGCGACCACATCCGACCTGAGAAGCTGGACAGCTTGTCGATCTCGATTTTTCTTGAGAATTTAAAAGACGCCTACGGCGGCGTCGGTGCAAACATCACCTATACGTTGGCGCTTTTGGGCGACCAGCCGTACCTGCTCGGCTCGGTCGGCCCGGACGGGCTGCTGTATATGGAGCACTTGGCGCGCCTGGGCGTGAACATCCAGCACATCCACGAGAGCGAGCTGCCCACGGCCAGCTTCAACGTCATCACCGATGCCGACCAAAACCAAGTTGGCGGCTTTTACCCCGGTGCGATGTTCGACAGCGAAGGCCTCACCTTCACGCCGTGGAAGGACAGCCGCGCCGTCGTGGTCGTCTCGCCGCACGACCCGGTCGCCATGGCCCGCCAGGTAGCCGAATGCAAAGAGTGGGGCTTAACGCTGATGTACGACGTCGGCCAGCAAGTCTCCAATCTGGATGGCGCCAGCATGAAGGAAGGTGTCCACGCCGCTGACATCCTCATTTTGAACGATTACGAGATCACCGTGCTAAGCGAAAAAACCGGCATGAGCGTCGACGAAATCAAGCAGCTGGTACCGATCGTCATTACCACGCTTGGCGGCAACGGTTCGGTTATCGAGGGCAAGGCCGTGCCCGAGCCGGTAAAAGTCGGCGTCGTAAGACCGAAAGCAATCGTCGACCCGACCGGCGCCGGCGATGCCTTCCGCGCCGGATTCCTCTACGGATACGCCCGCGGCTGGCCTTTGAGAGAATCGGCCCAATTGGGCGCGGTTTGCGCCACCTACGCCATCGAGGTCATGGGTACGCAAGCGCATCATTTTACCGCTGCCGAGGCACATGAGCGTTACGTCCAGGCCTTCAAGCAGCCTGTGCCAAGCAAGTAACCTGCCCTGATTCTCAACTCTGGAAACTCTATCTGTAGACTTTTGTTTCTTCTACTACGTCTACGGCCGGGAATTCTTCACCCGGCGCAGCTGCGACCCACTTTGGCGCGCCGTCCACGTTCTTTAGGACTATACTGCCGCATGCTACTTCGGTGGTGGTCATAATAAAGGCTTTTGCTTTGTCGTCGCGAGACGATACCTCATTTGTTACCGTTACGACGGCTTTGGTGCCTTCCGGGTAATTGGTAGCCGGGTATACCGTTTTGCTTGATTTGTCTTGGGCATCCGGCTCTTTGATCCATATGGCGCGTGGCTCGACGACGGGAAGCAATGGCAGGGCGCGGCCCTGCCGGTTCGTAAGCACGACGCGGGCGCCAGCCACGAGCGGACCCCACTCTACGGCCGAATCATCCTTGTAGCGCTGCATTGCCCATTCGGCCGCCGGCGTGTCGGTCAGGCGCAAGCCTACATTCACCGTTGTGCGGGGCCGGTTGTCCATTCCGGGCAGGCGGCTGGGCGGTTTCTGGCCGGTGTCTACAACTTCCGAAATAGCACATCCGCCAATAAACCGGCCGGCTACGGCCCGATGAGCGGCGGTCTCGATAACCTGCGCATCAATTGGTACGATTGCACGGTGCTCCGGGGCGGGCGGAACGCTCCCCGGCAGGGCTGCCAGAGTGGCTACAGTTGCGGCTTCGGCGATGAATCGTTTCATATGTTTTGTTTAATCTTTAGTCTGCTCAACTATACCACGAAATTGATTTTTTTACAAGTTTTACAGCTCTTGTCTGCCCTTTGACCGCCTGGTACCATAAGAGAGTAAAACTATCCGGGCCACCACCGTCTTACATGGGCGTAAGCAGAGGCCATTTTTAATTTTTTGGAAGGAATCAAGATGCAGGACTACAAAGTAAAAGACATTGAACTAGCCGATTGGGGCCGCAAAGAGATCACCCTGGCCGAGAAAGAAATGCCCGGTTTGATGTCCTTACGCGCCGAGTACGCCGAAGCCCAGCCACTGAAGGGTGCACGCATTGCCGGCTCCCTGCACATGACCATCCAAACAGCCGTATTGATCGAAACCCTGACCGCCCTGGGAGCGGAAGTCCGCTGGTCGTCCTGCAATATCTTCTCTACCCAAGACCACGCGGCA
>CBFGXJ010000019.1:0-20012 GCA_965652795.1 uncultured bacterium
GGCTGCCGTCGGTGTTGTGTTCTACGGCTAGGAAGTCGTTGAGAATCTGGCCCCATGTGTTATTATCTGACCCCGGCACGGGCAAACGGCTCATGCTTTCATGATTGCACATTGCGAGTGAAATGCCTAGTAGAATGCTCGCAGCATCAGACATGGCGGTAACATACAGTAAGCGTATGCGACTGAAACCATCCAAGCTACCAGAACAATTGGTCAATGATACCCTGGGGCTACCTTTTATTACTGAGCGTTGGTACCCAGAAACGGCCGGCAGCGATCATTTGGAAGCCGGTGGCGGCGGCCGTCCGGAAGCCGGTGGCGGCGATGCGGTGCACGGGTATGTGCGGCGGGGCTTGGCGAGGGTAATCGGCGAGGTATGGGCAGATCAGTGCCGGGCCGAGTTGCCGCCGCCAGCGGTTACGCCGCAGGAAAGCCCGGTACTTTGGCGCCGACATGAAGCAAAGGTGCGACACTGGACTGCCTACTGGCTGCAAACCGCCCGGGGGTGGGATGTCCGCCGTCGCCGTCCATTGGCACTGATGAACTTGGCGCGGACGGCAGTTGCGCATTATGCCGCCCGGGATAGGCCCGAAGTGACCCGATGGCCTCAAGTAGTGCGTGAGCTGCCGCCACAGCAAGATACCCTGTGCTTGCGTGATATTGCAAGACAGTGCTGGTTTTATGAGCCGCTGGCGATTGCCCGGCACTTGCGGCAGGCCGGGTTTTATCCTAAATGGTGCGCCGAAGAGGCGGGCCTTAGGGAAGCGCTCTTTTGGCCCTACCCGGCATATGCGCTGACTTTTCTGGAAGCCTACCCGATACCTTTGCCGTTTCTGGAGGGCGAGATGACGGAGGCGGCCATGAGCCGGGAATTTGGCCTGCCGGCCTTACGGTTGCGGCGGATTATCGGACGCAATGGCCTGGTGCCGATCTTGCGGACTTCAGACCACTGCCGGGCGGAAGAAGATGAATATTTTACGGCCATCGACGTGCGCTTGGTCCGCGCCCAGGTATCCGGCCGGGTCCCGCCGGAAAGCCCGCGAACGGCGTGGCGGCATGCAGTAGTACGGCGCCAGGTAGCGCAAAAGCCCCGGACGGTGCTCGCCCGGGCCGCCAGAAGCCGGCGGCCGCCGCCTCCGTCGGCTCTGTGGGGATCACCCCCGCAACGAATGTACGCCGATGGTATGACGCTGCATGAGATATTAAGGTGCACTGATGCCAGCTGTGAGGAAATTATTGCGGCCCTGCAAGCCGTTGAAGACCAGTTCGCGCCGCCGCGGCGCGAAGCCGGTACCGTCCGCGTCTTCTCTGAGGCGCACATCCGGCGGATGCTGGAAGACTTGGTCGGTTTGACACTGGGCCAGATCGCCGCCCGGCTCGGCGAACCTGAGACGGTGGTGGCGCAGTCGTTGCAGGCAGGGCACTTCCGTCGCGGGCCGGAGAAGCGGTTTAGCCGCCACGCACTAGTATGGGTGCGGCGGGATATCGCCCGGCGACGGTTGTGGGAGCGAAGAGGCGAGGTGTTTTCTGCTCCTGCATGAGAGGGGACTTTTTCTGCGTGAAGGGCAGAGGCACTTCGTGAAGGGCTGAGGCGCTTTTTAGGGGAGAGATTCCCCTGTGTCATGCGTGGCGGGCGCAGGTATTTCATTCTGGCCCCTGTTATGGTACAATAGATCAGTCCAAACAGCCGCGAGCTGCTTGCTCAAATGGCAGCTCGCGTATGGCCTCATCGTCTAACGGTCAGGACACCGGGTTTTCATCCCGGCAATCGGAGTTCGATTCTCCGTGAGGTCACCATTGCAATTATTACATCATCAACAGATGCGAACGTTCCAGGAAATATTTTCTGGAACTTTTTGTTTTGCTTTCCACCTCTGTTAAGAGGGTGTTCAATTCCCCGCAGGCGGCCTATTATGTGGTCATCGAACTCATTCCGGGAGATTGTTCTATAATTTGTCATATGAGTGATTGTCCTTTTTGTAATATTGATGAATTTAAAACTCGTACTTTGCAGGAAACCGATAACGTCCGGGTCATTTTTAGCAATCCTCGTCTTATGAAAGGTCATTTGCTTGTAACGCCAAAGCGCCACGTTGAACAACCTTGGGATCTTACAGAAACTGAATTGAAAGAAATCTTTTCGCATATCCATAAATTGCAGAAGCGATTGGCGGAAACTTTAGGAGTTGGCTGCGACATGCGCCAAAACTACCGACCATTCATGAAGCAAGGCCGCTTGAAAGTTGATCACTTGCACTTTCATCTGCTACCGCGCACGTTTCGAGATGATCTATATGAAAGGTCAATGAAGTATGAAACTGATATTTTTGCCGATCTAAGCGAGAGCGAGCTAGAGGAAGTGAGGGAGGCCTTACAAAGCTAATACCAGATTCAAGAAGTGTCCGTTTAATGCCCTAATTCCTCAAGTCGCCGGCTTAGCCGTTGTAGGCTAGGCCAAAGCGTGTTCCAGGAAGCACCCCGCAGGGTCACCATTGTAGGGCATACAACGATAAAAGACCGTGCATTGCGCGTTCTTTTTCTTTTAAGATCACTCATATCGTATCTCCCTGTTAAACTTAGTTTATGAATAAAATTGCTGTGTTTGATATTGATGGCACCGTGTACCGCGAGGCTATGTCGTTTATTGTTGCTGAAGAACTTTTGGCTCGGTACGACTTCCCTGAAGAGCAAAAATTACTAGACGACGCACGTCATACGTATAAATCCCGAGGCTCCACAGAAGCATACTGGTCGTACAACAAGACCATTCTTGACGTGTTCAAACGTATCCTGAAGCAGGTTTCTCCCAGTGAACTCGACGAGGTTATCCGTGGCTTGCTGGCAAATAAGCAAGACTACTGCTATGCATATACGACGCAACTGCTACAGCAGTGCAAAGGGGAGGGAAGGATGCTGGTCGCCATCTCTGGATCAATTGCAAATATCATTGAGCCATTTGCAAAGTCTTTAGGCTTTGACTATATAGTTGCTTCGGGCCTTGAGGTTGTTGACGGTAAATTCACTGGTGAACGAGCAACTGAAACAAAGCATGGCAAAGACCAGATTTTGCGTGAGATCGTGGCCGAGCATGGACTGACACTTGAAGATAGTATAGGAGTGGGTGACACGCACCGCGATTTGTCTATGCTGTCTGTAACGGAGCATGCTATTGCCTTCAACCCTAATGCTGCTTTTTATGAAGAGGCAGAAAAGCGGGGCTGGAAGATAGTGCTGGAACGCAAGAACATGATCTACGAACTCGTCCCGGGTGCTAAAGGATACATCCTGCAAGCAGCCCGCCCCATCTTTGACGACAATCACCAAGAGCACTTGCGGTAATGGAGTATACATTTGACCGGTATAAGGCGACGCGCTAGCGACATTGAAAGAGACCTTTCCGAAGAAAAGCCCCTTTTATGAAGCATATGAAGGGCAGGCATTAAGGATGCGCTGCCCTCCTCGCGGCTATTTTGTCGTTTTAATCCACTGGTTTATGCGGTAGAACGATTTGTTGGCGCTGGGCTCCAGGGTAAGGTTGTGCCCGGTGTTGGGCATGGTGATCACCGTAAATTTGGCGGCATTTGTATAGTACGGTGCTTCGTTGGCGCGGACGGAGGCGTCGCTGCTGCAGTCTACGCCGCCCGGCGCGAAGCAGAAGACGAAGTCCAGCTGGCCGGCGATGACCAGTACAGGCGCTTCGATCTGGTTGGCAATGTTACTGCCTGCCGGTGTCAATCTGTCGGCCAGGTAGCCCTCAAAGAATGTCTGGCTTACCAGGTCCTTGGTGGCGTCGTCGTAGTCTACGACTTTCTGCTCAGCGAACTTAGAGAAGTAGGCTATTTGCTTGCCGGAAGGGCTGGTGGCAGTGGCCGGTGTTGAGGTGAGCCAGCCCGGGTCGTTCTTCAGGCTTTCCTGGTCTTTGAACATCGGGTCGAGGTTTGCCGGGTACAACGTGTTCTTTACGATTTGGTTAACGCCCGTAGGATGCAAGTAGCCGGTGAGCACAAGGCGGTCCACGTCTTTATAGGTTGCGGCTTCACGCATGGCAGTAGCCGACCCCATGGAGTGGCCGATGGAGTTGACTTGCTTATAGCCGAGGTGGCGCACATGCTTGATGATTTGGTGCAGCACGTAGGCGTTCTTTTCCATGGTAACCTCGGTGCTTACGGGGCGGCTGCTCTTACCGGCGCCGATGCGGTCGTAATGGAAGGTGGCGCGGCCGGCCTCGAGGGTTTTATTGACGTAGGAGTACAGTTTGGGATTTTGTGGCCAGGCCCAATAGGTATTTTTGTAGGTGGCGCCGTGCGTCAAAACGTCAATCTGACGGTTTCTGTTATCACCATACTTTGGCTGGCAGTAGGTGGCGGCAATTTTCCACGACTTAGGCTGGCCAGGAGCAGGCGCTACCGGCAGTTTGAAACTTGTACATTTGCCATTGAGGGCTGGCTGATGAGTATGTGCATCGCCCATGGCCGAGGCGGAACTAGTCACTAGTACTGCTATGGTCATGATGGACAATCCGCAGAACGCGGACTTGATGAACCCAGTTTTCATGTGTGCTCCTTATGCTTATTAATTACAATCGTTTATTCTATAGGTGATGTGGCTGAGTTGCAAATTTTGAAGGACAAAAAACAGGCTCATACGAACAAAGATGAGTCAATTGCTCTTCTATACGATTGGTAGGGTATTATAGGTATGGTAGGGAAGGTAAAGGAGCTCTGAAATGGCACGTAAGGGGTAAAAGCATGAACTTCAACAGAGTTAAAATAATCACCACTATCCCGCCGGAAAACGCCGACGAACTGCGCCAAGCGCTCGGTGAGGCCGGTGCCGGCAAGATTGGCGACTACACATTTTGCAGCTTCTCGCTGCGGGGGCGCGGGTATTCCAAGCCGGGCGAAGACGCCGATCCGCACATCGGCGAGCCGGGCGAACTGACGGTAATCGAGGAAGAACAGGTTGAGGTCACTTGCAGCCGCGCCCAAGCCAAGCGGGCGATCGCCGCGCTCAAGCAGGTGCATCCGTACGAAGAGCCGGTTATTGAGATCATTCCGCTGCTTAGTGAGGATGACTTATAAATCACGGATACGTACGTGCGGCGGCTGGGTAGCGTTCAATTCGCCACCACCGTCACCGTCAGCGACAACGCGTATACGCCCTGCGGCTGCTCGGGCGGGATCATTTGGCTGAGCGCGACATTGGTGAGGTCCCAGTAGCAGCCAAGCTGGCTCGACGATGAAGCACTGAGCAGCGTGGCGTTATCGGTGACGCTCTGGTTGAAACTGACGCTGGAGCCTAGCGACAAGCCGTTAGGCAGGCAGGTTGTTTGAGCACCAATGCTGCCAGTCGAAGGATTGACCGACAGGAGGCCGGCTGAAGTATCGCCGTCCACGCCGTCGGCGCACCCGGCCGGGGCGCCGGATTGGTCGTTAAAGTCGTACTGTTTGGCTCCGCTTTGCCACTGAGAGGTGTTGCCATTGGTTGCTGCTACCGACAGTGTCCAGCCGGGTGTGGTTGTGCCGTTCGTAATGCGTATCCGTTCGCTTGATGTGCCAAGTACGGCTGTCGTTGTCTGGCATGAAAACGACGGCGCAGCCGCGCTAAAGGCGACGGCCGGTGATACGACGGACGTTCCGCTGCCATTGACGATGTCTATGCCTAGAGTGCCGATCGGGGCGTAGTCATTATAGGCAAAGTCGGCGGCGTAGCCGGTAATGGCCGAGACGGAGGTTTCAAGAGCGACGGCGCCAGGCTCGACCGATGCCCAGGTGAGGGTGGTGCCGTCGAAGGCTAGTTTTTTAGCGAACAAGTCCGAGTTGCTGTCTACGACAAGCAACATGGCTTCGGCGGCGTTATGTGGGTTAGCGCGCAGACGGTGCATCTTGTCGTCTACGTTGGAGGGGGCAGGGGCGGTAATGAAATCGGTTTGCAGTGCCGACCAAGTAGCTGTGTTTTTATTGTAAAAGAGCCAGTCGATGCCGGCGGCGTTGGCATCGTCGTAGGTTACAACTGCGCGTGACTGCCCGCCTGCCGACACCCAGGTGACTGCAATGCCAGAGGTTCCGGCGGCGACCGTATCTATGGCGGTGTCGAAGTTCGACAGGTTTACCCAGGCGCTGCCATTCCAGATGCCGGCGTCTGCGTCGGCGCCATTATCTGTGGCGTTGGCGTAGGCGATGTAAGCGGTGCCCGGTTCTGCAGCGAGCGCGATATCCGTCGGTTCTTCAAAAAAAGCAGTGGCGACTACCGTGCTTGCCCACGTGCCGCCGCTGCCGGCGGCGCGCGTTGCGTACGATAGGTCAAGGACGGCATCGTCGCCCCAGGCTACGAGCAGCTCGCCCGTGGATTGTTCGTAGGCAATGTCGTAACTTTGGTTGGTCAGTGATGTGGCCGTGCTTACTTTGGCCAGGTTTGAGCTTAGCGCGGCGGCGGGCTCGCTGATCCAACTATTGGTTGAGCCGTTCCAGGCATTCGCCGATAGGTCGAAGTTGCGATCGCCCCAGGCTACGGCTATGTCGTTGCTGCCCTCGCGGTCGGCCAGTTTAATGCTGTCTACGATGCCGGAGGTTCGCTGGGCGTCGTAGGTGCTGGCGCTTGTCCATGAGGTGCCGTTCCAAACCCGGTAGGCGAGCTCATTAGTGGTGGCGGTATTGGTGGAGTACATCACGACCGCGTCGCCGGAGGCTTGCTCGTACGCTATGTCGAACCGGGGTAGCGAACCGTTGCCGACGCTAACATTCCATTGGCTCGACCAGCTGCTGCCGTTCCACAGCTGGATATACAGAGTGCCGCCGGTTGTTTGGTAGCCGCTGATCGCTTCGTTGCGGGTTGGTGACGCCTTGATGGTGCTGTGCCGGATGGTGGCTGCTGCGGCAGGGGCGGAGGACTCACCGTTTACCAGCTGCAACGATTGGATCCAGTTGGTGTAACGGGGCGTCGTGAGGGTGCTCTCGCCATATACGAGCAAGCCGTCGCCCCTGGAAAGCGCCGTTGCTAGAGGCGTCGAGATACACGCGATTGCCGCCACAACCATAGCACAGGCTGCCCCTATAAGAGCAAATGATCGATGTGTAGCCATGGGAGCTAGTCCTTATAGTGGCGCCTGAGGAACGCTTTAAGGCCCTGGCGCGAGCGTCGGGAGCCGAGCCAGCGGCCGGTTTTCCAGCGGGTGACGGCAAGGGTTGTAGCACCGGCTGCGCCAATCAGCAATGCGCCGTAAGCAGCCATTGCCATTGGTTGCGGCATAACAAAGACGAGCACGCCCCCGCTTATAGTGCGCGGCTGAGTCGCGGGGCTGCCTAGGTCAGCATCGGTAGCGGCGTCGTAGTTAGCTGCTACGTCGACACGGTACCAGCCGCCCCAGTACGGCCGGCTGACGTCGAGGTTGAGGGTGCTGGTTTCGCCGCGCAGGACAGGGAAGGAACCGCTATTGCTGCCCAACTCGTTGCCGAGCAACGTTTTGGCCGAAATCTTCAGTTTTGCGTCGATAGATACATTACCGGTGTTATGCAGCTCGGGGGTGATCCGCAGCGCGTCGGACTGCTGCTTGGTGGTAATCTTCTCCAGGCTGAGCTGCTTCTTGATGTTGCCCGGCACCGTGACGGCAACGCGTATGGCGCTTCTAAAGTGCAGCACGACGCCGTTGTTGCCTATATTTGTCTCGGGAGCGTCGCCAGCCGACTGCATCGCAATGCAGCCATTGTGCTCGCCAACGTCTGCTTGCGGCGGCAAGGTTACGGTAAAAGGAACGGTGAGTCTGCTCTTTGCCGGTACGACTACCTGGCTGGTTTGCAGCTTAATCCAGGTGCCTACGCCCGTGGCCTTATCGGCTTTTTGTGCACAGGCAAAGGCACCACCGCTGGCAGTTTGCGAGTCAACCGGGTACAGGTTGATCGTCTTTTCGGCGGCAGTGTTGTTGATGACCTCCAAGGCGTCATTCACGGTAGCGCCCGGAGACGCTTCGTATATGAAGATTGACTGAGTACGCGGGTTGTCGGGCCGCGGGTTAGCCGGTTTGCCGCCGATACCGCCGGCTTCGATTGCGTGAACGGCTGGAGAAAGTATGGCCAATGTGCAGATCAGGCTTAGGGCTACAAGAGATAATTGGCTCACCGCCAGTCTGTAAAAGGCTGTAATTATCCGGGGGTGGTTCATGATTGTTACTGTGCGGTTGCGGTAAGGGTGAGGTTGATGGTATAGCTGTCCGCTGTGGTTTCAGCTGGAATGGTTTGCGATAAGGATGCGCCTGTCAGATACCCTCGCCATACATCGTCCGATGTGCCGCCCGCATTGAGGAGTGTCAAGGAGTCGGTAACTCCCTGTGAGAATGCGGCTGAAGAACCTTTTGTTACACCGGTCGCCGTACAAGACAAACAGTCGGTAGTGAGTGTGGCTGCACTCGGATTGATGGTAAGCTGACCGGCATAACTGTCTGAGTCTGCCCCGTCGCTACAGCCGGCATTTGAACCGGTAGGGTCATTGAAGTCGATATGTCTCGTTGCGCCGCTGTTTGCCCATGCTGCCGTTACACCGCCGGTTGCTCCCAGGGTGAGCGTCCAGCCGTTATCGGCCGCATCGGTGTTAGATACATAAATGCGCTGGGTATTGGTGCCAAGGAGGCCGGTCGAGGCGTTGCCGCCAAACTGGCAGTCTACTGAAACGTTTTTAGCGGTCATACTGAACACGGGCGCCGCAACCGTCGCACGGCTGGCATCCAGGATATCGGTATTCAGGGTACCGGGGTTGATGGTTTGGGTCAGGTCAGAGGCCGGCACCGCAGAAACCTGTGTGTGCAGGAGGGCCAAACCCAATACGCCCAACAGGACGACGGTTCTGTTAAGATACTTTTTCATAAAAACACCCTACATTAGACATACTATTACACTTATGGTAATAGTTAAGAAAAAAATGAGCAATAGCTCATGTTAATATCACAACAGTTACGTCTGTACGTCCTGCAGCAGCGCGTTAGTGGCCACCCGTATGACATGATAATACGCGTCAGCGGCTTCGGGCGGCATCATCACAGCCTCTTCAAAAGCGATGGCGAGCTTGAGGATAACCAGGGCTTTCATGCGGCTATCAGTATCTTGGGATGCCGGGTGTAGTTCGACGATGAGCCGTTCAATGGCATCGATGAGCGGCTTGTCGGTGGACTCGGGGTTGGTATATCCCGGCATGGAGCGAATGTAGCTGCGCAGGACGTCTAGCCGGTTCGACAAAACGAAGGCCGACCACTCTCCATACAGACTGTCGATGATGTAGCCGCTTTCCCGGCTGGGGGTGAGCGGATCAGAAAGTATACTGTCGATTTGTACGGCCAACTCACGTACGTATAAGTCGTATAGCGACATGATAATCGATTGCTTGTCGGGGAAGTATTTGTAGACCGATCCTACGGGCAGGCCGGCGTGTTTGGCGATCCTGTTGGTGGAAAGCTTATCGATACCCCGCACACCGAGCAGCTCGGCCGTAGCCGCCAGGATTTGGCGTACACGCTCCCGGGCGCGGGCCTGAACCGGCAAATGCCGCGGACCTCTGGCGACCGCTGCTGCACCTGCCTGACCGTTCCCTGTTTGCACTATTTGGGGATCGTACATCATTCTCTTATAATACTAGAACTATGCCTCACCGTTTCATGGTTCCGCGGAATCTGGAGTATCTTCATACTATCTTGAACAACATTCACGATTTAGTGATCGTGATCGTTGTCGGACCGGAGGAGTCGTATAAAGTTGCCTATCTCAACAAAGCGTTTTCAGATTTTGTCGGCTATACCGATATCGTGGGCAAGCAGGTCTCGGAAGTGGTCGAGCCAGAAACGTACGCATCATTGCGGGCCCATTACCGGCAAGCCAAATCTACCAAGAAGGAGGTTACCTTTCTGCTCCCCGGTACCAGTACGCCGAACGGTGTGCTGAGCTTTGAAGTAAAACTCATACCGATTCTCAATACCTTAGGTGAATGTGTCCAGATCATAGCCATTAGCCGGGAAATGCCGGCCGCCAGCGCGCAACTAGCGGTATAAGGCTACCAGTGCCGTGATTGTATTATTATCCCCGAAAAAGCCGGCTTGTCGGACGGCTTGATATCGGCCAAGTGACGGGTCTGGTATAGTTATATAATGAAATTTCGTAAGCGGGTGTTGTGTGGTCAGCGCTATAGCTCATGAGCCGCTGCGACTCGACGGGCCGATTCTGGTTGGTCATGGGTTCCATCCTGACGAGTATGGTTACGGTATGCGGCAGTTGCACAACAGCCTGACGAGTACGCATATTAATGGCCTGGACAATACTATTTTGTCATTGCCTGAATGGCAATCGGGCAGTAGGCTGGTTGACGGTGAGAATTTATGCCAGGTAATGCCGGATCCTGCCGGTACGCGTGCACAACGTGCCATTGCCAGGTATGAGCATCGAACTAAGGGCTACCAGGTGGTTGTTAATCCGCACGGTACGCCTGTGCCGCACACCGAATTTGCTACGTATGGACCGGGAGCATCACCCCACGTCCGGGCGGTGGTGTCTTACTTGGGCCTAACGCGGGCAATAGTGCGGGATGAGGGTATCGAGACAGTGCTTAGTAATGTGCTCAGTATCGAAACGGGACTTAATACCAAGTCTCTTTCGCCAGAACAGGTGCACGAAAAGCTGGTAGCGCTTACCCAAGGCGAGTCGCTTGAGCAGTTGCCGACTGAGGAATATGCATACGTAATTAATGTTCCGGCTATAATTGCTAAACAGCTTAGCCTGCGCCCGCGGTACGAGGCATTTGAACCTCTGACGCGCCATGACTCTGACGCGTTAAGTCATATACTGGGGCTTGAGGCAGTAGAGTTGTTCGCAGCTTGCTGGGATGCTGACCGATTTGATGACAGCGTAGGTTTTCGGGGCGAACTGTTAACTCGCTTCCCTTTTCTGCAACGCGAAGTATCGCAGCGTGTGCCCTTGGCCTAAATATCGTTGAACTGCAAGAACTGGTAATGCGACGGCGGCGTCAGCATCCAGCCGGTCACGTTCGAGACGATGGTGGAGTTGGCGCCGGCGTACCACGATGCTCCGCCGGTAGCGGTGATATCCTGCAACGTTAAATAATTGCAGTCGGCTACACGCGACGGCTTGCTCAGCGTAGCGACGCTGCCGCCTACCGAAGAAATAACTGACATATTACCCGCCGGGGATCCCTGTACGCTGAAGGTATTACGGATAGTGTACGTGCTGCCAGCCGTAAAAATCAGCGAACGGGCATTCGACGTGTCCGAAAAGTTAATTGAGCCGATATCAAGCGGTGCAGGTATTGTTAATGCTCCGGTAGAGCCATTGAGGGTGTAGTTCAGTGTTGCTTGCGTTAGAGCAGTAGACAGCGGGGCGAATTGGCGGGAGTTGGCGCTGGCTGTGACGATGTTTATGATCGCGGCACCCATAGTAAAGGTGGCGCCGCCAGTGCGTAAGAATAAGTTCTGCCCGGCAGCGGTACCAGTCAGGTTGAAGGTGCTGCTGCCGCAGGCTACGTTGACGGTGCCGCCGTTCATCTGAAAAGCGTTGCATGTAACGGTCTGGTTGTTGGTCGACAACGCCCCGGCGGTAATGCTGATGATGCCGTTAGAAGTGATCGCATCGTTGAAGATCCAGCTGGCGCCCGCACCGTTGATGGTGACGCCGCCCAATGTTTTGCCTGCGGTGGTGATGCTCTGCTGAGTAGCGCTGGTCGAGCTTAAAACGATCGCTGAGGTCAGCGGGTCGCCGAGCGTGTAGGTCATGCCGGCGCTGAGCGTTAAGACGGCATTGCCGGCGCCGGCGGTTGCATCTCCTAACGTAAGGTTGAGGCCGGCGTTATGGGTGAGTGTGCCGGTATAGCCGGTGCAGTTAAGCGAGCGGGCAACGGCCGCGGCGGCAATCGTAACATTGCCCGATGAGGCTGCCAGTACGACATCGTCAGCTGCTGTAGGCACGCTGGCGGTATCCCAGGTGGTGGTGTCGCCCCAGTTGCCGCCGGCCGGAACTGCGGTAATCGTTGCCATCGCCGGTTACGCCTCGATTGACACGGCCAACACGTCCCAGCGGGTGTCGGCTGCATTATAGCGGCAGGCAACGTACATGGTCTTGGAGATAACCGTAGTGGTGGGCAAGGTGACGCCAACGCCGCGGTAAATGGCATTCCAGGCCAGTGTGCGGGCGGTACCGTTGTCTTTGATGCGGATGATAAGCGACTGGCCGCTGACTGGCGTGCCGGTCGGAGCGCCGAAGGTAGCGCCCGCCGCCAAAGCCGTCAGGTGGTATTGGTCGTCGGTGTCGGCGTTGGGCGTTGGCGTGGCGCTTGAAGCGGTGGTGGCTACACGTGGGTTAACCCGTTTGTTGGTAAGGGTTTGCGTGTCGGTAGTGCCAACGATAGTGCCTGTGGGCGCCGTAACCGTACCTAAGACGCCCGATGTTAGCGTAGCGATGCCGGTGCCAGTGGCGCGCTTTAAGGTTTTACCAGCCGTACCGGAGAACAGCGCGACCTCAGAGTCGACCGACGTAGCGGTGTTGGTCGATGCGTCGCCGCCGCCACCGCCACCGGTGCCGTAGGCGACCCAGCCGGTGTTGCCGGTGCCGGATTCTTTAATGTACAGCGTCGTGCTGGCGCCGCCGTCGCGTCGCAAGCGGAAGCTGCCGACGGGGGCGGTTACACTGCCTTCCGGCGTGCCGGTTACCCAGCCGCCGGTCGGGCCGCTGGTCTGATCGCGCGCCAGGATACCGCCGGAGCTGCTTTGGATGGCCGGCTGTGACGCGCGCGTAGCGATAAAGGCTGGCGCTGAATGAAAGGCGTTGTTCTGGTCAACGATATGCGGGTTGCCGCCGGTGCCACTGTAGTTTGTTCCGGTGCCCAGACCACCGCTGAACTTCGTACCGGTACCATTATTTACGAGTGACAGAGCTGGGGCTGTAGCTGATAACAGAAGGTTCTCGAATGTATTGTAGTTGGAGCCGTTATCTATGGTAATGGTGCGGGGCCCCTGGGTGCCCTGCACGGTGGGGCTGATCATCGTACAGCTGCTGGCCGCGGGGAAGTAGAATACGTTGGTGTTGCTACCAGCGTTTTCGCAGTAGGCGCTGATGACGGTATGGGCTTCGCCGCGGAATACGATCGCTTCACTGGTCACATTCTGGAAGATCGGCGATACGAAGGTGTTACCTATACAGCGCCAGTTGTTGTTGGCCTGGACTTCAAAAACGACACCTTGACCACAGCGCTGGACATCCAACGTAATGAACGAAATGTTATTGAAGTCACCTAAGGCGCTAATGCCTTTATTGCATGCCTGGAACATGAGGTCGTAGAAACTGGCTTCATTGACGTGGTAGCCCACAAGGCCGATATCGAAGTTGGCAATGAGTACGTGCCGGTAGACAGACTTGATGACGGTCCGCACGGTAGGAGTATTTTGTCCCATGTAAATGCCGACGATGGAGCCGCTGCCCGGACCGATAATAGCGATATCTTCAATGCCTCCGCCGGAGTGGACAGATGTATTGACGTGCGTGATTGCGGCACCGGTAGTGAAACTTGGCCGGATAACTGCACCCACCGTGTTGGTTATAGTGCTGTAGGCGGTTGCATGACCAAAGCCGTTTGTAGTCGAGTCGTCGGAGTCGCGGTTGAAGTAAAATCCGCAGCCGCGCAGCGTTTGTGCGGCGGGTATGGTTATGCCCGAGTCGATCTTATAATTGCCGGCCGGGAAGTACACGATACCCCCGGTACCAGCCGCAGTGATGGCAGCTTGGATGGCTGGCTGGTCGTTGGCTGAGTTGTTGCCGAGCGCACCGTAGTCGCGTACGTTCACAACCTTTGCGACATTCTTAAGTACGGGCGAAGCAGCAGTAGAGCCGACGCCGCCAAGGTCGCCGCCCAGCTGGATGATACCCTTGGTAGAAGTGGTGGCATCGACAGCACCGGCAGTTATAGCACTGTCAACGTAGCTTTTGTTGGCAGCCTGCGTATTAGTGGTAGGCGTCGGCACGATCGGCGAGCTGGAAAACGTCTTGATGCCGGCAACCGACTGGTCGCCTGTTAATTTGACGACGGTGGACAGGTTGGCCTCGTCGACATCAATTGTCGGGTTGCCGCTGGCACCGGTGCCGTTGGTGACGGTAATCTTCGTAGACCCGGCAGTGATCGTACGCTTAGTGAAGGTGTCGGCGGCTGTTTCAACGACCATACCGGCGGTAGCGTCAAGGCCGGCCAATGCTGTTAAGGTAGCATCGCTGTTCTGCTTTGAAGCCAGGCCAGGAACGGTCGGGCTGGCGGCCGTCCCGCCCAGGTCGCCTGTTAATTGAATGATACCTTTTGTTGAGCTGGTGGCATCGGGAGCACCGGCACCAGCGACACCGTCGACGTAGCTCTTGTTGGCAGCATCGGTGTTGTTGAGCGGCGTAGGTACGACCGGTGAGGAGCTAAAGGTCTTGACACCGGCTATGGTTTCAGCGCCGGTGTTTCGTACTACAGTTGTAAAGTTGGCCTCGTTCACATCAATGGTCGGGTTACCAGCCGCACCTGAGCCGTTCGTAACGGTAACCTTAGTTGAGCCAGCCGTCAGCGTTCGCTTAGTAAAGGTATCAGCGGCAGTCTCAACGACCATACCGGCGGTAGCGTCAAGGCCGGCCAGGGCGGTGAGGGTAGCATCGCTGTTCTGCTTTGAAGCCAGGCCAGGAACGGTCGGGCTGGCTGCGGTACCGCCTAAGTCGCCGGTAAGCTGGACTATACCCTTGGTAGAGCTGGTGGCGTCGGGTGCGCCAGCTCCAGCCACGCTGTCGACGTAGCTTTTGTTAGCGGCTTCGGTATTGCCGGTGGGGGTGGGTACGATCGGCGAAGAACTGAAGGTCTTGACACCGGCAACCGTTTCAGCGCCGGTGTTGTGGACGACGGCAGAATCATTGGCTTTACTGGTCAGGCTGGTACTCAACCCCGTCACCCCACTCTGCGGAATACCCGAGAAGTTAGCTTCGTTGACGTCAATGGTAGGATTACCACTAGCACCGGAACCATTGGTAATGGTGACTTTGGTAGAGCCAGCCGTCAGGGTACGCTTAGTAAAGGTATCAGCGGCTGTTTCTACCATAAGACCGGCTGTGGCATCTAAAGCTGCCAGAGCCGTCAAAGTAGCGTCACTATTTTGCTTGGAGGCCAGGCCCGGGACGGTTGGTGAGGTGGCTGTGCCGCCTAGGTCGCCCGTAAGCTGCACAAGCCCCTTGGTGCCGCTGGAAGCATCCGGCGCACCGCTTGTAGCTACGTTATCAACGTAATCTTTGGTAGCGGCATGGGTAGCGGCGGTCGGGGTGGGGACAATAACCGTCGCCGAGAATGTCTTCGCACCAGTAATGGTTTCAGCGCCGGCCAGGTGGACGACGTCAGAATTGTTCGCTTTACTTGTTAATGCTGTATCTGTTCGTAATTTAAGGCTACCGTCTGCGTTGTGCTCTACGCTTAGGAAGTCGTTTAAGATCTGGCCCCAGGCACCCGAGTCGGCTCCAGGGGTAGGAAGGCGGCTCATGCTTTACCCTCGTTAAAATGCTTATGCGAATATAGTACCATTCTTGGCAGTAAAACAATAATGATTATTAGAGCTTTGTTCGCGGCGGACGGCATGGGCCCGGGTGGGCATTCGTTGCGCTGATCTGGTATTATGGCGAGGTATGCAGTTGAAGGTTCTCCAGTGGAATGTCTGGTATAAAGAAAACATCGAGCGCGTCATCGGCGTGTTGAAGGCGCAAGATGCTGATGTGATCTGCTTGCAGGAGCTGACCCGCGGCTACATCGAGCAAAGCCGTGAGAACACTTGGGAGTACATCGCCCACGAGCTGGGCTACGCCTACCGCGTGCAGGAGATTCCGATCATCACTGCCGAGACGCAGTGGTCGCAGGCCAATGCGGTCTTCAGTCGCTGGCCGATCTTGCACCGCCAGGCCGTCTGGCTGCACGAGCCGGCCGAGCTGGAAAACCCGGACGACCAATACCGCGGCTATCTGGAGGTGGTAATCGACGCCGGCGGCACCGAGGTAACGGTAGCTACGACGCACCTGTCTTTTAAAACAACGCTGGACACGAATCCCGAAGATGATGCCGAGCTGGCAAACCTGCTGCCGCGTATCACCGCCAAGCGGTCAGGGTTTATTTTGACGGGCGATCTGAACGCCGTGCCGGATAGCCGGCGCGTGCGCGCCATCTCGGCCCATTTGCGGCACGCCGGCCCGTCGTACGAGCAAAAAACCTGGACGACAAAGCCGTTCACATTCAAAGATCTTGAAGCGAAGAGCCTGGACTGGCGGTATGATTATGTCTTTGCCAGCCCGGACCTGGCGGTGCAGGATGCGCGGATCGTGCAGACGGACGTGTCTGATCACCTGCCGGTGATGGTGACCTTCGCGTTGCCCGTGGGGTAGAGCGGCCCCCGGCCGGGAATGTAACCACGGTTAACCCTACTTAGCTGGTACAATCCCCGTCAGGCTGTCTTCAAACTCAGGGAAGTCGTCGCGCAGGAACAGCTGGTAGTTGATGAGCGCCGGCGCGTTAAGCCGCAGTTTGGTGCGCAAGTAGCCGAGGCCCGTGGCGTAACCTTCAAGGTCAATCTCGCTGTAGCCGCGGATTTCCAGGCAAAATTGTTTGAGCGTACCGGCGCTGATCCAGTAGTTCATCAGGGCCGGGCCGTCTTGGCGGCCGACATAGCATGAGATGGTTTCCTGGCCGTGCAGCAGCGCCCGGTACAGGCGGCCGTTGCCGTCGATAAGCTCCAGGTTCTGGTTGCGGTAGACAATGGCGATCGGTTCGTCGGCTTGGTTGAAGTTATGCTGTTGGTCGCCGATGGCTTTGGCCTGCTCTTTCTTGGCGGCTTCGAAGAGTTCGGGTTTTTGGAAGAATATCCGCTGGATGTCGGCGACTAGCCAGGGTTTGGGACCGAAGTGCTCCGGGCGCTGCTCGAAGAACGGCATCCAGGTGATGTGCAGCTGCTCGAGCGGCAGCTCTTCTTTGGTCCAGATGACATTCTGGGCGGTGATCAGCTCGGGCAGCTCTTTCTTTTTGACGTGCAGGACCATTTCGATGAACGACCAGAAGTCGTGCACTGGCGCGTAGACGCCCTCGCGGCCGTCATAGAGCTCATCAACGGCTTGACGCAGCTTTTTGAGCTGGTTGTCGCTCTCGGCGTCGACGATCTTGGCAATCTCTTTGCCGGCCAGTTCAACGGCGATCTTGCGGCGCAGCGGGTCATAGATGTGGGCGGGGTACACCTTGTAGAGCATTTTGTTGCCCTTGGGCGTGCCATCGACGAAGCCGGCCGAGATATCGCGCAGTTTACCTAAGGGGATTTCTTCTGGCTGCATGCATTCAGATTACTGCTTAGGAGCAGAGAAAGCAACCTGGAGACAGGCCGGCCAAGCGCTAGGTTTGCTTCGCTAAGCTTCCTTTTGGGCGAGGTCGTAGGCGAGTATATCGCGCAGCAGCGGCGAGATGCACCCCTCTATGCCTTCGTCTGTTACGCACACTTTCCGGTTGGCGTAGAGTATTTGTGGTTGCAGCTGCGTCTTTTCCAGATGTGCCCGCAGTTCGTTGACTGTCACGCCGAGGTCCTGGGCTGCTTCGGCGTCGTCCAGCCAGCGAGGCGGTTTTTTGCCCGCCTTTTGCAGTAAGTCCCAAAGCTGCCGATTAACGTAGGTTATGCCATCGGCTTCCATATAGTCGCCAAAGGCCTTGAATAGTTTTCCGCCGAGTTGAAGGGAGGCTAGCATAAAGGCATAGGCTTCAGAAGCGCCTTCGACATTGCACGCCAGAGGTCTCCAGGTCGACGGCAGGCTCCCCGGGGGAGCGTATTCCAAGCCGTGGCTGCTGACGTATTCCTCTACAACCTCGGGGCTGTAGCGCATGAAGGCTGGGCCCTGGTCTGCGATCTCTATGCTGCGCTCAGGATTGGGTCCGGCGATTGCCGACAATTCATCGGTCTTGGGTCTGATGCCGTATCGTACGCGGATACTGCGAGCTGTCAGCCAGTCGGCTGGTATTTGCCTTGCTTCTTGTTCTTGCTGCTCCTGTTCCCGTATTCCTTTAATTGTTTTGCGCAGTAGCGGGCTTACATGGACGGGTGCTTGCCCGCTTGGAGTTCTGAAACGGCCTTTGTTAACGTTAAAGGCTGTATCGCCCAGCTTTTTGCGGGCCATCGGAAGGTACTTGCTGGTAATACGAATGGGTGATGTGCCGGTTTCTTCGGCAAGCTCTACCTTTGTGGCCCAGTGCAGCGGAGGGGTAGGGTACTGCCGATAGGTTTTCTTTGATGCATGGATTTCAAAATCGCCGGCTAGCGCTTCAACTGCAGCCGGGTCGGTGATGAGAACCGCTATGCGATCGGCGCCATACGAGACGTGCTCGTTGGCGACGGTTCCGGCCGGCCGGGTGCCATGATAGGCGGATCCGGCTATTTCGCTATGGCTGAACAAGATCGGCGCCGTCCGGTAATCGTCATCGATGACATCGACGATGATAGCCCGTTTATCCGGATTGCCTAGGTCTTTACGTAGGGCGCGGCCACCACGCTGCTTTGGCCGTACGAGTGAACTCAGCACCGGCGCAGCGTTTATAACAACCGACGCACGAGGCACGTCCGTGCCTTCCAGAAAAAGCTGGTCATTGCAGACCACGTCCAGCTCGCCACGTTTCATGCGTTCAAGGACGTCCTCCTGCTCTTTTGGCGGCATTGTGCCGTAAGCGGCGGCTGCACGTATGCCGTATCGTTGCATGAGTATTGACAGGTCCAGGGCATGTTCAACGCCAGCGGTAAAGATAAATGCTTGCTGGCCGTTACATTTGTTCTTATATAACCGTGCAATCAAATCGTTACGGTGAGGTGTGTTGAGCTCACTTTGCAGACTTCTCCGAGTATATTCTCCGTTGGCGGTCATGGCAACCGCCGATATGTCGATACCCGTTTTTACTACCCAGTTCGACCATGGACTGATCAAGTCAAGTTCACGGGCCTCCTCTATGCTTATATGATGCACTGCAAGCGGCAGTATCTCTCTGATATGCCGGTTGCGGCCGTACTTCTCGGTAGCGGTGAGTCCGAGCTGTATGGCATGCCCGTAATAACGCAACGTAGCTCGAGTATTAGGGGCGAGTGCGCGGTGGGCTTCGTCGAGCATGACTACGCCGTATCGGTGAGGCTGAAAGCGGCCGTGTACATCTTCGGCGGGGCTATCCGGCGTACTGGTTCGACTACTGTATGAGGCGTTGGTCGTGACCGTGTAGCGCCGGTCGAACTCACTGAAGCGTTCGTTTACTATGCCGATATCTTCAGGGCGTATGGGCGGGCGGGTTTGCTGAGACTTGGCAATGATATCCCTGGCGAGCGTGTTTCTGGGTGTGGCTATTATGGAACGCATGTCTAAAAGCTGTAGAATCGAGGGCGCAAGATGGGACTTGCCGCTGCCTGTCGGTAACGAGTAATAGGCGCGCAGATCCGGGCCGTATGCCTTGAGTGCCTCCAGCAAGTTACTAAAAACCGGCAGTTGGCCCGGGCGAAGCCGGGCAGTCTCGGCGCTGGCCGCACCTTCGCCATCGACGAATCGTTGCAGGTTAATGATGGCATGAGCGGTGTCGCGCTCCATGCGCTCGCGGATATGCGGGGGTACGGGCGGCTCATGCGTGCGCAGCGCTTGGATTTTTTCCATGTATGTATCGGCGGCCGCGACTGCAGAGTATGCGGGTATGCTTGAGGGCGTGGCTTCAAATGACATAGTGGAAAGAATAATATGACCTAGTACAAATAAGTGTAACAGATGCATGGCACGAAAGGTGCCGCTACGAGGCTCGGCCTTTATGGCCGAAGCACGGCTACCACAGCCATAAACGGTATGGTATACTTGCATCAAATACGTTTACTACGGGGGTACCAATGGCGCGATTACCGGTTCCAGGCTCGGATGCAGATATCTGGGGCCAGATTCTCAACGACTTCCTAGCCGTAGAACACAACACCGACGGCAGCC
>CBFGXJ010000020.1:0-19055 GCA_965652795.1 uncultured bacterium
CCAGCTACCGTGCCTAGCTTCGGCGGCAACAGCGCCAAAAAAACGCCTCGGCGACACGCTGAACTGGGGTAAGGTCTACCTCGCTTCACAGGTTGGCGTTACCCAGACAGCCGGCGGCATATCCGTCGACGACATGGGCTACGAGTACCACATTTGGGGCTTAACCGGCGACCCGACACTCGAAATGTGGACCAAAAACCCGCGCCGCCTGAACTTGTCCGATAAGATCACCTTGCAGCAAACCCGCTTAGGCGAGTCATTCAAATACACCACCGATGGCGCAACCATCACAAAACTGCAAGTCAACCGCGAAGGCGAAGTCAAGGCCATCGGCCGGGCAGTGGTCGTAAACGGCCAAGCCAGCTTCAACTATTACGAGCGGCCCGATCCAAACGCTGAGACCTTCTACTCAGCCAGCCTGGACGACGCCGTGAGCGTTATGCTGAAGCCAGAGGTTGAAGGAGGTACACCGCCCGAGGTAGACTAGCTCCCGCATATCGCTTCAAAGAAGCTTTCAGAGGGAACTTTCAAAGAGACGGCCGGGAAGACAACCGGCCGTCTTACTTGTGCTCCACTATCTTATAGAAAGCGGACGGGCAGTCGCCGTTAGAAAGCGGACGGGCAGTCGCCGTCTTTTGATCATCGTGGTGAGCTCTTACGGCTTACGACGCAGATACACCCCTGGGGTGGTGCCATGTACGCTGTTTGTTGCGCACCTCTTTTTCTCGAAAAGCCTTCTCAAGATCGATATCCAGCATGTTACAGATGGTAAGCAACACAAATAAAATGTCAGCAGCTTCATCGGTAACACTTTGGTCGGGGGCGTCATGGGCCAGTTTGCCGCCGGCATGGGTGCGAGCGGCTTTAGCAAACTCACCAACTTCCTCGAAGAGCATCATAAACTTAAGGCTGACGTTCTCGGTGTTGAAACCGCGGACGCGGGCCATCGCTTCTACGTATTGCTGGAGATCGGCTAGCGTTGGCTGGTCTATAAGTGGGGCTGATACAGACAAAGCTGCCGGGGCAGGCTCAGGCACAGCCGACATTGGTGCAGCTGGTCCTGGGGTAGCTGGCACCGGATCAGATTGGGACACTACTTGGCGCCCTCGCCGCTCCCGCCACCTGTATCGCCGCCACCGCCAGCCGTGCCGCCATTGGCGGCCGCCCGGACTTTAGCGGCGATTTCGGCCATGACTTTCGTGTTCTCAGCCAGGTACGATTTGGCAGCCTCACGGCCCTGACCGATTTTCTGGCCACCATACGCGAACCAGGCGCCGGACTTCTCAACGACATTATGTGTCACGGCCAGGTCCAGGATATCGCCGCTGCGGCTAATACCTTCGTTGTACATGATGTCAAATTCGGCCTCGCGGAATGGCGGCGCGATCTTGTTCTTCACCACTTTGACGCGGGTGCGGTTACCAATGACGGCGTCGCCTTGTTTGATCTGCGAAATGCGACGGATGTCCATCCGCACACTGGCATAGAACTTCAGGGCGTTGCCACCGGTGGTGGTTTCAGGATTGCCGAACATCACGCCGATCTTCATACGGATCTGGTTGATGAAGATAACCGTGGCCTTGGAACGATTAATAACACCGGTCAGCTTACGCAGGGCCTGGCTCATCAGGCGAGCCTGGAGACCCGGCAGGCTGTCGCCCATGTCGCCTTCGATCTCGGCGCGGGGCACCAGTGCAGCCACCGAGTCGACCACGATAATATCGACGGCGTTCGAGCGTACCAAGGTTTCAGTGATCTCAAGAGCTTGCTCACCGTTGTCAGGCTGGCTGAGCAGCAGGTTCTCGACGTCGACACCGATCCGTTTGGCGTACGACGGGTCGAGGGCATGCTCGGCGTCGATAAAGGCGGCTGTACCGCCGTTTTTCTGGACTTCAGCAATGGCATGCAGCGTCAGCGTTGTCTTACCGGAACTTTCCGGACCATAAATCTCGATCACGCGGCCCTTCGGCAGGCCGCCCCCCAAGGCCAGATCTAATGAGATGCTGCCAGTCGGAATCGTCTCGACCTTCTGAGCATGGTCTTCACCGAGCTTCATGATCGAGCCTTTGCCGAATTGTTTTTCAATTTGCTCCAGCGCCAACCCCAAGGCTTTATTTTTACCTTCGTTGGTTGCCGCTTTCGGCTCTTTGGTTGCGTCCGGTTTCGCGTCTTTGTCACGTGCCATACTGTCTATCCCTCCGTATGCTTTAACCCACCTGTAGACTAAAGTTATTATAGCAAATCATACGTTGCCGGTTATGTAAAATCTTTCACGGGCCAGCCACGTATGAAGGGGCTGCCTCGGCAGACGGCGCGACCAGGGTTCTTAATACCGATTTGAACTGGGGGTTGCCGCACCGCCCCGCCAAGGCAGCCGGTCTACAGAATATGCAGGGCTGCCTCGGCCGTCAAGCCCTCTCTGACAGAGGTAACTGTTGTATTTTTGCCGTCATGGGGGCACTACAGTTCGCTCGGGAAAAATTCGTCAATGCTTATGTCTTTCAGGTATAATAGCCTCAGCTATGGGTGTGAAAGATGCTTTGCTCGGCCGTTTGTTAGGTAATGCCAGTGCGTACAGTCAGGGGCAGATTGCCGAGACGATCAGCCTGTTGCTTGCATACGGCCTGCGGCGCGGCGCGACCGATATTCACCTTGAGCCGCATGGCCAGGTGGTTTGGGTACGGTACCGTATCCACGGCTCGTTGCACGGCTTGCACAAATTGCCCTTGAGCGCCCTGGAACCTATAGTGACCGAGCTGAAGCACCTGGCGGGTCTGCCGTTACACGCCCACATGCCCCACGAAGCCGAGTTCAGCCTCGAGGTTGAAGGCGAACCCCGTGAGATTCGTTTAAGCACCATGCCGGTTATCGGCGGCGAGCGCGCAGTCCTGCACTTTTGCCAGCCCAGCGCAGCCCCATCCGACCTCAGGGGCTTGGGCTTCTGGGGTGACACCCTTGAACGAATCCATAGCACCCTGGGCCGCACCCATGGACTCATACTGGTCAACGGACCGAAGCAGTCGCCGCGCCCGGCCACCCTATATGCCCTCTTGCAGTTGCTGCGCACGGCGCCGATCAGTAT
The DNA here is from genome assembly GCA_965652795.1 of uncultured bacterium. Lineage (GTDB taxonomy): Bacteria > Patescibacteriota > Saccharimonadia > Saccharimonadales > UBA4665 > CBFGXJ01. The sequence continues at coordinate 3,083 of CBFGXJ010000020.1, forward strand.
CGCCGCCATCGAAGAGCACCCGGAACGCCGCCTAGCGGGCGTTACCCAGACCCGCCTCGGCCAGCAAGCCGGCAGCTACCATGAAGCGCTGCGGGCCGCCCTCTCCCAAGATATGAATGCGGTCATGCTGGCCAACCTGCCGTCAAAACAAGACGCCAAATCCGCCGTCGCAGCGGCCGCGACCGGCCACTTGATACTGGGCGGCCAGCACACCGACACCGGTGCGGCAGGCATTATACATCTCCTGCGTATGGATGTTGAACCGTACATGCTAGCAGCAGCCTTAAGACTCTCGATCGCCGTCCGCTCCGTCCGCCGCTTATGCCCGGAATGCCGCCAACGCATCGCGCTGAGCCCCGCGCAAACCACTCGGCTCGAAAAGCTCTTCGATATGACCACCGCCGCCAATAAAAAGCGCGTCCACAGCTTAGAAAAACAAGCCGAAGCAGCCGGCATAGGCGCAGGCCTGCCTATAAGCACCGCCCCAGGCCGCCTAACCCATGCCTGGCGGGCCGAACCGAACGGCTGCGAGCACTGCCATCACACAGGCTATCAAGGCTCCGTGACGTTAACCGAAGTCGTGCCGGGCGGCGACTTCTTATATAAAGCCCTCACCGAAGCACCCAGCCTAACCACCCTGCAAGCCGCCGCGCTGCAGCACGGCCTCATTCCCCTTACGCTCGACGGCATCATCAAGTCCCTCCGCGGCGAGACCACCATTGCTGAAGTCATGTACGAAGTCGGCAATATATAAATAAGCCTTGAAGGGCGTACCTGAGGGTCGTATAAGCTCAGCCGAGACTTGACCCCTAAGGTAACAAAGTTATACTTAATATATATGATCCGAAACACGCTTTCTTCCCGCCAAGGCGGGTTTACGCTTATCGAGCTGCTGGTCGTACTGCTGATCGTCGGCATCTTGGGCACCCTGGTCGCCATGACCTACAGCGGCGTCCAGGCAAAAGACCGCAACGGCCAACGTCAGACAGACATCAATGTCTTAAAGAGCCAGCTTGAGACCTATTACGCGCAGCACAGCATGTACCCCACGCTTGCCAATCTGAATGACGCCAACTGGCGTAAAGCAAACCTGAAAGACTTAGCTGCCGACCGATTAGTCGACCCGAGCTGGAAGAGCGCCACAACCGGCTGCGCGCAGGCCAACACCGCTACCATAGCCGGCTCGCCGCTTAAAGACTGCTACGCTTACCAAGTCCGCGCTACCGACGGCGGCGAATGCGACAACACCAAAACTATCTGCGCACAGTACACTTTAACTGCTATCCTTGAAGGCGGCGACCGCTTCGTCAAGAGCAGTCTGAACTAACCCTACCCGGCAGCCGATCCATCAGCCGCGGTCACTAGCCGCGTCACCAAAGCCTTGTCTTTTAATATGTTCGTACCTTTCTGCAGACCTTCCGCTATAGTCGTAGCATCCTGCGACTCCAGACCGAGAATCAGCTTACTGCATCTGTCCATGAAAATCTTTTGCTCAGCAGTAAGCCAGATTCTTGAGAATGTATCCTGGCTGGTTGAGGTAGCTATTCTATGGTTGCGGATCAGGATTCCCTCACGGACCAGCCGTGCAGCCACCTTGCTGAAGGTGGACTCTTGTACTACGCCGCCCCTAGCCAATGCATTCATTAAATCTGCATGTTGTATAATATGCTGCCCTCTTTGAATGGCAATTTCCAGAATATGCTTCGCTCTCGTAAATAGTGTGAGCGTTTGATTTAACTGCCTAGGATTATGCAACGCCAATAGGTGCGGCGCCTCGGCTGTCAGGCTATAACTCGCCACTTCATCAGCTGGTGACTCAGCAACATAATGCACAAGAGAATGGCGGGATAATGTTTTTACGTGTCTTTTAACCATACCCCACGTCATGCCGGTCTCTTCTTCAAGTTTGCCCAAATGAACCGACTCGCCGACCGCCAGCTCTGCGAGACACCCGAACAGCAGCGCCCTGGCATGGGCACTTTGCACTTCTCCACGGGGACCAGAATTTTTACCCCAAACTTTTTCAAGTGGAACGCCACTATCAGCCGATAATGCAAGCATGTGTCCCGCCAGCGCATCATAAAACTCGGACCGATCCGTTTTACGCGCCCACCAAGTCGTAAGTTCTCGCTTGTCAGCGGTCTCAAAGGCCTCGGTGCGTCCGTGGTTACGGTGAACTATTCTCAATAAATGAAACGGGGCATACCGTACTTCACTGCCCGGTATTTGCGCTGCATTATAACGATCACTGAACTGATAAGCAGTAACCGTTTCGCCCTGTGCAACAAGCAGTTGCAGCACGGCCTTCCGTTCGGAATTGCCGACATGCTCTATTGCGCTGGCCGCAAACGCGAGACGGTTCTCCTGGTTCATTACACGCTACATATGCCGGCAAAGGCATTAATCATGCACCGGGCGGCCGTTCTTGAAGGCTTCGACCGCGTTGTTCAGTTTGGCGATGTGGTCGTGCGGGTTCGAGACGTAATTGAAGCGGTAGGTAGTCTCATCACCTTCAGTCGACAGCCGTATCCGGCCGTAATTGAGCATGTGCGGCAGGATGCCGTTCTGCTCGTAGCTGGCATCCTCGATGTTGATCAGGCTGACAGTTTGCTCATGGCGGGCAAACAGCGAAGTCTGGATCTCCTGGATAACGCTTTCGTTGGTCAGGAAAAAGCGGTTGTTCTGGTAGACATATGTTGCCACCATACCGCCCAAAATCGCCAGCACTGTTACCATCAGCATGAGCGCTATGCCGAAGCTTTCAAGCGTTTCGCGGTCACGGAAAGACCCGAAGAACGAGTTGCTGCCGGTGTCGCCCATAAAGAACAGGATAATCACCGCCCCGAAGGCTAAAATGGTCGCAAAGACAAAAAACCAAATTTTAACGAGGCCGATCCAGTGCCGTTTGACGGCGCTGATGACATACTCGCCCTCGCTGATGTTGAGCCGCGGGAACTGTTTGCGCGATTGTTCGTGCAGCGCCCGGACTTCAGGGGTGACTTCAGCTTTTTCGGGTTTTAAGGGGCGCGAAATGTACACCCGCTGCGGCTCATTGCTTGGCGCGGGCTGCTGGGCCTGGGCCGGCGGATGCGCATAGAGCGGGCGGCCTTGGTTATCATAAGCAACGGGTTTGGAGTAGTCTTGCGGTTCTTGTGGATTCATAGAGTAATTATAGCAAGTTTGCCTGGTGCGCGTCAGGTGCGTTCGGCGTGCGGCCAAGGTGGCGGTAGGCTTTCGGCGTTACTTTGCGGCCGCGCGGGGTACGCTCCAGCAGTCCGATCTGCATCAGGTAGGGCTCGTAAAAATCCTCGATGGTGCTCCGCTCTTCGGCAGTCAGGGCAGCCAGGGTTTCGATGCCGACCGGGCCACCCCGGTAGTTATCGATGATCGCCAGCAGCAGCATGCGGTCGGCGGGGTCAAGGCCCAGCTCATCGACCTCAAGCAGCGTCAGCGCTTTCGTGCTAATGACAGTGTCGATGATGCCGTCGCCGTTAACATCAGCATAGTCGCGTACGCGTTTTAAAAGCCGGTTGGCGATCCGCGGCGTCAGCCGGGCACGCTCAGCCAGGTTGGCGGCAGCGTCAGGCTTAATGCGCACATTCAAAATACCGGCTGCACGCTCAATGATCTGTTGAATCTCCTCCGGCCGGTAGAATTCCAGCCGGTGCACCATGCCAAAGCGGTCGCGCAGCGGCGCCGCCAGCGCACCGGTGCGGGTGGTGGCGCCGATCAGCGTGAACTTCGGCAGGTCAAGCCGCAGCGACCGGGCCGATGGCCCCTTGCCAAGCATAATATCCAGCTTAAAGTCTTCCATGGCGGAATACAGTACCTCTTCGACCGTGCGGTTCAGGCGATGAATTTCATCGATAAACAGCATGTCGCCGTCTTGCAGGTTGGTCAGTAGCGAGGCCAGGTCGCCGGCACGCTCGATGGCCGGGCCGCTGGTAACGCGAATCTGAGCACCCATTTCATTGGCGATAACCGTCGCCATGGTAGTCTTACCCAAGCCCGGCGGGCCGTACAGCAGTATGTGGTCAAGCGGCTCGCCGCGCTGCTTTGCGGCGTCGATCGCCAGGCGCAAGTTAGCCTTCAGCCGCTCCTGGCCGATGTAATTAGAGAAATCGCGTGGCCGGAGCGTTACCTCCAGCTGCCCTTCGTCACCGGTATCCTCTACGTCATCGGCGGTAGCTTGTACGATTCTATCAATCATGGTGTATCTATTGTAGCAATAGCTGGCCGATTTGCCGATCCCTACCTCTCCCGGGCCAGTAACCATGAACGAATTGCAATCAAACAGCCTGATTTGGTACTGTTAGGGAATGAAGCCCAGCGAAGTTCAGCAGCTACATCACTTCAAGCACCCTCTCTTTTTAAGGTACGCTGAGGGTGACACCAAAGACCAAAACCTGCTTCAGACATACAATGAGCTGTCCAGACATGACCACCCCATAGCAGCCATCGCCGGCGGCTGGGCTATGGCGGAGCGCAGCATACGGCGTCCTAGCAGCCGGCTCCCTTTTCGAAGCCAGAACCTAGACAGTGCCCAAAGAGTGTGGACAGACCAGCTGCCGCGACTGGTCGAACGTACAGCAGCAGCCTCTGATCCAAGGGCTCAGGCAGACCTCCTGGATCATACTCTGTACACCGCCATAAGTCTGGCGAGCCTGCCAAGCTTTCGGCTGGTAGTCCAGGCTTTTGCAGGCGAAGCACAGCCGTCGCAGTTCAACGAGTATGTCGCCAAGACCCGGCTGGGGCTCCTTGCAGTAGGGCGCGACGTCCTCGGCCTAGAGCCCCGGAACGGCTACGAAGAAACCATACGCATGAGAACGATCAGCAGCATTGTCGCAAGTCTACTTATGCAGGATGCGCAGCCAGTTGAACGTGTTTTTCTGCCGGGCCCTGTCTCGGCACGGTATAAACCTCGAACAAGCAGAGCCGACCTGATATCCGTGCGATTAATGGAGCCTTATGCCATAACCAGGGTCATTCTAACCAATCATACAGGTTCGACCCAAAGCTATCGGGTCTCACCGCAAGACAATCTCTGCCTGGAACCCGGCAGCCTTCCCGAGCAGACGCTTGCAGTTTTACTACATCATGACGGTGGCACTACCTTGCCCGCAGAAACAGCATATCGTCTCACAAATATGTCCCGGGCGCTCATTACAGGCCTTCGCAGTCATCATGTAGAAGCCAATGCGTTTCGAAGATATACCAGTGAACAGGGCTCTTAATACGATTCCGGTATCAGCTAGATTCCTTCCACGACTCCTTCTCAGGCAATGTATATGTGCCCGCGGACAGGGCGCCTACCGCTTCAGCGCTTGCTTGATGCGCTCGCCGGTAGGCAAGTCGGCCGGTACGTTCGCCAGGGCGGCGGCAGCGTCCTGCGGGCTGTAGCCTAAAGAGACCAGCGCTTCGACGGCTTCATCCTTCTGCAAAAGCGCATCGGACTGCAGCAGGCCGCTGGCAGATAAATCCACGCCTTCAAGCCCGACTTTGTCTTTTAATTCGACGACGATCCGCTCTGCCACGCGTTTGCCTACACCTTGCGCCTGCTGGATCCATTTAACATCGCCGCCGGCGATGGCCGTCCGCACTGCGTCGGCTGAGCCGATACTTAACACGTTAAGAGCCATTTTCGGCCCGACGCCGTTGACGCCTAAAAGCAACTCGAACAAGCGCAGCGTGTCCAAACGGCCAAAGCCATAGAGGTCGTGAGCGGCTTCGCGGATATGCTCGTGGATGTACAGTTTGGCTTGCGTGCCGGTAGCCAGCGTGCCGAAGTCCTCGGTGGTCACCAGCAGGCCGTAACCGACGCCGCCGACGTCCAGGACGACGACGTCGTTAATCTTCTCCGCGACCGTTCCGGACAGGGTGGCGATCATTACAGGCCCATCTCAGATGCCAGGGCTTTCGCCTCAGCCGAGGTACGGTCGCTCGCCCGGCTCTTGCCGACAGTTAAGATGTACCAGGTTTCGTCGTCGGTAATCACGTTAAGCTGGCCCATTTCGGGGTCCCAGTACGCCATGTGGCCGACGCCGGGTACTTCTTTGGTGTCGGTGCCGCGCTCGTGGAACGGCGTGTGGTTGGAGTCTGCGCCGGTTTTGCTCAGCGGCGAGCGCACCAGCACGCTGGCCGACCGTATATTGCGGATACTCTCCAGGTCGTCACCGGCTTTTGTAGTGTAGACGCAGGTGCTGACACTCACGTCCTCGCTGCTGGCGCCGGGGCTGAGGGTGCCCTTTTCGACCTCTGCGCCCAAGATTTTCGCAGCGATGGCGGCCGTCAGTTCATCGCAGGCGTCTTTTGCGGCGTATTTATTGTCTGTTCGACTGGTTTGGCCGGCAGATTGCTTAGTAGCGTCCTTATTGCTGTCGCGCGTCAGCCAAAAGGCGACGCTACCGCCGATAACGATAATTGCTACGGTAATGACGATCCAGGATTTCTTCATGTTAGGGTTCCTTAGTTACTGTATGCAGTATACCGGTCATCACGAAGATCGGCCAGCAGTACTGGCATGGGTGAGCGCGGCTGCCAGGGCGTCGGCGGCATCGTCCGGCTTCGGGATATCGCGCAGATTGAGCAGTAAGCGGACCATTTCCTGCATTTGCTTTTTGTCGGCCCGGCCGTAACCGGTGATGGCCTGCTTGATCTGCATCGGAGTGTATTCATACAATGCAAGTCCGGCCTGCTGCCCGGCTAGCAGCACCACGCCGCGGGCCTGCGCGACGGTCATGGCGGTAGTGACGTTACGGGCAAAAAACAGCTTCTCTACCGACATCACGGCCGGCTTGGTCTCGGCGATGATATCCTGGAGTTCTTCGTAGATGGTCTGTAGGCGGACGGCATCGTCCTCTTTGACCGGCGTGCGGATTACGCCGGCGTCCACCAGTTGCGCTTTGCCCCCCGCAGAAACATCGATAACACCGAAGCCGAGGATGCCCGTGCCGGGGTCGATGCCAAGGATTCTCATTGGCGGCGCGTTACCGGCTTAGCCATTACAGCACGCCTTCAGCGATGTCGAAGTTGACATGCGTATTGGTGACGTCGGCGATGTCATCGAGAGCGTCCATCATGCGCATGATCTTGCCGGCAGTTGCCGGGTCGGTAACCTCGATCGAGGTGTTTGGAACAAAGGTCAGTTCGGCTTCTTTGATCTCGACGCCTTGGTCGCGCAAGGCATCGCGGACTTTGGCCAGCTCGGTCGGTTCGGTATAAATGACCGACTCGTCCCCCTCTTCCTGCACATCGTCAGCGCCGGCTTCAAGCGCTTGCAGCATCAGCTCATCGCCCTTGCCGCTGACGCGGATCATGCCTTTGCGGTCGAACTGGAAGGCAACGGCGCCTTTCTCGGCGATGTTGCCGCCGTGTTTCGAAAAGGCCAGTTTGACTTCCGGATACGTGCGGTTGGTGTTGTCTGTGGCGACTTCTACTAGCACAGCCACGCCGCCGGGGCCGTACCCTTCGTAGGTAAGCTCCTGCAATTGGGCAGCGTTTTTGTCGGCTACCCGCTGGATGGCCCGATCGATGTTAGCGGTCGGCATATTGGCAGCCTTGGCTTTATCGATGGCAAGGCGCAGAGCGAAGTTCGTCTCCGGGTCGGTGCCGGCCCGGGCAGCAATCGCAATCGCGTTACCGATTTTTGTAAACAGTGCGCCGCGGGCGGCGTCTTTGGCGCCCTTCTCACGCTTGATGGTTGACCATTTTGAGTGACCAGACATAGTTCTCTTGTACCTCGTTCATTCAACAATTTTCTTATCTGTTATTTTACCATATTACCGGCCATATTTGGAGTGCAGCACCCAGGCGACGAGCCCGATCGACGCATACGCCGTTACCAAACCTGGCAAACCGAAGCCGATACGCTCGACGAACGCATGCGGTATGCCCGACAGTATGGTAGCGATGTCCAGCATGTACGTCAGCAGCTGCGTGGCCGGCCAGGCCAACCACCCCGCCACCGCCGGCACGAACATGCCCGCCAGCCCCGCCACCAGCGAGGCAAGCATCGCAAACGGGATCAGCGGCACTACCAGCAGGTTCGCCAGCAGCGCCACGAGCGATGTCTCGCCGAAAATAAACAAAATGTACGGCACCGTCATAACGCTGGCACAGGCGCTTTCCAGCAAGATCTGCATAACCAGCTTCGGCTCGCGCGGGCCGTACAGCCGCCGGGTAATCAGCGGCGCCAGTACCAGCACGCCGTAGAACGCCAGAAACGACAAATACCAGCTGACATTGCCCCACATGTACGATGGGTTCATCAGCACAGTGATCGACGCGCCCGTCAGCAGCAGCACCATCGGCTTGATGGTCCGGCCGTAATACCAGGCCGCCAGGCCGATACCGCTGATGATAGCCGCCCGCACGATCGGCGGGCTAAGGCCCGTCAAAAACAAAAAGAAGCCGATCAGCCCAACGCACACCGCCGTATTTTGAAACTTGGATAGTCTGCTGAAGAGCCGCCGGCACATCTCGACGATGATCGTCAGATTGTAACCGGAGACGGCAATGATGTGCGTCAGCCCCGCTTTGCGCAGCTGCTCCTCGTGCGCCTCCGGCAAGGTGCTGCGCTGACCGATCAAAATGCCTAAGCCGAAGGAGGCCGCCGGCTCCGGCAACGCCGACTGCATGCCAGCCACGATCCGGCGCCGAAAGGCCTCAAAGCTGGAATCGGTCGGCTGTAACACCGTAATAGTCGCAAAACTGATGCCCGCAAAATTATTGCCGCGCGTCCGGTAAAGCCTGCCCTCTGCCTGCACGATATCGCCGCGCGTTATGCTGGGCGCCCCGAAGCCTTTGATGGTCATGCTGCCGGGCAATTCGCTGCGGTACGGCTTCGCCAATTGGATCGAATCCATCCGGAAAACCAACTGGTAGCGCTCACCGTAGACGCCGTCTTCGGCCGCCCGGCCGACCAGCACCACTTTCTGTCCTTTTAGATCGTCATATTGTTGCACTTGTTTGAGGTACGCGCCGCCGCGCAACGAGCCGACCGCAAAGCAGACAACCGTCAGCATCACAAGCACACCCACATCATGCCGCCGGAGCCGCAGCACCAAAAACGGCAACACAAGCAGCAGCCACCGGGCATCAAAGCCGGGCACAACCGGCGCCAGAACCGCCCCGCCCAGCAGCCCGGCACAGGCAGCAATCACCAACCCGGCCCGCGGCAGCCTGGCGCTCAACACACTAGGTAGAATTCTCACGGCGCGCAGTGTACCACTACCTGCCCGGCAGTCCTAGTATTAAACCAGGCGACAACTACGAAGCGTTGTTCCGTACTGCATTCAATAACGACCCGTACGACACCTCACCCCAGGCGTCAATGGCAAGCAGGCAACCAGCAAAAAGCTCAGACAACGGTTAAAACTGCTTCAAAAAACTGGTAGTAAACCCGGTTTGCAGCTTCTGGCGGGCCGCGAAGCGCTCTTCGGCATAGCCCACCAAACGGATCACCAGCTCAACGTTTGAGACGCCCTTTGCCCGCCAGTTGTGGGCATACAAGCTGCCCGGCAACGGATTAACTTCATTGAAGTAAATCGCGCCGCTTTTACCGTCGATCAGCATGTCGATGCGGGCTATACCGCTGCATCCCAGCGCCCGGTAGACGTCCAGGCCGATCTGCTCGGCCTTTCTATAGAGCGTTTCGGGCACATCGGCCGGGATCTTGCTGTAGCCTTGGGCGCCCTGTTTGCCGGCCTTACTGCCTGCGCCCTTTTTGCCCCCGCCCTGGCCCATATATTTGGCGTCGAAGTCAAAGAAATCTTCGCTTTTGCTGAGCGGTTGCTCTAAGAAAGCCGGTACTGGCTCGTCATTGCCGATTACAGGCAGCGTTACCTCAATCAAATTCGGGACGGCCTCTTCTACCAGCACCTTGTCGTCGTAATGCGCGGCGACTTCGAGCGCGTTCAACAGTTGCGAGGCGTCAGTTACCCGGCTAATGCCGATGCTTGAGCCCAGGTGCGCCGGCTTGACAAAGAGCGGGTAGGCGAGCCCGGCCAGGCGCCGCAAGACGCCATCCGGATCGGCAACCAGCTCACGGGAGGCGAACCACAGCCACTTGTTGGTTGGCACGCCCTGGGCGCTGGCCGCTTGTTTAGCCAGCACTTTGTCCATCGCCAGCACGCTGGCCGCTAGCCCGCAGCCCACATACGGCACGCCAGCCATTTCGAGCAGACCCATCAGCTCCCCGTCTTCGCCGTGCGTGCCGTGCATGGCCGGAAAGACCACATCTACGCGCTGGCTGGCTGTACTGCCGAAGCCGCGGACCTTGAGTAATTTCAGACCGTTATCAAATTGCAGTGCCACCTTCGGTTCCTTGCGCATAAATGCTTCCAGCCCGTCGCCCTGGAACAGCCGGATGTCCTTGAGCCGGTCGCTCCAATACCACGAACCGTCTTTAGCGATATACACCGCCTCAACACGGAACTTCCCACTCAGTTCAAGCGGCTTGATAACCGACGCCAGCGCCGTCACAATCGACACGTCATGCTCGGTCGAGCGCCCGCCAAAGATAACTGCGACTGTTTTCATAGATGTATCATACCATTAAATGCCCGGCCAGTTTGCCCTGACGGCTTAGTGATAATTATCAGTCCAGTCATTCTGCAACATAACAACGTCGCCCGCCGCCACCACAAGCGGCAAGTTCGAGTAATACGCCAGCGGGTCGGTTACTACCTGCACCTCGCCTTCGTAGCCAGCCTGTTTGAGGCCGCGCTCGATCAGCGGCGTGGCGGAGTTTTTCATCAGCACAACGATGTGCGGCTGGGCAGCGGCGATCAGCCGGCCCATCTCTATATGCACGCGCTCGGTCTCAGCACCTTGGTCGACGAGCCCGGGCGTAACGTAGATTTTGCGCGCTGCCGGCAGGTCTGCCAATAGAGCCGTTCCCGCCCGGATGCCCTCGATGTTGCCGTTGTACGAGTCGTCGATCACCCATGCGCCAGCCAGCGGGTAGGCCTGCATGCGGTGCTCGAAGGCAGTGGTTTTGGCAATGCCGGCTTCGATTTGGGGAGTGCTCAGGCCCAGCTCGTCGGCCAAGGCGGCCGCCAGTGCCAGCGGACCAACCTGATGCCGGCCGAGCAAGCCGCTCTTCAGGCGCAGCTTTTTCTTGCCTTTGGTCATGGTGAAGCTGGTGCCGTCCAGGGCGATCACGACGTCGTTTACCTTCCAGCCTAAGACGCCGGCCGACGTGTAGGCGTGGTTTCCGGGGCGCATATACGGCTGAGTGGCAGCCGAATCGCCGTTAATGTAGACTTTTTCAGCCGGGACGGCCTTGGCAACTGAGAAGATATCTTGAGCAGCTTGGTCGAGCGACTTGTAGTGGTCGAGGTGCGCCGGCGCGATGCCGGTTATGACCGCCCGGGTCGGGTGTGTCGTAGCGGCGAAGCGGGCGACGTCGCCGGGCGCGCCCTCGCCATACTCGATGATCACCACGTCTTCGTCGCCGTCCAAACGGCGGGCGAAGTAGGCGTGCGAGATCGCCACGTTCTTGTTGGCAGGCGTGGCGGCAACCTTCTTGCCTTCAGACAAAACGGTTAAGAGCAGCTCTTTCATGCTGGTTTTGCCGTAGCTGCCGGCGATGGCTAGTTTTTCACCCGGGTGCTCGCGGAAGATACGCTCCGATTGTGCCACCAAGGCCCGCTCGCGCGGCCGGGCAATGAACCACCGGCCCAACAGCAGCGGCACCACCGCGGCATGCGCGGTCAAAAGCGGCGCAGACAGCGCCAACGCCAAGCCGAACTGCCAATAGCCGATCGCCACTAGTACGCCAGCCCCCACAAGGAGCACCAACAGCGTTAAGCGCAGCGCCAACAGCAACAGCCGGGCAGCCCGCGTACGGTCTAGCGTGCGCCGGTACATCACCTTCGAAAAATCATTGGTACGCCAAAACCAGGCCAGGTACGGCCCTGGCTGGTACTCGGTGCTTTGCAGCATATACACCAGCACGGTCGCAAAGCTAGGCCGGTACAGGCTCAGCAGTCCGCGCATCAGACAAGAAACTCCTCGATGTGCCGCCGGACGTCTTCCGGCCGGTCAAGATATACGAAGTGTCCGGCAGCGGGCAGTACCATCAGCGTCGAGTCGGGCATCAGCTCGTGGTACAGCTCGCCGTACCAGACGGGCGTGTCGGTATCTTGCTCGCCATATACCAGCAAAGCCGGCACGGTTATCTGCGGCGCATCACCGCGCACGTCTTCGCCGACCACTTTTTTAAAGCTCTCCTGCATGTGCGGCGCCACCAGGTAGTCAGAGCCGATCCGGGCGTAGGCCTCGCCGCGCACCCGCTCGCGGACGTGCGCCGGCAGCGGCCGCAGTGCCACCTTGGCCACCTTGGCCATACTTTTTAGAATCCGGTTGCGCAGTGATTTCGGCGCCCGAATGCCAGCACTGGCTAAAAGCACCACCTTCTCAGCGCGCAGGCGCCCGTCGGCTACGCCGCGGATCACCATAGCGCCGCCGTTTGAGTGCCCGACGGCCGCATACACCTCCGGCGCGCCGATCTTTGCCAAGAAATGAGCCACAAAATCAACATACTCATCAAGCCCCCACGCCTCAGCCGGCGCCTGCGTGCCGCCAAATCCAGGCAGGTCGAGCGCGATCACGTCATATGTTTTTGCCAGCTCGGCCCGCAGCGCCCGCGAAGAAGCCATCGTGTCCGCCCAGCCGTGCAGCCACAACACCACGCGGCCTTTACCCTGCCGCTCGTAAGTTGTGAGCAGCGAATCGACGACTACTTGCATACGCATCATTATACGCTATTGCGGGCCGGGGCCGGGCTTATCTCGTGAACACAGCCGTGATCATGGGGCGTGGTATCGTCAACTCAGGCTGCTTTCTTCCGATGGTAAATGCGGGGGCGTCACCATATATGTACTGCGTTTGGGTAGATGTAAAGCCAGCCTCGCGGGCCCAGGACGTTACTTGCTCCATTGAAACTTCCGCTTCAGACCTCGGCTCTGCCGGCGCGCGCATAATCAGCATACCCCCATCTTGCAGCAATCTGGGCGCAGCCATAACGCCCTCGCGTATATCATCGAGCGTGGAATGGCTAAGGCATGATGTCAGCTACGTTTGTAGGTACACCTGCATTCTTGTTAGAACGTTCAAATGCGTTCATAGCAGCCGAAATCCCTTCTTCGCGCCCAGTATATAGTCGCTTTTGCTGCATGATTTCCCGCAGACCCGGCTCGTGCGTATTATATGAACGCACCAACGCCTCATTTAAAAAGTGGTTACGCGTGACCCCCACATAGGCAAACGGAGGGTGACCTTCGGCTACAAATCGCACTTGATCCGCTAGAATCTGCTTGCTCGACAAACAAGCAGTATAATCAATTACTACCTCAGGCATGCACGGTAGCGGAATCGGCTGATCGTGCACCGTTAGCATATCGGAGAAGATATGCGTTGAGAGAGCCTGGTTAAAACTGGCTAGCGGGGAAGACGGCTCATCGAGGGATGCAGCCAGCGCCGTCTGTATCTGACGAAGGAAACCTGGCTTTGGGCCGGCCTTGAGCGCCGCCGCTCCCATACCGGTCGCGACCACTCCATCATTATAGGCGGTCTCGCCGAAGAGAACCGCTTTGCGGCCCTCAAAAGGCGGGTGTATAGCAGTGATGTCATTTTGGCTTAGGCCGCTTATCGCTGCGATCCCAAAATGACCAACCAGCTCCTCATATTCTTTTTGAGGCATCCGGGTGGTATCAACTTGTGCCAGTTCAGGAATGTTGGCTTCCTGGGCGCATATCTTTAGATAGTCGGGTGTAGGCATAACTTTGCAACGATATACTATCTGAACAACTTACGCAAGCAGGAACATTCGGGAGCGCAGCTGGCTTATCTCGTAAATACCCCCGCCACCAGGCTGCGCGATACCGCAGGAGTGAACTGCTCATCAGTGATGGTATGGCTGCTCCGGTCGGAGTAAACGTACTGGGTCGCCGCCGTATTAAAGCCTGCCGACTGAGCCCATGCGGTTATCTGTTCCATCGGAATTTCTCGCTGTGCCGGCCGGGCATCTGCCGGCGCGATCGCTACCAGCATGCCGTTTTCCTTCAGCAAGGCTGGTGCGACAGCTATACCTCGCTCCAGATTACCGGGTTGTGGATGGTTAATACACGAAGCGAGGATGATATCGGCGATTCGTGTCGCGCCAGGAACCTGCTCGCCCGCTAAAATTGTATTTGTTGCCGCCACAATATTTTCCTCGCGCCCTATATACAACTTCTTGCCAAACATTACGTCACGCACACCCGGGCCATGGTTATCATAGGAACGCATGATCACCTCATTCAAAAAGTGGTTGCGCGTCACGCCGATATATGCGAAGGGCTGTTTGCGCTCACCCAAGAAACCAATTTGATTATCAATGAGGCTGCGACTGGATAAGCAGGACGTATAATCAATCACTGTTTCCGGTGGGCGGACCAGCGGAATTGGCATATCCAAAACTGTCATTGTATCCGGGAAGATATGCACTGCGTTATGAGACCTAAAACCGCCGAACACTTGGTTGGGGTCCAGAAAGAAATCCGCAGCCTGATCCTGCAGTATCCACATAGACCCCTGCTTATACCCGGAATCCAGCGCTGCTTGGCGCATGCCCTTTGCCACCGCCCCAAAGTTATAGACGTGCTCACCGAACAGCCGTGCTTCACGGCCTTCAAAAGGCGGATGCGCGCACAGCATGTCGCCGTCAGTAAAACCTACCGTCGAAGCCGTCACAAATTGTGCTACGAGCCGGTGATATTCCGATTCTTTCATGCCGGATGTATCGATCTCGGCGAGTTCGGGAATGTTCGCTTCCTGCGCGTATATTTTAAGAAGGTCGCGGCTGCTCATAACTGTGCAACAATATATCGACTGCGGGTTTTTTGCAAGTGAAACGGCCTACGATTTGCTTATGCAATGCTGTAGCAAACAAGGCTTTAGATACGAGGTTTGTACAGTAAGCTGGAGAAGCGGCATAGGAAAGAGCTCTGCTCCCTGTAAGTGTTACCTATTAAAATAAATGCCTGGCAACAAGCTTCGTTAATTCTTCGCGCACAGAAACTAATTCAGGAAAGTCAGGAAACTGCTTCCTAAGGCGTTGGGCGTGAGGTGAGTAATCCTTAACGATGCGCTCCGAATCTGTATAAGAGCGGACCGTCTGCCCCTTATCGCCAAAATGCATGAGTACCGGCATCCACTTATCAATCACGCGTACAAAACGGGCTTCTTTAATTTCCTGCGCCTCGTACTGTTCGATAAGCTTCACCACCCCGGGCATAGCGGCGAAGTCCTGCTTGAAACGCTCCAACCCCTTCGCTTCCCTTGCCGCTTTCTCTTTCAATCCCGACTTAGTAATATTGTGGGTGGTTATATCGCCTACATAAGCTTCAATGGCATCATGAAGGGACGCAAAACGACTTATCAGATTCGCGTCTAAATCAGGGTAGTACAGCTCAGCGATTCCAGGCGCCACAATAGCAAGCATATTTGAATGTTCGGCTACATTTTCTGGTCGCCCTGTTATGTGGTTCACTAAGGTTCGATTTTCGAGAGCCAACCTTGACGAAAGCGTAGCTAAACGAAGAGCCACATAGGCCATATCGGACATTCCGGGCAGCCTGGCAGGAAGTTGAAAGTCAAACTTAGGCACATTACTCATGGATAAATCATAGCAAACAATAAAGACTCTTTTGTTGAGAAGCCTTTATATCATTTATATTTGGAGGCCCACTGGGACTCGTTCTCTGGTAGAAGTGAACTGCCACCCGGCAGTTCACCCATTCTCCACCTCGTCCCAGCGTTCCTTAGAAAGACAACACTCCAGACTTTCAGCCTGGAGTGTTTTCTGGAGGCCCACTGGGACTCCATCTGTTTGCAGCGTACTGCCACTGGCAGTACGCTCATATTCATCGAGTCCCAGCTTCTCCAAAACAAATACCCCTCTTTCGAGGGGCACTTGTTTTGGAGGGCC
>CBFGXJ010000021.1:0-18358 GCA_965652795.1 uncultured bacterium
GGAAGGGCGAAACCGAGGAAGAATACTGGTGGTGTATCGACCAAACCCTCAAGTTTGAGGGCGGCAAAGGCCCGAACATGCTGCTTGACGACGGCGCCGACCTGACCGGCCGCGTCCACGAGAAATTCCCGGAATTATTAGACGAAATCAAGGGTGTCTCAGAAGAGACCACCACCGGTGTCCACTACCTCTACAAGCTGCTGGAAGAAGGCAAGCTGAAGCTGCCCGCCATTAATGTCAACGACTCCGTTACCAAAAGCAAGTTCGATAACAAATATGGTTGCCGCGAGTCCCTAACCGACGGTATCAAGCGCGCCACCGACATCATGTTGGCCGGCAAGGTTGCTGTGGTCGCTGGGTACGGCGATGTGGGCAAAGGCTCAGCCGACTCCTTGAAGGCCTTCGGCTGCCGCGTGCTCGTGACCGAAATCGACCCGATCTGCGCCCTGCAGGCCCTGATGGAAGGCTATGAAGTCGTCACTATGGACGAAGCCGTCAAAGAAGCCGATATTTTCGTCACTGCCACCGGCTGCCGCGACATCATCACCATTGAGCACCTCAAGAACATGAAGGACACCGCCATCGTCTGCAACATCGGCCACTTTGACATCGAGATCCAGGTCGATGCACTAAACAACTTCCCTGGCATCAAGAAAGAAGAAGTCAAACCGCAGGTTGACCTCTACACCTTCCCTGACGGCCACCGTGTCATCCTGCTAGCAGAAGGCCGGCTGGTTAACCTCGGCTGTGCTACCGGCCACCCGTCGTTTGTGATGAGCAACTCGTTCTCAAACCAGGTTCTGGCTCAGATTGAGCTGTGGACCAAGCAGGGTGAATACGAAGTCGGTGTCTACCGTCTGCCGAAAGAACTGGACGAAAAAGTCGCCCGCCTGCACGTTGAAGCCCTCGGCGGCCACATTACACCGATGACGAAAGAACAAGCCGATTACCTCAGCCTGAACGCCGAAGGCCCATACAAGCCGGACCACTACCGATACTAGCTGGTACTTACCACTTTTGCCGGTCGGCGGCCGCTTTGTGCGGATCATACGATGCGGCTACATACAGGCCGTCTGGACGCTTAATGGGTTCGGCTGTAGCCTTGCCGCCGTACACCCGGCCCTGGCTACGATCTATTGGAGGCGTGGCCGGTTGCCACCGGCTGGGCAGCACCTTTTTTTCTACCTCCGGCTCATACGGCTCCAACGGCGAAACCAGGTCAAAAGCCGGATTCGGAACGAACTCACCGCTCTTTTGGTCAAAGTGCCCTTCTACAAACCGGTTTCGCACCAGCCACTCAGTGCCGGTCCGGCCTACCGGCTGGATAATCGGACCTGGCTTACTAAGCTCGGGCATGGCCAATGGCGTTAACAAGGTCTGATCCGCATTACGGACCTCATCTGGCCGCGCAACGGGAATCCGCATAACTACCTTGGCGCCGTAGCGCTGACGATAGCGATAAGCCAGCAGGATATCATTGATGTCCTGATGCGGGTGCGGCACACTGGTAGGACTCTCCAGCATGAAAGCGGTCGAATCCATGCTCGGCGGGCCGTATTTCGTAAAGCGATAGCCTTCGTCCTGGATACGATTGGCCGTATCCAGCGTGGTTGAATGCACGATGATTGTAGTCTTACCGTCATTGCTAGACATTTCGGCAGCCAAGGGGTGACGCAGCAGCGGTTCATTACCAAGCACCAGACAGTTCACTGCACTTAAATGACCCAGCATATCGGCCACGTGTTGCGGCGGGTTGGGCTGCTCATAGAGCGGGCGGTGCTCTGTGGGGTGCCCGTAAACAGGCTGTATAATACCTAATACTATATACCGTTTATGCTTAAAAGTCAAGGTGTGCCTGTACTGCCGCGGTAGAATCCGGCCCGGGTATTACGCCGCTTGATGCATCGCAGACCTGCTAGTGGTTTGCCGGGATTGCCGGGCCAGATAGCGCTCACCCCAGCCGCTATCGGCGCAGATTGCGCGGTCATGGCGGCGATGATGATAATTAAATATATCGCCAATCTCGGCCATACTGTCGATAAGCGGCCCGCGCGGATTGAAGTACCAAAAGTCTTCCGGAATTTTCTCCAGTTCCTCAAGCCAGCCGCTGATTTTATCGAAATGCCCTTTGCTAATGGCGTAGGTGAAGACTCGCCCCAGGCGCAGCTCTTCCATGGTCGATA
The DNA here is from genome assembly GCA_965652795.1 of uncultured bacterium. Lineage (GTDB taxonomy): Bacteria > Patescibacteriota > Saccharimonadia > Saccharimonadales > UBA4665 > CBFGXJ01. The sequence goes on from CBFGXJ010000021.1 coordinate 2,184, forward strand.
CGATGACAGGGGGCTCCGCCCAACCGCGCTTGCGTCGCTCTTCCCGCTCGATCCGCACGGCTGCACGCGTGGCGCGGTACAACCCTGACGCGGCCTTCCATGACAATACGGAAAACCGCATGACATCCGGCGACGGCATGGGCGGTTCGATGGTTTTCTCATGAGTCAAGGAGTGGAAGAGGCGGATCATCCTTGCTTTGTTGGGCGGTAATTCGCAGTAATCCAGCGCCGGTACCCGGCCGTTGGTTTCTTCTTGCAGGTCAGCGTAGCGGGCATGCACATGGTGAAAGTGGTGCACGTCTTTGCCTTTTACCTGGCTCCATTGAAACCCAGGAACGACAAAGCGCTTAACGTTCCGGACAAGCGCCGGGCCGTCGACCCGCCCGAACTGATCGGTCGGTGTTTCAATCTGCTGCTTGCGCATGTCCGGCATCAGGAATTGTTCAGGGAATCGGCCGTCGACCCATAGCTCGCCGCTACGAACGTGACGCAGTTGGTTTATAACGGCGTGTGTCGGGGGTAAAGAGTTCTGTGTCCGTCTGATACCTACAGTATACCGCGCTCGGCCTGGTATGGTGGAGAAAATATGTTGTACATTAGATTCACCTTTACGGGTTTACGCCGGGTCGTCTGCGGCGGCGGCTGAAGGGCTGCCACCAAAAACGTCGTCGAGACTGGAGACAAGCACTTCGCGCGGGCGGGCACCATCGGCCGGGCCGACGATCCCCTGCTCTTCCATTTGCTCGATCAGCCGGGCAGCGCGGCCATAGCCGATGCGCAGACGCCGCTGCAGCAGGCTGGTACTGGCTTTGCCGCCTTCGATGACGACGCGTACAGCGTCGCGGTACATGTCGTCTTCGCCGTCGCCGCCAGAACCCATTTCCATGACATTGCTGCCCTTGCCAAGCTGGACCGGCTGGCTGATGATCTCGTCGTCGTATTGTGGCGGACGCTGGCTGCGGATAAAGTCGGTGACTTTGGCGGTTTCGCCGTCGTCGATCAGCGCGGCCTGGACACGCTTAGGCTTGGGCATGTCACTGGTGAGCAACAGCATATCACCGCGGCCCAGAAGCTTCTCGGCACCCATTTGGTCGATGATGGTGCGCGAGTCAACCTGGCTGGCCACGGTAAAGGCGATCCGGGCCGGCACGTTGGCCTTGATGAGGCCGGTGATGACATCTACCGACGGGCGCTGCGTGGCCAGTACCAGGTGGATACCAGCCGCGCGGGCCTTCTGCGCCAAGCGGACGATCAAGGCTTCAACGTCGCGGGCGGCCATCATCATCAGGTCGGCCAACTCGTCGATAACGATGACGATGTACGGCATGCCTTCTTCTTTCTTGAGCGTGTTGTACTCGATGATGTTGCGCTTGCCAACCTCGGCCATGGTGCGCAGGCGGCGCTCCATTTCGGCCACGGCCCACTTAAGCGCGCTGATGCACTTCTCAGGCTCGTTAATGACCGGCGTCAGCAGATGCGGAATGTCGTTGTAAGGCGTCAGCTCGACCTGCTTGGGGTCTACCAAAATCAGCTTGAGGTCTGATGGCGAGTTGCGGTACAGCATGCTGGTAAGGATGTCGTTGATCATAACCGACTTACCGGAGCCGGTCTGCCCGGCTACTAAAAGGTGCGGCATTTTGGCGAGGTCGGCCACTACCGCCCGCCCGGCAATGTCTTTACCGATGGCGAAGGTGAGCGGCCCTTGCTCGGCCGTCCATTCGCGCGATTGTAAGATAGAGCTTAGACGCACCACCGCCGGTTTAACATTCGGCACCTCGATACCGACGGCCCGCTTGCCCGGGATCGGCGCTTCCATGCGGATGGCGTGGGCGGCGAGGTCAAGCGCCAGGTTGTTCTCAAGCGCGGTAATCTTGGTTAGCTTCACGCCGGTCGGCGGCTTCAGCGTGTACTGAGTGACGCGCGGACCGATGTTGGCGCCTTCCAGCTCAACATCAATATTGAAGTTTGCGAAGGTATCGTGGATGATCTGGGCGTTACCGTTGACGTCGCCGGCGTCGGCTTTGTCCTGCTTTTGGTTGAGCAAATTAATGTCCGGGAACTGCCAGTCGGGGTCGCTGGCGACGGTGAGTGCCTGATGGTTTTCTTCCGGGGCGAGCTTGGCGGCAGTGTTTTTGAGGCTGCTGAAGCGGCTGGGTTTGGGTTTTTCCTCGTTGTGTTCGACCGGCACGCCTTCGTTCAGCTGGAAGCCGTGACTTTCGGCCCGGCTCTTGAGGGTGCCGAGGTCGGTGTCTTCACGCTCTTCGCGCTTGAACAATCCGCCGAGCTTCATCAGCACCTTGGGCGAGATACCAAAGGCGAAGAAAACCGCCAACATGCCGAGCACGAAGAACATCACGCTGGCCGGGAATTTGTCGAGCGCGCTTAAGACGGCCGTGCCGAGCACCTCGCCAGTGTTGCCGCCATGTCCGCCGCTGAAGCCGTCGCCTGCCCGTTTGGCAAAAGCCGTAAACAGCCAGCCTGAAGCGAACACCAGCACCGCCAGCATGCCGAGCAGCTTCGAGAGCGGAATCCGCCGGTCTTCGCTCGTAAATTTATACACACCCCAGTAAATCAGCGCCAGCGGCGTCAGGTAAGCCGCCCAGCCGAAGGCCCAATAGGCGCCCTCGAACAACTTTTGCGGCAGTGGCCCACCGGTGCCGAAGCCGCCCAGCAGCAAGAACAGCGCCGCCACAAAGAGCAGGATAGCTCCGGCCAGCGACCAAAAGCCGCCATGCGCTTCAGGCGCTTCTTCAACTTGTTTTTTGCTGCGTGTTTGTTTCTTCTGTGCCATCAGGGGCAATTATACCACTTTTTCGCTATTGCTTGCCAGAGCCAGGACTTCAGCGGCCGAGAAGCCAGCCTGGACTTTTTGAGGCTAGACTTGTTCGGCAGGGTTGGCAGGCGGCTGCGCCGCAGTAACATTGGTGTAGTCTACATATCCATGATCTCTGAACTGCTTGTCGCCAAGCATACGAAAACCAATGCTCTCCCCTTGCCTGAACGGCAGCGGCGTGTCGTCAAAGCTGGCATTGGTGCCGCTGGTGGCTTCCTGCATGCTTTTTACGGTAACTGCCAGAGCATGAGGGTTGTCTATCATGCCGCTGAGGACGCGTCTGGTTTCTTCGGGCGGCACAAAAATACCCATTGTTATACGCGGATAGCCGTTGTCATCTAGAAAACCTGTCGTTGAATACACAAACACATCACGAGCGCCCTCGCCTTCTGAATCGGACTGTACATATGTTACAACCGCTTCCTCACGGTTATCGATAAACGGCTTGAGGTCCTCTGGGTTTACCTTGCCCATATCCGTCGCGCCGGTGCGGCCCTGCCTATTAGCTTGAAATGAAAGACCCAATGGGTTGCGCGGATGCACGCCGCTACCGTCTTGGTCGCGAACTATCATGAAAACCGGGTATCTCTGGCTGAGATCCACCTTCAGGGCTTCTTCGTTCAGCTCGATTTCTACCGGACTAGTGGCTTCTGCGGACGACGCACCGGCCGATTCTGCCTCCGGCGTGTAGGTGCGGGCGGCTTCAGCTTCGGCCCGTTCGGCGTTTTGGAGGATTTTTACGACACCGCTCGGCAGCAACGTGATCTCGTTTCGCTCCAGATATGCCAACACGCCGCGGTGTTCATCGCCGGCGGCAGCCATCGCATACGCCTGGCCCGCGTCCGTAATTAACGCATCGGGGTTCGCAACTTCCGGAAATGGTTCTGCCGGAGGCGTCTCGGCTGGTACTTGCTCTTGTCCGCTCATATATAATCCTGACTGTTTACGTCTTCAAAATGATAAACCGCCTCCGTCGCGGGAGGCGGTTGTATCTGCTTATTATACCCTTTTTCGGTATAACTGCCTAGTCTTTAGGGCGTCGGCGCGGCTAGTCGGTGCGGGCGTCCTGGCCCAGCAGGCGGGCGCGCATGGCCTGGAAACGCTTTTCCTGCTCGGTAGCGATTTCTTCGGCGGTCTTGGTGCGGCCGCCGGCAGCGGTCTTGACGTCGGTCTTGGGGCCTGCCCCGCCGATGACATTGACAACCGGGATGACGATCGGGCTGCGCTGGGTCTGGTCGAAGAGGTAGTGCGTGACGTGGTCCTTCAGCTCGGCTTTGAAGCGGTCGAGGTCGACGCGCTTGAAGCGCTGTTGGACGGCGCGCTTGAGCTCGGTGCGCAGGCCGTTCATGATCTCTTCGTTGTCGCGCATGTAAATGAAACCGCGGCTGATGATGTCGGGGCTGGTCATCAGGTTGCCGGTCTTTTTATCAACCGTCAGGATGATGGCGACCAGACCTTCCTCGCTGAGCAATACGCGGTCTTTGACGACGACGTTGCTGACGATAGCACCGGTTTGGTCGACCAGAATGGTGCCGTGCGGGACTTCACCGGTAATCTCCATGCTGTCGGGCGTCAGGCTGATGATCTCGCCGTTGTCGGCGTTAACGCAGTTCTTCCGCGGCACGCCATGCTCGACGGCGAGGTCGATGTGGCGCTGCTTGACGCGGTAGGCACCGTAGATTGGGATGAAGAACTTCGGCCGGACCAGCTCAATCATCTCGGCGTATTCGTCGCGCGAGGCGTGACCGGAGACGTGCAGCGGGCCGACGCCGTCCAGCTCGTGGTTGCGGTGCTCGAAGACGTGCACGCCCTTGCGCACCAGGCCGTCCACCATATCGCCGATAAGAGCGTCGTTATTGGTCTCGGGGATCGGACTGGAACTGAGGATAACGGTGTCCTGCTCCTTCAGCTTGATGTGCTTGTGTTCGCCGCTGGCCATGCGCTGCAGGGCCGAGCTCGGCTCACCCTGGCTACCGGTACACACCACCACGACGTGCTCGTCTTTCATGGCCGGCACGTTGGCAATCGGCACGAAGGTGCCCTTAGGGATACGCACGAAGCCGTGGCGGACAGCCATTTCAAGCGTGCTGATCATGCTGCGGCCGTCCATGGCGACCTTTTTGCCGTGGTGGACGGCGGCGTTGATGATCATTTGGACGCGGTTCATGTTGGTCGAGAACAAGCCGATGAAGATACGACCCGGGGCTTGGTCCATGATGTCGACGAAACTTTGCTCGATGGTACTTTCCGATGGCGTGCGGCCCATGCGCTCAACAGTGGTGCTTTCGCTGAGCAGCGCCAGGACGCCTTCGTCACCCAATTCCTTCAGGCGCTCGTAGTCGGAGCGCTCGTGGTCGAGCGGGTTGGGGTCGAAACGGAAGTCGCCGGTGTTAATGATGCGGCCGACCGGGGTGTCGACGACGACGCAGGTCGAGCCGGGGATGGAGTGCGTAATGCGCACCAGCTCGACGAAGAACTCGCCGACCTTCAGCCGCTCGTGGGTGTCCTCGTTCATGGTGACGGTTTTAAGCTCGAAGCCGTCGGGCATCGGCAAACCGAAGTTTTCAAAGATTTCCTCAACCCGGCCGATGGTAAATTTGGAGCCGTAGATCGGCGCCGGGAACTTCGGCACGATGTGCGGCAAGCCGCCGATGTGGTCGAGGTGGCCATGGGTGATGAGGTAGCCGCGCAGCTTGTGGCGGATGCTTTCCATGTAGGTAGTGTCGGCGATGCCGTAATTGATGCCCGGCAGGTCGACACCAAGGTCGTTGCCGGCGTCGATGACGACGGCGTCGTTCATGTACTCGACCAGCATCATGTTTTTCGAGCCACCGCCGTCCATGCCGCCAAGACCGATGATCTTGAGCCGTGGCTGGTCGTCGATGAAGTTGGCGCGGCGCTCGCGCGGCGCGGCCTGCGGATTAGCGGCAGCGTACTGGTTGGCAATGCGCTGGGCATCGGTTTGAGCGCGCTTTTGGGCGCGCACGGCAGCACCGCGCGAAACGGTCGCGCCGCCGAGAGGCTTCAGCGAGCGGTCGGCTTGAGCGCCGCCGCCATTACCGCCGTTTTGACTGCGACCGCCGCGCCGGTTGCCGCCGCCGTTTGAGCCGCGGCCGCCGTTGCCGCCGCGGGAGCCATTCCCGTTGCCGCCATTACCCCGCCGGCCTTGGTTGCCAGCGTGGAAGGCTTGGTTGTCTTGCCCGCTCGGATTGGATTCGTTCGGACGATTCGGATTTTCTGGATCCATGTATTTCCTTTCGTATAGTTTGTTCAAAAGTTATTATTTGCCCGCTGTAATCAGCTCTAACACCGCCGGGATGCGCGCAAAATCGTCGATCAGGGTTTGGCGCATCGCCCCGTTGTAGAGCGCGGCCGCCGGGTGGAACAATGGCAGGTACACCATGCCTTTGTACCGCTTCGGCTGGCCGTGGACTTTACTGATTTGCAAGTCCGGCAGGAAACAATTCATGCTGTGGCGGCCAAGGGTCACCACCAGCTTGGGCTGAATTATTGCCAGCTGGGCTTCCAAATACGGCAGGAAGGCGGTTTTTTCGTCGGGCAGCGGGTCGCGGTTGTTGGGCGGCCGGTATTTGACGATATTTGTAATGTAAATGTCTTTTCGCTCCAGGCCAATCGTTGCCAGCATTTCATTCAGGAAATTTCCAGCCGCGCCGACGAACGGCTTGCCCTGGATATCCTCGTTTTTGCCTGGCGCTTCGCCGATGAAAACGATGTCGGCGTCGGCGTTGCCGTCGCCCATCACCAGTTGGGTGGCAGTGCTCGCCAGGTGCGGGCAGACGTTGTCGGCCAGGATTTTGGCCTGCAGATCGTTGATCTGCTGCTGCTTGGCTTGGCTCATAGGGTGATCTCCCATGTTATGCATAGGCTATCTCCCAGCGGCGAAATGCCGTAGGCTCTTGGGCCGACGATGCTGACTTCTCGACCTCATCGGTCGGTTGGGCGCCGAGCAGGCGGGCAACGCTTTGGCTGGCCACATTACGCTCCTCGATATAAAAATCCACGCGGGAAGGCTTGTACAGTTCTTGGGCATGGGTAAGCAGCGCTGCTGCTGACCGGCGCGCCAGGCCTTGGCGGCGATGGGACGGCGCTACCCAGTAAGTCATACTCCAGCATGTACTCATATCTTCGTGGTCCTTACGGTATAAGCCGACGCTTCCGGCAAGAGTCGCTCCCGGGCCGTCACCTACCATAATGCGGTAGGCCATGGCATCACCGGCATCAATGGCGCTGAGCATGTTTAGCGTGTTGGCCAGCAACAATCTGTCGTCTCTTGCCCATACAAACTCCTGCCGCATTTCAGGGTTCTCTTGGACCACTCCCTTGAGCAGTCCGATATCGGTAATGCGAGGTGCGCGCAGGTATGCCTCAGGCACGCCTTGCATTGGCAAGGTCTCATGCAGTACATGCATTAGTGGTCATGCCTCGTTACATTCATAAACCCATTGCTTCCAAGGCGCAGAGGAACGCCCAGAACTATATTTTTTCGCCAATCCTTAGCCTGTTTCAACGTGTTATCTCCCATTGCTGATATACCTCGGGCTGACCGTCGTTTCTTGGACTCGTCTCAAGCCGTATAGGCGTAGCCCTTGCCCCGAGTGCTTCTGCGAGCCTGCGGCCGGCCACATTGGCTTCAGCAAGAGTCATGGTCACCTTGGAAAGCTCGTGGCTACGCCCCGCATACTCTATAACAGACTGCGCCGATTCCCGGGCAAAGCCTAGGCGGCGATACGGCGGCGCTACCCAACAGTCTAGATCCCAGTGGCCTTCCTCTGCACCAATGCGGGAGAGACTGACGCTGCCGATAATGTCGGCACCAGTACTCTCACCGTCCATGGCAATCCGATATTCGATTCTATCACCGTAAATTATGCCAGCCATGCTCTGGGCCGCATACCGGTAGACTTGCTGCGGGTCGGCAGCCCACGAGCACTCCGTGCGTAACTGAGGATACTGTACTGCTACCTGGTTTAACATCCCGACATCTCTCAGGTGAGGCAACCGAAGCGATACACTGTCCAGACCTGCAACCGGTAGCGTTTCCTGCAGAGCGTGCATTACTTTGCACCCTTCTGGTTTACGTGGCGGCGAACGGCCTTGAAGACCGTGGTTGCAGAGCGGACGCCGAGAACAAGCGCCAGCGCGGCGACGCCGTATTGCAGCAGGCTGCCGGTGTCGAGCGCACTGACGAAGAACAAGTAGGCTAATACAAAGTCGATGACCATCAGTAAGCCTTCGAGGTGCGGGTTGCGGCGCAGGGTACCGGCGCCGGCGGTGGCGTCGACATGCTCGGCTGGTTTTGTAGGTTTCTTAGCTGGTTGTGCCATCTTTCAATTCCTTGGCGGCGGCCTTCATGCTCAGTTGCAGGCGGCCGCGGTCGTCGATGCTTACTAATTTTACAGTGACTTTGTCGCCTTCTTTGACGACGTCACTTGGTTTGGCAACGCGCTCATCCTTCATTTCAGAAACATGCACCAGGCCGTCTTTGCCCGGCAGGATCTGCACGAAGGCGCCGAAGTCGAGTACGCTCACCACCGGCACGTCGTAGTAAATCCGGCCGACTTCCGGCTCAGCCACGATGTCCTGGATCCACTGGATGGCACGCTTGATGCTGTCGCCGTCGGGGCTGGCGATCATGACGGTGCCGTCGTCTTTGATGTCGATCTCGGTGCCGGTTTCGGCGGTAATCTTCTGGATGGTTTCGCCGCCCTTACCGATGACTTCGCGGATTTTGTCGGGGTTAATCTGGATAGATTCAACGCGCGGAGCGTACGGGCTAAGCTCTGCGCGCGGCTCTGGCAGCGTCGAAAGCATGTGCTCGAGGATGTAGGCGCGGCCTTCCTTACCTTGCATCAGGGCTTTTTGCAGGATTTCAACCGGCAAGCCGTGGACCTTCATGTCCATTTGCAGCGCAGTGATGCCGTTTTTGGTGCCGGCCACCTTGAAGTCCATGTCGCCGGCAAAGTCCTCAGCGTCGGCAATGTCGCTTAAAATGACGACTTGGTCGTCCTGGATCATCAGACCCATAGCGATACCGCTGACAGGATTAGTAAGCGGCACACCGGCGTCCATAAGTGCCAGACAAGCCGAACAAGTGGCGGCCATCGAGGTCGAGCCGTTCTGGCTCATGATCTCGGTGACGGAGCGGATAGCATACGGGAAGGTTGCTTCATCCGGCAATACGGCCGTGATGGCCCGCTCGGCCAGGGCGGAGTGACCGATTTCGCGCCGGCCCGGACTACCTAAGCGGCGAACCTCGCCGACGGTGTAGCCGGGGGCGTTGTAGTGGTGCATGTAGCGCTTTTCTTCATCGCGCTCCATGGTGTCGATGGCCTGGGCGTAGCTGAGCGGCGCTAGCGTCACGATGTTCATAGCCTGGGTGAGGCCGCGGGTAAACAGGCTGGAGCCGTGAGCGCGCGGCAGAAAGCCGACTTCGCTGGAGAGCGGACGGACTTCGGTGAAGCCGCGGCCGTCGGGGCGGACGCCGTCGACCAGGATGTTGCGGCGGACGTCCTTATTGGCAGCGGCGGCGAAGGCGTCTTCGTAGTCGCGCTTTTTGGCGTCCCAGTCATCACCCAGCTTTTCGGCGAAGTGGCCGAGGAGATCCTGGCGCAGGGTGTGCATGCGGGCGTGGCGCTCGGCCATCGGGGCACGCAGTTTTTCGCCCATTTTACCGTCCAGCCATTCATCTACCTCTGTTTGAATAGCCTCGTCGGGCAGGGTCAGCTCGTATTCTTGGGCTTCGACGCCGACTTTTTCGATCAGCTCTTTTTGCAAGCGGATAGCAGGCTGCATGGCCTCGTGGGCGTACTTAAGAGCGGCAATTACCTCTTCTTCGGTGGCTTCACTCGCGCCGGCTTCGACCATCATGATGGCGTCTTCGGTGCCGGCGACGACGAGGTCGAGCTTGTTGGTCTTCAGGTCTTCGGCCGTAAGGAAGGCCTCCGGCTTGCCGTCCTTCAGGCCGACACGCAGGCCAGCGACCGGGCCGTCAAACGGCGCGCCGGTCAGCATGAAGGCGGTGCTCATGGCGATCATGGCGATCATGTCGGGGCGGAAGGCTGGGTCCATGCTGAGCACGGTGGCGACGCCCTGGACCTCGTGGCGGTAGCCCTTCGGCCACAGCGGCCGGATCGGACGGTCGATCAGACGGCCAATCAGGATGGCTTCGTCGGACGGGCGGCCCTCACGCTTGATGTAGCGCGAGCCGCTGATCTTGCCGGCGGCATAGAACTTCTCTTCGTAGTCGATGCTGAGCGGGAAATAATCGAAGCCTTGCAGGGCCTGCGGGCTGACCATGGCCGTACCCAGCACCACGGTATCGCCATAACGCACGATGACGCTGGCAGAAGTGCGGAAGCCGACCCGATTAACCTCAAGGCTAAGCTTGCGGCCGCAGAACTCGGTCTCGACGATAATTATTTGTTTTCCGTAGGGGTTAATGGTTTGTCCCATATTCGCATGTACCCTTTCTTTCACGGCAGTGGCGGCGCTTCTTCAGCTCCAATGGAGCGCGGCTGCGTCCCGGCTGAGCATAGTTCAAATATATGGAGCCCCTTGTGCGTTATAAAAAGAGCGCATATATCTGTGCTTTGCCCGGCCGATGTACCCTGCTGTGGTTAATGTGCACAAGCTTGGTGGTCCCTTTGGCTTTCCGGCAGGAAGCGAGGGGCCACGCTAGTCTATGCACCTAGCGGCGAATGCCGAGCTTGGCGATGAGGTCGAGGTAGGCCTGGCCGTCTTTGGCGGCGATGTACTGCAGGTGGCGCTTGCGGCGGCCGACCAATTGCAGCAGCCCACGGCGGGCGGCAAAGTCTTTTTTATTGACCTTCAGGTGCTCGGTTAACTCTTTGATGCGCTCGGTCATGATACCGACTTGTACGGTTGCGCTACCGGTGTCGGTTTTGTGCTTTTGCAAGTCTTTAGTGACTGCTTGTTTCTTCTCACTTGTAATCATACTGGCTCTATTCTATCAGATGAGCCACCGGAGTTCAAGCCCCTTCATAAAACGTTGGCAGCGGCGACTAATCGGCTGGTATACTTACCAGGAACATTACAATTATGGTTACCGAGGAGGGTTATATGGCAGGAAGATTACCGGATGTTACTGGGGTTCCGCTCGCAGAATTGCGGGGTCTGGACCTCAGTGCAGTGCCAGCGCCGCGCGAGTTAGAGGAAACCAGCGCAGGCTGGCAGTCATTTACGGCCGACGGTCTGCCGGACGTCAGTGGCGTGCCGATCGGTGAACTTATGAGCCGCGGCGCGCCCGAGGTGCCCCTGGGCCAGCTGGCAAGTTCGCAAACCGTTGACTCAGCCGGTTGGTCATCTATTATTGGCGATGGGCCCAGTTAGATCTACTGAGGTGCTACGCGTGCCGGGCACCAATAGCATAACCGAAGACTTATGGTACCCGCCCGAGCCGTACGCGACCCAATTCGTTTTAAAAACCGCTAGTCGCTGCAACCTGAACTGCGGCTACTGTTACGTCTACAATATGGGTGACACGACTTTCGAGCGCCAACCGCGCGTTATGAGCGACGAAGTAATTGATGCTACTGCCAACCGGATCGGCGAACACGTCCGGGACCATTATTTACGAAGAATCGATGTCGTACTGCACGGCGGCGAACCGCTGCTCGCCGGCGATGAGCATATCGACCGTACGCTTAGCCGCATTACACAGGCATTGCCGCAGTCTCCCTTCTTTATACTACGGGCCGGCATGCAGACGAACGGCATTTTGCTGCGCGAAGCAAAGCTGCGGGCCGTACTGGCGAAGCACAATGTGCGGATCAGTGTCAGCTTGGATGGGCCGGCCGAGGCAAATGACCGCCACCGGCGCTACGCCAACGGGCGTGGCAGCTTTGCTGATGTTGCCGCCGGACTGCAGGCTTTGCGCGACTCGCCGGAAGCATGGCTGTTTGGCGGCATGCTTAACGTGATCGATTTAGCCAACGACCCGGCGGAGACGTACGATGCGCTGCGCAGCTTCAGACCGCCGATCATAGACTTCTTATTGCCGCTTGCCAATCACGACCGGCCGCCGGAAGGGCATGGCGGTACCCGCTATGCGGAGTGGCTACTGGCAGTCCATCAAGCCCAAGCGCGGACAGCTGCCGCCGGCGAGCCGGCACCTCGGATTCGCTACCTGGACGCCATCCGCGGCATAAACAACCAGAATGTCGAAAGCATCGGCCTGAGCCCAAACCGTACCGTCATCATCCAAACTGACGGCTCCTACGAGCAAGTCGACACACTGGCTTCAACATATGACGGCGCGGCATCACTAGGATACGACGTAGTTAATCACTCGGTCGACACCGCCCTACTGCACCCGCAGATGGTAGCCCACCGAAGGGGCGCCGCCGCCCTCAGCACGACCTGCCGGCAATGCCCGCTTGTCCGAACGTGTGGCGGCGGTTACTATCCGCACCGATACAGCCAGACAAACAGGTTCGATAACCCATCCGTGTATTGCAGCGATCTCAAAGCACTAATTCCAAAACTTTTATCTAAAGACGAAAGGCCAGCATCATGACATTGCCCATACATAGCATTGCACCACAGCATATGGAACAGTTTGCTCAGGGGTTCGGCAGTGCCGACGCTATCGCCGAGCTGCAAGGCGCACAGATATCGCAGCGTAAGCTTCGGCTGGCAGGCATCATAAGGGGCGCACGGCTTAGCTTGCCCGCCGATGAGTGGACATTATTTCGTAACACTGAGTTACAGTTACTAGATGAGTCAGCCAGCACACTCGATGAAATGGCGGCTGACCCGGCTTTTGGCGCATGGTCGGCAGACACGGCCCGGGCATTTGCTCTCGGAGAATCAGACTTCCCTAACCGCTTGCTGCGGTTGGGAGGCTTCGCTGCAGCGATGACAATACGTAGCGAATCGGGTAAAGACTTTAGCGTGCACACAATCGTAGAAGACGGCGCCGTCAGTCTGCCTAGCCTTGGCCGGGCTATCGTAGAAGGTGCCAGTGGCATAGCCCAGATCCACCGTAGCGGTCCGACCATTACGGTCACTACAGCTGATGGCAGCACTGCATACCTGCCAAAGCATCTACAGACAGAAACGGCCACCTGGCAGCCGACCCAGTGGTTGCACAGCGAAGCAGGCGGCCAGCCACTCAGTCTGGTCATCAATGATGTACCAGCATTAAGGGATCAGTTTGCAGATCCAGCCGACAGACTCACTCGGTCTCAGCACGAGGACCTGCAAGCGATATTTGACGATGCCTGGAAGCTGCTGGTTGAGCAATACCCGGATTACGCCGAAGGCATTGCCGCCGGCATGAGAACGATCGTCCCCTTGCGGATGACACGAAATAACGGCCGCAGCGTTACCGCGGCCGCAGCGTTCGGCGCCGCCGCAATGACATGGCCCGGCAGTGCCAGGCAGCTCGCCTGTACACTTGTGCACGAGTTTCAGCACAGCAAACTCTATGGCATCAGTACGATTGTTCCGCTACAGAATCCGTCAGACAAGGCCGCTCCTGGCGAGCTGTTCTACGCACCATGGCGGGATGATCCGCGGCCAGCCGCCGGTCTTCTGCAGGGGGCATACGCCCATATGGCCATTGTTAATTTTTGGCGCACTGCTATGCATAATCTTCCCCCGTCTGCCGACCGGCAGGCCGTCGAGCTGGAATTTGCCCGCTGGTACCATGCCGAAACGCGAACCGTAGAGCTGTTACGTACCGCAGGTAATCTCAACAGCCGGGGACAGGTACTGCTTGAACAGGTACAAGAACGCCTGGGCTCTTGGGCGTCTCAGCTGCCAGAAACCGCCAACCGACAGGCACTAGTGGCAAATTTTGATCACGAAGCCAGCTGGCTGATGCACAATACCTTGCCCGATCCTGAAATCGCGGCCACGCTGGCAGACACGCTAACACGCGGCGGAGCCGCCCCTAGCACCATTCCGCTCCCAAAAATAAACCGGCAAAATAAAGATAAGGACTTTGTGTTCGATGGTCATCGCAGCCGGCGATTGTTCCTGAACATGGCGCAACATGCCCCCGACAAACTGCATACGCTACTGCAACACCCCGACGAGCTGGCCAGAGATTACCCGTATGCAACCAAAGCCGATGCCCGTTTTGCCCTGAATGAGATGCCTGCGGCATGTGCGCAATGGTCAAGGCAGATTCAGACCAATGAACGCCCGGCAGAAGCGTGGGCCGGACTGGCGACCGGTCTATTCAGCACCCTCAACCCGGCAGAGCGCGCCGCTGCTCCCCTACTGCATCGGCCAGACATGGCCGCAGCCATCTATACGCAGCTCAGTGATGCCCAACGCGAGATACATAAGCCCGAGGACATCCTGCTGTGGAGCACAACGCCCACTAGCACCGGCACCGAAACCGCCTCCTAAGACAATCCCGCCCACCAGGCATGGTTCGTGGGCGTCAACGTCCCCAGGCTGGACGGCGCTGTCGTTGTGATGCCCGAGCCGGTCGCGCCCGAACGGTAGTTGGTACTTAGGGCTGCATTCAAAATCGGCCGGCTCAAGCCGCGCGTAAAGGCCGGCAGCGTGCCCCCGCTGGTGTTGGCCCAGAATGCCACATAGACCCAACCGTCCTGCACCGCGACCGGCGCCGTAAGAGGCATTATTTTGCTGCCGGAGGTTTGCCAGGCGGTGGCTTGGTTGTTGGTTTGCCCTAGCAGCGTGCCATTTTGATATAAGGCCGCAAAACAGTTTTGCAAGTTTGTGCCAGAGGTAAGCACATCCAGAATGATGTTTGTGACCATTCCGGCAGCAACGGGCACGCGGATGCACTGTAGCTGGCCGGCTGCCGGTACCACCTGGCTGCTGGTAGCCGCCACCGGATCGAATGACCACGCCAGCATGCCACTGTCCTGAGCCTGCCAGGTCGTCACCCCCAGTGCCGCCCGCGCGCCAGCCACGGTAGTAGCACCGGTGCCGCCATGGGCAATGCCGATGACGGCCGTCGTGTCCAGCTTGCCGCTCAGCGCCGTCTGCACCGTGCCGATGGTGGTCTGGACGCCCGCCACAGCGGCTTGTATAGCTGTCACATCGGTCTGGGTGGCCCCGATACTCGTCTGGGCACTGGCGACATTGGTTTGTACCGTTGCCAAATCAGTTTGCAGCGCAATGATGTCGGCTTGGGCTCCAGCTATGCCGGTTTGCACCGTCGCCACATCGGCCTGCGTGATCGCCAAGTCGGTCCGCGTTGTCGCTAGGTCAGACTGGGTAACTGCCAACGACGCCTCTACGCCATCCACTCCATTCTGCAGCGCCGCTTGAGCGCTCGCCAGTGCCGACTGCAGTGACGTCAACGCCGCTTGCATGGCCGTACTGACCGGCTTGTCCAAGTCGCTGGTATTGTCTACCTGGCCGAGGCCGACGTCGTTTTTGGTCACACTTAAAGAGCCGTCGCTGCGAAGCTTCAGCGTGCCGTCGGCATTGTGTTCAACTAACAAAAAAGCATTTAAAATATCGCCCCAATCGCCAGCATCCTGGCCGGGGACGGGTAATCTCGTCATGTCGGTAACCCTGGGAAAATTAAGTTGGTAAGCATCGGGTTACCCGATGTAGACTTACTATGCTAATGCTTACTGCCCCAGGCGTCAAGCGAACAAACGATTTTTTAAGACATACTTTAGATTTTTTGCAGCTTAGCGAGGATTTTCTCGTCGGTCAGCCCGTCTACCTGCACCGCATCCTTGATGTCGAAGCGGCCGACGCGCGTCCGGCGCAGCCCGCTCATGTAGGCGCCGGTGCCCAGCAGCTTGCCAGCATCCTCTACCAGCGAGCGGATATACGTGCCGCTCGAGACGTGAGCCGTAAAGCGCACCCGTGGGTACGCGTAGGCGGTCAGCTCGATACTGAAAATGTGTACAGGCCGCGGCGCCAGCTCGGGCGCTTGCCCGGAGCGTGCAAGTTTGTAGGCACGCTGGCCGTTGATCTTGATCGCCGAGAAGGCCGGCGGCGTCTGCATCTGGTCGCCTTCGAACTGCTTAAGGGCATTAGCGACGTCTTCCCGGCTGGGATGGTGGTCGGAGACCTCGGTTTTCTCCCCTTCTTCGTCGCCGGTAGTACTGGTACGACCAAGGTACATCTCGACTTCGTAGGTCTTGTCCAGCTTCGTCAGCTGCATCGCATGGCTCGTCGCCTTGCCGAGCAACAGCACGAGCAAACCGGTCGCCAGCGGATCCAGCGTACCGGTATGCCCGACGGGGAACCGTTTTTTGTTCGATTCGTTCAGGGGTGAGATTTGCACCGTGCGCCGGATTTTGTTCACGACGTCAAACGATGTCCAGCCGGCGGGCTTATCTACTAGCAGCATGCCATT
>CBFGXJ010000022.1:0-16278 GCA_965652795.1 uncultured bacterium
GGCGTACCAGCAAAAGAGTCGAGTTTTAGCTCGGCTTTTTTGCTGGCTTCACCTGGCGGAGGGATTCGAAGAATAGCTGAAATATGCCAGTGGCATATTTCTGTAATTGACGCCCAACCTTCGCTGGTCCACTCGCAGCACGAATTTTAATTAACAGGTACCGACAGCAACCAGAGGAGGCCCTACGACTCTAACGAGGCGTGGTATATTGCTAAGGCTACTCTTTAATTGTATAATATACCATACATGATTGGAGCACATCGCCCCGGTACAGAACGACGCCCAGCGGTCACTATATCCTCGGTAGAGGAATTGCCTGTTGCTGCCGAAGGGCCATTTGTTACGGCAGAGCTGGGGCTTTTGCCAGAAGCCGCCCAAGATATACGCCAGCAGCGCTTTCGAGGTATGTCTTATGAAGATTTCAAACAAGATCTCCTTGCGCGCCATTGTCGCCTGAAGGGCGGCTATAACCGTATGCCTGACTTTGACGGCGGGGGTCGCGCCAACGACACTCCTGCCGGCGAGCCAGTCAAGTTCTTTCCCCAGCGTAAGGACCTGGATGATGTGCTAGCCTATGGCCTGCGGCGTGCGCAGGCCTGTGACGACTTTTACCGGGCCTCATTTGTAGCCGGCGCAGCAGTAATACTGACCCATCCCTTTTACGACGACAACGGCAAGACGCACCGCGATTTTTATATGGAGCTTGCGACGGGTATGACCCTGGAGCAGCGACGTCAGACGGGTGCGCTCGCACCACACGGGTCGACTGATGGACCGGGTGCGCGGAGCGTTGTCGATCTAGGCAGCGTGTTTAGCCAACCTCCGATGATGCGGCGCATTAACCAGGGCGTATATGAACGCGCGGGCTTGGAAGAACTTTCGGAAGGGTTGGCCTATGGCCGCATGGCCGGTGCCGACATTGCGGTTGATGCAAGCGGCTTAAATGATGACGAGGCCTGGGCGCTACAGAAGTTAACAGAGTACTACCAGATAGACACCTACGGGTTGTGCTACGGCTTGAGCTACCTTGCTTCAACTGGCCAGTACCAACCAGGAATCACCGTGCATCCAGAAGGCAAGAAGATTGACATAGCGGGTGCTATTGCCGGCCTTTCTGGCAATGCAAAGCAACAGCTGGTACAAAAGGCTCACGAATACCACAAGCTTGAAGCGATGACGATTATTGACCTGTTGCTGGCGGACGAGGTTGTTATGGATGCCGGCGATATGAAGGCTCCGCGTGGCAAAATCACTTTTTATGACTACGCCGTAGAGCAGAGCAATAACCTGGCGACAGAAAACCTAGTCTTGGGGCGCCAGATACGCCAGTGCGCTGCTTGGTTGGCCATGCATGAACGTGAGTATGGCCCGGTACCTCCTTACTACAAGCAACACTGGCCATCATTTTTGGAATCGTCTACCTAAGTAAGAAAGATGCCAAAGGCTTTTGCGTAACTCCTGTTTAATTGAGGAGTTTTGTTTGCTATGATTGTAGAATGAATTTTGATGAACTTCAGCAGAGAGCAATAGAAATCCGAAATAAATACGACAAACTAAATCAAGAAAAGCGTGGTGTTACCTGGAACGAACAGCAGCTTATGGCTGGCTTTGTGGGTGACGTCGGCGATTTGTCAAAGATTATTATGGCGAAGCATGGACTTCGCGCCATGGACGATGTCGACGCAAAGCTAGCGCACGAACTCAGCGACTGTCTTTGGTCGATTCTAGTTTTAGCGAGTAAGTACAGAGTCGATTTGTCAAAAGAATTCATGAAGACAATGGATGCATTAGATAAACGAATTGATGGCGATATGGCTGCTGCCTAATGCGAGCCTGATAAATGTGACGAGATCGGGTGGTTTGCGCTTGATGCTTTGCCGTCGCCGCTATCGATAATCACGCTAGCAGATGTAAAAGAGTGTCGTCGACGGGTTAACTCAGGTGCTCGGTACTGATAGCTGTTTGCTGGGCGTATACCCTTACGTGCGCCGGGGAAGCTACTAGTAGGGGAAACAGAGACCTATTGACTTTAAAAAGTATATATTGTATAATCATAATATGAAAAGGTTAAGTTTCGAGGGTCAACGCACGGTAAAACGAGGCTTACAGGCTACTGCTCTTGCCGGTATCGCAGCAGGGCTACTAATGCATGGCCCGCACCCGCAGACCATGGCCGATGCACTGCATCAGGTTACAGGCAAAGAGTCTGTGGCCGAGAAAACCGTGGAAGATCTGATCAAGAGGCGCTACGGTAAAACCGTTCTTGTGCACTGCGCGCCAATTGCCAACCCGGCGACGCAGGGTAACGTATCGGTTATGTACCGCACGATGCGACTGACTCCGGCAGTCTGCAACACCATAACGGATATCATCGCTAACCCTGCTGCAGTTGATCCTGCAGATAAGCAGATTGTCAGTAACATCTATAACCTGTCCCATGAGATCAGCCATACGGACGGAGCCGGTCTTCGCCAAGAGCGCGATGAAGGCGTCACCTCATGCCTGGGCGCGCAGCGCTCGCAAGAAGTTGCCGAGGCGCTAGGTATTCCTACCGACAAAGCCAACACTATCGGCAGCCTTGCAGCCGTCTACGCAAACAAGCCGCCACGTCCGGAATATGCTATCCCTGCCGGTTGCGAAGACGGTGGCCGGTACGACATAAACGCGCCGGGCGGCCACTTCCCGTTCGACCCCGTTAAGGCATTCGTCAACGGCGACTAGCTACCTGCCTCATGCCGGCACACTGACCGCGCATGCACGATCAGACAGGGAAGAGAGATGTGCAGCCGCATAACGGGCAAAATACGCTATGATACATGCATGCACAAAAATATCCGCAAGCTCTACTTCTTGAATCTGCTGTGCGGCATTGTGCTGTGGTATCCAATCGAGAAACTGTTTTTGCAGGAGCTGGGCGCAGGCCCGCTCGGGATCAGCATCAATGCAATCGTGTTTTTAGTGACCCTGATCATATTTGATGTACCCTCGGGCGTATTGGCCGATAGGTGGAAGCGTACATATGTATTGCTGCTTGCGCTGGCGTGCTTGATCGCATCTTGCCTCGTAGGCGGCTTTGCGCAGACATGGGTGCAGTATTTGCCGATGAATGTGCTGCTTGGCGGCTTCATGGTGCTGGTTACAGGCACCTTCCAGGCGATGATGTACGATAGCCTGCGCGATAGCGGGCATGAGAAAGAGTATGACAAGCACCAAGGAAGAGCGTTCGGGCTGCATATGGCCAGCCTCGGTGTCAGCGCGCTCATGGGCGGGTACGTTGCCGATTGGGTGGGTATGCCTGGCACGTACTTCATTACTGCCGGTGTGATGGCGGCTGCCGTATTTGTTTGTCTTGGCCTAACCGAGCCCAAGTCGCACAAGCCAGTGGCCGACCGCAAATTGAGGCGACATATCAGCCATAGCGTGAAGCAGATTCTTGCCAGCCGATTATTGTTGCAGCTGGCGCTGCTACTTACGGCCATGGGTGTGCTAAGGGGTACGCATAACGAGTATTCGGGCGTGCTGTTCATTGCTCTGGGCTTCGGCATGATCCCGCTCGGGTATGCGGCAGCAGGTAAGTGGCTGGTTAGTGCTCTCGGGCAGGTAGTCGCGCCCAAGATCGGCCGGCGGGCCTTGCGGCTGATACCGCTGTTCTTCCTTGCCTCCTTGGTCTTTAGCCTGCTGCATACGCCCTGGACGCTGTTTTTCTTTTATGCAGCGGGTATCCTGTACTCGATTATTGCTAACCAGGCTGAAGCGGTCGTGCAAGAGAATACACCTAGTGATATCCGGGCGACGACGCTTTCCATCTTTAGCTTTACCGGTAATGTCCTGCTAATACCGCTTGGATTGCTATTCGGCTGGGTTGCCGAGCGAACGAATGTGTTTAACGCCTACTTGGTGATCGCATTGATCGGGCTGGTGTATCTGGCCGATTGGCTGCTGCGGGGCCGCAAGACGTTACGGCGGGTGTGGGCGACGGCATGATCAGCGCAACCGCCTACCGCATTTCCCGCGAAGGTATGTTGCCGGTTTGCATCGCGCCGTTTGGCGTTGATGAACTTGAGCCGCACCTTCCTATTGATCCGGCCACTATTCCGCATGAGAGCGTAGGTGCCCATGAGCGTTATACTACAAAAACGGCTGCTGAGATCATCGCAGCCCGATCGGTGTCTGAGGTGTCTACGTGGTGGGGTGTCTACCGCGGCGATCCGTCGGTTGCTGCATTTATTGGCATGATCGGCCTGCGTCCTGCCGAGGATGCTACTGCTTTGCCTGTACATGAGATCGGCACCGTCATCATTCCGGGCTCGGCGCGTGGTCAAGGCAGTGCCAAGCTTGCGAGCCTGGGCGCGATGCATTATGGCCAGAACGAATTGGGCGTACCTGCGTTTCGAGCCGGGGTGGCATCGCGCAATTACGGCGCGCAGACGGTATTGCACCGGATTGGTTACGTGCATATGGCTACGCAGCCGATTGCGCGTGATTCCTCCGAGGCGTATGTTGACGGCTCTGCGCAACAGGAATGGTGCTGGGCGAGTCCTGACGGCGTTGCCCGCGGCGCGGCCGGCATGTCGCACATACTTGCCGGGAAGCTCAGGGAGGGCTGGGACCGGCATCAGGCCTATATGCGGCAAGTGACGATAGATTTGCTTTAGATTGTACGCCTAAGGTGGGTTGGTGCTGCGGTGGACTACTGCAAGTCAAAGAAGTTAGTGTGCGGGATTTTTTCCAGCAGTTGGATCAGACCGGCGTCCAGCATGAGGTTGATCAGGATGACACCCAGGACTAGCTCAAGCAGCGTCAGGCTGAGGCTTACCCGCAACGAACGCTTGCGCGCGACGGCGTTGATCGGTACTTTGAACTCGCCGTTCTCGATGTAACCTTCGATCTGCTGCTGGCGCTTGGCTTCGCTCAGGGCTTTGCGGACGTCGGGGTGGGCTTTGCTATTGGCGGTGTCGGTGCCGTCACTCGCGGCGGACTCTTGGGCGTCATCCGGCGGGGCTGCGGCTGGCTCGGCTGGAGACTCGGGCATGGCTGATTGGATCGCCTCTACCGGACTGGCAGGTGCGGCCGGCTGGGCTGGATCGGCGGGTGCTGTTAACTTGCCCGGATCGGCAGGTGTTGTCGGCACGGCGTTTGCCTGCGGTGCGGTCTGGGCGGTTGCTTCGGCTGCGGTTGGCTGAGGTGCTGCCGGCGGCGTGGCAGCGGGCTGTGCCCCCTGCGGTCCGTCGAGTTCTTCCGGGCCTGGGTCCAGGAGCGGATCGGGCGCGGAGGTTGCCCGGTGCTGCTCTATGGTTGGTGCGGGCTGCTGCGGCTCCGGTGCGGCCGGGCTGGATGCTCCGGCCGGTGCGGTAGCAGCGTCATCTGGCTGAGTTGTCCGCGGCTGCACATCGGTGGCGGCCCGCTTAACGGATGCGGATCCGGCCGGGCTTGGCGCTTCAGCGCCGGTGACCGGAATGATCGACCGCTTGGGTATAACTAACTGCGGCGCTGCCGCGGTACTCGCGGGCTCGCTGCCTGCCGCGGCGGCACTCGCGACCGGCCGTTTCTTGGGGCGCGTGACGTCCAGTACTTGTTTGCCCGGATCTTTCTTGCTTCTCATTCCTTTTAAACCACCAAACAGTATTGCTTATGTCTATAGTACTGGCAATATCAGCCTATGTAAAATATAAAAGCTTACGCTTAGCTCGTGTATACTGTAACTGATATGCGTGCGTCAGATTCTTTAGTCGAATCCTTGCTGAAAAAGGGCGGGGTGCCAGGCCCGGAGCTCAAAAAGCTGCACGACCAAGCTGCCTCAGAGAAGAAAACCCTGCAAGATGTCGCTCTGCAAAGCGGCAAAATAACCGAGGTCGAGCTTACCCGGCAGTACGCCCAGGAAATCGACGTGCCGTTTGCGGAGTTTACCGTCAGCACGTTGTCGCGCGATATTTTAAAGCTTATACCTGAGCGCGTCGCCCGGCAGTACGGCGTAGTTGCCTTTGACGTCGACGAGGACGGTGTGGTGTTCGTCGCCCTGGAAGACCCGGACGACATCCAGGCGATCAACTTCCTGCAAAAGCAGCTGGGCAAGCCGATCCGGGTGCATATCGCGCCCGCCAGCGTCATCCGGTCGGCGCTAGACCAATACAGCGACAATAACGTTGGCACCGAGCTGGCCAAGGTCATCCCGGTCGAAGACAAAGAGCCAGAGGACGAAGAAGTTGATGAACAGGACGTCACCGAAGATTCGCCGATCGCCCAAACAGTCAACTTAATCGTCGACTACGGCATCAAAAACCGCGCCAGCGACATCCATATCGAGCCGCGTGAGAACATCGTGATCGTGCGTTACCGCGTCGACGGCGTGCTGCATGAGGCCAACAAGCTGCCGCGCAAGCTGCTGGGCGCGTTGGTGTCGCGCATCAAGATTTTGTCGAATTTGAAGATCGACGAGCACCGGGCGCCGCAGGACGGCCGCTTTAAGATTTCGATCAACGATCACGTCTATGCCCTGCGCGTTTCAACGCTGCCGATCGTCGACGGCGAAAAAGTCGTCATGCGTATCCTGGACGAGTCCAGTAAGGCACCGCTGCTGGCCGAACTGGGTTATTGGGGGCTGTCGCTGGAGCGTGTCGAGCAGGCCATCCGCCAGCCGCATGGCATGGTGCTGGTGACCGGCCCGACTGGTTCCGGCAAGTCGACCAGCTTGTTTAGCGTTTTAAATGAGCTTAACAATTCGTCCGTTAACATCAGTACCGTCGAAGACCCGGTCGAGTACCGGATTGTCGGCGTCAACCAGACCCAGGTCAACCCTATGGCCGGCATGACATTCGTTAACGGTCTGCGGGCGCTGCTGCGTCAGGACCCGAATGTCATCATGGTGGGCGAGATCCGCGACGGCGAGACAGCCGACTTGGCAGTACAAGCAGCGCTTACCGGCCACTTGGTCTTCAGCACCTTGCACACCAATAACGCCGCCACGTGTCTGCCGCGTCTCTTGGACATGGGTGTTGAGCCGTTTCTGATCGCCAGCACGATCCGGGTGATCATCGGGCAGCGCCTGGTGCGCCGTTTATGCCCGGACTGCCGCGAAGAATACGCACCCGACGAGACCATCCTGGCGCGCATCAGCACTACTTTCGGCCTGAAGGACGCGGCTGCTTTTGCCCGCATCAACGAGCTCGAAAAACAGGCTCTCGCGTCTGGCATCGGCGCCAAAGACACCGGCAAGCACGCCCCGACAGAGCTCGGCACTGACGGCCGGACCGTACTCAAGCTCTGGAAGGCCAGTCAGGAAGGCTGCGCCACGTGCAATCACTCCGGTTACCGGGGGCGGATGGGTGTTTACGAAGTATTGGCCAATAATACTGCCATCCAAAAACTGATCATGGCCAACGCTACCAGCGAAGACCTTGAGGCCCAGGCCGTCCAGGACGGCATGGTAACAATGCAGATGGACGGGCTTATCAAAGCCTTGCGCGGCCAAACGACACTAGAGGAAGTAATGCGTGTAACCAGCGCCGAAGGATAAAGGACCAGGAGATGCCCGAGTACACCTACACAGCCCGGTTGCAGGGCGGCGCCACCCACAGCGGCACCATTACCGCTACCAATAAGGCCGAAGCCATCCGGACGCTGCACAGCCGGCGCATGATCCCGACCACCATCCGCGAGGCCAAAGCGAGCGGCTTCAATATGGAGATCAAAATTCCTGGCCTGCAAAGCAAGGTCAAACCGCGCGATCTGGTGATCTTTACGCGCCAGTTCGCCGTTATGGTCAATGCCGGCGTGCCGATTGTGCGGGCTCTGACGATTCTGAAGGAGCAAAGCGAATCGCCGCTGCTGAAAAAAGTGCTGGAATCAGTCACGGCCGATGTCTCGGGCGGTATTAGCCTGAGCGACGCGCTGGCCAAGCATCCTAAGGCGTTCTCGCCGATTTACATCAATATGGTGCGGGCGGGCGAGGCTGGCGGTATCCTCGATAAAGTCCTGAACCGCCTGGCCTTCCAGCAAGAGAAAGACTCGGTATTGCGCGGTAAAATCCGCTCGGCCATGATCTATCCGATCGTGATCGCCTCGGTTACGGCGATCGCATTCTTCGTGCTGATGACCTTTATCGTGCCCAAGATCGGCACGATCCTGGAGGAGCTCAGCAGCACCAGCGAGCTGCCGATTTACACCAAGGGCTTGCTGGCGGTGAGCGATGCGCTTAAACAGCCGCTGTTTATCATTGGCGCGCTGGTGGTTATCCCGGCGTTGGTGTTTTTGTTCCGCCGTTATACCAAAACAGAGAAGGGACGGTACCAGTGGCACTCGCTGCTGCTGCGGATGCCGGTCGTTAAAACCATTTTGGTGAAGACGGCCATCGCACGGTTCTCGCGCATTTTCGCCTCGCTGATGGGAGCGGGCGTTTCGATCGTGAGTGCCATCGAGACCACCGCCGGGGCCATCGGCAACGCCGTGATCGAGAAAGAGCTGCTGGAGAGCTCGCGGGCCATCCAGGCCGGCAGCCAGCTTTCGGTGGAGCTGGCTAAAAGCAAGCACTTTCCGCCTATCGTCGCCCAGATGATGGCGGTCGGCGAAGAAACCGGCCAGACCGACGATGTCGTCTTGAAGGTGGCTGAATTTTATGAAGAAGAAGTCGATGCGGCCGTGGGTGCGCTTTCATCGGTGATTGAGCCGATCATGATCGTGGTCTTGGGCGGCATGGTCGGTTTGATCGCCGTAGCTGTCTTCGGGCCGATCACGCAACTCTCCGGCGCCGCGCAGTAAGCGTGAGGTCCGCCCGGTAAGGGAAGTTACTTTCGCCGACCAAGGAACCTCCGCACGAGGAATGTGCTATCCAAGCACATTCCGAGCTCAGGACTGTGCCTTGGTCGGCGAAAGTAACTTCCCTTACTGGGCGGGGGCGGTCGTCCTTGTGTGAAAATAGTTGCCGTTACGGTAGTTGTTGACAATCCGATAAGCATAAGAAATAATACAAGCTATAGCGCTAGTAGGTACAGCCGCTAGAGTCTAGAATGCATAAAAAGAAAGGGTGGGCCTCCACTATGCAACTCAAAACACCGAAGAAGAATAAATCTGCCGGATTTACGCTTATCGAATTGCTGATCGTGATTATCATCATCGGCATTCTGGCGGCAATCGCCTTCGTCGCCTACACCGGCTCGCAAAACAAAGCCAAGAAAGCCGACGCTCAGGCAACGCTGTCGCAGGCGCGCAGTAAGCTGGCCGAATACAACTCCGACAACGGCTTTTACCCGTCCGACAAAGCCACCTTCAACACCTGGCTGGGCGGCACCGAAGGCGGTAACAACGACAGCCTGGCTACGAAATTGGGCGCTGCGTCGTACACTTACACCGCTAGCGGCTGTGACACCGACGGCGACAACTGCTCAGGCTACACCCTGACCGCTGCCGGCTCACTCTTCAATGGCACCGACATACAGGTAACAAACTAGTTCTTCTGGCTGTTAAAGCCGTGAACCGCTTGGGCAAAAGCTCAAGCGGTTTTATAATGCATAGTAAGATGCGGCGACAATGGCGACTCGGCAAGGCCCGGCGGGCACGACAGCGTGAAGGCGGCTTTACGTTGGTTGAGATGATGGTGACGCTGGTGGTGCTGGGGTTGGTGATTACGGGCATCGGCGGGCTGTACTACGTGATGCAGGTTATGGAGGTGCGCAGCCAGCGGCTCGACATCGCCATGCGGGCCGCCCGTACCAAGATCGAAAGTCTGCGCAATAACGGCTACAGCTCGCTCACCCCGGGCAGTACCATAAACTTTACCAGCGAGCTGCCGTCGGCGCTGCCGGCCGGCAAGCAGGGCACCGTGGCGGTCAGTCAGCCGTTGCCGGAGCTGCGGCGGGTCGATGTGACGATTACCTACAACGATTATGGCAAGGCGCAAACCGTTACGCTGAGCTCCAATATCGGCATCATCGGCATCGGACAGGGGCAATAAGGTGAACCAGCGCGGATTTTCTTTGGCCGAAATGCTTATAACCCTGGTGCTGGTGAGTTTGTTGTCGCTGACAATGGCGAACTTCATCGCTGACTGGCTGCGCAGCTCCGACCTGGCACAGGCCCGGACCGCGCTGCTCTCGAATGCTCAAGAGGCGCTGGATAAAGTCAGCTACGACATCCGTATGTCGGGCAGCGCGGACGCGCATAACCGCTGGCCCGATGCCAACGGTCCGGGCGGCAACCAGTTCGGCTGGCAATCAGACGGCGACACGCTGGTACTGGCCAGGATCGCTACGACCAATCAGAACGAAGTGATCTTCAGCGACGCCTCGCAATACATTACCGAAAAAGACAACATAGCTTACTACGTGACTGATAAAAAACTGTACCGGCGGGTTATCCCGGCGGACGACGCCGGTACGGCCGCCGTGGCTACTTGCCCGCCGGCGTCGGCAACGTCGTCTTGCCCGGCCGATAGCAAGGTGGCAGAAGACGTGACCGGGTTCGGCGTGACCTACTACGATGCCAATGATGCCGTGGTTGCTCCCGATGAGGCGCGCGCAGTACAGCTTTCGATGACGATAACACAGGTTAAGGGTGGCGAGCCGGTCTCGGCCACCTACACGACAAGGATGGTATTTCGCAATGAGTAGGCGTGAAGACGGGTTCTTTCTGGTTTCGGCGATTGTAATAACCCTGTTTTTGACGGCGGTTGGATTGTCGGTGGCCACTTTGACGGCTCAGCAATACCAGCACACCAAGCGTGAAATGTTCACCGAGAACGCTCAGCTTCTGGCTGAGGCAGGCATCGAGCAGTCCGCTCCCGATGAGGCACGCGCAGTACAGCTTTCGATGACGATAACGCAGGTTAAGGGTGGCGAGCCGGTCTCGGCCACCTACACGACAAGGATGGTATTTCGCAATGAGTAGGCGTGAAGACGGGTTCTTTCTGGTTTCGGCGATTGTAATAACCCTGTTTTTGACGGCGGTTGGATTGTCGGTGGCCACTTTGACGGCTCAGCAATACCAGCACACCAAGCGTGAAATGTTCACCGAGAACGCTCAGCTTCTGGCTGAGGCAGGCATCGAGCAGTCCGTTCAGCAGCTGAATACTGACGATGATTTCGCTGGCTACGGATCGGCCCAGCAGTTCTTTAGCAATACCGCCCAAGGTCGCGGCACCTTCACCTCTACCGTCACGAATGGGGCAGACGGCAATTCCAAGATCATCGTGGCCGAAGGCAAGGTCTTCCGCAAGGCTGGTGACACGCAGCCCTACCTGACGCGCAAGATCAAGGCGATTGTCGTTGGTACGGCCAGCAGCGGATATTCGGTCATCACCGGGCCGGGTGGGCTTATTTTGAGCGGCAGCGCGACTATTACCAACTCGCAGGTGTATGTGAGCGGCACGATCACTATGAGCGGCGCCTCGAAGATCGGCACCTTCAGCAACCCGGTGAACGTGATGGTGGCAAACAACGCTTGCCCGACCGGCTCCAGCCCGGGGCCGACGTACCCGCAGGTCTGCTCGAGTGGCCAGCCGATCAGTATGGCGTACAGCACCAACATCTACGGCAGCGTCTGCGCCACCGGCCAAACAAGCACCGGCCCCAATAATAATATCCAGCCGGGCAACGGCGGCAGCGGCTTGCAGACCGGCTGTACGGCGCCGGTCAACGCTCAGCCTGTCTATGACCGCCAGGCGCATATCAATGCCGTGGCGGTATCCGGCTCGGGCAGTAGCAACACCTATGTGTGCAATAGCTGGCCGTTTACACGCAACTGGCCGGCCAACCTGCGGCTGACGGGCAATACTACCATCGGCGGCAGCTGCGACGTAACGATCAACGGCAACGTATATATTACCGGCAACCTTACCATTAACGGCGCGGCCAAACTGCGCGTTGCCAACAGCCTGGGCGCGACCCGGCCGGTCGTGATGGTCGACGGCAATATTACTGTTGGCGGCTCGGCCAGTATGCTTGCCAATAGCTCCGGTACGGGCATCGAGTTTATCAGTTTTCGGAGCTCGGCGGCCTGCTCGCCAGGCTGCACGTCCTTGAGCGGCAACGACCTCAAGACCTCGCAGAACCTAACGACCGTCACCGTCGGCGGTGCGACGAACTTGCCGGGTATGGTCTTTCGGTCTTACTGGAGCAAGATTGTGCTGAATGGCAGCGGCAACATCGGTGCTGCCACCGGCCAGACGGTGGATTTAAGCGGCGCGGGCACGGTTATCTTCGGCACTGAATTAGCGTCGGGTTCAAAGACCTGGACGATTTCAAGCTATCAACCGCTATTTGAACCATAAGCACTATTCCGGTATGGTGCAAACGGTGCTATACTGCATCAAGACGAGAGGCGTTGCTAGATGGGTGGCATACAAAAGAGTTCCGAAATATATTTTTTTGAGGATAGGCCTCTGTTCGGGCTGGATATCGGGCACGACACGGTCCGCGTCATGCAGGTCGAGCCGGGCCATAAGACGCTGCACCTGAAGGGGTACGGCGCGGTTGCCTTCGATCCTTCGGCAATCGTGAACGGTGTGATCGTCAAACCCGAAGTCATATCGCGAGCGACGCTGCATTTGTTCAAGAAGGGATTGATCGGCGACATCAGCACCGACCGTGTCGCGGTGTCTTTGCCGGCCAACCACGCCTTTACCCGGGCGGTGCGCCTGCCTAAGGTTAGCTCTGAAGACATCGCCGAAGCCGTCCAGGCCGAAGCTGAACAGTATATCCCCGGGCACACTGAAAACCTCTACCTCGACTACACCACGCTACGCGAGGACGAAAGCGGCATCGAAGTCTTCATCGTGGCTATGGCTAAAGACATCGTAGACTCGTACCTGGTGCTGACCCGCATGCTAGGGCTTGAGGCGGTGCTGTTCGATACCGGCATCGGCGCCAGCGCCCGCTTGTTCGAGCTGGACCCGCGCAGCGCCAAACCGTCGCTGCTGATCGACTTTGGCGCCAAAAGCACCGAAATCACCATTTTTAACCGCGGCATCGTGGTGCTCGGTACGGTCGCATTCGGCAGCGATGACGTTACCAATGCCATCAGCCGCAAGCTGAACGTGACGCCAGGCGAAGCCCTGGTGCTGAAAAGCCGCTACGGCCTAGCGGACAGCTTGATCCAAAAACAGGTGATGACGGCCGTGGAGCCGTCGTTGGGCAGCCTTATCCAGGAAATTCGCCGCACCATCCGCTACTACGAGCAGCGCTATATCAAAGAGCCGCCGATCGCCCAGATCATCGCCATGGGCGGCGGAGCGAACATGCCGGGTGTTATCGGTTACCTGAGCGACCGGTTGCATTTGCCGACGTATCTGTTCGACCCGGCGCCGTATATCGACTTCGGGCAGCTGAAGCGGTTTTATAGCGCCGACCGGACGTCCTTCGTAACTGCGGCCGGATTGTCTGCCGCCAGGCCGGAGGAATTGTTCGTATGATCAACTTGTTGCCGCCGGAGCTGAAGCTTGATTATCGCTACGCCCGCCGCAACCGGCACCTGCTGCGTTGGGTGTTCGCCTTTTTACTGGCGATGGCTGGCGTGGCTGTACTGACGGCGACCGGGCTGGTGATTATGGACCGCTCCATCCATCGGCATAAAACAGAGGTAGCGCAGGCTGAGGCCCAACTCAAGAGCCAGAATGTGTTCGGCGTGCAGCAAGAAGTAACCTCTATATCCAACAATTTGCGGCTGATGGTATCCGTGCTTTCAAAGGAAGTCCTGTTCTCAAAGCTGCTGGTGCAGCTGGGCAATACCATGCCGCCAAACGTGGTGCTTACCAATCTCTCTATCTCGCAATCGGCCAGCGCAATCGACATAACAGCCCGGGCCACCAACTACGACGCTGCAGCCCAGCTGCAAGCCAACTTGTCCGATCCTAAGAATAAGATTTTCTCAAAAGCCGACATCGTAAATATCAGCTGCGGTGCCACCGATGCACAGGACGCCTTTACCGGTTACGCCTGCACCGTTACCCTGAAGGCCTTGCTTACCAAAGACAACCCCTTCATGTTCATTAACACCAACAAGGCGGGCCGGTCATGAACAGTAAGAAACTCTTCGGCATTATGCTCGGCGTACTGGGGCTACTGGGCGTCGGAGTGCTGGCCAGCGTGTATACCGCAAATAACATGCTCGCCAGTAAGTCCGAGGAGCTCGTAGCGCTAAAAGTCTCTAAAGAAGTCACTACCAAGCAAAGCGAGCAGTTGGTAAAGGCTAAAAAAGACATACAAACCTACCGTGAGCTCAATGAGATCGCCAAAGCGGTCGTACCGCAAGATAAAGACCAGGCCAAGACGGTCAGCGAGATCGTCAAGCTGGCCAGCCAGAGCGGGATTCCGCGCCTCAGCTCGGTGTCCTTCCCACCGTCCACGCTGGGCGGTGGCGCTACCAAGGTGAAGACGCCGAAGGGTATTACCCAGCTGACACCGGTCAAGGGCGTGGCCGGGGTCTACAGTTTGCAGATCACTATTACCCAGGCGCCCAAAGAGCCGGTTTCATACAATAATTTCCTGACATTCCTGTCGAAGCTGGAGCAAAACCGGCGCACCGCGCAGGTGAGCAGCATTTCCGTCCAGCCTGATTCGGCCCGACCCGACCTGGTTAGCTTCACACTAGTAATAGACGAGTATATAAAGCCATGAATAGATTTAAGACGCAAGGATTACAGCAGCTGTGGAGCTCATTGCTGCGCCTGCGCATAGTGCTGTTCCTGTTTGTGCTGATCCTGCTCTATGCCTTCATTGCCTGGCGCCTGCAAACGCTGGTCAGCGCCGACCCCGACCCCGGCGCGGTAGCCTTGCAATCTAAAACCACCGCCCAACCGTCGATAGACCCGGCCCTCGTCGACAAGATCAAGAAGCTGGAAGACAACAGCGTCAATGTGCAGACGCTCTTCAACAATGCCCGGCAGAATCCGTTTCGGGAATAGCGGGTTTTCCATGTCATGGCCATTGTTTGCAGCACATGATTTAGAGGCCTATACGGTACAATGAAGCCATGAAGCACGTCCAACGCCACGATGAAATAGCTATCGCTAAAGAAGCGCCTTTGACGATTCAGTGTAAAGCCAAACTGTTCACTATCCACTCCCGGCTCATTCTGCGGCTTCCAAAGAGCGTGAGCGCCGAGTTGCCCTCGCGCGGTCAGGTGCTGGTGCAAGGGACGATCAACGGTGTGGCATTCAAAACACCTTTGGAACCGGACGGCATGGGCAGCCACTGGCTTGAAGTCGATGCCAAGATGCGGCAAGCGGTTGGCGCTGCGGCGGGGGATACGGTCGAGGTGTCGCTGGAGCCCGCTACGGACTGGCCGGAGCCAACCCTGCCCGATGACCTGCGTGCCGTTCTTGACGCCAGCAAAGAATTGCAAGCCCTCTGGGCACGGGTAACGCCTCTGGCGCGTTGGGAGTGGCTGCGCTGGATTAATGCCACCAGCCAGGCAGAGACGCGGGCCAAGCGTATAGAGGTGGCCGCTTCGAAGCTGCGCTCCGGCATGCGACGGCCGTGCTGCTTTAACCGCAGTATGTGCTGCGTGCCGGAAGTCTCGAAGAGCGGTGTACTGATGGTACCGCCCGAGCTGACCGACTAAGTCTGGTCTTTGTCTTGCGGCATGGCCGCTTTGGCTTTGTCGCTACTGCGGTTTGCCAGTGCAAGCAGCTTCATGACCGTGCTCCAGCTGCGAATGGTCATAGATTTGTATGGCACGGTGCCGACGATCTGGCCGAGGCGGCTTTTGGTCCGCTCGGCGCTGAGCCGCTGCGAGTAGATAACGTTTTTTCCCGGCCAGATCCGATCGACGCCGTCGCGAGGCTTAAACACCGCTAGTGCCTCAGGCAGGCTTACGCCCATCAAGAAGATAACATCGCTGTGGTAGATGTCTGGATGATCGCCGAAGCCGGCCGGCCGGGCGTCGACGATCGCCCGCAGTTCGCCCGGGGTAAGCGCCAGTACGCGGATGATCGAGCTGTCCAGCTTGAACGTTTTTGACAGTGCAGTTTCTATTTTGTGCGCCAAGGCGGCCGCAGACAGAGACGAACTAAGCAGCACGTTGCCGCTTTGGATGTACGTCGTGACATCACGGCAGCCTTCAGCCTCAAGGCAAGCCCGTAGCGCCGCCATTGGGATGTTATTTTTGCCGCCCACGTTGATGCCGCGTAAGAGCACGATGAAGCGTTTCATGATTCTAGTATACCCGTAAATGCGCTATGATGAATGCATGCAACGACTCGATTCACTCCGCGAAGCTGTGGAAGGCCTGTACCGTGCTCATAACCCCGAGGCTGACCCCTGGATCGACTGGGCCTACGAAAACCACGTC
>CBFGXJ010000023.1:0-15721 GCA_965652795.1 uncultured bacterium
TTGGTTGCGGGGGCAGGACTCGAACCTGCGACCTCGTGGTTATGAGCCACGCGAGCTGCCGCTGCTCCACCCCGCGATAATAGAGGTACTATAGCAAACAGAGGCCGCTGCGTCAATCCCCTTCGGGAGCCGTGCGATGCAGCAGAAAGTCTACCCAGGCCTGGAAGTTGCGCTGGTACGCCGGCTGTTTGGCCTCGGCGGCGGCCGTCTCTTGGCGGACAGGGTCGGGCAGGTCGACCGTGTGTTTGAGTGCCGCCTGCTTGGGCACGATCAAGACCGTTTCGCCGGGTGCAGCCAGACCAAAGTTCTGGCGGGCAGCAATGTCGAGATACTGGCGGCTCTGGTAGTAAGCGTTTTCGAGTTTTTGATTGCTGTTCTTGAGGCGCTGGATATCGTTTTGCTGCTCAAGCCGCGATATCTCGCGCTGCAGGCCGTAGTTGGTTTCTATCACCTTCACGCCGCTCCAGCTGATCAGCAGCACGATGATCACAAAGACCGCCAAGCCTACCACACGCATATCGCGCAAAGAATCGCTGTACTGCAGGAGCTTTTTAGGCCAGGGGTTTGTGTTTTCTGGATCGGGCATTTATTTTATTGTACTACGGTCGGCTAGCGGCATGAAGATTCAGCGCCGAGGTCACCAGGGGGGCATCGACAGCGCTACGTGAAAATCATGAGGCCCCTCAATAGCAGCGGCCCTGGTGCACCCGACCTCTATCTGCTATACTCGTGCTGTTGCTAACTGCTTGTAACGGGGGTGTAGCTCAGTGGTTAGAGCAGGCGGCTCATAACCGCTTGGTCGCCGGTTCAAGTCCGGCCACCCCCACCACAACCAAAAGACTGCCAGCAGGCAGTTTTTTTCTGGCCGCGAGTAGACATGGGACATTACAATATATCGGCCGGCTTCAGCGGCGCTGTAACCAGGTCCGTCCATACCTGCGTATCCAGCCGGGCTTGTAAAGGAGTGTGAACTTGACGCTCCTGCCGCAGCCGGTTAACGGCAGCCTCAGCTAAAGACCCATACGTATGTGCATGAGCGACCTCCGATCCGCCGCCCGTGAAGAGCTGCGAGTGCATGCCTTCGCCAACATGTAGCTGACCAGTGTTCGAATTAGTCCCTACCCGATTAAGAAAATAATCGCCGGTTGCGCCTTTGAAAGCAAGCTGCGCCGCCGCAAACGCGCGTGTCTGTTTAGTTATACGTGCTGATACGAAGTTCAAAACAGTGGTAGCCGGCCGGATGCTTCGGGTCGTACAGATAGGTATAGGTTTCACTGCTGCTGAAGCGGGTCGGTTCGTCGCCGCGGGCACGCTCAAAGGTAGCGCAGAGGCGATAATGGTAGATCGTCTGGTTGCTTATGCCCTGGCCCGGATCTGTTACGCCCGCCTTGGTGCTTTCCGGGATGTACGTTACCAGTTTGCGGTCTACCAGCTGGCGGGCCCGGTCGTAGTAGCCGCCGGAGAGTTCAAGGTCGTCCAAAGATGCCGGCAAAGCACGCTTTTCGTTGACGTAATTTTCGATCGCATTTTGCAGCGATACGAGGTTCTGCTCGATCAGGCGGTCCTGCCGTGTCTGGAACATATTGACGACCGGGCCGGCAACGGCTGCGATCAGTGTGACAGCGGCAACCGCGGCTACCAGCTGACGGAAGTACCGCGTCAGACGTGCCAGGCGGTCAGGCTGGATGATGCGCACGAACAGCATGCCACCCAGGACGGCCACCACCAGGGCGCTCACGATGGCTATGGTCTTGGGAGCCGACGCATCACCGTCGATGAGTACCGACAAGGCGGTCATCACGGCAGTAATGAAGGCGCCGATGGTCGCAATGAAAACCACGACGGCATTAAGCACCATAATAACCGCTGCAAAGCCGTGCTTCTCGGCCGGTTCCTGCAGGCTGTAACGGCGGTCCACCACGTATGCCGGCGGCAGCAAGCACAAGACGGCCGCCATGAAGTACAAGCTAAAAGTGTAGTCCGCTCCATTGTCGATAAAGAAGTACGACAGCGTCGCCACTAACAACACCGACAACGCGATCAAGGCGAGCTCCCATAAGCCATAGCAGACCCACTGCCAGACGGCGGCTACCGCGTTACTAGCTGATGTAGATGCCTGTTTAGTCGATTTCTTAGGTGCTGACGCCATTCGGGATGCTCCTTGCTAGGTATTACTGCTAGTGTAGCACTTTTTGCGTGCGATCTTAAGCGGTATCGAGGACGGCACTTTGATTAAGCGTCTTCCCCAAGCATCGCCAGCAGTTCGTCTGCCGAGGTAGCGGTCATCAGATGCTCGCGCAGCTCCTTGGCGCCGTCGAAGCCATTGATGTACACCTTGCAGAACTTATTGAGCGTAACGACCGGCCGGTCCTGGGCGGTCCAGGTACGCTTGAAGAGCTCGACGTGGCGCCGGTAGAGCGCAATCCGCTCGGCTTTGCCCAGCGTTTCCCATGGGCTGTGCTCTGCAAAA
Organism: uncultured bacterium; assembly: GCA_965652795.1. Lineage (GTDB taxonomy): Bacteria > Patescibacteriota > Saccharimonadia > Saccharimonadales > UBA4665 > CBFGXJ01. The sequence goes on from CBFGXJ010000023.1 coordinate 2,471, forward strand.
AGGTACGGGTCTTTAAAGATGCCGCGGCCGACCATAATGCCGTCCAGTCGATGTTCGGCTGCCAACGCGTGGGCCTGGGCGTACGATTGCACATCGCCGTTGCCGACGATCAGCGTCTGTGGCGCCAGGCGGTCGCGCAGCTCGCGCACATGGGCGATTTTCTCCCATTGGGCCGGTACGTCACTCATTTCTTTGCGGGTGCGGCCGTGGATCGTCAGCATGGCCAGGTTTTGCGCCAGCAGCAACTCGTGCCAGGTGTAGTCGACCTCATTGAAGCCCAGCCGGGTTTTAACGCTCACCGGCACGCGGCCGGCGGCGCCGGCCTGGACGGCGTGGATGATCTCAAGCGCTAGCGGGCGGTTGTTAATTAGCGCACTGCAACAGCCGTTCGCCACCACCGGCTTGTGCGGGCAACCCATGTTCAGATCGATGCCTGCGAAGCCCATTTCTACCAGCTCCTGCGTGGTCTTATAGAAGTTTTCCGGGTTTTTGCCCCAGATTTGAGCGATGAGCGGCTGCTCTGCAGGGGTAAACTGGATACGCTTGATAAGCCGCGGCCGGCCAGGGCTTTGCAGCCCGTCGACGTTGACGAACTCGGTAAAAAACAGGTCCGGGCGGGCACACGAGGCCACGATCCGGCGAAAAACCGTATCAGTCACGTCGTCCATCGGTGCAAGCACCAGGAACGGTTTTGGAAAATCCTGCAAAATCATTAAGCCGATTATAGCATCTTTTGCCTCCTATTAACAGAGGTCGTAACCGCGGGGGAAACGGCGCACTGTTGACGCGTGGGCAGCGCTACACGCTGGGCTGCTTGGGCACGTTACCGTGCGCCAGGCATCTCCGGCTGCACTACGCTTATACTGCCCACGCGGCAACAGTACGCCGCTTTCCCCGCCCCGGTAACAGAGCCGTGCTTCTTACCACCCGTTGAAGGAGCCGCTTCCCTAAAAAGCCTGCTATTATAGGTGTAATGACGAAAAAAGCTATCATTATCGGCAGCGGATTCGGCGGCCTGGGCGCTGCCTGTTTGCTGGCACAGCAGGGCTGGGAGGTCAGCCTGCATGAGAAGAACGAGCAGCTCGGCGGCCGCGCCGGCCTGATCGAAACCGATGGCTTCCGCTTTGACACCGGGCCGAGCTGGTACCTGATGCCCGAGGTCTTCGAGCGCTTCTTCGGTCTCTTGGGTGAAGACGTTCATAAGCATCTCAATCTGGTGCGCTTGTCACCGGCCTACCGCGTGTTTTACAAAGACCTGGGCGACCGGCTCGACATCAGCAGCAACCTTGCCCAAGATATGGCAACCTTCGAGCGTTTCGAGCCCGGCAGCGGCCAGCAGCTCAAGCGCTACCTAGCCCGGGCAGGATCGGTCTACGACGTCGCCGCCGGGCAATTGCTCTTCAAAAATTACGACCGCATCGGCGACGCCCTCACTTGGCCGCTGCTGCGCCGTTTGCCCGATCTGCACATCGGCCGCAGCCTGCACAGTTACATCAAACAGCACTTCAAAGATCCGCGCCTGCAGAAAGTACTGGAATACCAGGCAGTTTTTTTGGGCCTCAGCCCCTACCAGGCGCCGGCGATGTTTCACATGATGAGCCATACCGATTTTACGCAAGGCGTTTTCTACCCGATGGGCGGCATCTATGAGATCATCCGGGCGCTGGAACACCTCGGAAGCGCCCGCGGCGTTACCTACCACCTGCGCAGCCCAGTCCAAAAAATCCTGGTTGAAAACGGCCGTGCCGTCGGCGTCGTTACACAGGGCGGCGAGGAGCGGGCCGATATTGTCATCAGCAATGCCGACATGCACTTTACAGAGCAACGTTTGCTTGAGCCGGACCAGCGCGACCACAGCGAACGGTTTTGGCAAACGCGCAAGCTCGCGCCGTCGGCGCTGCTGTTGTACTTGGGAGTCAAACGGCAGTACGACTCGTTAGCCCATCATAACTTGCTGTTCTCAACCGACTGGCCACGCACCTTCCGCCAAATTTTCGACAATCCCACCGGCTTCCCGGACGACCCGTCACTGTACGTCTGCGCGCCCAGCAAAACCGACCCGAGCGTCGCGCCGAAGGGCTATGAGAACCTGTTCGTGCTGGTACCGATCGCATCAGGCATACCCTACTCCAACGCTCAGCTGGAACAGTTCACCGATCAGATTTTGACCACAATGGAACAAGAGCTGGACCTGCCGGATTTACGCCAACAGCTGGCATGCCGAAAAGTCTTCTGCGTACGCGACTTTGAAGAACGCTTCAACAGCTTCCAAGGCACCGGCCTGGGCCTGGCCCAAACACTGCGCCAGACGGCCGTCTTCCGGCCGGCCAACCACAGTCGGAAAGTACGTGACCTGTACTTTGTGGGTGCTGGCGTCCATCCCGGCATCGGCATGCCGACCTCGCTCACCAGCGCCGAATTGTTGGCGCGGCGGCTCAACCTTCTATAGGGGGCCGCTGGATGCAGTATCGCCAGGTGGTCACCGTGGCAGAGTGAGGTCGTGCCCGGCAATAACCGACAGCTGATGTTCGGCCAACTGCTGCAACTCAGGGCCAAACCGCAGCAACATCTGCATAGCATCGAGTTCGGTTCGCGGCGCCGGCACTTTCGAGCGGGCTTCAAGCGCCTCTTCGACGTCGCTGCGCGTAAAACTGGGCAAGACGTGCAGATGGACATGCGGAATGTCGTAGCCGGAGGCAAGGTATTTGACGCGCAAAGGTGACAATACCTGCTTCAGCCGCTGCGAAGCCAGCTGCGCCAGAGTAAACAGCATCAGGTGGCGCTGCGGCTCAAGCTCAAACACATGGTTGACTGGCTCGCGCGGGATGACCAGCAGGTGGCCGGGGTGGGCCGGATAGATGTCGAGGATAACCTGTACCCCATGCCGATCGCTACGGAAAATCGGCCAGGATTCGAGCGTGCCATCCCAGATTTTCTCAAAGGTCGTTTTTGCTACCGCATCCGCAGACATAACTGATTGATCATATAATAATGGTGTGGAATTTGCAATACGCCGAGCGGCCGGACCCCTTGCCGGTGAGGCAGTATAAGCGTAGTGCAGCCGGAGATGCCTGGTGCACGGCAACGTGCCCAAGCATCCCCGCGTGTAACGCTGCCTCACCGGCAAGGGGTCCGGCCGCTCGGCGTATCGTCAGTTCCCATTCTTAGGGAACAAATAGCGTACCGCCACGAACAACATGCCGGTAATTTGAGCGATCGTGGCCGCTACCAGCAACTTGAAGCTCCACTCTTCCATATGGAAGTCGGCTGGCCAAGCCGCGCCCTGGGCAAAGGCAAAGGCGAAGATCAGACCGGTTTCAACCGCCAAAAAGCGGAATAACAGACGGATCGTGCGGCGCTTCAGCTCGGTGTTCTGGGCGAAATCGCGGTTTTCGAGTCGTTTGCGCTCGCGCTCGATCTCGTCGAGCTGCTCGCCGACAGCGATGGACGGCCTCGACGAACCGGCAGATGTTTTCGGCAGCCGAGGGCTGCGCTGGCCGCGTGGCACCGTCTGACCGCTGCTCAACGACTCATATAATTTCAAAAGGTCAGCCCGCTGTTTGTCGCCGCGCTGCTGGCCAGACATCAGTTTACCAGTCCTAACCGCGTCAAACGCACGCTCATCGCCACTACCGACACCCGGAAGAGTTCGGCGCATTCCTCAACGCTGCCCGTCACCTCCCAGGCACGCTGCACCAACTCGGCCGGCATCAGCAAGCTGCCGGCAAAGTTATTCGCCTCCAGTTCAAGCTGCATATTCTCTGCCCCATTGACGCGGTAAAGGATGTTCGGCCCGTCCAGCCAGGCGTCGCCGTCGACAATGCTTTGCTCCTTCATCAGCAGTTCTTTGTGCAAGAAGTAATGCCCCAGTTCGTGTCCCAAAGTGAAGTGCTGCCTCGTCTCGGGTTTGGTCGTGTTAATGATAATCGCGAAGCGGCCGTCCTTAAACAAACTAACCCCCGACACGTCGTCGTCATCGAGATCGGTAAAATAAATATCCAGGTCGTCGTGCTCGGCTGTGACGGCTTCAAAGGGGAACGGCGCGATATTGCCGGGATTGTAGCGGCGGGCCAGCTCTTCGCCCTGGGCTGCGATATCTTGGAGTGTCATCGGTTTACTCCCACCTAAAGACACGGATTGCAATAAAGTAAATAACTACCAGCCAGATGCCGATCATTAACAACTCGCCGCCAAGCGCGACCAAGTGGCGGCCTTCGGTCATTATGTAGCGCAGGCCGTCGATGATCGGCGTAAGCGGCAAATAGCCAGTCAGCGACTGCAACCACTCGGGCATCAGAAAGCGCGGGAAGAACGTGCCGGACAAAAACATCATCGGAAAGGCGAGCAGGTTCGAGAGCGGCGCCGACTGCTGCTCATTCTTGGCCCAGCCACCGATCGCCAGGCCAAAGCCGAACATCGTCAGGATGCCGATTATTGTAAAGATGATCAGCTCAAAGTAATTGCCGCGCATACTGAAGTCGAAGACCCACAGCCCGACCGCGAACATCAGCGCCAGCGACACCAGACCGATCAGCAGATACTCGATAGCCGTAGCGATGATGAGCTGCGATGCCCGAAGCGGCGTGGCGCGCAGGCGGCGCAACCGGCCGGTTTTCTTCTCGACCGGGAAGCCGTTTGCCATGCCGAAGATACCTAACGACAAAATGGTAAAGCCAAGCAACCCGGAAAAGACGTAGTCGAAGCTGGAAAGGTTAGCCGTCTTGGTTGCCTGCGCCTTTACGCTCAAAGGATCGGTATGGCTGGTAAGGCGCTTATTGATGGCGTCGAGCTTTTGCTGGACGATACCGGCCAGCGTCTGACCGGTTTGTGGATTGGCCTGCTCGAAGTACACCACCACCTGGCCGGTCGGGACGCCGTCTTTTTGGACTCCGAAGTCCCGCGGCAGCTCAACGATGCTGTCGATCTCGCCGCGGCCCATGCGTTCCTTGGCGTCCTCCAGGGTAGTTACTTTGTCTTTGATCTTAAAGACTTTGTCGCCGCGCGTCTCGCGTTCGAACTGCTGCGCAAACTGCGAATCCGACCGGTTGATGAAGGCGACGTCGAAACTGACGTCCGAGTTACCCCGGTTGATCGAACCGAAGACCAATAGGAACATCATCGGAAACAGAAAGGTAAAGAAAACCGCCGTTTTGTCGCGCAGGAAGCGCTTCGACAAGTAAACGGTAAGCGTCAGTATCGTACTCCAATATCGCTTCATGGCTACTCCCTCAGCTCCTTGCCGGTCAGGTCGATAAAGACGTCTTCAAGGTTAGCCTGCTGCACTACGACGTCTTTCTTGAAGCCCTTGTCGAGCAATTGCTTGATGAGATTTCCGGGCGCGTCCAGGGCGATGATACGGCCGTTGTCCATCACGGCGACGCGGTCGCAGAGCAGCTCGGCTTCATCCATGTAGTGGGTCGTCAGAATCACCGTGATGCCCTTTTTCTTGATGCTGGAAATAAGGTCCCAGAGGTGACGGCGGGCCTGCGGGTCAAGCCCGGTCGTCGGCTCGTCCAGAAACAGGACTTTCGGCGTGTTGACCAGTGCGACCGCGATACTGAAACGCTGGCGCTGCCCCCCCGAAAGCTGCTCGGCGTACGCACCGGCCTTTTCGGTCAGCTCAACTTCCTCCAAGAGAGCCATGGGGTCGACCTTGGCACCGTAGAAGCTGGCGAACATGAGGATCAGCTCTTTCAGGGTCATTTTGTCGTAAAAATCGGAACTTTGCAGCTGCAAACCGATGATTTCTTTGACCCGCTGCGGTTCGCGGGCAACGTCGATGCCGTTTAAAAGCACCTCGCCGGCATCAATGGGCCTGAGCGCCTCGATCATTTCGAGCGTAGTCGTTTTGCCGGCGCCATTAGGCCCTAAAATACCGAAGATTTCACCTTTTTTGACCTCAAAATCAATACCCTTGACGACCTGGTTGTCGTCATAGGATTTCGTAAGGCCCCGTACGGCTACAATCGACTTCATAAGAGTAGTATACCAGTGTTAGAGAAGGGAGGGAAAAGAAAACACCTCCAGCTGCGATTACAGCTAAGGTGTTTTCAGCGTAAACGGTACTAGCCGCGCTTAACGGTCAGGAAGCCGTTGCGTGGGTTTTCGTTCACGACCATGCCCTTTGGCAGTTCGTCAACGCCGGTGTCTGCGCGCTCGTCCTTACTGAAGAAGTAAATAACCTGCTTCTTGCCACCGCGCAGGACGACTTCCTTTGAGTTCAGGTAGTAGTCTACGCCTTTAGAGTTGGTGTGCTTATAAGCCATTGCTAAGGTTCTCCCTCTCTTATGAATTAGTAATGGTATCCCTACCATACTCTTAGCAATTTTCGTTTGTCAACTATTTCTTCCCTGGAGTTATCAACAAGGGCAGCGGATTGTTGCATGCATCATGCTTATGTATTACACTGGTACACATAAGTAATTTTAGGATTCATTAGGGCGGGAGAAAACATGGACTTTTTGAATCGCGGCACTAACCAACCCCAACCGGGTCGGCCGGCTACCGGAGCAGCACCTGCTGCTACACCTCAACAACCTCAGCCGTTGAAAGGCGGTAATAAAAATCCTATGAATTGGGTTCAACCTGTCTGGCTACGCATTACTATCGTTATCATGCTCTTTGCGCTGGCCGGTTTGGCCATCGGTTTGGCATTTTTGCCGCAAAAGACTTTAAGCCGCAACGAGCTCAGCTACGTTAACACCGCTCAGTACCAAGCCGTCTTTCTAACGAATGGCCAGGTATACTTCGGTAAGGTAAAAGACATTTCAAAGACCTACGTCGACCTGCAAGACATTTATTACCTGAACTCGCAGGAAAGCACCGACAGCAAGCAGCCTACCAGCTTTACGCTCGTCAAGCTCGGCTGTGAGCTGCACGGCCCGAACGACCAGATGATCATTAACCGTGAGCAAGTTACCTTCTGGGAGAACCTGAAGGATGACCGCCAGGTCGTGAAGAAGATCGGTGAATGGAAGCAACAAAACTCGGGCGGCCTGAAGTGTCAGGACAACGCTACCAGCACGCAGCAGTCAACTGGCAGCACGCAGAGCACTACTACGACCACGCCGTCTACCAACGGCACCACCAAGAAGCCGTAAGCTTCCTTGGGGCCACATCGGCTCCGGCCGGCTCTCCTAACAGAGAGCCGGTTTTTCTTTGCTCTAGCTGCCTGCCGCCTTGATGGCGCCGTCACTCTCAATACCACCCCAGAGACCCCTACACGCGGGACTCCTCCGGGCTTATTAGCCGCGGGGGAGTTCCGGCTGCAGTCGCTTTAGTCTCTGGGGTGGTATTGAGAGTACGGCTTAGTCCATTCGTAAGGTCGCAGGCGACTAGAGCAAAGAAAAACCGGCCTAGTCAAGATAGCGGCGGACAAGATAGCCGCTGAGGAAGCGCATCACCGTGGCCGCGCCGAAGACGGCGGCTAAAATGAGCGTCCAGCCTGCCAGGTCGGGCGACCAGGTGGGCGATATGAAGTCGAACTTGTACATGCTGTCCGGAATCTGCTTCGGCTTGACGCCGTTTTTCTCAACGAATTCTTGAATGCACGGTACGCGCGGTCCGCCGGAAACACTATCCGGGAAGAGCCGCTCACAATGAGCCTGGGCGTCGGTGTAAACCTTGCCATTCGATTCGCTGAGGCGCTTTTGCTCAGCTTCGACCAGCCGCTGATAGGTGTACATCAGCTGGATCGGCGGATACACCGGCGCCTGGCCGGATGCCACGCGGGTATTCATATGGCCGTGTACGTAGGCTCGGAGTTCGCGCAGCGCGCCCTCGATATCACCGCCCCGCTTGTCGGCCTCATAGACCGCCTCGCGGCGCTCGATCATGCCCAGGTTGTTCTGCCTGAGCGCAACCACGCAGACAAGGCTAAAGACCAGAAACGGAATCAGCAAGTAAATGGTGCGGATCGGCTTGATGCGCTTATGCCACACATAGTGGAGATATTTCTTGTCGAGTCCTGTAATGCTCATGCTTATTTTTAGTGTACCATAGCCGTCCGGACGTGCCGGGCTTATGATACAATGCAGCTATGCACATCTTCTTCTCCGGTATCGGCGGTGGCGGCGTCGGACCCCTGGCCATGATCGCCCGTCAGGCCGGACACGATGTTTCCGGCTCCGATAAACAAGACAGCTTATACCTGGAAAGCTTACGCTCACACGGTATCGATCCCTACGTCGGCCAAACCAAAGAAGCTATCGCCCAGCTGCACGCACAGAAGCCGATTGACTGGTTCGTGTATTCATCCGCCGTCGTTAAAGAAAACCCTGACCATCCCGAAATTGTCTTTGCCCGTGAGGCAGGCATTCACAGCAGCAAACGCGACGAACTGCTCAACGAAATCCTCACCCGCCACAACCTGCACATGCTGGCGGTGGCCGGCACCCACGGCAAAACCACGACTACCGCCATGCTGATCTGGCTGCTCAAGCAAGCCTGCCTGCCGCTGAGCTACTCGGTCGGTGCTAAAATTCCTTTTGGCCCGATGGGGCACTTTGAACCCGGTTCAGAGTATTTCGTCTACGAATGCGACGAGTTTGACCGCAACTTCCTAGCCTTCAAACCGCACACCAGCCTCATCACCGGCATTGGCTGGGACCACCACGAGATATTCCCTACCCGCGATGACTACAACCAATCCTTCCGCGATTTTATCAGCCAAAGTCAGCAAACAGTACTCTGGGACCGCGATATGGAAGCGCTTGAGTTGGTCTCGGCCGGCAATATCCAGGTCGAAGCCACCTCCGACCCGCGCATCGATACCATCCAGCTGCACGGCCGCTACAACCGCGAAGACGCCTGGTTGGCCATGCAAGTGGCCAATCGGATCACTGGCAAGCCTCTGGACGAGCTGCAGACAATCATCGAGGCCTTTCCCGGCCTGAAGCAGCGTATGGAGCTACTGGCGCCGAACCTCTACACCAACTACGCCCACACCCCCGAGAAAATCCTGGGCGGCATGAGCGCGGCGCAGGAAATGCTGGCTGGCACCGGCCGCAAACTAGTCGTCATCTACGAACCGCTGACAAACCGGCGGCAACATTACATAAAAGATCAGTACCAGGATTGCTTCAAAGGCGCCAGCAAACTGTACTGGGTGCCGTCGTACCTGGCCCGCGAAGACCCATCCCTGCCACTTCTAACACCTGCCGAACTTATTACCTACCTAAGCGACCCCTCGATGGCCGAACCCGCCGAGCTGAACGACGCGCTGCTGGCAAACATCCGCCGGCACCTGGCCGACGGCGACCTGGTGTTGGCGATCGGTGCTTCCGGCGGTGGCTCGCTGGATGAGTGGCTGCGCCAGCACTTCACTTCTAAGCCCGCCGCTGACGAGCGCACCTGACTTCACTGTTGATTATCGGCACGGTCCTGAGCTCGGAATGTGCTTAGATAGCACATTCCTCGTGCGGAGGTTCCGATAATCAACAGTGAAGTCAGGTGCGCTCACTCCAAGAAGAGCTAAATCAACGTAATCGTCAACAGCGCGGCGCAGATGATGCTAAGGACAAGCCAAAACCACACCGTCGTAATGTTAGAGACAACCTGCTTCTTCGGTCCCGTCAAGCGGTGCCCAAGATCGGCGCTGTGCTCATAGCCATCCGGCAGGGCAGCTTGCGGATGTGGCGCCGGTTGCGGCGGCATTTGAGCCGGGACACCCTGGGCAGACGCAGGCGGCTGCGGCGGCAAGCCGGCGCCGGTAGTCGCAAAGTCACCCAATTTGGCGCTGACATGCGTTGGCGGCGTTGCCGCAGCGTCCGCCGCAGGCCCGGACTTGGCGGGGTCATCGGTAAATTGCTGTGAGCCGGCCCGCTCCTGACGGACTTCCTCCTGGTAGGCGCGGCCGTATTCTTTCTCGACGGCATGACCGTTCACAATGTCGATCTCAAGCCAGCTGCTGCGCTCCTTGCGGACGCTCTCCGGTTTTGCCAGCGGGTCGTCGGCGGGTTGCTCTGCGGTCGCCTCAACCGGGCGCGGCCGGCGGGCATGATGCCCGAACAAGCCGGCTACGGGGGCGGACTTCGGTTTTTCGGCTACGAATGGCGGCGCACTCACCTGGGTTTCGATCAGGCTGCGATCGAATAATACGACCGGCGGGCGCTCAGCAGGGGCGGGCGCGGCCTCTAGCCCGGCAGCGGCTGGCAGCTGCTCGAGGCTGGCCAACGGGAAGGGTACCGGCCGGCGCTCCGCCCCGCCCGGTAGTGTCTCATCTTCTTGCTGGTTCGAACCTGGTGTCCATTCGCTCATAAAAACAAGTCTTACATTTGTATTATAAAATGGCAAAAATTACAACTGTCCGGAAGGGTTTCCGGTTATTTTCCACCTTAATTATAGCACGGGTTACTGCTTCCAGTCGCCCTGGTTGATCCGGTTGCGGGATTTGTAATGCCAATTGTGCGGATCTTTACCCTTTAGCTGGTCGTAGATACGCTTGGCGGTTTTGGTGTAGAGCTTGGTCTCGGCCACTATATCACGCATAGGGTGCTTAACCGTTAGGAGAGTGCTGCCGCGGGCGTGCTGCTCGGCCAGTTCAAAGTCGACATCCAGATTGTCGGCGTCCTTGATGATTTTGGACTCGATGCTTTTGCGCTCGTGGTATTCGTCCCACAGGGCACGGAATTCCGCCTCGATGGCCGTATGCTGCAACATATCGCTGATGCCGAGCTCCTCATGGCGTTCAACGTACTGGCGCGAGAGGTAATCGACGTCGCCCGTGCGGCTCTCGGCGATGTCGTGCACCAGCACCATCTTGGCCATCTTGCCGGTGTCAACGTTTTTCTCATGCGCGGCGATGATCATGGCAATCCAAAAGACGTGGAAGTGATGTTCAGCTAGGTTGGCGAAATCCTCATGCAGGAACCGCCGCCAAGTGCGCTCGATGAAGCGAATGCTACCCATTTCAAACAGAAAATCGATGTCATTACTTAGATCGGGATCTGGTTTGCTTTTGGCGGGCATAGGGCGTCTCCTTTTTTAAGCGGGAAGTTACATTGATAAGTTCGGAACGGCCTCAAGCTTGTACGGGTCGGCCGGTTCTGCGCCCAGCATAGCTTTGTAGCAGCCGAGTGTGGCCACCATAGCGCCGTTGTCGCCGCAGAGCTTGAGGTCGGGATATTCCATGGCGATGGGCAGGCGCTCGGCCAGCTGGCGGCGCAGCTCTTGATTAGCCGCAACGCCGCCACCCATTACGACGCTGCGCGGATGGAATTCTTCGAAGGCCATGACCGCTTTATCAACGATGGTCGCAACAGCAGTGGCCGTAAAACAGGCGGCCACGTCGGCTTTTTGCTGGTCATTAAGCATTTCGGGCAGCTTCCATGACGACAAAGAGTAATCAGCGCCAACTAAGTCTTGGCACAGCCGTAGGACTGCGGTTTTCAACCCGGAGAAGCTGAAGTCATAGGGGCCGCTCAGCCGGGCTTTCGGCAAATGATACGCTCGAGGGTTACCCTGCTCCGCCAGACGGCTGACATTCACGCCGCCCGGGTACGGCAAGCCGAGCAAGCGGGCGACTTTATCAAAGGCTTCACCGATGGCATCATCGCGCGTCTGGCCAAGCAGTGAGTACTTGAAGTGGTCTTCCCAGACTGCCAGCTGCGAATGGTTGCCGCTGACGATAATGCCCAGCATCGGAAACTCGATCGGCAGCGACCGCATCTGGTAAGTCGGCAGCGGCGTATGCGTGAGAAAGTTGGCGTAAATATGCGCTTCAACGTGGTTGATGCCGTACAGCGGCTTGCGCTTTACGATCGCAAGCGTTCGGGCCGCCAATACGCCGATCAGGACGCTTCCCAAGAGACCGGCACCGTGCGTAACCGCGATACCGTCGATGTCATCCCAGCTAAGCTGCGCGGTCACCAGCGCCTCATCCACCAAGGTCATAATGACTTCCAAATGGCTGCGGGCGGCGATCTCCGGGATAACACCGCCGTACTTGGCATGCAAGTCCATGCTGCTGGCAACGATATTTGCCAGCATGATATGGCCGTCTTTCACGATACCGACTGATGTTTCATCGCAGCTTGACTCGATTCCAAGGATTATCATTGGCTTTGCTCTGCGACATTACCGACAATCCGCACGGCACCCTGCCGGATAACCAGTATGCCTTCATCGGTTACCTTGATTATTGTCGACGATGGCCGCTCAGGCTGGTCGCCGCCGTCCACATAAAAATCCACCTTATCACCAAAGTAAGCTTGAGCTTCAGCCAGGTTTTGGGCCGGTGGCTGGCCGGGCGCGTTGGCACTCGAGGTAGTGAGCGGGCCGGTCTTCTCCAAAAACGTTACCAGCTCAGGTTGGTCCACGACACGAAACGGACTATCGCCAAGACCCTGATGGACGTAGTCCATATCATGCTCAATAACAACACTGACCGGTCCGGGCCACAAATGCCGTACCGTATCCAGCATATCCGAACGTAAGCCCAATTCGCGAAGCTGTTCAACGTTGGCTGCGATGCTGGTGCCCGGTTTACGCTCACGGTTCTTCAACGCGTACAACCGCCGAACCGCCGACGGGTTGCGGCTGTTTGCCACAAGACCGTACACCGTGTCCGTGAGCAATATACCCACAGCGCCCTGCTGCACCATACTAATTAATTCCGGATCGTTCAAAGAAGTGAATATGCGCATAATGGTTATACTTGCGAGGTCACGTACACCGCCACAGCAGCGGCCGAGAGAATGACCATGATAGATACCGTAACAACAATCAGTCCTACAGGCAAGGGGTTGGCGGGTTTGGGCGGCTTGGGGACTTCTGCTTTTGGCGCCTCGGCTTGGTCGGCTTCGGAGCCCGGGCCAGCGTCGGTCGAGCTGGACTCATCGGGTGCCTTAGTGACCGCGACGGGCTCTACGCTGGGCTCAACCGGTACGGAGGCTGGTGTCGGCGCGGGCGCGACAGCCGTTGGTGTCGGTGTTGGTGTTGGTACGGCCGGAATAGGAGCTGGCGGCGTAGCTGCTACAGGAGACGGTGGAACAACTTCAGACGCGGCTCCGGCCGGTTTGGCGGGTGCGCTTACGTCCATTATCGGTTTAATCGGCGCCGGCGGTTGACCGGCTGATCGCGGTTCCATGATAGCTTTATTGTACCATGCGGCAGCGGTCTTGCCTTCGGCTTTTAGGCGCCCAGATGGTAGACGGATCCATCCCGGCGCACCAGCCCCTCGCGCCCGAGGTCTGCCAACACGCCGTCCAGGCGGTCATCCTGCACCAGCTGCGCCAGATCTTCATGCGAGGC
>CBFGXJ010000024.1:0-14984 GCA_965652795.1 uncultured bacterium
TTTTGTTATTTTTAAGTGCTTTGCTTATGAGTATATAGTGCTTGTGGCAAAATGGAAATATCGGCCCCTGAAAATCAGGACTCTAAACTAAGCCAGAGTCAGGCCAACCTTTTTATTATTTCATTAAATGCAGTGTCGTAAATCTTCGTATTACGAGCTGCGTAAGTTTTGTTGCTATCAGGGTCCTTGCGACGTTGTTGGATTTCGCTAATGAGCTGCACCATGACAGCTGATAGCTCTGATTCTTGAATAGTAAGTTCATCAGGGTCTATTTCTTTATGTAGAATATATACCCAGCACAGTTCAGGGTGTTTCTTGTCAGGAAGCAAAGGTACTACATCATTGACAAACTCAACCTGCGTTAGCTCATCAGAAGATACGCTAATACCGATTTCTTCTTCAATTTCTCGTATAGCAGTTATTAATGGCGTGTCACCTGCGCTTATGTGTCCTGCAACCGAAACATCCCAAACATTAGGAAAAGATTTCTTATTTTTATCACGTAATTGAAGCAATACTTCGCCTCTTCGGTTATAAATCCAAATAAAAACAGAGCCATGTAGAAGCTCTCTCTCGTGAACGACTGATTTTGGAAGAACCTCACCTGTCCGATTACCATTTGAGTCAAGGATGTCGTAATATTCTTCGTTACTACCGTTTTCGGTCATTTATCTAGCATAGCAAAAAGAGCCATTACTGGCTCTTAGTTCAAACGTTTCTACTAGGTTCATCTGTGGAGGGCCATCTGGGACTCCATCTGTTTGAAGCAAAACTGCCACCGACAGTTTTGACCCATATTCGTCGAGTCCCAGTAGGTCATAGAAACAAAAGACCCCAGACCTTTCGGCCTGAGGCATTTTGTTTGGAGGGCCATCTGGGACTCGAACCCAGGACACTCTGCTTAAGAGGCAGATGCTCTAACCGGCTGAGCTAATGGCCCGGTTATTCGTACGTGTCAGTAATTTGACCAATGTAGTATAGCAAAAAACCTCTGTTTTAGCAAGAGTTGCCGCCTTACTGCTAAGCGGCTTCAGCGGAATCGTCAGCAGCAGCTTCGCCTGCTGCACGCTGGGTCTCTAGTTTGAGCGCTTTGGCCCGTCGTATGCTCGGCAGCAGCGGGCGGGCGAATGCCGACCGGATGGCGGCGACTTCGGTCACATCGACGACTGCTCTGCCAAGCAACTGCTGGCTTTTGAGGGCGCGCTTTAGTTCTGGCTCTGTCAGGCCGCCCCACACCCCAGACTCTTCACGGCAGTTAAGGGCCGCACGCAGGCAAAGGTCGGCAACCGGGCAGCGGCGGCAGATGTCGCGCGCTTCCTCGCCTTGCAGGATGCCCGGGTCGTTATTGGGCCGGCTGGGGTAGAACAGGTCGGGTCCGGGTACCGAGGCGTCCTTCAGTGCATCAGGCTGCAGGCAGACGGCCAGGCCGCCCCAGGTAGTGCCGGCTGGCAGTTCATGAAGTTGTGGTACGGAAAGTATAAATTTGTTCATTAGCGAACATTATTTACTACGAGGCAAAAAGAAGTCAATATATGCGCGTGTGATAAGCATCACATCTGGTACAATGGTACTCAGCATGAAATTCTTAAATGGCAAAGAACTGGCCGGATACATAAAAGCGCGGCAGGCCCACGAGGTGCGTGCCTTGCGCCAGGCGTGGCACATCCAGCCGAAGCTGGCGATTATCGTGACCATCGACCATCCGGTGATCGGCGTGTATGTGCGCAAAAAGAAAGCTTACGGCGCTGATATCCTCATAGATGTTGATATTCACCAGGTCTCCCAGGATGATGCGCCGGCGCTGATCGAGCGGCTTAATGCCGACCAAAGTGTGCACGGCATCATCGTGCAGCTGCCATTGGCGCGCCCGGAAGAAACCGAGCAGATCGTTAACCTGGTCGCGCCTGAAAAAGACGTTGACGGGCTGGGGCAGGGGGCGCAGCTTGACCCAGCCACGCCTATGGCCATCCTGTGGCTGCTTGCCGGCTACAACATCGACTTGCAGGGCAAACGGGTGCTATTGGTCGGCCGCGGGCGGCTGGTTGGCGCGCCGCTCGAGCGTATGTTGCACAGTTCGGGCATTGACGTGCACGTGGCCACCCGCGAGACAGACACTCTGGCTGAAGAAGCCGCCCAGGCTGATGTTATCATCACCGCTACCGGCAGCCCGGCTATTCTCTTCCCGGAGATGATCAAACACGGCGCCGTGGTGGTAGACGCCGGTGTGGCCGGAGAAGACGGCAAAACCGTCGGCGACCTCGCACCCGAAGTCTACCAGCGCGACGACCTGACCCTTACGCCCACCAAAGGCGGCGTCGGTCCGTTGACGGTGTGCGCTTTATTTGAGAATGTCATCCGCGCGGCTCGGCGCATTGCCGACGAAGGGTAACATTCGGCTTCGGCCGGCTAGCCAACTTAAGCGGCTATAACCAAACCGCCCTAGGTTAGTTAGGCTTCTGGCAGGCTGTCGACCGCGCTGCGCAGACGGCGGTAGGCGTCTGCGGGCATCTCGTGGCTGTACTCGGTTTTGTAGCTGAAGTCAGCCGGCAGCTCAAACTGGTATTTGTCCGCCAGCTCAGGGTACACGGACTGCGCCAGCAGCATCGCTTCGCGGCTTTCCTTTACCTCGCCTACGCAGTCAAGCGGCTTGTCGCCCTTGATTCCTAAGAGCTGCCGGTAGGTTGGTTCCAGTTCGGGGCTAAGCAGCAGATTCTTGCCGTGCCAGAGCGATTCCAGCTCCTCACGCGGCAAAAACGGCGTCAAGACCAAAAATACCGAGGCGCATTTGCTGCAGGCGCCACACCACGAAAGCCGCTCGCTGCCATGCACGTAGGCACGGTTGCATGAGCTGAAAACATCCTTATATTTGTCGTAAGCAATAGCGGTGAACAGCTCCGCGATCCGGACTTCGCCCAAGGGCCGCAGGAAAGAATAATACTGCACATCTTCGCCGAACATATGCCGCAGCTGCTGTTGGTATAAGCGCTCAAACTCCTGCGATTTCGAATACTGGTGGTTGATATCGACACCGTCGTAGGTAAGGGTCGGCTCGTTGGCGGACTGTTCATTGGAGACTACTTGCTCGCGCCGGCCGCTCAGAATACAGACGATAGTACCCGTGGCCGCAAATATGGCCGAAATGGGAATGTGACCGTTCAGGGCGCCTTGCTCCTTGATGGTAGCCAGCTGCGGGTCCCAGGTGCGGTCTACCCAGGCATGGGGCAGGCCGATACGCTTGATGAGCGGCTCAAGCAGGTGGCGGTGGTTCAAAACCCATGTCGTGACGCCTTCGGGCTGATCTCGCAAGATTTCAACGGTTGCCAGCGAGTCCTTGCCGCCGCCGATACCGATAAGCAGGCCTGAAGGGCTGGGCGTCACGGCCATAGCCGGCAGCGATTGACACGTAACAGGGAAGGACACTGGCGTGCGCGGATCAAGTTTATTCACATACCAGAACTCGCCCAGACCGCGCTGGTATGTTTCTGATAAAAATGCGGCGGTTTCGGGGTCGATTTGCCCTTGGTTGACGATGATTTCCGGCGGGATGAACGTTTTGTAATACGAAGTTCCGGCCAAGAAGAATAATAGCTGAATGGCGCGGTCCAGCACCTCCGGATCATATTCGGCATAGGTAAAGTCAAAGCGGTATGTCTCTGTGAAGGCAAAAGCGTCATCGATACCGTAATGCAGCTCAAGAACGCCGGTTTGCGGGTCGAAATGATAGGAGTCGAAGATGAACTGCCGGTATGTATCGGGCCGGTTGGCGTATTCTGACGATACGGGTTGGGGTATCATTCTAGAGGGCTCCCACTACGCTTACGAACTGTTGTCCGCGGTCTTCAAAGTCTTTGAACATATCAAAGCTGGGGAAGCCGGGTGAAAGTACGACTGCGTCGCCCGAGCGTGCCAACTGGCGGGCTGCGGCCACGATTTCAGACATGGTCTTGGCAGCGGTGGCGTGGTAGTTTTTGTAGCCGGCTTGGTCTAGTGCTCCGGCGACACGCTCAGCGGAGGCGCCGATCAGAAGAATGCTGCGGATGTCGCCCTGGTACTTCTGGACGGTTGCCACGAGGTCATCAAGCGGCAGCATGCGGTCGAATCCGCCGATGATCATCACTTTTTTGCCGGGGATGGCCTGTAGTGCGGCGCCCGCGGCGGGCGGGGCACTGGCAAATGAATCGTTGTAGTACTTGATGCCATCAACTTCGCGGACAAGGTCGAGCCGATGGGCGAGACCGGCAAAGGTAGTCAGAACAGACCGCATCGCCGATGCATCCTGAACGACCTGCCAGGCGGCCGTAACGGCGGCGCAGGCGTTCTGCTGGTTGTGCCTGCCGAGCAATTTGAGCTCAGAGGTGTCGCAAATAACATCGGTATCGATCATAATTTTGCCGTCTTCGATAAAGGCGCCAGGTGTGGCACAGTATGGGATTTTCTTGCCCGGGCTGGTGCTGGCAATCTCATGCGACAGATCGTTATCGGCGTAGTAAATCGCTGTATCAGACGCATTTTGGTAGCGGAACATGTTCTTCTTGGCATTGATGTAATCTTCCATGTCGTCGTGCCAGTTCAAGTGTTCGGGGGCCATCATGAGACAAACGCCGATGTGCGGGCTGCGCGAAATATCGTAGAGCTGGAAACTGGAGAATTCTAGCACCACCCAGCTGCCAGGGGTCACATCCCGCAACAGTTCCAGTGCCGGGATGCCGATATTGCCGCCTAAAACCACATGCTTGCCGGCTGCTTCGAGCATGCGGGCTATCAGTGTTGAGGTTGTGCTTTTACCCTTGGTGCCGGTAACACCGATGATGTTTTTGCTGGGGCAGACGCGCAGGAATTCGTTGATAACGGTCGTGATCTTGAGGGAGGCGCCGGGATTCGCCTTTTCGATGATCTGCGGGTGGAGCCCGGATGAGCGCACAATGAGGTCGAAACCTCCCAACCCTTTCAAATGATCAGGACCAAGGTGTGTCTGGACGCCGTCGGGCACGACGATATCTTCACGCATGTCGCAGACGGTTACGTCCGCACCCTGGCTGCGCCAGTAGTGCAGGGCGGTCTGGCCGTCGCGTGCAAAACCGATGATAGCTACTTTCATACCAGATAGTATATCAGGAATTAAAGAAGTGGCTCCGTCAATCGGCGGAGTGTTGTTGATAAAACGGCCGGCGGTTACTTGCCGGCTCCAGCCAACTTGTTCTTAACCAGCTCAGCCACCTGGCGCGGCGTCATATCGGCTTTTAAGATGATTGCGGTGACGCCCAGGTTTTTCACTTCGGGCGGGATCTCTTGCTCGCCGCGGTTGGTAAGAATGATCACCTTGACCGTTTTACCCCAAGGGGTGGCACGCAGCTCGGCCAGCATTTCCTCGCCGCTCATGATCGGCATCATAAGGTCAAGCAGTACGATGTCCGGGCGCATCTTATCAATCAGCTCAAGTCCCAGCTTGCCGTTCTCGGCCGTCTCGACATCATAGCCTTCAGCCTCGAATTTAATCCGATACATTTGCGAGATGGCTTGGTCGTCTTCGATTATTGCAACTCTTGTCACCGTCATGCGCCCCTTTACCTTACTTGTAGTGTAGCATGTTCGCTTCCGGGCAGGACATCAAATTGGGCGTTTGCCAAGAACTTCATGCACGATTCCGATTACTTGAGCCGGGGTGTGATGGGCTTTTACGACGTATCGGTCTACCCGCAAAAAGCGTAAGGACTGCGGCGCTTCGTCTTTGCTGATGTTCGTGAGGATAAGCACCCGCATGTCGCTGCCCCATTCTTCGGCCCGCAGCCGGGCCAGCATTTCGGCCCCGCCCATGATGGGCATCATCAGGTCGAGCAGAATGATGTGCGGTTTGAACTCCTGGGCAAGCTGTAAGCCTTCTTCGCCGTTGCCTGCGGTAGCGACCTTGAATCCCTCGCGTTCTAATTTGAGCTTATATAAAAACTGCAGGTCCAGATCATCTTCAATAACTGCTACTCTGACGGCTTGGGGCATGGTTTACCTTCTAGGGTACGCTATATTTCTAAGGTTGTACGTACTCTAGTATTACCATAAGTCGACTCTTAGCAGCAAGGGAAAACCCGGTGTGTTTTCAACAAGCCGCCCACAACCTGCCGGTCATGGCGGCGCGGCTAGCGTACAGGGTGGGTAGTTCGTGCTTGTGATTTTCATCACAACCCCTGTTAGTTAATTGACATTTAAGCATCTAGCGTATATAATATTAACCGTAGACTTACAATACGTAGGCCTCGCAGGTTAGAAAAAAGAAAAAGCACTACTTCCAAAAATACGAGGGGAGTCGGTGCTTTTTTTGTGCAATTTTTAAGGATGAATATACTATGACGGTTGCTATACCCATCGGTGAATCCGCGTACGGTCCCGGCCCGCGCCACAGTGCGGAGGCGGATGCGTACAGTTCGCTGGTTGCTCCGCTTGACCCGACGGTATCGCTGGAGCGGCGTGCTACCCACCACATGGAGGCCGTGACCGCCCGCTACCAGGATGATCTGGCTTGGCGTGAGGTTACCGTTCCTGCCGAGCCCGAAGTCGTCGTCGATTTTGAACCGCTGCGCCCGGCTGAAGTTTTGCCGGGCCACTCTGAGCCCGCCGGCACCGTTCTGCGCTACTCCACGCTCGACCCATGGCAAGAAGAAAACCCGGCCCTGGTAGACGCCGTCGGCCGTCTGACGGATGGCACGATTGCAGTAACCGAGATGGTCGAAGCCGAAATCAAAGAAAAGCGAGATGCGGGCGTCGACATACACCCTAAGGGCCTTACCTACGTTAACTCGCGCCGAAACGGTAAAGGCAAAAACCTGACTGTCGTAACCCGCGAACTTTGCACATTTGACGACGGCCTGGAAGACTGGATCACCCACTTGCCTGAGGCAGAACGGCTACATCCTGTGGCACACCCCGACGAGGGCACCTTCGTATTGAATGAAGCCGGTGACGGCATAGACAATATCCCCAGCACGCTGGCTTTGCAGGCACTGGCGATCGGCTCGAAGAACGGCCGGGCCGTGCGCGAACGGACCGCCGTCATGCACACTATGCTGCCGCATCTGGTAGACCTGGGCCGGCTGGCCGGACAAGAGGTAATACGTTTGGCTGATATGGGTAGCGGCACCGGCGACCCGGGTCAGCGCAGTGCCGTCAGCCTCTTACAGCACTTAGGTCCGGAGGCGTACGCACTGGTAAACGGGTACGACCTGAACCCAAAGTCATTAAAGGTTGCCGAGTTTATGTGCAGGCGTCTGGCGGCTACGCTGCCTGACCCTTCAAAGCTGCGTTTCGTCGGTCATGAAACTAACTTCCTCACCAAGGAAGGCCTGGACGCCGTAGCGGAAGAAAACCCTGATATCTGGCAGTCATTCGGCTTTACCGAGTACGTACCCGCCGACGAAACGGACGACCCCGTAGAGCAAGCCCAGCGCAAGTCAATGGCCCGGATGGGCCTGATGTCGGCCGAAGAATTCCATGCCGGCGTGTACGAGCGCATGAAGCCGGGCGCGGTATGGCTGACTGGCAATATTCAGCCGAACCCGGAAGGTAAGTTTGTCACGCATGGGCTGGGCTGGGGCAACATCATTGAACGCAGCCTGCGCAAGTACATCGGCGTATTTGACCGCGGCGGCATTCCGCCGAAGGCCCGTACGCTCTTCCAGCCGCACGCCCGCCGTTCCGGCGCCGTCTATAACCTGATGGCCGTTACGAAGCTGTAGTTATATTGGGTATGCCCCAAGGCTGCTCCAGCCTTCTATCCAGGCGGCTCCCTCCAGGTCTCTAGCCGTTCCAGCTAAAGACTCGTCAAACTGCTCATGGCTAAAACCATGCCATGTCCTTTATAATGTCTGCAGGATGTATGTCACCATCCGCGAGGGAACATGCTGATAAAATCTCTGCTTTTATTCGTACTTGGCGCCGCCAATACGGTTATCGCCCTGACGGTGCTTGCCCGCGATCCGCGCAAGTTCCAGAACAGGATGTTCTTTTTATTTTGTGTGGCACTGGCCGGGTGGGTGATCGGCATCGGCGGTTTTTTGCTGACGCAACAGGAGTCGGCCGCGCTGTGGTGGGCAAAAGCCTACTATTCCTTCCCCTTGGTTGTGGCCTTAGCGATGCCCTTATTTTCGATCAGTTTCCCCTTTAACGACAAGCCGTCGCGGCGGGTGTGGGTGCCGATTGTAATCGGCTTCTTGCTGGTCTGGCTGCCGCTGGTGCTGAGCAAAGACTTTGTAACGGCCGGCCTGGTGTACCACGAGTGGGGCAAGGAAATTGTCTTAAACAAGGCACATTACGCGATCTACTCGGTGTACCTGTTAAGCTGCTTGGGCTACGGACTGCTGCACACCTACCTGAAATCCCGTGAAGCCCACAGCGCAGCCCGGGCGCAGCTGCGGTTTTACTTCTTCGGATTTACGCTTACCAGCGCTTTCGGCGTGTTCTTCAACCTGATTTTGCCGTGGTTCGGCAATTACCAGCTGATCTGGGTCGGGCCGATTTTTACCTGTGCGCTGGCATTTGCGATCGCTTACAGCATCATCCGGCACCGCATGTTCGACGTGCGGCTGGTGGTGGCGCGGTCGGCGGCCTATCTGGCCAGCCTGATGGCGATCGCTACCATGTACGGCTTCGTCGTCTTCGGATTCTCGCGCTATGTCTTCCAGCTGAACATCCCGGTCGGCGTGCAGATCGCCTTTTCGGCTGCTACCGGTATCGCGGCGCTGGCCTTTCCGGGGCTTAAACGCGCCTTCGACAAAATCACCAACCGGCTGTTCTACCAGGATTCGTACGATCCGCAGGTGTTCTTTGATGAGCTCAACCGCGTATTGGTTTCGACGACGGATACGAAGGGCCTTTTGAGCGGCACCACCCACATCCTGGCCGACCACCTGAAGGCCCGCTATTGCATCATGGCGATCCAGGGCGATAAAAAGAGCGATTTACAGGTGTCCAGCACCGGTATGCGCGGCTATCCGGCGCAAGTAATCAACCGGATACAGCGGCTGTCCGACCAGCACTCGCAGATGGTGGTGGCCGACGACATGATGTACGATAACCCGGCCTTGCGCCGCATTCTAAACGACAACGACATAGCTATTCTCATCCCATTAAAAGCCAGTCATCAGGCTACCGCCGATCATCTGGGGTGGATTACGCTTGGCCCCAAGAAAAGCGGCAGCTTGTATACCGACGGCGACATAAAAGTGCTGCAATCCGTTGCCAACGAGCTGATCATCGCCATCCAGAACACCGTACGGTTCCAGCAGATCGAGCGCTTCAATGAAACCCTCAAACAACGGGTTGATGAAGCTACTAAACGTCTGCGCAGCACCAATGACAAGCTGCGGGCCCTCGACGAAACCAAAGACGATTTCATCAGCATGGCCAGCCATCAGCTGCGCACGCCGCTGACCTCTGTAAAAGGGTATGTATCGATGGTGCTGGACGGCGACGCCGGCCGGATTTCGCCCCTACAGCGCAAGCTACTTAACCAGTCTTTCATCAGTTCGCAGCGCATGGTGTACCTCATTTCCGACCTCTTGAATGTTTCACGCCTGCGCACCGGGCGCTTTGTGGTGGAGCCGGTACCATGCAATTTGCCGATGATCATTCAGGAAGAGGTAGATCAGCTGATCGAGACCGCCCGCGGGCGCAACCTGAAGCTGCTGTACCAGCGGCCGGAGCGGTTTCCGGCTCTCATGCTCGACGAGACTAAAATGCGTCAGGTGATTATGAACTTCATCGACAACGCCATTTATTACACGCCCAGCGGCGGCCAGATAATCGTTACGCTGGCAGAGAAGGGTTCGAGCATCGAGTTTACCGTCGCCGACAGCGGTATCGGCGTGCCGAAGAGCGAGCAGCACCACTTATTCTCGAAGTTCTACCGCGCCCCCAATGCCAAACGGGCCCGCCCCGACGGCACCGGCTTGGGCCTCTTCATGGCCAAAAAGGTGATCATTGCCCAGGGCGGGGCGGTGATCTTCCGCAGCCAAGAAGGTAAAGGAAGCACATTCGGCTTTAGCTTTAGCAAAGAACGGGTGATTGCGAAACAGAACCAGTAAAATGGTAAAGGGGTTGCTTTTTTAGGACGCATGTGCTATTATGAGTACGTTATGCATGAGACAAGTGTGATTAACCAGCAACCGATGCACGCTCTGACTGCCCCGCAGGCTGATATTGACGATATGTTCAATCAGATGATGGGCGCTGAGTTCGCTCAAGACGCTCCTGATACTGAATTGAGCCTTGGCTCTGCTGCTACCGAAATGGTAGTAACTCCTGGCGGCGACCGCATTTCGGCCGCTGTTATGGATACTCCTTTGACCCTTCAAGAGGTTGAAGAGGCCGACTTTACCGCTGATGACGCTGCCTTCTTGGCCGGCTATGGTATTGCTGCCCGCGTCCAGACCGACGCCGAGATTCAGGCTGTTGCTGCTGAGCGCGCCTGGCACCAGTTGGTCGGCCAGCTTACGGTAGCCCGCACCATTGAGCGTTCTGACGATGACGACGATTCTGACCATATCGTTGAGACCGAAGAAGAGCGCGAACTCGTTCCCGCCTAGGCACACCAAACCGCTTTCGCTTGATCGTAATTTGATCGTATTGACAGACTCCTATATAATATAAGGAGTCTGTTTTATTGACAAAGAGCTTATGTTGTGGTAAGATAGTAGTAATCATCGTGAGGAGGTGGTTCATCATGGAAGTTCTGAAGCAAATGCTCCGCGACGTACGTCGCATGAGCGCTAAGAAATTGATCGGTATCAGCAGCCTGGCTGTTGCTGTTGCCGGTGCAGTTACGGTTGGCTTTGTTGCCACGAGCGGCACTATGGCCGCCGGTGTCCGTGACACGGGCACCAACCCGATCATGAACAAAGGTTCGATCGGTTGTCTGACCAAAGAAGAGTGTATCGCAGACATGCGCGCCAACAACCCTGGCGACCTGCAAAAGATCTACGAGTACTTCAACCTGTCGCCGAGCGAGTACGACCGGTTCCTGCGTGACGCACGCATGGGCCACACCACTAAGAGCGGTGACATCATCGTTGACGGCCAGAAGGTCGTAACCGGCGCCTGGAGCACCGGCCGTGAGAAGTTCAACAACCAGCGTGAAGCCTACACCATCCCGGGCGCTGGCACCTACTACAAGAGCCCGACGACCGCATCGTTTGCCGGCCCGAACATCGACACCATCGTCCTGTTCGACGAAAACGGTGAAGTCGAGTTCTCGCTGCTAACCGCCTGTGGTAACCCGGTTTGGGGTGACAAGGTTAAGCCGAAGTACTCTTGCGACAAGCTTACCAAGACCCCGGTCGAAGGTAAGAAGAACACCTACAGCTTCAAGGTTGACGCTACTGCCGTTAACAACGCAAGCATCGTCCGCTACGAGTTCGACTTCGGTGACGGCACCAAGAAGACCAGCGACAGCCCCACCATCGAGCATACCTACGAGGCTACTTCCAGCAAGAGCTTTACCGCCAGCGTTAAGGTAATCGTTAAGCTGCCTGGCGGCAAGGAGAAGGAAGTAACCGGTATCAACTGTAAGACTACGGTTGAGATCAAGGTTCCTGTCTACGCTTGTACCAACCTCGTAGCTGCCGCCCTCGACGACAAGAAGCAGCGCTTCCGCTTTACCGCTAAGATGAACTACAAAGACGCTACTCCTAAGAGCGCCGACTTCACTGCTGACGGCAACACCACCACCGGTGTAACCGCCAAGGACAACGAAGGCAACTTCTACAAAGAGTACACCTTCACCGACGACAAAGAGCACGTGGTATCCGTAAAGATCACCTTTGAGGTAGATGGCAAAGAAGTCCAGACCACTCAGAAGTGTGAAGCTAAAGTAACTTCTTCCAAGACTCCGGTTTGTATCGTAAACGGCAAGCCCTACCCGAACGAAGAGAACCCCTACGCTCCCAACGACGAACGCTGTCGTGAAGAGTGTAAGCCCGGCATCCCGGTAGGCGACGAGCGCTGCAACCCGCCGCAGGAATGTAAGCCTGGCGTACCTGTCGGTAGCGCCGAGTGTGAAGAGCGCCCGCTGCCTGAAACCGGTACCGCCGGTGTCCTCGGCCTCTTCGCCGGCACTTCTATCCTGGGCGCTGTCGGTCACCGCATCTTCAAGAGCCGCTTCGGCCGTAGCTAATAATGCACCTGACATCCATAGGCTTCCCGGACCCGCCTGTAAGCGACCGGAAGCCTGTGGATAAACCGTCTAGCAATTGCTGCAAATCTATGCTACAGTACTAGTAACGAGCAATTGACTGACCGCTCCGGAACAATCTTAAAGAATCCCTCCTTGAACCAGAGGGATTCTTTTATTGCGATTGAAATGCCTAAATTAAGACAACTGCATGCCGATCATGGCTTGGACGCCGACCAAACTGCCCACGCTGATGGAGGCGGGCAAGTCGGTCTGACCGGTAATGCGGCCGGTAATGGCGGGGCTGAGCCGGGTAAGAGTGTTGAGCGGGCCGGTCGGGGCCATTTGCCAGCCGTGGAAGGATGGCATGGCGGCGGCGGTGACGACCAAAACGGCGGTGGCGTAGCGCTGCCCGGCAACTTTGTTGAAGGAGGCCGAAAGGGTCTTCGGGTAAGCGGTGTTGATGGTGGCGAACATGGCGGTATCGTTGGTGGT
Source organism: uncultured bacterium (assembly GCA_965652795.1). Taxonomy (GTDB): domain Bacteria; phylum Patescibacteriota; class Saccharimonadia; order Saccharimonadales; family UBA4665; genus CBFGXJ01. Next base: position 12,650 of record CBFGXJ010000024.1, read on the forward strand.
TGAGGCTACTAAGGTGGCGTTGCCGCTGCCGTCGATACTGTAAATGCCCAGACGGCAGAGGGTCGGCGTGGCGCCGGCGGCAGTAGCGCCAGACCAGGCGGTGAGCGTGGTGATGGTTTCAGATTTGTCGGCGGTGAAGTAGGTGAGCATGAGGGTGCCGCTGACCATGGTAACTGAGTTGCTGGTGATTCGCTCGCGCATAGGAATAACCTCGCCAGTGGTAAGCGCATTGGCGGTGAGAGCGGTTACACCAGCCGAGCTGCCTGGCGATGCCCAGCCGGTGTTGCCGCTGCCGCTTTCTTTAACGTACAACGTAGCTCCGGAGCTGCCGTCGGTGCGCAGGTAGAGGTCACCTACCGCACCGGTGACGGAGCCTTCCGGGTTGCCTGCTCCGGAACGGGTAACGGCGCGGATGACTTGAAAGGTAATGGTGCCGCCAAGTGAGCCGTTGGTGGTGGCGCGACACTGTGAGCCTACGGCGTTGGTGATGCGCCGCTGCAACGACGGTGCGTACTGGCATACATTGGTGCCGGTGCAGGCTTGGTCGAAATCGGCGATGTTGATGGTGCCGTCGAATTCGACGTCTGTAATGGTGGTGTCGCTGGTGGGGTAGGCAGTCAGACCAACTAGCACGGCATTGCCGTTGCCCGAGCCGGTGTTGCGCAGCTTTACGCCGCTATAGGTGTTGCGGTTGCCGCGTACGGTGATGTCATAATTGGCGAAGCTGGCGGAAGTACGCGACACGTAAAAAGTGAGATTGGAGAAGCTACCGTCATCTGAAATAGCGTTCCAGGGCGAGGCGTTGGCGGTGGCCATCTCGATCATAACGTTGGTGATGGCGACCCTGGCGCAGTTCGCATCGGTAGTTTGCATGGTGACAGCGGCGCCATTGCCAACCGTTCCGATGGTGTTGATGCTAAGCAGATTGTCGCCGACGACATCGGTGCAGTCGATCATGTTTAGGATGCCGTGGCAGTTGTCGGCGCGGAGGTTCTCGAATGTGAGGCCGTCGACATACTTGAATTGGTAGCCGCAGCTGCTGGCGGGCGCGGTAATGTTTCGGGCATTACAGTTCTTAATGTTGACGTTTGTGCTGCGCGAAGCGGCGATACCGGTGCCATAGATAGCGTGCAGCGGGTTGGCGCCCGAGGAGGTATCGACGTGGTCATGGCTGTAGAGATCTTCGATGGATAGATCTTCCTGCATCATAAAGAGTACGCCATGGTTGACGCCAGAGATCTCAACGTGGCGGACACGGTTGCCGATTTTGACCGGGCCGGCATTGTTGGTGGTGCCGTTGGAGGCGCTTAAGTAGATACCCATGCCGAAGTCCTTGATGCGAATGTCCTCGATGGTGATGCGGTTGCCGTTTGTCCAGACGCCGCAGCTGTAGGCGTAGGCGGAGTCGCCACGGAAGGACGAGCCGGGAACGGGCGGTGTGCCGGTGGCGTTGGTGAGGGTGAAGCCGGACACGGTGACGTTATCGACGTTGAAGAGGTCAAAAACCGGTTGGCCCTGCGTGATCTGGCGGATTTCGCAGCCGATGCCTGAGCCTTGCACCTGCACGCCGGCCGGAGGTGTGAGCGGCGCGGTGATGCGGTAATAACTGCTTGGAGTGGGCAAGACGACCGTGGTGCCGGCGGTGGCGGCCGCAAGCGCGGCGTTGATGGCGGTCGTATCGTTGGCGATGCCGTTACCGACGGCACCGTAGTCCTTGACGCTAATTACCTGTGAACCCTTAACGACGGCATTGGGGTCGGTAGCGCTGGGAGTAGCCCATTTGAGGCCGCTGGCGGTCGTACTGTCGGCGGTAAGCACTTGATCGTTCGAGCCGACGCCCAGCCGAACGAGACCGCTTGTGGTGCGTGTGAGTACGTCGCCCTTAGTAGTGAGCACCGTCTGGTCAATTTTAGCCGCTAAATCCGACGTCAGGCTCGTCACCGCACTCTGCGGAATACTGCTCAGTGTATTAGTCGCTCCCGAAATAGTCTTATTAGTAAACGTATCAGTCGTCGCCCGACCCACAAGCGTATCAGTGCTGGTAGGCAGTGTTAAGGTACCGGTATTAGAAATGGTTGAGATGATTGGTGCGGTGAGGGTCTTATTCGTCAACGTAGCCGCAGCACTATTCTTAGTAGCATCACTGGTATTGTCTACATTACTCAGACCAACAGCTGTCTTATCCAGTGTTTGCCAGGATTTATCCCCACGCCAATACTGGCTGGTAGTACCGGCGGTAATGGTATTTTCTTTGGAGGCTAGGCCGGGGACGGTAGGGCTGGTGGCGGTGCCTGCGAGGTCGCCGGCCAGTTGCACCAGACCGACCGAACTGGTG
>CBFGXJ010000025.1:0-14825 GCA_965652795.1 uncultured bacterium
TGGTAGCGGCGAGTGGACTTGAACCACTGACCCCAGGCTTATGAGTCCTGTGCTCTAACCAGCTGAGCTACGCCGCCGTGACGTATGAGGGCCCGGCTGACTGCCGACGCTCATACAAATAATGTGCTACAGGCTCCAAATATAGCACAATTTGTCTCTGTTGGCTAGGGGATAGTTGCTGTTTTGCCGGGTGGGAGAAAGCGGCGCCATCAGCATAAGGCGGCACGATATGTCTATTCCCCCTACACACGCGAAACGGTATGATACTACTAATGAAACACAAGCTTCTTCATTTCGATCAGAAAGTCGTCGCGTTCTTCAAGCGCAGCTATATTCCGCTGGCGCGGGTGGCGCTGTTTATCGTCTTTTTCTGGTTCGGGTTTGTGAAGCTCTTGGGCTTAAGTGAGGCCGGGCCGCTGGCGGAGGCTTTAACGGCGCAAACCATCGGGCTGGAATACTTTGAGATCTCGTTCAAAACCCTGGCGGTGATCGAGTGCGTCATCGGCGTGCTCTTCCTGGTGCCGCAAGCGGTGCGGCTAGTGGTGCCGCTGCTGCTGGTGCATATGGCGGTGGTTTGTGCGCCGCTGGTACTGCTGCCGGAAATGACCTGGCAGGGCTTTTTAATCCCCACGCTTGAAGGCCAGTACATCGTCAAGAATATCGCCATTATCGCTGTGGCTTTCGGCGTGGCAGCGCATACCGAGCCGCTAATGCGTGGGCCTAGGAGCTAAGCCGACAAGCGGTCGTTTCGCGCTGGAGTCACTCATACGCTACAGTATATAAGATGCAGCTAGATGTACAACCGGGCAGGTATGTGGTGGCGGTGTCGGGCGGTGTGGACTCGATGGTGCTGTTGGACGTGCTTGCCAGTACGCCAGGGTTGGAACTGAGTGTGGCGCATTTCGACCATGGCATCCGCCCGGATTCCGGCGACGACCGCCTTTTTGTTGGGGCTGCGGCACACCACTACGGTTTGCCGTTTGAATACGCTGAGGGCCAGCTGGGGCCGCAGACAAGTGAAGACGTGGCCCGTCGGGCCCGCTACGCGTTTCTAGACCGCGTGTGCCAGGCGCGTGGCGCCAAGCTCATTACCGCGCACCACAAAGACGACCAGCTCGAGACAGCAATCATTAATATGATGCGCGGTACCGGCCCGCGCGGCCTGGCCGGCTTGCGCTCGACACCAGATATATTGCGGCCGCTTCTGGCCGTTTCAAAAGCAGACCTCCTGGCGTACGCCCGCCGCCACAACATCGAGTGGCGCGAAGACAGCACTAATGCCGACCCGCGCTATTTGCGCAACTACATCCGCCTGCATCTTTTGCCGCGCTTCGACGCCAGTCAAAAAGAGACTCTGTTGCGGCACATCCAAAAAGCCGGCCAGCTGCAGCTGGAGATCGATGCGATTCTGGCCGATCTTCGGCGCGAGCAGCCACCGCACTCCGCGCACCGCCAATGGTTCATCATGCTGCCCCACCGGGTGGCCTGCGAGTACCTGGCGGACTGGCTGCGCACGGAGCATGTTCCCTTCGACCGGCGTACCGTCGAGCGGCTGGTGGTGTTCGCCAAGACAGCCGGCGGGGGCAAACAAGCCGACATTCAGGCTGGATACAAACTGGAGATTTCAGGAAACCTTATTCGCCTTCTTTCGCAATCTGATTCGTAGTGTATAATTGCATCGTATGGACAATAGCAAGAAAAATTTCCGTTCGAACAATAAAGGCGGGCAGGGCGGCCGCCGTGGTTTCCGTAGTGCCGGATTCATCGCATTACTAGTGTTATTTGGCGTTATTATCTACGCCGCCTGGGCGCCAGGCAGCACCCTCAAGACCATTCCGGCGCACACTGCCGTTGAGCAGGCCAACAAGGGCGAGTACTCCAAGATCGAAGTTAAGAATAACCAGCTGACGATCACCAAGAAGGGTGACGACAAGCCAACCCTAAAGAGTTACACCGATCCTAAAGCCACCCTTGAAGAAATGGGCTTCAAGAGCGGTAAAGCCGACATCGAGTTCAGTCCGGAATCATCCGGTTCGCTGTGGCTGACGCTGGGTACAGCTATTTTGCCGGTGCTGCTGATCAGCCTGGTGTTGTACTTTATGCTACGCAGTGCGCAGGGGCAGGGCAACCAAGCCCTTAGCTTCGGCAAAAGCCGCGCCCGCTTGTACGGCAATGAAAAAGACAAAGTTACCTTCGCTAACATCGCCGGTTCGGCCGAAGCCAAGCAAGACCTGGAAGAAGTCGTTGAATTCCTGAAGTTCCCCAAGAAGTTCGGCAATGTCGGTGCGCGCATCCCCAAGGGCGTCCTGCTGGTTGGCCCTCCAGGTACCGGTAAGACGATGTTGGCCCGCGCCGTAGCCGGCGAAGCCAACGTGCCCTTCTTCAGCATTTCCGGTTCGGAATTCGTTGAAATGTTCGTCGGTGTCGGTGCTTCGCGGGTCCGCGACCTCTTTGCCAAGGCTAAGAAGAACGCACCGTGCATTATCTTTGTCGACGAGATCGACGCCGTCGGGCGCCGCCGCGGCTCAGGTATGGGCGGTGGCCACGACGAGCGTGAGCAGACCCTCAACCAAATCCTGGTTGAGATGGATGGCTTCGAGCAAGGCCAGAACGTCATCGTTCTAGCCGCGACTAACCGTGCCGACGTGCTCGACCCGGCCCTGCTGCGCCCGGGCCGCTTCGACCGCCGTGTCAACATCGGCTTGCCGGAGCGCAAAGACCGTGAGGCTATCCTGAAGGTCCACTTCGAGAAGAAACCCCTGTCTAAGAGCGTTGACCTGGACGCATTGGCCGCCAAGACTGCCGGCTCCTCGGGTGCCGACCTTGCCAATATCGCTAACGAATCGGCTATTATCGCCGCCCGCCTGAACCACAAGGAAATCACCCAGGCAGACGTCACCGCTGCCTTCGAGAAGGTCGCCATCGGCCCGGAGCGCAAGAGTAAGGTGATGAGCGACAAAGAGAAGGAGCTGACCGCCTACCACGAAGCCGGCCACGCCATCGTCGGCCAGGTTTTGCCCGACAGCGACGTCGTACACAAGGTAACCATCATCCCGCGTGGCGGTACCGGTGGTGTCACCTGGTTCATCCCGCCGGAAGACAAGTCATACCACTCGATCGTTGATTACAAAGACGTCCTGGCCCGCATGGTCGGCGGCCGTATCGCCGAAGAAGTCATCTATGGTGAAGACCACGTTACTACCGGCGCTGGCGATGACCTTCGCAAAGCTGCCGAGCTGGCCCGCGAAATGATCGTTAACCAGGGCATGGGCAAGAAGCTCCGCAACCAGGTCTTCCATGTCGAAGACGCCATGATGATCGACCGGATCGTCCATGAGCGCGAGTACTCCGACGAAACTGCCAAATTGATCGACGACGAAGTCGAAGCTTTGATCCAGGAGGCTACCAAGCGCGCCCGGATCGTGATCGAAGCCAACCGCAAATACCTCGAAGCCCTCAAAGACGCCCTGCTTGCCAAAGAAACTATCGAAGCCGAAGAGGTTAAAGAAATCCTACACGGCACGCACATGCCAAAAGCTGCAGCGCTGTATTAGGCGATTTAAGGAGGTGGACAAAGTACTATGAGCGCATCGGATCAACAACAAGCTCCAGACTTCTACTTTGCCAGTCCGCCGTCGCAGCAACAAACACCTCCGCCCCAGCCATTGCAAACCCCGCCTCAGCCTAAACCCGATCCGCCCAAGAAGCAATCAAAGGCCGGCATGATAGCCGCACTGATGGTTGTCGTAGTGCTGGCCTTGGGTGCAGCCGGCGGTATCGTGTACCTGCTTAACCGGCCGGCCGCTACGCCGCAGCCAGCCGCACACCTGCTTACCTTGTTTTATAACGATGGCAAGACGGTATATTGGCAATCGGGTGATATCACGAAATGGCACGAAGCTAACGTAGCGGGTTTTCCTGGTCAGGTTATCGAAGAGCTTAAGGGCCATGTCCGCTCAGACGACTTGCAGGAAGGCACCTGGGAGGTAACGACCACGCTTAACAAGTCTTTGCAGTCCGCTGCCGAGCAGCAAGTACAGGCCAAACAAGATACCTTCAAGCGTGACGGTGTCGAAGGTCTGGCGATGATTGCCCAGGATGTAACTACCGGCCAGATCGTTAGCTGGGTAGACCGTTTAGATACATCAGGCGCAGCAACCGATAGAGTAACTGCCAAAACAGAGGTCGCTACGCTGGCCATGCCATTCACCTATGCGGCGTATGCGGACGCCATCCCCGGCACCACCCCGGAAACCACCTTCGATGACAGCATCGGTGCCCTGCCCGGCTACCCCTGTACCAACCGCGCGTTGCCCACGGCAGGCGGCAACTGCTTGTTTAACCGTGATGGCACCTTTATGGGCAAGATGACCATGCGGCAGGCGCTAGGCCAGGGTCGGTTTGTGCCGGCGGTGCGGGCGGCGGCCCAGGTAGGCGGCCCCTTGGGCGAGACGACCAAAATCCAGACATTCATGGAGAACCTGACCGTTGCCGGGAAGTTCGCCTGCTACAGCGACGCCTCTTTGAATGATAAGTCAGAATCGGTCTGTTACACCGCCGCGGCATTGGGCGACGGTCTGTACGGCACGCCAAAAGATGTCATTGAAGCGTACGCCACCCTGGCGACGGGCGGCAAGAAACTGCCGCAAGTAAGCATCTTAAAGGCCAACGGCGGCGGCAAGGTCGCATACGAGTGGACCCGTCCAACGGCACAGCAGACCATGAAGGCTGAAACTGCTCAAATGATCAACGCCATCCTTACCGACGCCGAAGCTAGCAGCATCAAGCAAAAGGGTCTTTTTGCTCTGGACGGTACGAAGATCGGCATCGTATTGGGTACCGAGGCTGAGAACCGACTAGCGAGCGTCGTGCAGCTCTCGCCCCGATATGCTGTAGGGCTATGGGCATTTGCTGGCACGCGTGATGTGCAGGAGGGTCCGGAAGGGCTTGTACTTCCATTGACAGCGGCTTGGATGCAAGCTGCCGAATAGGCGGCCTAAGGGCGGTTCAATCTGTCACGTTTGACGTCGTCGATTAGGCCTTGCCATGCAGGAACGCTTAGCCTGAGAGACGTCGAGGGTTCGGTCGTATTGCTAACGGTAACAAGAGGTTCGCAGTTTTGTCCTTCGGTGAGGCACGCCTACAGGCAGTCCATTACGGCTGAACTGCTAGATTTTCCCATTCCGTATCCTGTGGCAATACCACCTAAAAGGAATTGTGGACGCTATAATCTCTAGTTTGAGCGGAACAAATGATTCTTGTGGATGAGGCATAATGACTCCTGCAGTATTACGCTTAGGTACTTCCAGTATGCGTTTAAAGTCTGGATTGCAAGCGCTATACAAACTACCATGCGGTATACTGGTAGGTAGTTCCGCCAAGTTTCTGGCCACCAGGACCCGCATGCAACAAAAGGACACTGCCAAGCCTCAGCCTAAGCCACGCAAGCGCATTTCATTTGGGAATGTTGCTGTATTGCTTGTGGCGATTACATTTATCGGTCAGCTACTTGGCTTCTTCCGGACGATGCTCGTCAACGCCAACTTTCCCGACAAAGGGCCGGAGAGTCTGGACGCGTACTTCGCGGCTTTTATTATCCCTGATTTTTTCTTTTACGCCGTTGCGGCCGGAGCGCTGGGGGTGGCCTTTATGCCGGTGCTGTCCGACCGTTTGCAGAAGGGCGACCGCAAAGGCATGTGGGAAATCGCCGTCAGTTTGCTCAACTTGATCAGCATCGCCATGCTGCTGGTAGCGGCCGTAATCTTTATATTCGCCGAGCCGTTGAGCTACCTTGTGGGACCGTTATTAACGCCCGAACAGCGTGAAAATGCGGTGCTTATCATGCGTTTCCTGGCGCTCAACCCATTCTTATTTGCCGTTTCAGGCATTTTGGTCAGCACTCAGCAGACGCTCGGGCGGTTTTTCTTTTACGCCATCGCGCCATTGTTTTACAACTTGTCGATCATCGCCAGCGTGTACATCTTTGCGGGTACCGATATAGGCATCGTCGGGTTGGGGCTCGGCGCGCTGATCGGCGGTATCTTACAGCTTATAGTGGTGTGCTTAGGGCTGATTGGCACGAAGTTCCGCTACCGGCCGAAGATTATGTGGCGCAGCGAAGATTTCAAAACGGTTTTGCGCCAGTTGCCGGCCCGCTCGCTCGACCAAGGTATCGACCAAATTCAAAGTGGTGTCGAAACGCACCTGGCCAACCGGTTGGGTCAGGGCTTCGTTACCTATTACAGCAACGCCTTCGTGCTGCACACAGCGCCGATCATGTTGATCGGTACGGCGATTTCAACGGCGGCCTTTCCACAAATGAACGCCCGGCTCAGTCAGGGCCGCCCCGATCTCTTCAAGAAAGACTTCTTGCGCGTCCTGCGCACTATGGTCTGGATCACGATTCCGGTAGTAATCTTTTGTTACTTTGCCCGCGGCTACCTGGCACGGCTGATCTTTAAAAACAATGCGCCCGAGATCGCCTTGATCTTCGGCTTTTTGACGGTGGCGATTCTCTTCCGGACAATTTACGCCATTGTGTCGCGCTGGTTTTACTCGCAAAAAGACAGCAAAACGCCGCTGTTTGTCTCGATCTTTACGATCGCCTTCAATGTGGCCCTGGCGATCATTCTAGCCCAAAAAACCACCTACGGCATCGCCGGGCTGGCGCTGAGCCAGTCAATCGCGGCCATGGTGGAGGTGTTGATTTTGGTCGGCATCATGATTATGCGCGACCGGCAATTGTTTACGCCTGAATTCTGGGGAGCGATCTTCAGGATTATTTCGGTATCCGGCTTTACGATGGTAGTTGGCGCCATAATCCTGAAGATTCTGCCGCTCACCAGCGACGACCGCGGGTTTATCACGCTCGGCAGCAAGCTGGCGGTGATCGGCGGTGTAATCGCGCTGACGCACGTACTGATATCGGGGTTGTTCGGTCTCGAAGAAGCCAAAGCAGTCTTTGAAAAAATCAAGAGGTTTATTTTAAAGCCGGTTAAGATGCAGTATTAAGAGGTGGGTATTGACTTATAGAATACTCGCGTCGGAGCGGGCGGCTGGCCGGGCACGTTTGCATGTACGAATGCAACCTCCGGGAAGAGTACGCCTTGCTGTTCGTGGAAGGTAATCTGTGACACTGCCACCTCATGTTGCGGTGCGATAGTTGCCAGCTGGGTCAAGGCATGACTTTGCGCGGCAAAGCCGTCGTCCTCGGCGCCGGTATCACAAGCCAGGTAAGCTACGGTAGTATATTCATGCGACATGCTTCCCAGGAAGGGTGCAAGATGCGAGCGCAGGGTGGTGGAATCGATGACTACATCCGGTTTATTGCCCAAGTGGTCGGCCGATAATACGATACTCCTGCCATGCTGCCTGCCATGCGTGTCGAATATGACCGTATCGGTGCCTTGGGCACCGCTCTGGAATTGGGCGGCCTCGGCTAGTTTGAGATCATCCAATCTGGAAATCTCGGTATACAGCAGGGCGGTGGGAGTCGTTTGCGGCAAAGCGGCAAATGCATTTGCGACCGTATATGTACCGTGCATAAATGCTCCCTCGGGGTCGTAGGTGGCGCTCAGTGCCGTTACTGTGCGTGATACGGTTTGGCTGCGTATATCACACTGGTACCGCCAAAAGTCAACCGCTCCACGTCCGAAGTTATGCACATTGGCGCGCTGATTCAAAAATACTGCTCCTCCCGGGTGTGTTTCATCCAAAGAGGTAATCGTTGCAACACTTGTAACCCAGTAGTCGTATGTACTCATCGCGTTTGGATGAGGTCGGCCATGCCCCGTGATCCAAGCATTGACCGTATCTTCAACGGTAAGTCCATGTGCAGTCAAGAAGCGAGCTAGTCTAGCCTGAGACTGTAGCGTATACTCCGCTTTATCAATATGGTCTTGCGTAAACTCGCCGCCAACAGGGACATTCATATAGATATTTTAACATAAACAATATAAAAAAGCAAATAAAAGCATATCTTTGCCGCCTCTGTTATAATAGGGGTCAATGAATCAGGATCATATCCGTAACTTTTGTATTATCGCGCATATCGACCACGGTAAGTCGACGCTGGCCGACCGTTTGCTGGAAATCACCGGCACGGTTGAAAAACGACAGATGAAGGAGCAATTGCTCGACCGCATGGACCTCGAGCGCGAGCGCGGCATTACCATCAAATTACAGCCGGTACGCATGGACTACAACGGACATCAGCTCAATCTGATCGACACGCCCGGCCATGTCGATTTTTCCTACGAGGTCTCGCGCAGCCTGGAAGCCTGCGAGGGAGCGATTTTAGTCGTCGATGCCACCCAGGGCATGCAGGCGCAGACGCTCGCCAATGTGTATCTGGCGATGGCGGCCGATCTGACGATTATCCCGGTATTGAACAAAATCGACCTGCCGGCGGCAGATGTCGAGCGGGTAAGCAAAGAAGTGGTCAGCCTTTTGGGCTGCGCTGCGGAAGATATCTTGCATATTTCGGCCAAGACCGGCCAGGGCGTAGAGGCGGTTTTGGAGCGTGTAGTGGCAGATGTGCCGCCGCCGTCCGGACAGACGGGCAACGAGGCCCGGGCATTGATCTTCGACAGCTACTACGATGATTACAGGGGAGTTATCCTCTACGTCCGTGCTGTAGACGGCCAAATCGGCAAGAACGACCAGATCCGCATGATGGCCACCGGCAGTCAGGGGATTGCGCTCGAAGTAGGGGCCTTGAAGCCCGATATGTCTCCCCTGCCCTCGATTGCTACTGGCGAGATCGGCTATATTGTAACCAACCTTAAAAGCACCCGCGAGGCCCGAGTCGGCGACACGGTAACGCTGCAAAAGCGCCCGGCCACGACTCCCCTGCCCGGCTACCAGGACGTCAAGCCGTTCGTGTATGCCGGGTTCTTTCCGGAGTCGAATGAGTTTTACCAGGAGCTGAAGGACGCGGTTGAGAAGTTATCTTTAAGCGATTCGGCGCTGCAGTTCGAGCCGGAAAACTCACCGGTCCTGGGTTTCGGCGTGCGGATCGGCTTTTTAGGGCTGCTGCACATGGACATCGTCCGTGAGCGTTTGGAGCGCGAGTACAACCTGGAGCTGATCGTGACCAACCCGTCGACCGACTACCAGCTGACGCTGCTGAGCGGCGAGGAAGCCGATATCAAAAGCGCTGCCGACCTGCCCGATCCGGCCAAAATCCGCGAGATCCGCGAGCCGTGGATCAAGGGCGAGATCGTGGTGCCGCAAGAATACGTCGGCGCCGTGATCCAGCTGATCGCCGGCAAACGCGGCCAGCACAAAAACCTTAGTTACGTTGACACCCGGGCGCTGGTTACCTTTGAAGCGCCGCTGGCGAACCTGCTGACAGACTTCTACGACCAGCTGAAAAGCCTAACAAGCGGCTACGGCTCATTTAACTACGAGCTGGACGGCTACCGTGCCGAGGACCTGGTGCGGCTGGACTTCTACGTCGCCGGCGACCAAGTCTCGGCATTGAGCATCATGGTACACCGCACGGAGGCCCAACGGGTCGGCCGTGAAACAGTAGAAAAACTGAAAGAAGTGATCCCGCGGCAGCAGTTCCCGGTGGCTTTGCAAGCGGCTATCGGCGGTAAGTTCATCGCCCGCGAGGACATCTCGGCCTTCCGTAAAGACGTGACAATCGGCCTCTACGGCGGCGACGTCTCGCGCAAAAAGAAGGTACTGGCAAAGCAGAAGAAGGGTAAAGCGCGCCTGAAGCGCTTCGGCAAGGTAGATATCCCGGCTGAAGCCTTCACGGTGATGCTGAAGCGTGATTAGGAGCGTAAAGGGCATGCAGGAAACGTATCAGCCATCGCCGGAGGTGCTGGAGCGCCTGAAACAGGTTGACTTCGTGGCGGTCGTCGGTCCGACTGCGGCCGGCAAATCGACTCTCATAACGGCGGCGACCGCCCGCGATCCGCAGCTGCATATAGTTATGAACAATACCAGCCGGCCGCCGCGCCCGGGCGAACGCGACGGCGTCGATTTTCTCTTCCGCAGCCGCGCCGATATGCTGGCCGAGTTGCGGGAGCGCCGCTTCGCGCAGGTGCTGGTGCACCCTTCTGGCGAACTGTACGCCACTAAGGGGGATGCCTATGCCACTGAGGGCATAGCGCTGTTGCCGGTGCTGGCGGAGGTCTTGCCGGTCTTTCGCGCTTTGCCGTGGAAACGCTTGCGGGTGGTGTACATCCTGCCGCCCAGTCCGGAGGTGTGGCAAGCCCGGATCGACCAGCACGGTTTTACGGCCGAGCAATTGGCCGGCCGGCTGGCAGAAGCTCGCCGGTCGCTCCAGATCGCCATCGATGACCCGTCGGTCCAGTTCGTGATAAACGAATCGCTAGCACATGCTACGGATGATTTTATCGCGCTGCTCAAGGGTATACAGCCCAGCGGCTACACCCAGGCAGAGGCCAGGGAACTGGCAAAACGGCTTCTCGGCCATCTTCCGGCTGCTTAATCATAATAAATTACAACACCTACCCCTGTTATACCTGTCTTGACCGAAGGGGCAACCAGGCCCATGCTTAACGGGCCCTGCCCGGTAGTGTACTTTTTTCGATCGGTCATGCAAACTCTCGTTACTCGCAAAATCTCTTTACCACCTGCGAGGCGACACTACCGGAGGGCACTATGCAGATACTACTCCACCTCTTGAGTTTTTGGCAAAAACCGGTATAGTAGCTACATGGAAGAGCAGAAAAAACGAATTATCACCATTGCCGGACAGCCTGGCAGCGGTAAATCTACTACCTCGCACCTGGTTGCGACTGAACTTGGTTATGAACACTTTTCATCGGGTGATTTATTCCGTGCAATCGGCAAAGAGATGGGCATCGATGTCTATCAGACCAACGTAGCGGCCGAAAACAATAAAAGTATCGATGAGCTGGTCGACCAGCGCTTGCGTGATATCGGCAGCCGTCAGGAGCGGGTGGCAATCGACTCGCGGATGGCCTGGCATTGGATGCCGCAGTCATTCAAGGTCTACCTCGACCTTGACCTGCTGCAGGCAGCAACCCGGATTTTAGCCAAGATCGATCCGAAGCGGCTCGAATACGAACAGATACCAAATGACCCCGAGGAATACGCCGCCCGCCTCAAACAGCGTCTAGACAGCGAAGCTCGCCGCTACAAAGCTATGTACGGCGTCGACCCCTTCGACACCGGCAACTACGATTTAGTTATAAACACCGCCGAGCACGACGCACCCGAAGTAGCTGCGCGCATTATCGCAGCTTACCGCGCGTGGTTGGGTCCACGTAACGTCTAAGCAAGCAGCATACCGGTTGCCCGCCTGGCACTCTTGACGATGGAGTGCTAAAAGCGGTATCATACCAGTATATGACCGACCGCCAGAAGCAGATATTATGCTCTATCGTCGAGCAATACGCCGAAGTCGCCAGCCCTGTGGGCTCCAGCTTGCTGGCGCGCGTCTTTAAGGTCAGCTCGGCCACCATCCGGGCGGAAATGGCCGAGCTGGAGCGCCTGGGGTACATTACCCAGCCGCACACCTCGGCCGGGCGGGTGCCGACCGACAAAGGCTACCGGTTTTACGTGAACAGTATCACCGAAGGAGAGCTGCAAACGCCGGCCAGCCAGGGCGCTGAACGTCGCGGCGAGCGGGCGCTGCGCGCCCGGGTGCATGATGCCGGTCTGCCGGAACGCCAGATTCGCAATGCCGTCGATACGCTGGTGGAGCTTACCGATAATCTTGGCTTGGCCACCATCGGCAACCAGCTGTATATGAGCGGCTTGTCGAACTTGTTCGGCCAGCCGGAGTTTGTGCACGGCAGTCAGGTGCAGCAGGTGGCGCACTTGCTCGACAATCTGGAGCCGTGGCTGCGCGAAGCCGCGCCCACGCAGCCGCTAACCGTGTTTATCGGCCGCGAGAACCCCATCGGCCGCAGCGCCGGCTGCTCACTCATTATCAGCCGGTTCCACAGCCCGTATTCCGACCGCAGTTACATTGGCATCCTTGGGCCTACCCGCCAGGACTACCGCGATGTTATGGCGCTGGTCCGACGGGCGGCTCAGGCATTAGAGGAGGTATTATGACGCACAAACAGCATGATTCATCACACGAGCCCCGGACAGGCAAGCATCACCAGGCATCAGGCGCGGCGCCACACCAGACAGAACCCGCCGACGCGCCGGCACTTCAGCAGCAGGTAGCCGACCTCACCGAAGCACTGCAGCGCGAGCGGGCCGATGCCATCAACCAGCGCCGTCACCACGAGGCGCAAACCGCTGCCCTCAAGAGCATCATCAAAGCCGGTGTGGTGCGTGATCTTCTGCCCGTCATCGACAACTTCGAGCGGGCGCTCAAGCACGTACCGGCCGATCTGGAGGCTAACGACTACGTAAAAGGCGTTGCCGGTATCGTGCGGCAATTCGAGAAGACATTGGAACAGCTGGGCGTGCAGCGCATCAAGACCGTCGGCGAGGTGTTCGACCCCCGCCTGCACGAAGCGATCAGTATGGAAGAGGGCGACGGCGCCCGCGAAGTCATCAGCGAAGAATTACAGTCCGGCTATACGCTGGGCGACGAAGTCGTCCGGCACGCCATGGTGCGGGTGACTACCCAGCCGTAGGTGGCGTCGGCGGGTAGTTGTTCGGTGACTCCGGCGGTATGACCGGGAACTGCACGGTGCGGGCCTCGCCCGGATCAGCCGCAGGGGCTACTGGTGTCTCTGGCACGGCAGGCAGGCTGGGCTGTGACGGGCCGGCTTCAATAGCTGGACGGGAAGTTTGCAGCTCTTGATGGGTAGTGTGAGCGGCCGGTCTCAAGGCGGCGGTAGGAGTTATCAGCGTCGACCAGTCTAGCACTCTCAGCGACTTTGGCACCTGCCGGATACGGCGGGCCAGGCCGATGGTGCCCACGACATACCGGCCGGCGTAAGCGCTCAAAGCGCCGACCATGCCTGCAGCAGGCATGAGAGAAAGCGCCTCGCTGGCTGTCTCCGGGTCTCTCTGTTGAATTGCTATGCCGGCCCCGACGGCCATTGCACCGGCTCCCGCTACAAATCCGAGAAAAGATGCCCAGCGGGAGCTTTTGCGTAGCTCTTTTCGTTCCGGCCCTAGAAGCTGTCTGGCGGTTTCGCGGGGCATTTCCGAGGTGTTCCAGTCGGAGCGGTGCGGCCGGTCATCGCGGTGGGCGGTCAGCTCGATAATCGTATGGCCCTTAAGACCCTTACGGTCTACCCCTAGCGGTGCATCATGGCCGCGGATATATGGCTTGCGCCGGCCAGGCAGGGAGTATGCAGGGTCATCAGGAGTATGGCCGCTGTCATACTTGACTAGGAGAGAAATAGGGCCGTCCGGCAACTCTTTGCCCAATGCCGTCGCAATCTTTCCCAAATCCGCTACATTGGGTGCGATAACCGCTCGCTCGGCCTTGGCCGCTTCGGCGGCTTTATGCGTCAGGTAAACAGTAATACGGCCACTTTCGCCTTGTGACATGAACGTCCTTTCCCGGTAGACGGAGTTTTATGAATTAGAATAAGGGCTAAAGACTATATTCTATACAAAATAGACGGCTATGCAAGCTTGTTTTATGGCGCAACTTTAGTAGTATAGAGGCCGACCGATTAGTGAACGGCCGGGCGAGGTTCAACAAATGAAATCCTGAAAGGATCGGGCAACCGGGGATCGCCTCTTTTGAGCCGCCCAACGAGCCTATGCTGGGCATCCGTGCCGGTCAAGTTACCCCCAAAGGGGTTACGAAGCTCCTTCCATAATCTGCCCAGCCGTCCGGGGTCGGGAGGGAGATCAAGCGGCTTTTGGCCTAGGAGCAAACCTGCGGCATAATACGCGGCACGGAACTGGCTTTCTTTAGGTCCCCATCCGGTGATACTCACTTCCGTCAAGGCCGGTGCACCAATGCCTTTGGCGTACTCAACTACTTCGTGGTAACTCCCGCTGTCCGGGCGGTTGCTGGTAAGGTCGGCCACGGTGAAGTATCGACCTGAGGTAGGTTCGCCGGCATGAATCGGCAAATTACTGTCCTTCCTGGCGATATGCTCTCGCCCTGGCTGCAGATCCCGCAGCACTAGCACCTGAGGCCCCAATGTTTCGTGGGCGGCTATGAAACCGGCCTCTTGGGCGATTGTACGCATAGCATCCAGATTTGCTTCAATGCCCGTTACCTGCCATTCCTGTGCGGCGGCAAACGCTGCGCCGGTCATCGCTATTGCAATCGGACTGTCCGGATGATTATAAATTCGCAAGTCTTTCATAAGATAGTAGTATACCTCGTTTGGCAATAAAGTGATATAAAAAGTACTTTTAGCACTCTTGACAGTCGAGTGCTAATTTCATATTATGGTCATACATTAGCACTCTAAGTCACGAATTGCTAAAGGAAAGGAACTCCAAACTATGGGTAAAATCATCGGTATCGACCTGGGTACAACCAACTCGGCCATGGCTGTGATGCAGTCCGGCCAGCCGCAGATCATTGCGAACTCCGAGGGCAACCGCACCACACCGTCCGTGGTAGCGCTTAACAAAAATAAAGAGCGGCTTGTCGGCCAGGTGGCCCGCCGCCAGCAGGTGACGAACTCTAAGAATACGATTTACGAAGTCAAGCGTCTTATCGGTCGGCGTTGGGAAGACAAAGAAGTCCAGCGCGACCTCAAACTGATGGGTTACGAGATCGTTAAGTCCGGTAATGCCGTCAAGGTGAAGATGGGCGACAAAGAATACAGCCCGGAAGAAGTTAGCGCCATGGTGCTGGGTAAGCTGAAGGCTGACGCCGATAGCTACTTGGGCGAACCGGTGACCGACGCGGTCATCACCGTGCCGGCCTACTTCGACGA
>CBFGXJ010000026.1:0-14337 GCA_965652795.1 uncultured bacterium
TTAGTACTAACACCATTAGTACTAAAATCACTGCCTCGCTTAGTTGCAATTGCGCCCGCGAACGATGCAGCCAGACCGGCACTTGTCGATGTGTCTACACTAATACCCGTAGCCTGCGACAACGCGCCGCTGGACTGCAAGGTCAGCAAGCTGCCGGTGTTGCCGGCGTTGCTGCCGGTCAGGTAGATGCCAGCCAGCGAGCCGGTCATGCCCGTGCTGGAGGAGGCCACATTCAAAGCTTTACCATTTGTCAGAGCGTTGGCAGTGATATTCATTGCCGTACCGGTGGTGACGGCGTTGGCGGTGAAAGCATTCGCCGTGCCGGAGATGGTTGTGGAGGTGTTCGTTGTGCCGCCGGTGCCCGTTAGGAATGCCAGGCTGGTAATGCCGGTAGCGTTGCCCATCGTGATCGTTTTGGCGTTCGCACCGGTGCCGATGTTTATCGCGCCGGCTGCGCCGCTGTCGATAGAGATAGCGCCGGAGCCGTTAGTAGAAAGCGTCAGGCTGCCGTTTGATGCCGTCGTAAGGGTGGTGTTACCCTGGCCGGTCATAGTGCTGGCGGTGCCGTTGATGACGAAGCGGTTCGTGCCGTTCGTAGCCAAGTTCAAGGCCTGTGCGTCAGTGGTGCCGACAGTCAAAGCTGCTGCCAAAGTGTTGCCGCCGTTACACACCGTTTGCTTGGTCGGGTCACAGTTGCCCGAGCCGCCACCCAGCGCGCTCCAGACCGAACCGTTCCAGACGAAGACGGCGCTGCGGGCCGGTTCGATACTCACGCCGCCCATCGTAAAGGCTGCCGAGCCGACATTGCTTACTACTACCGAGCGGCCTGCGGTGGTGTCGGTCGGAGTCGGCAGTGTCAGCGTCTGCCCGGTGCTGGTTTGGTCGATCAGGAAGCTGGTAATGACGTCTACGGTCGTGGCGGCGCTGCCGATTGAGCCGCCGCTTACCAGGTCGTCAACCGTGTCTGACGTCAGGAGGGTTGAGCCGACTACCGTCAAATTACCGCCGACGGTCGTCATGCCGGTGGTCGTTTTGAAGGTACCGCTGGCGGCTGAGAAGTCTACACTGCCCGTACCGCTGGCAGCCGCCAGATTCTTATTGGCTGCGATCGTCGTGTCGCCGCTAAGCGTGTTGGCGCCGGTCGACGTCTTGAAGGTGCCAGTTGCAAGGCTCATGTCGAAGGCGCCCGTCCCCGCCAGGGCCGAGAGCGTCCGGTTGGCAGCCAGCGATGCGTTGCCGTTCAAGCTGACGGTACCGGTACCGGTCGAAAACGTGCCGCTGCCGGTTTGGCTGACGCTGCCGGTGAAGGTGGTGTTACCGCTAAATGTTTTTGCGCCGCCCAGGGTTTGCGTCCCTGCCGTTACCAGGCCAGGGTTGCTGCCGTCGGCCGACTGCAGATACAACGTACCGCTGGAGATCACAGCGCCGTTGGCGCTTTTGGTTTCAGCGTCAAGGCCGCCAATTGCCAAGGCAGTGTCGCTGTCGGCGGCGCACACCCAGGCACTGCCGTTGTACTTGATAGTCTGGCCATTGCTACAACTGTTCGAGGCAAGGTCGGCGAAAGCAATCGTGCCGTCGGCGATTTTGGCACTGGTAATAGCGCCGTTCGCTACCGTGACGACACCGCTGTTAGATAACGTGGCGTCACCGCTCAAGGCAACGCCGGCGGCCTGACCGCTGCCATTGCCCACGAACACAAGGCCTGACGCCAGGCCGGTGCCTAATTTTTCAGTGTCCAGTTCATTCAGGGCGCCTTGTACGCTACTGGCAGCAATCGAGCCGGCAGGCGTGTTGGTGATCTGTCCGGCATTGTAGTCGCCCGTCTGAGCCGTGACTGCACCGCCGCGACCAAAGACGCTTGAGACGCCGCTGGCGGTTTGTACCCGCTGCCACGCCGTACCGTTACAGACTACCCAGTCGCCAATGTTCCAGGTGCTGTTGCCGTCCAGGTTAGTACTGCCGTTAGTGGAAACCACGTAATAGTAGCCTTTCGTGCCTGATGTACAAGCTCCGCTGAGGGTTGGCGAGTCGGTACTGGCGTTCCAGGTGCCGCGGTAGTTAAGCGAGCCGAGCACGCCGTTAAAGAGATCATTATATGTGATGCGGCGTGTCGCCGAGCCGCTATAAACCAGCAACTCATCCGTGCCCGCAACCGAACCAACAGACGACAACGTACCAGGGTTAAATGAGAATGTTGTGCCGCTTAAGGAAAGGCCCGCGCCGGCCGAGTACGTCGTGGATGTCACTTGGTTGGTACACACCCAGGTACTGCCATTGTACAAAAGCACCTGATTGTTGCTACATGATGTGCCGGTTACATCATTACCCACCAGGCTAAACATGCCGTTGCCGATGAAGTCGAGCGCATTCTGCTTGTTGTTGAAGGTCGTCCAGTCGGCGCTGTCCAGCAAGCCGTTCTGCGAGCCAGTAGCTGTGGCAATGGAGATATTAGTGCCGGCGCCGAGCACCGCACCGACACCGCCAGTCACCGTAACACCGTCGGTCGCTGATGTCAGGTCTGCCGTTGCGACGGCGCCGATGTTGTCGTTGGCACACGCCCAGGCCGTACCGTTCCATTTGAGCAGCTGGCTTGAGCTACAGCTTGCCAGCAACGTTAAGCCGTCGGCTCCGGCCTCAATGCCGCCGTTCAGATCGGTTACTACATCTACGTTGAGCACCTGCGACGCCAGCGTTCCGCTTAAGCCGTCGCCGAACATCGCCGTCAATACACCGGCCACTCCCGCGTCGCCCTTATCGCCCTTGTCGCCCTTCGGTCCGGTTGGTCCGGTTGCACCGGTTCCGCCGGCAGCACCCGTCGCACCGCCAGCTCCGGCAGCGCCATCGGCGCCCGCTCCGCCCGCAGTACCATCGGTTCCGGCAACGCCGTCTAACCCGTTGCTGCCCGCCTGGCCGTCACCGCCGTCGGTACCATCAGTGCCAGTGCCGCCATCAGTGCCATCACCGCCGTTCGCACCGGATAAGCCGGCCACATCAGCGCCGTCGGTACCGGGGACTCCGGCCGTCGTTACACTGACGGCGCCGTCGGCATTGACGGTTAACGTCACGCAGACCAACTGACCATTAGAAAAAGAAACAACCTGACCCTTGCTACAGGAGGTCAGGTTGCCATCTTTGTCTTTTACGGGGATTGCGCCGGCTAAGGCGACGGCCGTTTCGAGTTTGTCGGCCAGTTCGGGTGAAAGCTTTTGAGCGGTTATCGCGCCGTCGGCCAAAGCTGTTCGGCCCTGGGAATTAACTTGCTCCTGCAATTGTCCCTGCCTGACGTATAGGACGCCCGTTACAATCGAACCCATCACACCGACCGCCACGAAGGCCCGGAGTAATTTCGATGCGCCGTAGGCGATTGCCCCCGAACTGCTCATTTTAACCACCTTTTAAAATGCTTATCTGCTATAACTCCCCCAAGTTACATACATAAGCTTTAGCAGTTTCTAATGTCTATGACCCTGAATATAGCAGTAGCTAAAGCAAAGCACAAGACGCAAAATAAACAAGATTGACGTGTACTTATCCACATACTAGGATTATGGTAATGCTTACCCAGCCCGACGACTCGATGCCGGAAAGTCAGCGCAGTCATATCCGCGTTGAGAATGGCGTTATTTATGTGACTTTGCTGGGCGAATCCCACCGGCACGCCGCCAGCATCGCGCAGCGGTTGCTGGCAGATTTTAAGCAGCAAGTGCATGAAAGCCTGGATCAGACCGGCAAAGCCTACGTCTTGGTCGACTACCGCCAGCTGCGCCCGCGGGACGTCACCACCGCCTCCCGGTTGGCAATCAAGGAAGCCTTCAGCCAGCCGTTTACCGCCTTGGCCGCGGTGGGCAATAACCGCTTGGCCGAAGTAGCCATGTACCTGATGAACGCCGGCGGCGCCCAAAACCGCACCCGGCATTTTTCTTCGGTATCCAAAGCCCAGCGCTGGCTGGAAGAAGTTCGCCACCCGCACAAGCGCCGCAGCCGCTTACTAGGCATCGCCGGTTTATTAATTGCCGCTTTCGGCGTGCTTGGGCTGGCCCGATGGGTGGGCACCTACGAGGGCCTGGAACGTACCCTGGCTGCACTGCCGCCGATGAATCCGATGGGCGCCTTCGGGCTGCTCTTGCTGGCCGGGGCGTTTGTTAGCATCTGGCGGAAGTGGCATGTTGCCACCGGCGTTTTCACCAGTTCGGTCGTAGCCTTGGGGCTTTTAAGCATCTTGCCCGTCGATATAGACCATCTTGTTTTAAAGGAGAAGATCTGGGCCGCCGGTGCGCACAGCCAGCTCGGCGATTCAGCAGGCATCTGCTTCATTGCCGCCGGTATCGGACTGCTGACATTGCCTTTAACGAGTTTGATTAGCCGCGCCGCCAGAGCGGCATTGGGCGTGATCATCCTGGGGCTAGCGGTCTTTAACGCCTTTGGCGTTCTCTACGCGCGCACCTTTATCTATGGTATCGGCGACAACTTTGCCATGGCGCTCGGTTTGTCGGCCGCTTTCATTATATGCGGTGTCGTACTGATAGATTCTGTCACCGAGGGCAAAAACGGCAGCGTATTGAAGCGCGTAACGCGATTCGGCTGGGTAATCATCGGCATCTTAGTGCTGGTGCAAACATCCACCTTCGCCGGCTGGCAGGAGGCGATCAAGCGCAACAGCCAAGACAGCCAGAGCGCCTTTACCGCCCGCACCGATGAAGTCACCGGTGATATTCAAGCGCGCCTGCAAGCATATATTGATACTCTGGCCGGTTTCCGCGGATTGTTCGCAGCCAGTAGCGACGTGAACGAAGGCGAGTTCCGCAACTACTACACCTCCTTACAGCTGGAAGAAAAATACCCCGGCTTCCGGGCGGTCTCGTTCATCAGCCGAGTACACGAGAAAGACCTGGCCGCCTTCGTCAAAAAACGCCAGGCCGACACCAGCGCCAATGCCGCCAGCCGGCCCGGCTTTGCCGTACAAAACAAGTCGGCATCCAGCCCGCACTACATTTTGACCTACCTGCCAACCAATCTGAGCAGCACCGCGCTTGGCACCGACTTCACCGATGTGCCCGAGCGCCGCAAAACATACGAAACAGCCATCGCCACCAACCAGCCGGCCGTATCCGAAACTCTTCAATTTAATGCCACTGCGACCGCACCGGCCAGCCGCGGCTTCTTTATTACTATGCCCATTACGGTTCCGAATGCGCCTAACGATGACGCTCGTCGTCCCGGTCTGGTCAGTGCCGTCTTCAACTACGGAGATTTTTTCAACAACGCCGCCAGCTCTTCGAACTTATTCAATGACATTAATATACGCATCAGCGATATGACCAGCGGCGAGACTCTCTTCAGCCACAAGGATACGGCCAACGGCCAGCTGCAGCTGGTCAAAGCTATTCCGGTAGCCAACCGCAACTGGAACATTGAGGTAAGCGCTAGTCCGACGTTCGGCATCAGCGAAAGCCAGGCCAACTTGCCGTCATCGGTGCTGTCGAGCGGTACTATCATCTCTATGATGCTGATTGTGGTCTTCCTGATGCAAAGCCGTGCCCGCCAACGCGCCCTGCGCCTGGCCGACCAAATAACCGCCGACCTCCAGTTCGAGCGCAACCGCGCCATCGCCGTCCAGCAGAAAGACGATGCCATCCTGTCCAGCATCGGCGACGCCGTTTTTGCCCTCGATACCGATGAGCGCATCACACTCTTCAACCCTTCCGCCGAGGCGATCAGCGGCTTCAAAGCCGAAGAAGCGATCGGTAAAGTCTACAGCAAGGTCCTGCACTTCGAGCTCGCCGACGGCGGCGGCCTCAACAATAATTTCATCAAGACAGCCCTGAGCGGCAAACTTGCCTCGATGGAAAACCACACCCTGCTCAAGCGCAAAGACGGCACCAAAGTGCCCGTTGCCGACTCGGCGGCCCCGATCCACGACATCAGCGGCAAAATCGTCGGCGCCATCATCGTCTTCCGTGATGTCTCGAAAGAGTACGAGCTGGACCGCGCCAAGACCGAGTTCGTCTCGCTGGCTTCGCATCAGCTGCGCACACCGTTGTCGGCCATCAACTGGTATGCCGAGATGCTGCTGGACGGCACTACCGGCAAGCTCAAAAAAGACCAGGAGAGCTACATCCGTGAAATCTATGAAGGCAACCAACGCATGATCGAGCTCGTCAACTCGCTGCTTAACGTTTCTCGGCTCGACCTCGGCAAGCTGCCTGATGAACCCAGCGGCAATAATGTCAATGTCCTCATCAGCAGCCTTATGAAGGAGCTGTCTACAAGCGTCGCCGAGAAAAAACTGATCGTCAATACGCGTGACATCGCGCCCAAACTGCCTGAAGTCTTCGCCGACCCCAAACTCCTGCGCATGATCCTGCAAAACCTGCTCAGCAATGCCGTTAAGTACACGCCGGCCCAGGGCTCAATTACCATCACCGCCCGCAGCGCCCCGGCAGACACGGTCGCTGCCGCACACCTGCGCACCGACAAAGACTACTTATACTTCAGCGTCAGCGACACCGGCTTTGGCATTCCGGCGGCGCAGCAGCCGAAGATCTTCAGCAAACTCTTCCGCGCCGATAACGTCCGGGTATTGGACGTCGAAGGCACCGGCCTCGGACTCTACATCGTGAAAGAAGTGGTTGCGAAACTGGGCGGCCATATCTGGTTCGAGTCGGTAGAGAACAAGGGTAGCACCTTTCATGTCGTCCTGCCTTTTAATACAAAACGGGTAAAATAACTGCGGAGTATGCCTATGCTATGCTACAATCGAACATATCGTAAGCGGGGAACGTTATGAGTTCGGATACAAAGCGTGTCTTGATTGTCGAGGACGAAAAACCGTTATCGCACGCGCTTGACCTCAAGCTTCAGCATGAGGGCTTTACCACGACTGTCGCCACCAACGGCCAGGAAGCGCTCGATGCACTGGAGAGTTCCCAGTTCGACCTGATCTTGCTTGACCTGATGATGCCGATGATTGACGGCTTCCAGGTGCTGGAGAAACTGAGCACCAGCGGCAAAATGCCGACCGTATTTGTTCTTTCCAACCTAAGTCAGCATGAAGACGAGGAACGCGCTTTAGCGCTCGGCGCCAAGAAGTACTTCGTCAAGTCCAACACTCCGTTGTCCGTCATTATAGAGGAAGCCAAGCAGGCATAATATGATGCGGTGGGGTGGGCATGTATCCGGATATTGAGTCGGTCAAAAAAATCCTCCTCAAAGAAAGCTACATCTCTGAAGCAGACAGCAAGGCCGCCGAAGCCGTTGCTCATGACACAGCCGGGTATATCGATTACTTGATCCGGGGCGAGCTGCTTTCTAAGACCCTGCTAGGCCAAGCCCTGGCCGAAAGCCTGGACATGCCCTTTGCCGATCTCAGCGTAACGGCGCCCACGCCGCAGTCGGTCGCCCTCATACCGGAAGACATCGCCCGCGCAAACCGCGTAGTGTTCGTCAAAGCCTCCGATAAAATCGCCGCCATTGCCACCGACCAGCCCAAAAGCGTCGATTTAAAGGCCCTCGAGCCGCTCTTCAAAGGCAAGCGTCTCAGGCTGGCGTACACCTTGCCGGAGTACCTTGAAGCGGCCTTCAGCCTCTATGCCCAGCCGCTCGGCACCCGGTTTTCCGAAATTATCGAGTCCGGCCAGCGGGTAGCGCCGGAGATCGTCGACGAGATCATCCGCGATGCGCTCACCTACCGCGCCTCAGACATCCACTTCGAGCCCGGGCAAAACGACGTCGTCATCCGCTTCCGGGTCGACGGCAACCTGCGCGAAGCAGGCCGCTTGCCTAAAGAGTACTACGAGAACATCTTAAACCGCATCAAAGTAGAAAGCGGCATGCGCATCGACGAACATCTCAGCGCTCAGGACGGCGCCATGCAGCGCCGCACCGAGACCATCCGGGTCGACCTGCGCGTTTCGCTGGTGCCGACCGTCGAGGGCGAGAAAGTCGTCATGCGGGTGCTCGGCTCGTACATCCAGAACTACACCTTGGCCGACATCGGCCTCGAAGACCGCCACCGCACTATGCTCGAGCAATACGCCGCCCGTCCCTTCGGCATGATCCTCACCGTCGGGCCGACCGGCTCCGGCAAAACGACCACCCTGTATTCGTTGGTAAAGCTGCTCAATAAACCAAATGTAAATATTACTACGATTGAAGACCCGGTCGAATATAAAATTGCCGGCATCAACCAGATCCAGGTGCGCGAAGCCAGCGGTCTGACCTTCGCCAAGGGCTTACGCTCGATCGTGCGCCAAGACCCCGATGTTATCCTGGTGGGCGAAATCCGTGACAACGAAACCGCCGAAATCTCCGTCAATGCCGCTCTAACCGGTCATTTGCTGCTTTCCACCTTTCACGCCAACGATGCCAGCACGGCCATACCGCGGCTGGTCGAACTGGGCATCGAGCCCTTCTTGCTGGCATCGACACTCGAGGTCGTCATTGCCCAGCGGCTGGTACGCCGGATCTGCCGCAACTGCCGCTATAGCACCACCGCCGGCCAGGCGCTCGCCCAATTGAAGACCATCGACCCCGTACTGCACCGCCAGTTCAAAGACACCGACACCGTCTACGCCGGCAAGGGCTGCAACGTCTGCAACGGCAGCGGGTACGACGGACGCAGCGCCTTGTTCGAGTTCATTGCCATCACCCCGGCCATGCAAGACCTGATTCTGAAGTCGCCGTCCAACCGCGACATAGCCGCCCTGGCACGCCGGCAAGGCGACACCACTATGTTCGAGGACGGTATCAGCAAAGTTAAAAGCGGCGTCACCACCATTTCTGAAGTTGCCCGGGTCGTCGACATTCCGCGGGACGAGAAAGGCTAGTGCCGGCGCGACTTGCCAGCACAGGTGCACGGTATGCCCAAAGATAAAACTCCGCCCCAAAAAGCGCCCAAAACCCGCCGCTTCCGGCTGCCCGGCCGCGAGCGCGAGTACCTCACCACCAACCTCGCCCTGCTTTTGAAGGCCGCAGTGCCGGTCGGCGAAGCCCTGCATTCCCTGACCGAGACCAGCACCAGCCGCACCTTCAGACAGGCCGTCGCCCAGCTGGAACGCGACATCGACAACGGCGTTCCGCTCTGGCAGGCACTGGATCGGGCGGGTGTCGTCTCGGGCCAAACGCTGGCCCTCATTCGCCTGGGCGAAGAATCCGGCAATTTGGTTGATAACCTGCAAGTCGCCGCCCGCCAAGAGGAAAAACAGCGTATCTTTCAAGCCAAAATACGTTCCGCCATGCTGTATCCCACTTTCGTCCTCAGCTTAACGATTATCGTCGGGCTTGGCATCTCTTGGTTTTTGCTGCCGCGCCTGAGTGAGACCTTCAGCCAGCTGCGGGTTGAGCTGCCCGCGGTGTCGAAAGTGCTGATCGGCTTCGGTGTATTTCTTAAGGATAACGGTTTTTGGGCAGTGCCGCTCTTCCTGGTTGGACTGGCGCTCGCAGGCTTCATACTGTTTGGCTGGCGCAAAACGCGCAGCGTCGGCCGGCGGCTGCTCTTCCACTTGCCCGGGATCAAGCGGTTGCTGCGCGAAGTCGAAATCGCCCGTTTCGGTTACCTGCTGGGCACCCTGCTGCAAGCCGGATTATCAGTAACACAGGCTCTGCAGTTGCTCCACGATGCCTCCGATGCACCGCGCTACAAACGGTTTTACCAGGTGTTGAAGGGCGAGTTCGAGGAGGGCTTCAGCTTCAAATCTGCTTTCCCCCGCCACAAAAAAGAAGCTACCAAGCTGCTGCCGCCAAGCATTCAGCAGATGATCATTGCCGCCGAACGGTCAGGCGCACTGCCGGAAACGCTGATAGCCAGCGGCGAAATCTACGAAGAAAAAGCCGACATCACGACCAAAAATCTTGAGACCATCCTGGAGCCGATTCTGCTGCTGATCGTCTGGATGGGAGTTATTTTAGTGGCAGTTGCGGTCATTCTGCCGGTGTACGGGTTATTGGGCGGGGTCAGCGGAGGCATCGAATGACCCGGCCGTCGGCAAGCCTGGGCGAGCGGGGGTTCACGCTGCTGGAGGCGCTCTTGTCGGTAACGATTATCGGGCTGCTGGTGGGTGCCTCGATGCCGATCTACCAGTCGTTCCAGTCCCGTACCGACCTGGACGTCACTACCGAGTCGGTCGCGGGGATGCTGCGACGGGCGCAAACCTACTCGCGCGGCTCGAAGGACAACAGTGTATGGAGCGTGCAGTTTGCAGCCAACGGTGTCACGCTCTTTAAAGGCGCCATTTATGCCAGCCGCGACACAGCCTACGACGAGTCGACAGCCATCGGTACCAGCACTACCTTGTCATGGACGGGCACCATCAGCTTTGCCAAGCTGACCGGCACGCCCAGCACCACCGGCAATGTAGTCATCACCAACCCCAATAACGAAACCAGGACGGTCACGCTCAATGGCGAAGGCATGGTTGACTATTAAGAGCGAGGGCGGCTTTTCGGTCGTTGAGGTGCTGCTGGCCAGTACCGTCTTCGGTTTGCTGGTCGCAGGCTTGATCGGCGCGTTGGTATATGGCCAGCAAGCCACCAACGAAAGCGGCCGCCGCGGCCGGGCCGTCATGCTGGCCGAAGAAGGTGCCGAAGCCCTGCGCAATATCCGCGATGCCAATTATGCCAACCTTGTCGACGGCACATACGGCTTAGTGCAAAGTGGCAACACCTGGACGCTAAGCGGCAGCTCGGACACGAGTGGCATCTATACCCGCAGCGTCGCCGTGTCTACCCGCGATACCAACCGCAAGAATATCACCAGTACCGTTACCTGGCCGCAGACCGTCGGCACCGGCTCGGCCAGCGTCGTCACCTCCCTTGCCAACTGGTCGGCTGTGTTGCCGAAGTTCTGGACGGCGCCCTCGCTCGGGGGCAGCCTCAACCTTACTCTCACCCACAACGCCATTAAAGTAGCTACGCAGGGCAATTACGCCTATGTGGTGCGCGATGACGGCACGCCCGACTTCCAGATTATCAATGTAACCAACCCCGCCAGCCCGACGGCGGCCGGTTCGCTGTCGTTAAGCGGTGCGCCCACCAACGTGTTCGTAAGCGGCAACTACGCCTACGTCACCACCACCGACAATGCCGCCGAGCTGCGGATCATCAACATATCCAATCCGGCCAGCCCTACGCTTGCAGGCCTGTACAACGCATCGGGCACGAGCGACGGCCGCGGCATATATGTCGTCGGCACCACCGCCTATTTGTCGCGGGCGGCAAACAGCACCAACGACGAGCTGGTAATGGTGAATGTCTCCAACCCCGCCGCTCCGTCGCGCATCGCCGGGTTCAGCTCCAACATTACCATGTACGAAGTATACGTAGACGGCAGCGACATCTTTTTAGCTACCGGCTCCGACACGGCTGAAATCTTAAAGCTTACTGTCAGCGTCGTTAATGCCATCTCGCAGACCGGCACCATCAACCTGACCGGCACGACCGACGCCATCACCATTACCGGCAACGGCAAAACACTGTATGCCGGGCAGGGCACTTCGATGTACGTCATCAACGGCACCGCTATGACCCAGACCGGCAGCGTCGCTGCATCTGGAACCATCAGCGACATTGCGCTTAATCCGACCGCTAATTTCGCCTACGTCGGGACCACCGCCTCCACCAACCAGTTCCAGGTGATCAACGTCGCCACGCCCAGCAGTCCGGCCGTCGCCGCATCAGTCAGCTTAACCGGCACCATCACCCTGAGCGGCCTGGCTTACAGCGCAACCTTAGACAGCGTAATCGGCGTCAGCTCAATCGACACCCAGGAAGTCGTCATCTTTATACCGAATTAATATGAAATACTCTGGCATACCCCGGTCGCAAAAAGGCTACACGCTCATCGAGCTTCTGCTGTACGTCAGCATCGTCGGCACGCTTTTAACGGCTATCGTCTTGTTTTTTGGCGTGGCGACCGATGCCCGCCTCAAAAACCAGGCTATTTCAGAGGTAAACCAACAAGGCCAGTTCGCCATGGATGTTATCACTGCGGCCCTGCGCGATGCCGACGGTATCACGACGCCCGCCGCCGCTGCCAGCGGAGCCAGCGCGACAGTCACAAACAGCGTGGCGGCGTTAAACCCTACCATCATTAACCTTTCGGGCACAAGCTTGCAGATCAAAGAAGGCGCGGCGGCGGCCGTAGCCCTCACCGGCAGCAAGGTCGAAGTCAGCAACCTCACCTTCCGCAACCTGACCCGCGCCGGTACGCCCGGCAGCATCCAAGTCAGCTTTACCCTGGCCCGAGCTAACGATACCGGCCGGGCCGGCCTTGACTATCAGCAAACCTTTACGACCACAGTGAGTATCCGCTGATGACAGAGGCGGACGCACTACCACCCACGCATCAGGGCGGCTACGTCGCATTGCTGGCAGTGCTTATCGTCGGTGCGGCAGCGACGGCGGTCGCGTTGGGACTGCTCCTTACCGGCACCGACAGCCAGCGGGCAGTACTGGTCACACAGCAATCCGCCCAGGCCCGCCAGCTAGCCATGGCATGCGCCGAGGAAGCCCTGCAAGTCCTGCACGATACCCCCTCAACCACCGGCAACGGCTCGCTCAACCTAGGCGCCGGTTCTTGCACATACGCCATTACCAACCCTGGGGGGTCAACCCGCGTCATAGAAGCCAGCGGCAGCGTGAATACTACTATTCGAAATGTTGAAGTATATGCTACAATAGGCTCGTCAAGCATAAGCATTACTTCCTGGAAGGAAGTCGCAGATTTATAAAACAACTAATCGTAGAAAAGGGGTTAAAGGCACTATGTTCTACAGCATTAAAAAAGAGCAAAAGGGGTTCACCTTACTCGAGGTCCTGTTGGTCGTGGCGATCATCGCCATTCTGGCAGCAATCGTAATCATCGCGATCAACCCGAGCAAGAACTTATCGGACACCCGTAACACCCAGCGTCAAAACGACGTTGCACAAATCCTAAGCGCCGTATGGCAGTACAGCGTGGACACAAACGCCGTGCCTACTTCCATCACTACGACTGCGACTGAAATCTGTGCTACCGGCGCAGCAAGTTGCACCGGCCTAATAGACCTAAGCGTAGTTACTACCAACGAAAAGTACATTACTGCCATTCCTAAAGACCCCCAATGTACTACCACTTGTGCAACCAACGGCACCGGCTACCGCATCATGAAGAGCGCCAACGGCCGCATCACGGTAAGTGCTCCGTCAGCCGAAAACAAAACTATCTCCGTCACCCGCTAAAGCCGGAAAGGACTCACCCCTAATGGCCACAGCTAAAGCAACAAAGAAAAAACCGGTCCGAAAGGCGCCTGCACGTGCTGCAACCGGCACGGCAGGCCGGAGTAGCACGGCGGTTAGTGCCAATAAAGCCAAGGCGGCGCCACAAAACCAGGTCGTATTAATGCTGGCAAGCGTTTTTGCCACCTTAAGCGTGATCTTCGCCATCATGGCGTACATTATTACAAACTCGCGCTAAAACCGGTAGGCTGCCCGGTTTGCGGGCGGCCTTAAGTGTCATACGCCCAGTGCAACAGAGCTTGACGCTGCCGCGGACGACAGGTCATATCACCAGGAGAACAATGACGTTCAATCTGCGCCACATGCCGGCGCAGATTTTTCCATCTGCGGATCTGGCGGTCGTCTTCTTCCGGGATGCGGCGGCCCATATAATACCGGCAGTACCATAAGAACCAGCCTTTCGGATCTTCGGGGTGTATCCAGCCCTTCTGTTGCCAGATGTGCAGCGGCTGGCTGGCGTTGACCTTGTAGTAGTTCAGCTTGGCTTGCGCGCCCTTCAGCGAGAGCGTCACGCCCTCAAACCAGGCGGCCGGGAATTCCTTCGGCGGCTCGTTAAAGTAATCGCCGCCGAAGATGCCCAAATGCAGCATTTCGGCCGGAGTAAGCTGGGGCGCAAAATCCTCCCTGAAGTTGCGGCCCTCCGGCTCGGTCAGCGTATAGGTGTAGCCGGTCTGGTATTGTTCATCGACGTGCACTGTTTTCATGGCTACCCTTTAACTCTTTACTTTGCTGTAAGTCAACGCCCGGGTCGGGTCTTACCTTAGCGGCCACCGTATGGCCGGCGCACCGCTTCCCTGACACTTCGATTATACCCCGGCATTCGCCTACCGCCCTACTCTGCCGGGCGCGGCAGACGCCGGACGCCCAGGTCAACTGCCAGATTGCCGGTGGATTCTGGCGGCGCACCGGGCACATAGAACATATGACGGTATAGGAATTCCTTGAGTGAAGGGTGAAACCACGTCGGCCGGTCTTGCGCATAAAACTTCATAACGGTAGGCTCAAGCACGCACCAGCCGACTTCGGCGACGCCGTTGTCATTCTCTGAACGCCGACGGGGCCGTA
>CBFGXJ010000027.1:0-14057 GCA_965652795.1 uncultured bacterium
ACTCCTTAGAGCACATGCGGTATTAGCTACTCTTTCGAGCAGTTATCCCTCACTTCGGGGTACGTTCCTACGTGTTACTCAGCCGTCCGCCGCTCGACAGCGGAGAGCAAGCTCTCCCTGTTTCCGCTCGACTTGCATGTATTAGGCACACCGCCAGCGTTCATCCTGAGCCAGGATCAAACTCTCCAAAAAAGTCTGCTGGCAACCGAAGCTGCCTTTAGACAAAGAATTTGTCTTGGTCAAGTGAACCCCTAACCTTGCGGTTAGGAATTACTGACTTTTAAACAAAAATAATCAATTGACGTTGATTTGCACTACTCAATTTTTAATGAGCTTCTTGAGAGACACCTAAAGAGACCTCAAAAATCCTAGTACCCATAGTACGATGACCGACCGGTATATGTCAAGGATATTTTAGATTGTTTGGTAGTGATTCTTACATCACTACGTAAAGTGTTAGCAGCTTCAGGCCCGCTAACACCTTACGAAAGCCCTAAGCTTCGGCCGACTCGGCACCTTCTTCGTCGTCCTCACCGGCTGGCGCAGCGTCTACCAGTGCCAAGGAAACAACTTCGTCGCCGTCATTCAAACGCATAATACGTACGCCCTTGGTAGCACGGCCCAGCTGCGGAATATCTTTTAGCCCCAACCGGATAGTCTGGCCCTGTGAAGATACGATAATGACTTCCTGCGTGTCGTCGTCGCTCAGTGTCTTCACGCCGATCAGTTCGCCGGTAGCGGCCGTAAGGTTGGCCGAGCGAATACCGACCCCGCCCCGGGCATGCGGGGTAAACTGCGCCACCTTGGTGCGCTTACCGTACCCATATTTACTGATCACAAAAATGCTGGAGCCTTCTTCGACGATATCCATACCGATAACACGGTCGTTCGGACGAAGGCGAATACCGCGCACACCGCGTGACACCCGGCCCATCGGACGCACGTCTTTCTCGTGGAAGCGGATCGCCTGGCCCTGGGAGGTTGAAATAACCACCTCGTTATCACTATTCGTCATGCGGATCCACTTGAGCTCATCGCCATCGTCAAGGTTAATGGCGATCAAGCCCGAGCTGCGCACATTCTGGTATTGTTCAAACGGCGTTTTCTTAACGACGCCGCGAACGGTGCACATAAATAAGTTGCCGCCGTTCACCTGCTTCGACACATTAATAACGGCGCTAACCATTTCTTCCGGCTGCAACTGCAGCAGGTTTACAATTGCCACGCCCTTGGCGTTCAGGCTGGCAGCAGGCACTTCGTAGGCCTTCAGGCGGAAAACACGGCCTTTATTAGTGAAGAACAATAAGAAGTCATGGGTGGAGGCATTCACGACGTGTTCGATGACGTCTTCTTCACGGGTCGTCATGCCGCGGCGGCCCTTACCGCCCCGTCCCTGCTTCTTGTATTCGGCGACGGAACTCCTCTTAATATAATTAGCCGAGGTAATGGTTACGACGACCATTTCGTCAGGAACAAGATCTTCGTCGTTCATGCGGCCGAGCTCGCTGGTAACGATCCGCGTGCGACGCTCGTCACCGTACTGCTTCTTGAGCTCTAGCATCTCATCTTTGATGATCTTGAGGATCTTTTGTTCGTCGGCCAGAATGGCTTCAAGCTCACCGATAAGCTTCATCAACTCAGCAAGCTCGTTTTCAATCTTGTCGCGCTCCAAGCCCGTCAGGGTGCGCAATTGCATTGCCAGGATGGCTTTGGCTTGTATCTCAGTCAGCCCGAACCGCTTGATAAGGTTGGCTTGCGCTTCATCGGTTGTCTGGCTGGCGCGGATCGTCTTAATGACTTCGTCGATGTGGTCGAGAGCGATCTTAAGGCCTTCTAAAATGTGGGCGCGCTCACGGGCCTTGCGCAGCTCGTATTCGGTCCGGCGGCGCACTACGACCTGGCGGTGCTTGATGTGCTCCTGGATGATGTCCTGCAGGCCCAGAACACGCGGCTGAATGCCGTCTACCAGCGCCATCATGTTGTAATGGAAGGCTGTCTGCAGCGGCGTCAATTTATAGAGTTGGTTTAAGAGTTTCTTCGGGTAGGCATCCTTCTTGAGGTCGATGACGATACGTACGTTACCGCGGGCGGATTCGTCGCGGATATCGCTGACGCCACCGATTTTCTTCTCTTTGACGAGGTCGGCAATCTTAATGATCAGGTTTTCTTTGTTGAGCGCATACGGGATCTCTGTGATGACAATCTGGTGACGGCCTTTATTGCCCTCTACAACTTCAGCAACACCGCGCACGACTACGCCGCCGCGACCGGTAGCATATGCAGTGCGGATTGAACTCTGGCCGTAAACAATACCGCCCGTCGGGAAGTCCGGCCCCTTGATGTGCTCTAAAAGGTCGTCCAATGTTGCATCCGGGTGGTTGATCTGGTGTACGGTTGCGTCGACCAGCTCGCTCAGGTTATGCGGCGGGATGTTGGTGGCCATACCGACGGCGATACCCAGCTGGCCGTTCAAAAGCAGGTTCGGCAGTTTGGCCGGCAAGACAGCTGGCTCAGCGGTCGTGCCATCGTAGTTCGGGCGGAAATCAACCGTTTCTTTGTCGATATCGGCCAATAGTTCATCGGCCACGCGGGCCATCTTGGCCTCGGTGTACCGCATAGCTGCCGGCGGGTCGCCGTCCATGCTACCGAAGTTACCCTGGCCGTTAACCAGCATGTACCGCATGCTCCACGGCTGCGCCATGCGCACCAGTGCATCATAAATAGACGAGTCACCGTGCGGGTGGTATTTACCCATCACGGCACCGACGACGTTAGCGCTCTTACGGTGGCGGGCACCAGAGCGCAAGCCGTCTTCGTTCATACTATATAAGATACGGCGGTGGACCGGCTTCAGGCCGTCACGGACGTCCGGCAGCGCCCGGTCGATGATCACGCTCATCGAGTACCGCAGATAGCTGTCTTCCATGACGCGCTCAACCGTCCGGCGCTCTACGACGCGCGAGTGCGTGTTCTCTTCGACAATCTCGCCCTCTACCGCCAGGCTGGCTTCTTCACGCGGCTCTTCAATGGCTTCACTCACCGGCTCGGGGGAGGTGTTTTTGATCAGTTCAGCGTCTTTGTCTTCCATACTAGATATCCAAATCCTTCACAAATTTTGCATGCGTGGTAATAAAGTTCTTACGCAGCTCAACTTCGGTACCCATCAGTTTGTTGAAGATAGCGTCGGCGCGCTCGGCGTCTTCGACCTTCACTTGCACCAGCACGCGCTTTTCCGGGTTCATGGTCGTCTCAAACAGCTTCTCGGCGTCCATCTCACCCAGACCCTTGTAACGCTTCTGCTCGACAAAACCGGCTTGCTTGTAACGCTCAGTCGTGGGGTCGACTTTGACACCTTCCTTCTTGCGCTGCTCGATCGTCTTATTAATAACGTCTTCCAGCTCGGCTTCGTCATATATAAAGACACTCGACTTACGGCCAGGCTTGACCAGCTCAAACAGCGGCGGTTTTGCCAGATAGACATGGCCCCCGTCTACGACCGGCTTCATAAAGCGGAAGAAGAAGGTCAAAAGCAGCGTCGAAATGTGGCTACCGTCAACGTCGGCGTCGGTCATGATGATGATGCGGTGGTAGCGTAGGCCGTCCAGCGAGAACGAGTCTTCAATGCCAACGCCCAAAGCCTTAATGAGGCTCAGGATTTCGTTGTTAGCGAGCATTTTATCGAGGCGGGCACGCTCAACGTTCAGCACCTTACCGCGAAGCGGCAAGATAGCCTGAGTTTTTGAGTCACGGCCAGTCTTGGCAGAACCACCGGCCGAGTCACCCTCTACGAGGTAGATTTCAGACTGCGACGGGTCTTTGCTCGAACAGTCGGCCAGCTTACCTGGCATGCTGGCACCTTCGAGCACACCCTTCCGGATGATGTTCTCACGTGCAGCACGTGCAGCTTTGCGGGCCCGGGCAGCTAGCAGCGCCTTACCTATGATCTTTTTGGCGATAGCCGGGTGCTCTTCAAGGTAGTAATTGAAGTACTCGGTCATCACCTGCTCTACGTAGCCACGGATCTCCGGGTTACCCAGCTTGTTCTTGGTCTGGCCTTCAAACTGCGGATCGGGCAGCTTAACCAAAATAACAGCGGTCAGGCCTTCACGGCAGTCTTCACCGGTCAGGTTTTCTTCTTTCTCTTTGAGCAGGCCGGACTTGCGGGCGTATTCGTTCACTACCCGGGTCAGGGCTGAACGGAAACCAGTCAGGTGCGTACCGCCGTCCGGGTTGAAGACGTTGTTGGCAAACTGCTTGATAGTCTCATTGAAACCATCGGTGTATTGGGCAGCTATCTCGATCTGCGTGTCCTCAACCTGCTTGTCGACATAAAAGACATCGTCATCAACGACTTCTTTGCCCAAGTTAAGGTGCTTTACGTACGATTTAATACCGCCTTCAAAATAAAAGCCGTAGCGCTTGCCCGAACGCTCGTCGGAAATGCTCGTCCTAACGCCTTTTGTGAGATACGCCTGGTGGCGCAAACGGTCCAGGATAGTTTCGTAGTTGAGCGTGACGGTTTCAAAGATCGTCGCGTCCGGATAAAACGTAATCTCGGTACCAGTGCGGTTGGTCTTGCCGGTAACTTTGAGGTCGGCCTGAGGTACGCCGCGCTCGTACTCCTGATGGAAGATTTTGCCTTCACGGTAGACATTAATAATAAGCTTTGAGGATAGCGCGTTTACGACACTGGAGCCCACGCCGTGCAGACCACCGGATACTTTGTAGCCGCCGCCGCCGAACTTACCGCCGGCATGGAGCACCGTCAAGACGGTCTCGACCGTACTCTTGCCCGTCTTAGGGTGGACGTCGGTCGGGATACCACGGCCGTCGTCGGTTACGCGAACGCCGCCGTCAGCCAGCAACTCGACCGTTACGGCAGTAGCATGGCCGGCCAAGGCTTCATCGATACCATTGTCGACGATTTCCCACACCAGGTGGTGCAGCCCTTCAATGCCGGTACCGCCAATATACATGCCGGGGCGCTTACGCACGGGCTCAAGGCCCTCAAGAACCTGAATTTGATCAGAAGAATAATCTGTTTGTTTCGCCACTTTTAATTAACCCTCATAGAATTAGATATGTCCCACTTATCTTATAGTATAGAGTATTGCGATGGTAGCTGCAACTAATAGCGGCCAGTGCGAGCCGAGAGCTGCCGAAGCTATTGTTTTTCGGCCGGTGGCTCAGCCCGTGTTAACAAATTGCCCTCTTGGTCTATGAAAATCGTGTCCTCGGACTCGGCGTTGTCGTTATGACGGATTTTAAGTTCGCCTTCATTCTTGGGAGGCTCTTTGGGAGCTTCGTCGACTTTGAGCTTCTCGCGCACCTCTTCGGCTATTACGCCTGCTTCACCGTCGGCCAAATCACCCGGACGGGCATTTTGCTGGGCGTTGTAGTCCACCTCGGCTTCCGGGCGAGCCTGGATGGCATCAAGTGACGGCAATGTTGGCTGGCCGGCCTGAACGGGTACCGCAAGCGCTGGCGCAGCCGGGACAAAGCCTGGCGGCGGCGTAGCGGGGGTTTGCGGTGGCACGGCCTGTGCGGGCGGCACAGCGGGCACTTGGCCGGCAGAAGCAAACGGTGATACGGTTTGCCCCGGCTGGTAGACGGACGCAGGCTGGGGCTGGTACATCGCTCCGGCCTGGGCTGGCGCATACGCGGCAGGTGGCGGTGTCATCTGGGCTGCCGGTGACATCTGCTGCGGCGGCTGGCCCTTAGCCCACGGGTTAGGGCGCGGCTGGAAGGAACCGGTCTGGCGTTTGTTCATCCACTCGTCGAGGAATGAAGCCGGGCGCGCCGGTGCGGGCGGCTGCTGGTACGGCGCAGCCCCGCCGGCGCCGTACCCTGGCGCACCTGCCGGTGCCGGACCGAACGGGTTTACCCCGCGCGCCGGCGCACCACCCGGGGCACCGGCCGGCGCGCCGAAAGCACCCGGAGCCGTCGGATCTTCCTTCGTCGCCAGACGTGCAAAAATCTCTTTCTCAACCTGGGCCTTCGGCCGGCCGTATTTTGCCGCCGTCAATTGCTTGAGCGCATCAGCCAGCTCCGGATTGGGACTGCCGAGCGGCGGCAATGTCGCCATACTGAACGGGTGCGTCGGCACGCCGCCCACCAAGGTACGAACAATGGTATTGTAGTTCGGAACGCGCAGAAGATCGTTAGCCTCGAATGTCGGCTGGAAATACTTAGACATTGCCTCGACATCTTGCTGACCGATGCGGAACGCCACAATCGTACCCATGTTACCAAAGACGGCGTCGCGGATTTCATCCGAGAGCTGGGTCGTAAACTGGTTGGCTACGATCAGGTTCAAGTGATACTTACGAGCCTCGGACATGATCGTCGCGAACGAATCGGTTGAGAAGTTCTGGAACTCGTCGACATAGAGCGAAAAGTCTACACGGTCTTTTTCAGGAATATTCGCCCGGCTCATAGCCGCCGCCTGGAATTTCATCACGAAGATCATACCCAAGAGTTTGGCATTCAGTTCGCCCAAGCGGCCTTTGCTCAGGTTTACGAGCAGGATTTTCTTGTTATCCATGATGTCACGCAAGTTGAAGGCGCTCTTGTTCTGGCCGATGATGTTGCGCATCATTTCGTTCGACAAGAAGGCGCCGAACTTACTGACGAACCAACTCACGACCTCCCCGAACTCGTTGGAGCGCTGCGACTGCGGCATTTCCTTGCGCCAGAACTCAAGCACGTTTTGGTCGGTAATATACTTGAGCTTCTGCTCGACATACTTCGGATCACGGAACAGTTTCGGAATATCAATAAAGGTACCGCCCTCAGGATCGCCCATTACCGTTAGGGCGGCGTTACGGAATAAGTGCTCGTAACGCGGGCCCATAATACCCTGGTGCTGCGGGTCGTAGAGCTTGTAGAGCATGTTGAGCGTTTCCTGGATGAGAAAGTCCTTTTGGTCGGCGCTCTGGTATTCAAACAGGTTCAGGCCCAACGGGTAATCACTGTCTGACGGCGAAAAGTAGATAACGTCTTCAGTGCGCTCCTTCGGTACCATAGCCAGAAGCTTTTCGGCCGTGTCACCGTGCGGATCAACGAATGCAAAACCGTTCCCGGCCAACATATCCTGCAGCGCCAGGTCTTCCAGGAAGGTAGACTTACCGGTACCAGTTTGTCCAACCACGTACATGTGCCGTTGCCGGTCATGGATGTCCAGACGGATCGGTTTTTTAACGCCACGGAAAATATTGTAGCCGAGCAAGAGCCCTTTGTCGGGCATGTTGCGCGGACCGTCAACCTGCTTTGAATCCTGCCGCTCCAACTGTGACGTTGGAATACTATTTTGATCAGGAAAGTGGAATATGGTTGCTAATTCGACCGTGTTCAGGATGTTCTTTTTTGTGCGCAATGGGAACATCCTAAGGATATATTCTGTTGTAAATTCCTCAATCTCTTTGGCCGGTGTAAACTTGAACCCATTTTT
Organism: uncultured bacterium; assembly: GCA_965652795.1. Taxonomy (GTDB): domain Bacteria; phylum Patescibacteriota; class Saccharimonadia; order Saccharimonadales; family UBA4665; genus CBFGXJ01. The sequence continues at coordinate 7,451 of CBFGXJ010000027.1, forward strand.
TCCGGGTGCATCGTACAGCGAGAAAGCTGCCACGACATTGCTCAGTATAGCCTGTGCCCGGCTGCTCACATTTGATGACACCACTACCCGGACCAACGTCTCGTAGCCCGAAAATTGGGTCTTGTTTTCAATCGCATCCAGCAACGCCTGGTCAACGCCGGAAAGCTCGTGCTTGCTGTCGCTGCCGCCTTTGTCTTCGGGCGGCTTTACGAATGCTGTTGCGAACTGCTTGCCAAAGGCTAGCGCCAGCTCTGCACCCTTTTTACTGTCCTTGCCTTTGCGTTTTTTGCTAGCGACTTCCAGAGCCGCCTTGCGCCAGTCCGGGTCGGCTGGACGCATCAGAATCTGAATGCCGACGCCGTCTTCTTTGTCGAGCGTACTCATGGCGTTCAGCAGCGCCTGCATGGCGTCGCGCTTAAGGTCTTGGTAGGTCGCAATCGGATACGCGAACGGCTCTTTCAGTGTCATTTCGCCGCCCACGGTCGCAGTCAACTTGCCAGCCGGATTAAAGACGTTATGGTCGGGAGCCTCCTCCAGGCGCGCCGCCGGATAGGCGCTTACAATCGCCTGCTTCACCACCTCTACCATAGAGAGCGGGACTGCCGCATAAAAGTACACGAAGCCGCGAATACCGACGATTTCAAATGCAAAGTGACGCTGGCCGAACAACTTTACCTTGCGGCCCTTCTGCATGGTGCTGGCAATAATATTGTAGATGACCTGCGCCTTCGAGATCGTTTCATCCGTCACATCGCGTGTGTCGCGGCCATTGCCGATGATATCCTCGCTCGGCGGCGGTAAATGTATAAGCAGCGGCACCATTTTAAGGCCGCGCTCAAAACTCTTCTGCTCGCGCATCCGTTTACGAGTCTGCATATACAATACCGGTCCTACCATTGCGACGAGCGCCAGCAAGAAAACAATTATAAAAACTACTGCTGTCATTTCGGTGCATCTTCGCTAATCTTAACATCTTTGTTAAAGCGAGCTTTCATATAATCAGTCCGGAGACGGGCCAATGCTTTCGTTTGCGCATAGGGGTCTTCGCGGGTTTGGTCAACAATTTCGCGGGCCTTAGCAATCCATGTTTCATCGATTTCGTCGGAATCATCACTATCTACTGCGTCCACGGCCGTAATGACGGGCATGGGCGGTGTATGCGCATCAGGCTGCGCGGGTTGTACCGGCGCGGCCGTGCCGGCAGTTGGAAGCGGCAAGCCCGTAGGCTCCGGCATTGGCGCAGCTGCATCGGCCGCCGGTACGGGCGGTGGCGGCGGTGCGAATGAATAAGCACCAGCGGGCGCTGATGACTGCGGCAAAGGTAAACCGGGTATTTGGGGCGGTTCAGGATTCATACGTCGGGACTTATTATACCACTCGTGCAGCCCATCTGGCTACTTTCAGCATGCGTCGGCCCCCTCTTTTATTTAGCAAACGAGAGCCGTGACAAATAGAAGTACAAGACACCAAAGATAGCCCCCAACGTAAGAAGGTCCCGCACCGTTAACTGTCCTATTGACTGCATAACGAGCAGCACAACCGGTATGCCGGCGGCAAGTATAGCGCCACGGATGCGCCGACCTTTAGGCCATCCTCGACGTTCAAAAACATACAGCGCCGCTACTAGCAATACGATAAAGATAGCGACGAAAGGCATCATTAGCAAAAAGGCGGGCGCTTTAGCCGGGTTGGTGGTAGTAGTCAGTAGTATCAGGCTTGCGGCCGCGGTTACTGCCAATATCTTCTTCATACAAATATATTGTACCTTACTATGCCACTTCGGATCCGTATGGCCACGCTAAAGACACACCTCCCCGCGGTAGCGGACCGTCCGGCATCATTTCTGCCGCCCAGCATATAAAAACTACAGCCCGGTATGGACTGTAGCGATTATATTGATGAACCATTTGAACCTAGATGCCTAGGGTAGTAAATCCGCCCATTAAAATCTATTTAGCGCTTACTACCCGTAGGCTTGACTGACCGCTCCCGCAGCCTTTAGGGCCACGAAGAGCGTTATTGCTTAGGTTCGATTGTTAAGGTAAGTTTTTGTTTTTGACTTACTAGTTTTCATACTACTACACATGACTCAAAATGTCAATAGCCATAAGCAGCATCGTTCGGATGTCCGGGTATATTTAGTGATCAAATCGAGAACATGAAATTGTATTTTTACAGGGGAGGCTAAGTTATGCACAGCTTTGTAAAGATTCTAACCATAAATGTGTTGACAGGCCGATTTCTACTTTATAAGATACCTGTAGCACTTGAATAAAAAAAGTGCTCAAAAACAAAAACGCATCTTGTAACAACGGCTTCTCGCAAGCCGTTGTTCCATCCAAGAAGGTGCGCCAAAAAAGACTGACACCAAAACGCTAAAACTCCAAAACTTCCAAGAAACAAACCAAAACTAAAGACCCGCCGGAACCCACATAGCCGGCGGGTCTTTACATTTGAAGCAACTTAGCTTTTCATATCGCCATGCCCAACACAACATGCAGCATTCTGGCCGGCCATGGCGACGGCATTCTCGTAGACGTCGAATGCCATATTTCAAATGGCCTTCCCGCCATGGTCATTGTTGGCCTGGGTAACAAGGCGGTTGATGAAGCAAAGGAGCGCATCCGCAGCGCTTTTGCGGCATCAGGAGTGCCCTTTCCCCGCAAGCGGATTACCATCAACCTGGCGCCAGCCGACATACCCAAGCAAAGCACCAGCCTAGACCTCGCCATCGCAACCGCCATACTACGGGCCGACCCGGGCGCCGCTCTTACGCATCCGTTTAGCGCAACTGAGGCGTTTATCGGCGAGGTAGGGCTTGATGGAAGCGTCAGAGCCGTACGCGGCATAATCGGACATATCCTCTACGGCCGAGCCCGGGGTATTACAACCTTCTACATCCCCCTTGGCAATAAAGACCAGGCGGCGCTCATACCCGGCATTCGATTAGTCGCCGTTGCACATCTGGCTGATTACGTAGCCTGCCTCAAGGGCCAGCAACCATTTATATCCGTTCCCCTGAACACTCCAGCGTCGGCCGGCACCTTCGAAACACCACAAGAACCACAGGAAGATCCTTTCTTGATGATTGCCGGACAAGCCCGGGCTAAACGTGGCCTTATCATCGCCGCCGCAGGCGGACACAATATTTTTCTGAATGGCCCGCCGGGCACTGGCAAGAGCATGCTTGCTAAAGCCCTGCCCTCCCTTCTGCCTCCAATGTCGGCAGATGAAACCCTAGAAGTTACGCAGCTACACAGCCTAGCAAGCCACAACTATGATGCACTCATTACGAACCGCCCCTTCCGGGCGCCGCACCACAGCTCCAGCCATGTCGCTCTTGTAGGCGGAGGCGTGCCCCTCCGACCGGGCGAAATAAGCCTGAGCCACCGCGGCATTCTTTTTATGGATGAGCTGCCGGAGTTCGCCCGCCCTGCGCTTGAGGCGCTGCGCCAACCTCTGGAAGACGCCGTCATAACCCTTGCCAGAGCCCGTGAATCAGCCACCTTCCCGGCAAAGTTCGTATTAGTCGCAACCGCCAACCCTTGTCCTTGCGGCTACTTTGGCAGCTCGCGCGAATGCATATGCCCCGCCCATTCGGTGTTGGCGTATCAGCAGAAAGTCTCCGGCCCCATTATTGACCGGTTCGACCTTTACGTGCAGTCCGAAGAGATTGACCATGCCGCACTCTTAACAACCCAGGCCCTGCCGGCTTCCACGCCGCCACCTAGACAGCTGATCGCCGCCACGCGGCAACGGCAGGCCCGACGATACGGCGATGCCGCCCTGCTCAACTGTGACCTCACTAACAAAACTATCCGCAGCCACGCTCAGCTCAGCAAAAGTGCGCATCAGCTCCTTAATCGGGCTGCGGCCAGCTTGCGCATCTCGGCCCGCAGTTACATGCGCATCATCAAAGTGGCCCGGACTATAGCCGACCTGGACGACAGCCAAACCATTGAACCCGCCCACATTAGTGAGGCCCTGCAGTACCGCAAGCCGCCCACCAATCCGTAAACTTCGACGCTCTTCGCTGCATGCCGACAGCCGCTGTCATGTTGACCTCTGTTTCTTGATCTGTTACAATGGTGGCTACTAACAATATTAAAGGAGATATCTATCAGCAAGTTTACACGCCTGAATCACGATATTCGGGCACCGCAGCTCAGGGTGATCGATGCGGAAGGCAAACAGCTTGGCGTCCTTGACCGGCGTGAAGCGCTCCGCATAGCTGAAGAGCAAGGGTTAGACCTCGTTGAAATCTCTCCGGACGCAAACCCACCAGTCGCCAAAATTGTCGATTGGGGCAAGTACAACTACCAGCGCACAAAGCAGCTTCAGAAAAACAAGAAAGCAGCCAAAGCCCTGGAAGTAAAGCAAATGCGTTTCGGTTTGAAAATCGGCGAACACGACCTTGCCATTAAAATGAAGAAAGTCACCGACTTCCTGGAAGCAGGGCACAAAGTGAAACTCACCATCTTCTATCGTGGCCGTGAGCTTGCTCACAAAGAGATCGGGTTCAAACTTGCAGATAAGGTAATAGCCGATTTCGGTGATCAAATTGTTGTAGATCAAGCACCACAATTCGCCGGAAAACAGCTTAACTTCGTAATAAGGAGCAGTCATGCCAAAGCTAAAAACGCATAGCGGTACAAAAGACCGTGTTCGCGTCACCAAGAATGGCAAGGTCCGCGCTGGCCACCCCAACCGCAACCACTTCATGCAGAAGAAGAGCGGCAGCCGCCGTCGCAGCCTTTCCGGTCTTGAGACCCTTACCGGTACTCAAGCCAAAACCGTTAAACAAAGTATAGGAGTCTAATACAATGCGCGTAAAGAGAGGCGTCACTAGCCACCAGAAGCATGCTAAGATCCGCCGCGCAACCAAGGGCATGACCCTCGGTAACCGCTCAAGCGTTAAGCGCGGCAAACAAGCCGTTACCAAAGCACTGCAGTTCGCGTACCGCGACCGCCGTAACCACAAGCGCACCTTCCGTGCCCTGTGGAACGCCCGCATCAACGCCGGCGCCCGGCTGAACGGTACGACCTACAGCAAACTCATTGCCGACCTAAAGGCAGCCAACATCACCATCGACCGCAAAGTCCTGGCTGAGCTGGCCGTAAATGAGCCGAAGGCATTCGCTGCTGTTGTAACTGCTGCTACAAAAAAGTAATTTTTCCTCTGGCAGCTCCAAAAAAACCACTCGCTTTAGCCGAGTGGTTTTTATATGCCAGATTATCTATAAGCCGGGTTCTGTTGTAGCTGGCCATCTATCTAGTCTTGATGTTGCCACCAAGATCAAGCGGTTCTTGTAGCGCGCCCTGGCGGGAACCACAACTGTATCCAGTTGTAAGGCGCACCTCCTTGCAGCGGGCAGGGTTTACCATTCAATCGGCGTCACCGCCGGCGACTGTGAGCTTTTACCTCACTCTTTTCACCCGTTCTTCGTAGTAATGAATACTACAAAGTGGTTTGGTTTCTGTGGCACTTTCCCTAGGGTTGCCCCCGGTTGCGGTTAGCAACTGCCCTTCCCTTTGCTGCCCGGACTTTCCTCTTGCAAATCTTTCGCTGCAAGCGGTCAGCCAATAATCTGGCAATATGTATTATATCATAACCACGATTAATTTACAGGCCAGCTTGTTTGTCGAGCGCTACATTGACCTGCCCGTCGGCTATTTTATTAAGTTCTCGAGGCACATGCGCAAAACTCACCCGCTTAAAGCGTGGCAACAGCTCCTTGATCGCATCGTGGATCGGCCAGAGATCACGGTTCTTTACCTTAAAGATACCCAACATTTGGTTGACGACCAATAAGCTATCCATGTAGACATGCACTTCTTGTACCCCCTGGCGGATCGCCTCCTCGAGCCCTAACCTGAGCGCCTGGTACTCTGCCTGGTTATTTGTTGTAACACCAAGATATACTCCGTTTTTTACAACAACTTGATCATCCATTGTAAGAATTGCATATCCGCTGGCAGATGGGCCAGGATTACCACGGGACCCGCCATCGGCAAACAGCTTTGCCTCAGTTGGCACAACACCTGTAGCTGGCGTTTCTTTGCCAGGCTTCGGAGTAGAAGATGCGGCATCAGCCTTTGCTAGGTTGCGCAGGCTAAAGCGTATAATTTTTACAGCAGTATCTTCATTAACCTCTGGGCCGTTATACTGCCTGAGTGTTGTAAGTACATCTTCAATTGACTTGAACTGATGATGTCCCTCGTAATCTGCCGGAACAAGATCCCGAATTCGCTTTTCTGTTATTGAATCAACAACAGCAGACCCGATACTTATCCACTGCGATGGGTCATCGGCAACCACCTTATCAATCAACTCGATGATGTCGTTAACGGCAACATGCTTATCATCAAAAACGCGCCAGGTCGCCGTTAATGTACCTGCGCGTATACGCCCTGCTAGCTGGTGTTCAAATTTTAGCGTTTTCATAGTCTTTGTCTTTCTTTCATCATACTCTTGCATTGCTTCCCATGGCATCGACTGCAAGACAAGAGTACCATATTGATTCAGATATACTGGTCGGGGTGACAGGACTCGAACCTGCGACCTCACGGCCCCCAGCCGTACGCGCTAGCCAACTGCGCCACACCC
>CBFGXJ010000028.1:0-13266 GCA_965652795.1 uncultured bacterium
TGGTGCGGGTCAGGGGACTCTAACCCCTGGCCTCGTCCTTGGCAAGGACGCGCTCTAAACAACTGAGCTAGACCCGCATAACGAAGGTGATTATAGCTGGTTCTGCCCTTACGTGCAAGTGTTTGTTATGCAGCAATCAGCCACTCCACCAAAAGCGCCACATCTTACAACCCCAAAATCACAAATGCTATACTAAAACCATGTCTCAAGAACCCCCAGCCCACCGCCGCCTGGCCGAGAACGAGGTTATCGCCCGCAAGCAAAACCGCGATGTCGAGAAGGGCTTTAAGCATATCCGCGCCCTCACTAAAAAGGAAGGTCACGACTCATTCATCAAGGATGACGACACTTCCCTGCACTTCCACTGCGAATGCTCTAATAGGACGTGCGATGCGCGGATCGTCATCCCGCCCAGCGAATATAATGCGCTCCACGAGGCCAACGACCAGTTTATCGTTGTGCCCGGCCACGAGATGCCCGAAATCGAGTACGTCATTGCCCGCCACCCCGCCTACAACATCATCCGCAAATACTTCGAGCCGCCCGCCGAAGCCGAACCCGGAGCGTCTCAAACAGCTGCACAACCACAAGCGGCGCCGCCAGCTGACCCCGGAACGGCCAAAGAAACAGCTACACAACTACAAATGCCGTCCACTACACCCGCACAAGGGCCGCCAACCACATCCAAAACGCCCCCAACCCCACCAGAACAACAACCCAAATAAAAAGAGCCCCGAAGGGCTCTTTCCAACCAAGTGTTTCCTGGTACTCCGGTCTACTGCGAGTCCTCATCGGTGCCATCTGAGTTGGTGCCACTCGAACGGCCGCCTTCTGCTTTGGCTTCGTTCGGCTGGGCTTCTGCGCCCATTGCGCCTGCCCGACTGGGGTCTGCACTGTTACTGTCGCCGAATGAGCCTGAGCTGGCCTGGCCGCCTTCACTGGCCCGCTCTTCCGTGTCGTCGCGGTTACCGAACTGGCCGGGGTTGTTTGAGTCTGCCATAGTGCATTCCTCCTTTAGTTAGCTAATAGTACTGCTTACTATAGGCCGTTATTGCTGCCTTGGCTGTAAAGTATTCGTCTCTTGCCGCTACCGGCCTACAACCTTTTCGAGATCAGCGATGAATGATGCTGTATCCTTAAAAACCAATCCCCGCATGCCGCAGGCTTCGGCTGCCGTAACATTTGCAGCACGGTCATCCACGAATACTGTCTCTGCGGCCGGCACGTTGAGCATCTCTAAGGTGCGCAGATACGTGGCAGGGTCGGGTTTTACGATACCAAGGTCAGCAGGCACGGGTAAGCGGGCCGAGGTCGCTCTGCGTACACAGCTCCTGAAACGCAGCTTTCTTTGCTTCATAATCCGGTACGGCTTTCTTGAACCAGTTGCTAGCCATGGGTGCGCAAAACACTCCGAAGAAATCAAAAACAATGGCCTTATGCATCAGCCGGCTTCCCGGAGGCGGCGCCGCCGTTCCATGGGAGTTTGAGCTTCTGGCCCTTATCACCGTCAAATTTGCCGAAGGCATACCAGTTTTCAACCGTAATTTTGTAAAACTGATGGCCTTCCGGGTCGGCCGCTTCGCCAACGATGTCGGCAGTAACTTCTAAACGCTCTTTGAAGAGCGGCTCTACGGCCCGGCGCTCGTCCTCGCTGCCAAGCAGCTCGGCCGCACCTTCAAAATAAAGGCCAAGCGGATACTCGCCCAGTGCGTGTTGTTTGACGATGTTGCCCGCAACGCGCGGATTAGCGGCGATATCCTGGCTGTGGCGCCGGCTCGCAAGCGAGCGGAAATAAAGATTCAGGTTTTCATCGTAGACGAAGTGCACCTCACACACCCAAGGCTTGTTGTCATTGCTGGTACCTAAAGACATATGGACGATTTGCGAGAGGTAATCGCGGATTACTTGCTCGACGTCAGCCATTCTCACTCCGTTCAAGTTATATGGTTTATACCTTCCAAATATATCACTTTTCACTTTTAGTTGTTATGCCCGCGAAGAGCCCATCAAAGGATGACAGCCAATGAGGCAAAGGTGCAACCCATCAAGCAGGTGCCTACGACCACAACCTAAACTGCTTAGTCATTGTTCGCAGCCTATCGATCTCACCAAACAAGCCTATTCCTAGCACCTCAATGTCTTCCGCCTTTTTGGCTCCTACCTGCGCGATGATTTCATCGTCATCAGTCGTTTCGATCATTTCACGAATAAATGACATTGTTGCCACCTCTGTTTGGCGGCTAACCTCGGCTGCAAACGCCTGAAGCTGCGGGCCCTTGGCCGCCAGCACCACGATGGCGTATTGGGAATTGCGCGGATACTGCGCACCGTCGCTGGCAGTAAAGTACGCACCAGTACCAAACGAGTCTCCCATCTGGTTTCCAAAGTAGGCCGAAATATGCGCGACGGCGTTTAAAACTTGCCACGACGGCAGCTCTTTATTCACAATTATGGTTAGCTTTTTGCTGAAATCTTGGGTCATACCTCAATCCTTACTTATATTCATGCAATACATTCATCATACGCCAGTTGACTGGTATTGTGAAAAATTACATTATATTGTATAGTTTAGCGCACTGTGATATATTTGTAGCAGTTATGATTAGCATTGCTCAGATTGTCAGCACCATTTTGCACGATGACGAAACAGCCCTTTCCGCCGCCAAGCAGGGTATTTTAAATTACTCGTCGTATGCCCGCCGGATTCAACCGGCTATCGAAGAGCGGCTGCTGAAGCCGGTACATGTCGGCTCGGTTACGACCGCCATAGCGCGCGTAGTAGCGGATCTTCCGACCGAAGTCCGCACGCCGCCGCGCAAAGTCGTCAGCTTATCTGTGCATAGCAACCTTGACAGCTTCACCATTGAGCGGGCCGAAGCCCATTCCCAGGCAATTCAAGACACCTACCGGCAAGCTGTGATAGATGCGCACACCTTCGTTGCGGTCACCCAAGGCATTAACGAGATTACCGTGGTAGCCGATCACGACATAGCTACCCGGTTCCGCAGCGACCTAGAAAACGCCAACTACATTTACGACAAGCAACATGTGATTGGCATAACCGTTACATTTACGCTCGAAAACCTTGAAATTCCGAACCTTATTTATTCCCTTACGAAAAAGCTGGCCGACAGGAACGTAAATATCATAGAAGTCATATCTACGGCGACAGAGCTGACGTTTATTGTCAGCCAGGCCGACCTTGCCGTCGCTCTGGAACAATTGCAAAAGAGTTTTCACCCCGTTTAGGCACAGCATATTCCGGTAAAGCCAACATTCAAAAAGCCATATATTTAAAAATAGCATCACACAGGCTATAGCATACAGGCAGCCAAATAAAAATCTCCGGCAAGGTATCCGGAGATTTTGTATTTGTTGACCAAAATGGTGGCTCCTCCCAGACTCGAACTGGGGACACAAGGCTCTTCAGGCCTCTGCTCTACCAACTGAGCTAAAGAGCCACATATTATGTGGTATTGGTACTAACTTGTTAAAAGAGCCACGCTTTATGGCATTCGCAGGGGTAATTGTAGCGCATTTCTCTCCTTAGCACAAGAAGCGGCCCTGACGGTGCGCTACAGCAACAGCAGCGCGGCGTGTTCCCGATACCAGCCCGGCGGACGGCTCATGACATCACGCATCAGGGGTACTGCACCGTAGAGCGGAAACCTGTCCTGATATTGTTCCGGTACCGTCATAACGTCCGGCACCAGCCCTTGCTGCGTAGGGTTCGCCACATCTTTCAATTGCGCCTCTACAAGAGGCATAATTTGGTCTGCGTAGCGGTCAAACCCCCTTCCATATGGCACGACCAGCCCCGCCCTCAGCACAAAGCCAAGTATTGCCGTCATATCCACGATTCGGCTGCTAACCTCCTGCGTTAAAGCCTGCGGCACGTCGCCGAGTGCCACGCCCTTATATGTATGCTGTTGGCCTGTGAGCGATATTGCCGTTTCGGTGGTCTTAAAGAAATTGCCGAATTGAGGAAGGTGGCCCATTTCCAGTGGGTTAACTTTGTCTGCCCTGAAAACACACTCATACCCAGGATCGCGCATGACCATGCCCGCACCGATACCCGCGTCGATTATCAAAGCTGCGACACGGGCATACTCGTCTTTGCCTACGAGGCTTGCTGCGGCGTGCGCTGCCAGTTCGCCGTCATTAACGGATACAAGGGCGAAACTGTTATCCTCTTCAAAGTACGGTCTAAGTCGCGGCTCATGTTCGGCAAGTATGCGCTCGACATCATAGGACCTATGCTGTGTCATGCCGTGCATGTTTACGAGCGGGCCCACTAAGCTGCCATCGGCCGACACCGGACCGGGCCAACCCGCCACTACCCACTGTGCATCTTCTGTGGCAGCCCGCAACGTCCGATTAGCTAACAGGCGGAAGAATTCGCGCTTCCTAGGATACTTTGTCGGAATTGGCACAACCTCAACATTTTCGACCGCCTCACCGTAACAGGTCGCAACTTTGATTTCATCGGTTGTAATGCTAAAACAAACACCGTTTTCGACCATCACTGTTTTCACACATCCTCCGTAATGAATCTGTTAGAACCGAGTACCGGCCTATCGCCGGTGGCGACGAACTACTTCACTAATTTTTTAAAGGCGTCGGTCAGTTCGGCCGGCAAGACAAACAGCGTCTTCTGTGACGGCTCAACCGATATTTTCTCCAGCGTTTGCAGCGTGCGGATGGCGATACCGCCGGGGATGTTGGCCAGCACGGCAGCGGCTTCGGCGACTTCTTTGGCAGCAGCTTTCTCGGCGGCGGCGGTGATGATGGCGGCGCGGCGCTCGCGTTCGGCCTCGGCTTGCTTGGCCATAGCGCGCTTCATGTCCTGCGGCAGTTCGATGTTTTGGATTTTGACGTTCTCGACGTCGATGCCCCATTTGTCGGTCTCGCTGTCGACGATCCGCTTGATCTCCTGCGAGACTTCCTCGCGCTTCGACAGCAGGCTGTCCAGCTCGACATTACCCACCACATCGCGCAGAGCCGCCTGGGCGAATTGGGCCGTGGCATAGACATAATTATTCGTTTCCAGTACCGCTTTGGCGGCGTCGATGACGCGGAAGTACACCACCGCGTCGACCTTGATAGTAACGTTATCCATCGTAATCACCTCTTGGCTGGGCACGTCGACCGGTGTCGAGCGCACGTCGACTTTCGTCATCTGCTGCAGCACCGGGATCACAATGCGCAGGCCCGGAGCGCGCAAGCCGGTGTAGCGGCCCAGCGTCAGCACCACACCGCGCTCATACTGGTTGACGATCCGAATGCCGGAAATAATGATAAACAGCAGCCCGATCAGGAGAAAAACGGTTAATCCGCCAAATGCTTCCATATCTATACCCTTTTACTGCTTCCAGTATACACTTCCTGGCGGCAACGTACACACTATAGACCAACAACTGTAGCCGCATTGATTTGCTTAAAATCATATATGTTGTACAATATTTAGATGCACGAGCAGTCACCAGATCATGCGCGCCAGCCAAACGACGAAACCCTGGAAGCCCTTGGCCGTCCAGGAGCCGCAGAAAACCCTTGGGCCGACTCGACATCGCCTCCCCCGCCATCAGAATTGCCGCCTCAAGAACCCTGGCGCCGCAACCAATACGGTCAGTACGAGCCCCCAGCTCCCACACGCCCGGAACGAACAGGCAGCGCAGGCCGATTGCGATCTTTCGGCAGCTTTATTCTTGACGCCCTTAAAAAGATAAAGCCTTCAGATCTTTTTGACTAGAAGCGCTCCAACCCAGTCGGAATATAGTATGCGATCAAGCCATGAGAAAATCCGACTATCAACTACCGTAGGTAATTCTAAACGCTACACGCTCTTGTCAATGTAGTCCTGGCAAAAGCGCTCGAAGACGGCGTTCGTCCAGCCGAAGCCGGTCTGCGACGGGTAGACGCCTTTGTTTGGCGGCTTGTCGGGGTCGACCACGTTGTACTTCTCGAGGAACAAACCGTTCTTATTGAACCAGTCCAGATTGCAATTGACCCACTTGAGCGCGATCCGGCGGGCGTCATCATGGTATCCGTACCGCTCCAAACCCTTTACGACCAAGAAATGCAGATTGGCCCAGCCGTTCGGGTAGGCCCACTGCGTCGGCATACTGCCGGGTACGAACTGCTGGATCGGCAGGTTATCGGTGGTCGCCAGGCCGCCGTCATGTTCAAAGCGCTTCAGCGCCTTAACCAGCGCCGCCGCCTGCCGGCCATCAGCCATGCCCGCCCACAGCGGGAAGTACGCCGCCAGCGAGCTGACGTTGCCGCGGCGTTCGCGCACGAAGTTGAAGTCGTAAAACAGCCCCTTGCCCTTATCCCACATCAGTTTGGTAACGGTGTGTTTGCGCTTGGTGGCGGCTTTGTCCCACTCGCGGGCTTCTTTTTCGTCGCCGAAGATGCGGGCGGCGCGGGCGAAGTCGGTCTCATACTTATATAAGAGCGCGTTCAGGTCGACCGGCACATAATTAAGCGCCCGGCGGTTGAAACGCGGCGTCATATCCCAGCCGCTTTCAGCCTCGGCCAGGTCGTGCAGGTAGTTAAAGTCGTAGTAACGACTCAACCCCTGGTAACTGAGGCGGGCGTGCGGCTTGCGGGTACCCATCCAGACGGTTTCGTACTCGCGCTTCGCAACGGCCAACTTTTGTTTGAGCCACTTTTCGTCCAATTTGTAGGCGTCGTACAGGTCAAAGATAAAACTGGTCAGGAATGGCGGGTGCGTCCGGCTGACATAATACAACTGCGAGCCGTTGGGGATGATCCCGAAACGCTCAAACAGCGCAATCAAGTCGTCGAGGATGCCCATGACCAGCTCTTTGTGCTCCGTATCGAGCATGCCCTGGATCATGAAGTAGCTGTCCCAGTAGTACAGCTCGTTGTAATCGAATTCGTGCCCCTCAGCATATGATGGCACCAAATACGGCTTCGGCAAGCCGATCAGGCTGCCGTTATCCTCAGGATTATACCGTTCCAGCTTCGGCCAGTACGCCCGAATGTAATCGCGCGCGATCCGCACATCCTCCGGCGTAAGCGTTTTTGCCTTCTTAAAAAACGGCAGACGGCCAGTACCTTCCTTGATGCCGGCCTCCAGGCGGGCTTTGCTTTGTTTGGCTATGTTCTTGGCTTTTCGTAACATCTTATCCTCTAGGGTACGCTGGAGCTTATACCAGCGTCAAGCTGATAAATATAATATCCCCTGGCCTACCGCCCAAAATGGCGGCTGGCAGCGGAACCTCCGCACGAGAAGTATGCTATTCAAGCATACTTCGAGCCCAGGACTGTGCCGCTGCCAGCCGCCATTTTGGGCGGTAGGCCAGGGCTTCCTCTTATTGCTCGCTCTGGCGGCGCTTGTCTTTAGACGGGTCGTAGCCCAGCACCGCGCTGCCGGCATTCGGCTCCCGCGCTTCGGCCGCACCAGCCTCACCCTCATCGTACGCCTCTTCTTCCTCGATATTGCTAGCCGCATCCGTCACCGGGTGCGTATCATCTAATTCCTCACGGTCGAAACCCGCCAGGTCAACGAATTGCCCCGGCACGTCACTAGCCGGGCGAAACGGCGTCTCGCCATCGTCTTCAGAAACTTCTTCCAAGCGTTCTTCATCGTTTGGTTCATCCGGGAATGTCGCCATCTTTGCTGCCCTCCTGCTTACTGGTGTGCCTTTTATTAAAAGGCTACCGCGGGCAAGCTACAGTGAGATTTCTTACCGGTGTTCGGTAATCAGGCGGTACTGAGTGTCGTTACCGGCTTCGTACTTGCCAACGAAAAACTGCTCCAGCGACCGGCGGGTAATCGGGTGCGCCCGGAAGTACTCGTCCAGCAGCAGCAGGCCGCGCCAGTATTTGGTGGTTGAGCGGTCTACCAGCATGCCGTTGCCCAGACGGTAAGCGCGCAGCGTACGCGAAAACGCTTGGCGGCGCAGCGCCTGCACGCCGGCGTCTTTGGCAGGGTTTTGCAGGCATAATAAGATAGCCGTTGCCATCTCGTGCGCCTGGCGGAAGCTTGTGCAGCGCCCGGCCAGGCTTATAACTGCCGGGCCGACCAGCGATTGCATGTAGTCGGTTTTTTCCAGCGGGGCAAGCTGCATGAGCACACCCAGCGCCTCCTCGGCCGGGCCATAGCCGGGCAGGCCGAAGCCGGCCAGCTTTTCGGCGCTCTGGGCGCCATGTACCGACCGCACCACATGCACGCCGATTTCATGGATGATCAGTTTTGCCACATGCTCCCGCGTGAAACTGCGGCCGGCCGGCACCACGATAGCCTGCATGTCGTAATCGATAAACACATTCGGCACACCCTCGCGCAGTGCCGCCTGCCAGCCGGCTTTATCGGCGCCGAAGACGTTCTCAAGCGACACGTTCAGTATCTTGACCACTGCCGGCGAGCTGTAGCCCTCGCCCCCATGCTCAGCCAAGAGCCCGTCAACGAAGCCGAACCGCTCAGCCACATACGGCCGCAGCTGCAACCGGTAGCCGTCCAGCGCGGTGAACAGCTTTTGCAGGCCGTCATCGGCTGGTACGTCTTGCCACTCGGTCAGCAGCCGGGCCCGCGCTTGCTCAACCGCCGGGCAGGCGGCCTCCAGCCGTTCAATATGCCATTTCAGATAGGCTGTCGCTTCGGGCAAACGCAAGTCTTGCACGGCGCCGAACAAACGGTCATTCTGCTGCGCCACCGGCTTGCCGTCGGCTGCACTCAAGATAAGATCGAGCATGATTATATGCTCTTCTTCCAAACGGATGTACTCCTGCAAACACGCGTAGTCGGCCGGACTGAGCTGCTGCAGCTGGCGCACATAGGCCCGCTTGCGTGCCAGGCATTCCTCGGCAGCGGCCCGGTCCAGCGGCCGGGTCATAACCGGATCGCCTGCTTCGGCCGCCAAGTAGGCTTGCACGCTGGCCTCATCGAAGACAGGCCAGAAGCGGCTGGTATGCGGCAAAGGCAGCGAGCCGGCTTTCCAAAGTCCGAATAAACATTTACTCATAATATTGCTATACTATTTGCATTATTTCATAGCTATTATAGTCGGATTTTACGTAATATGAAAACGATCGCTTTCTTTGTACGCAGCATCGACCCGGAAGGCTACCCCTTCTCGGTGCGGGACCTGTATTTTTACTCGTATCAAGAGTACTTTTTGGCTATCCGGGCAGCTGGAGCACGCGTCTACTTTACGACCGGGCTAGACAACTACCTCGGCAACGGCCGCTTCGCGCGCGGCTGGAGCATCGACGCGGTCAGCGAAGTACGGGATTTTCAGCCCGTGGGTGAGTTTACGGCCGACCTGGTTTTTAACAAGGGTGGTTTTGAGGCGTTGGACGTCCCTACTGTCACCGATTTGCGCCTCCATGGCATTTTAGGCGATAAAGCCGAAATGTACCGCCGCTTCGGCAAGTACCAGCCCGCTACCACCATCTGCCACACACAGGCCGAGCTCGACGCCGCACTTGCCGCCCTGCCCGGCACCATGGCCGTCGTAAAGCATCCCGACGGCAACGGCGGCAAGCGCGTCTACATCGCCGAGAAGTCCCGGCTGCATATTCCTGCCTCTGAAGAATTCCCCCTGTTGGTACAAGAGTTTATCGACATGTCTGAAGGTATCCCCGGCCTGGCCAGCGGCGTCCACGACATGCGCATACTGCTCACCGGACACCGTGCCATCGGCGCCACTATGCGCATTCCGCCTGACGGGCATTTGTATGCCAATGTTTCGAAGGGCGCCACCGAAACCCTCCTGACCGCCGACAAAATCCCCGCCGAGGTCAAAAGCCTGGCGCTTGAGATCGACGCCCAGCTCGAAGACCTGCCCCGCTACTACGCCATCGACTTCGCCCGCGGCAAACAAGGCTGGAAATTAGTCGAGCTCAACAAGCAACCGGGCCTCTTCCGCCGCTCGACCGGACCCGAAGCTGAAGACTTTATGCGCCAATTTGCAGCCTATATAGTAGAGGTGGCCGAGAAAACTGCCTAATTTCCTGCATGCAAATGAGGCAAATAGGAGTACAATAGCTGTCATGTTGCCGATAACAGCAGCAAAGATTTGCCAAAAATACCATTGTATTTGCAAGCAATTTGTATGATAATAGGCGGTCGAAGTCGCTGTACTTCTTTTTTAATTACGTTAGATAATCATAAGCAACAAGAATACGCATGAATCTCTACCATCAGGCCCGGCCAGGAAACAAAATCCTGTTTGTTAATGCCATTTCTCCAGAGCAATATGACGCCTTGAAGATGGTAAGTGATATCTATGGCAAGCGCATCTCGCCCATCATGCTGATCGACGCCAAGAAGCCCGTCCGCGACTGGGTCAAAAGCTTGAAAGACCTCACCATTCTGGTCGTAGACTTCAATGACCCGGAAGCCATCCAGGCGGCGCTCAGCAAATACGAAGACGACATCATCGCCGCGACCTGTCTGGGCGACGGCAACGTGCCGTACCTGCAGAAAGTCATTCCCTTCGTACCGCACTGTGTCCTGCCGACCAGCCCCTCCCTTACCTGGACCACCGAGAAAACCCTTATGCGCAGCATGCTCCGCACCTACGACAAATCAATCGCACCTAAATTTACCATCGTCAATGACGCCTCCGAGGCAACCATCGACAAAATCGAAAAACAAGTTGGCTACCCGCTGGTCGTGAAGCCTTCCGGCCTGGCGGCCAGCCTGCTTGTCAGCATCTGCTACCACCGCGAGGAGCTGGAAGAAGTCTTGACCGCCACGATGGAAAAAATCGAAGAGATCTACCAGGCCAAGCGCGGCCGCGGTGAGCCTCAGGTACTGGTAGAAGAATTTATGGAAGGCGACATGTACTCGGTTGACGCTTACGTTAACGCCCGCGGCGTGATTTACTTTACCCCGATGGTGTACGTTAAAACCGGCCGCGACATCGGCTTTGACGACTTCTTTGGCTACATGCGCATGACGCCCACCCAGTTGAACGGCCCGCATACGCTTGAAGCCCAGGAGGCCGCCGCTAAGGGCGTTAAGGCGCTTGGCATGCGCAGCACCACCTGCCACATAGAACTCATGCGCACCGAAAAGGGTTGGAAGGTTATCGAACTCGGGCCGCGCCTGGGCGGCTTCCGCCACGAGATGTACGACCTCTCATTCGGTATCAACCATTCGCTCAACGATATCCTTATCCGCTTGTCCAAACGGCCAACTATCCCGAAAAAAATCAAAGGGTATACGGCCGTTTTGCAGTATTACGCCAAAGTCGAAGGCACCCTGAAGGGTATCGTCGGCATCGACCGCGTAGAGGGGCTGGCCACGCTGCGGCGCCTGAAGATTCGCAAAACCACCGGTGATGAATGCCTGTTTGCCAAGCACGGCGGCGACCCGGTCTTTGAAGTCACCCTCTTCGATCCGATCCGCTCAAACGTCCTGGCCGACATCCGCCGAATCGAACAGCACGTCGAAATCGTCACCGCCTAAAGAGGCAAGCTAACCCCCGCTCGGGGCGGCCGCCTACGGTGGTGGGGGCACACTTTTTTAAAAGACTTCCACTGGAAGTCTTTTAAAGCGTTCGGCTGAAATCGGTCACCGACCGATTTCACAGTCCCCCACCACCGTAGGCGGCCGCCCCGAGCGGAGGTTAGCGGTATTCAGGATTCTCAAAGTCGAACCGTGTGCCGGCGTCCCAAGCCTTGCGCACGTTGCCGTATGCCGGCACTCCGCCCTGGTCTTTGAGCATACGGGCGAAGTGCATGAGGTTCCAGGCCATAAAGGTCGCATTGCGGTTGGTGAAGTCACTCTCCGGCCCGCCGGAACCTTTATCCAAGTAGCTCGGGCCAGGGCCAGCCGGGCCGACCCAATACACGTCGGCATTCGGCGGCACCGCGAAGCCAAGGTGCTGCAAGCTGTATAAGATGTTCATAGAGCAATGCTTGCCGCCGTCTTCGTTACCGGTAATAATACAGCCGCCAACCTTGCCGTAGTACACATACTGGCCTTTGTCGTTAAAGTCGCCTGACTGCGCATACAAACGCTCGATCACCTGCTTGGTAATAGAGCTGTTATCGCCCAGCCAGATCGGCCCGGCAATAATGACGATATCGGCCGCCAGTACTTTTTTGAATAGCTCAGGCCAGGCATCGGTCTCCCAGCCCTTCTCGCGCATGTCCGGGTACACGCCGGTGGCGATATCGTGGTCGACGGCACGGATCACCTCGGTCTCTACGCCGTGCTTCTGCATGATGCCCGTTACTACTTCAATCAAGCCGTCGGTGTTGCTTTTCTCGGGTCCCTTCTTCAATGTGCAGTTAAAAACCAGTGCTTTCAGGCCGCTAAAATCCCATTCTTTCTTCGCCATTTGTCCCTCCTACCTAGTACTCATAGTAAGAGTTTGTCCAGCCGTGAGCAAGCTCTACTAGAGCATTAGGCGGGATGTTAATATTAATTGCCTTTGCAAAGTATCGAAGCGTCTGGGCTGATTTTTTCTCCGTCAAGCCCGCTTCAGCCGCCGTTCTCCCGCCGCTGAACCAGTCATATAACCAGGCAATATGCACATTGCTAGTACGCGCGTTTTGGCCATATGTTTGCGTAATAACATCCGGCATGACATCGCTAACAGGAGTTAAAGTTGTGTCATCAAAACGCTGGATATGAGCACTCCGGCTATACGCCATACGAAAAAGACTGCGAAGTCGCACCAATGCCCTATACCGACGAAACGCCAGCTCAGGCTCCTTAGGGACGAGTGACGGGCTGCGGGCGTAATAACAGTGAACAAATCTGCTATCACGATAGCGCGGATTTATAGATTCGCTGAGTCCAAACAATGATGATATGCCTCGTTGCAATGTCGGCAGCCGTACGGGGATATACCGCTCCAGTCCGGCTAGTCGTGAAATGTCTTTGTCTTCAGCGCCACGTTGTTTTGCCTGCACATATAACGATTCTGCCTCGCTCAGCCCCCTCCTTCTGGTTGAAGCAGGAGTAACCGTCACGGCACCAAGCTGAATCCCAATTGCTACAGCGTGAGATAGTGTTCGCGCGCCTAGAGCGCGGATAGCGCGTGTCTCAACGGCGCCTTTACTAAAAGATTGCTTCCAGACTTCCCAACTCTGCGTGGTTATGCCGGATGCTGCCTCCGTTAGTGCCATGCGTGCTTCAGAAGTCAGCTCTTGCATGCCGCAAGTGCTGACTATTAGTGCACCGGACGCGTTAACGGGATGTAATCTTGACCACTCAAAAGAAGATGCCGGAGGTATGGCGGCCTCCGCTTGTACGGAAGTTTGTTTCATCATACGTTT
>CBFGXJ010000029.1:0-12590 GCA_965652795.1 uncultured bacterium
TCGCAACGCCAAGCTACCAAGGACGCCGGTAAGATTGCCGGCCTTGAGGTCAAGCGGATCATTAACGAGCCGACGGCCGCAGCGCTGGCATACGGCCTCGACAAGGGCGAGAAAAAAGACGAAAAGATCGCCGTCTACGACCTCGGTGGCGGTACCTTCGACGTGTCTATCCTGGAGCTGGGCGACGGCGTCTTCGAAGTAAAGGCTACCAACGGTGACACCCACCTCGGTGGTGCCGACTTCGACCGTGTGCTCGTAAACCACTTTGTCGATGAATTCAAGAAAGAAAACGGCATCGACCTGTCGGACGACAAAGCCGCCATGCAGCGCCTGCGCGATGAAGCCGAAAAAGCCAAGATCGAGCTTTCAACCGCCCAGGAAGTCGACATCAACCTGCCGTTTTTGACGGCTGACGCTGATGGCCCGAAGCACTTCGAGTACAAGCTCAGCCGCTCCAAGCTGGAGCAACTAGTAGCCGACCTGGTCGCCAAGACCGCCGAGCCCTGCCAAAAGGCGCTCAAAGACGCCGGCCTCTCGGCATCTGACATCGACGCGGTCGTGTTGGTAGGTGGTATGACCCGCATGCCGGCCGTGCAGGAAAAGGTCAAGGAGATCTTCGGCAAAGACCCGATGAAGGGCGTTAACCCGGATGAAGTCGTCGCCGTCGGTGCGGCTATCCAGGGCGGCGTGTTGCAAGGCGACGTTAAGGACGTGCTACTGCTGGACGTGACGCCCTTAAGCCTTGGCATTGAGACCATGGGCGGCGTTATGACCAAGCTGATCGACCGCAACACGACGATTCCGACCTCCAAATCAGAGGTGTTTTCAACCGCCGCCGACAACCAGTCGCAGGTAGAAGTCCATGTCCTGCAGGGCGAGCGCGACTTCGCTGCCGACAATAAGTCCCTCGGCCGCTTCATCCTCGATGGCATTCCGCCGTCACCGCGCGGCGTACCGCAGATCGAGGTCACCTTTAACATCGACGCCAACGGTATCTTGAACGTCAGCGCCAAAGACAAAGGTACCGGCAAGGAGCAATCCATCACCATCAGCGGTTCAGGCAACCTCGACAAATCCGAAGTCGAAAAAATGGCCAAGGAAGCCGAAGAGCACGCCGAGGAAGACAAGAAAAAGCGCGAAGCGATCGAGGCCCGCAACATCCTCGACAACACCATCTACCAGGCCGAGAAAATGAAGAACGACTACGGCGACAAGCTGTCCGACGACGACAAAAAGACGCTTGAAGACGCCATTAAAGAAGCCAAGGAAGTCACTGAAACCAGCGACAAAGAGAAAATCGAAGCCGCCACTAAGGCCCTGAACGACAAGCTGATGCCGATCGGCGCTAAAATGTACGAAGCTGCCGCTCAAGAAACCAAAGACGCTCCTGCGGATAACACAGAGGCTGGTGAAACTGCTGAATCAGAAGCTGCAGACTCTAAAGACTCAGGCCAGAAATCAGGCAAGAAGAAATCAGACGACGACCCCGTCGAAGGCGAAGTCATCGACGAAAAATAAGGTATGAGCGAGGCGCTGATCCCCAACAGCTCTGCACTAGTTCAAGCTCGGGCAAGACGGGCAATATATGATTACGATATAGAGCTAAAGTGGGGCTGGCCCTGGTGGTACTTTCGGGCTCAGGTGGGTGACACAAGCCCTGTCTGGCCCGACCAACGGCATGACGGCCTGATGTGGTCGGTGTACGCATTGCAAACCCGGCGTTGCCCGTGGTGGCAACGTGAGTTCGATAATATGCCTGTCGACAGCACAGAAGTTTCTTGTTTTAAGTTGCAGGCTTGGGACGTCACGTATGATTCCGGATACGCTCGTCTTCTCCTCCAGGGGGAGGTTGAGGCAGGTGTATTCGAGTACGCGGCTTGCAATCGGGTTGTTACAGCACAGGATCCTGTCCAGAACCTCCATCCTTTGTATGCACAGAGCGGCGGTTTTCCGCCCATTCAGGAATTCATCGACAAGTACGGGTCACAGAAGAATGCCGGCCGCCTCGTAATGCTGGACCAAATAATAGGACACGGCCTTGATGCCTTGAAGATCGGATAACATGAAAAACTTAGAAACGCGGGTGGCAAACAATGCCTTTGCGCTTATTGAGCAACGGCCGGCACGCCCCGCTGAGTACGGTACGCGGTTCAATGCACAGGCATGGCCGCCGAGCAAGCTCTTTTGCGGCTATGAGACATTCGCTCACCGCGCTAGTCAGGTGTGGCAAGACCAACATACAGCAACTGCAGCGTGGTCTCTCACGGCTATCGAGGTCAGGCGAAGCTGGCTGCGTCGTCGGCCCTTCCAGGCCATGCGCCCGGTTGATAGAAGCAATGAGCTGTATCTGAAAGCATGGGATCTAACTCGGCCACCCGACGACGATGAGCAGGCGGCCGTGTTCCCGCTGGGATTGGTAGGCAGCCGCCGTTCTGGCTTCAGGACGCTTGCTCCGGACGGCTTCATAACGGCGTGGGAAGTTACTCCGTACATCCAAGATGTCGTTGACCGCTATAACGGCTGTGATACTTTCGGGCGTTTAATTCTTTTGGACGCAATTATCCATCATGGTGCATCAACCTTAAAAACAGGGTAGAATAGGGGTATGTTCGGATTTCACCGCCACGATGACGACGAAGGCAAGCTGCCGATCTTCGTCCACAGCATTCAAAGCGCCGAGGCGTTCGCGCTGGCCGGCAAGGTCTGGGAGGCCAACGCCGCTATTCAGCGGATCGACCCGGCCAACAACAAAGAATTTGAGCGGTTTCATTTTACCAACCCGGATTGTATCGTATGGTTGCAGCGTGACCGCGGCCGCACCGACACCTTCGAGCTTATTCTGATCTGGGATAAAAAAGAGGTTGGGATCAGCGAGGTCTACACCATAGCTACCCAAAGCGGTGCGCATTTAGGCGACGACAGCCGCGCCCGCGAGCTGCTGGAGAAAATGCTGATCACGCCGGCAACCGTGCCGGTCAATCAAACTGAAGGACAATAACTAGCTGTATGGCGAAACGAGATTATTACGAAGTATTAGGCATTGGCAAGGACGCCAGCCCGGATGAAATCAAAAAAGCATTCCGGCGTTTGGCAGTGCAGCATCACCCCGACAAAGAAGGCGGTGATGAGACCAAATTCAAAGAGATCAACGAGGCCTACGAGGTACTGAAGGATCCATCCAAGCGCCAGCGCTACGACCAGTTCGGCCATGCCGGCGTCGGTGGCGCGGCTGGCGGCGGGAATCCGTTCGGCGGCGCGGGCGGTCCCTTCGGCGGCGGCCAGAACGTGCACTTCGATTTTGGCGACTTAGGCCTTGGTGATATCTTTGAGAACTTCTTTGGCGGCGGTGGGGCGCGGCAAAAACGCCAGGTGCGTGGCCGCGATATCGAAACCCGGATCGAAATCAGCTTTGAGGAAGCCGTTTTCGGTACCGAGGCGCAGCTGAAGCTCGACCTCGAAGACACCTGCGAACACTGCCAAGGCAAAACCGTCGAGCCGGGCTACTCGCTCAAAGCCTGCGACACCTGTAAGGGCAGCGGCCAGGTGGTCAATATGACCCGCACCATCTTCGGCAACATCCAACAAGCCAGTCTGTGTCCGACCTGCCGCGGCACCGGCAAGGTACCGGAAAAACCATGCTCAGTCTGTAAGGGGCGCGGTACCAGCCGCCGTACGCAGGCAATTACGCTCAAAGTGCCGGCCGGCATCGACGACGGCGCTACGATCCGCCTGCAAGGGCATGGTGAAGCTGTCGCCAACGGGCCGAAGGGCGACCTGTACGTGCACGTACGCGTGACGCCGCACAAGCAGTTCATGCGCGAGGGCGACCTCATTTTAAGCCAGGAGCACATCAGCATGGTGAGCGCGGCGCTAGGTACGGAAATCGACGTCCAAACCGTCGATGGACCGGTACGCATGAAGATTCCGCCCGGCACCCAAAGCGGCACCGACTTCAAACTGTCCGGCCGCGGCGTCCCGCATCTGCGGCGCGAAACCCGTGGCGCACACATCGTAACCATCATCGTCGACACGCCGACCAAGCTCAGCAAACGCCAGCGCGAACTGCTGGAAAGCTTTGCCGAGGAAACGCCCAAGCACCGTTTTTGGTAGCCGTCGAAGGGCCCGACCCGAGGAACTCGGTGAGCTCGTTTGATCCACCAAGGGCGGCGTCTGCTACACTAGAAGTACGACAAGGGGGTTGCATGCATGGGGTATCGGATCATCTTCGTCGTTTGACGGATAATTTTGGTATATGGCAGACGGCTACAGACGGCGGTATCGACCGGTCGCGCGGCTACCGGCTGGAAGACGCTGCCTTGGGGCTGATAGCGTATGCGTGGGCGGGCGATAGCCGCCGGGCAGGGACGTGCCTGGCATTTTTGGCCCGGGCGCAAATCGGCAAAGGTTTTTCGGCTTCATTCGACCAACATCATCAGGTGGTCGGCAAGGCTGCCTCGCCGGAGGCGCATGCTCTGGCGTATTGGGCACTGGCTGAAGCCCAGGCGCACCACATCGAGCCGGAACGAGCCGCCAAAGTCTTTGAGGGCGGCCTGGCCGCCATCCCGCTAAGTTCGCCCTACCCAAGAGCGACGGCGTATTTGCTGCTGGCATTTACCGCCCAGGCCGAGCGCGGCGCCGAAATGGCCGAAGCGCTGGCAGAGCGCTTGCAGGGGCAATACAACCGTGCCCGCGGCTGGTTCGAGCCGCAGTTTAAGCATGATAACGCCGTGCTGCCACTAGCGCTGGCCCGATACCAGGAGGTGTACGGCCTTGATCCGCATTTAAACGAAATAACCCGCCAAGCCATTGCCACGCTTGAGCGCACCTGCCGGATCGGCGTCATGCCGGCGCCTGTCGGCGGCCGCACGGGGCACACGGTGGGCACGATTGCGCGCGACGTGTACGGCCAGCGCGCGTCGGACGCCGGCTTTATGGTGCTTTTGCTGACGGCGGCCGCCCGGCTCTGGCCTGAAGAAGATTTTGCCCGCCGTGCCGAGGAGTGGATGGAGTGGTTCTATGGCAATAATATCTTTCGCCGGCCGCTGGTAACGACGGCCGGGGCTTGCCAGGCCGGGCTGGACGAGCCGGACGCCGCCGCTGCCGGCACGCCTAATATGCAATATCCGGCCGAATCAACTATTATGTATGTATTGGCTGATCACAGCATGCAGATACATAAAAAAGGATAGCCCGTGAACGATTCTACCGCTTGGACCGATGTCTGGTCTGCCCGATACGGGCACGTTTGCCCCGAAACTCCCGGCAGTATAGTTACCATTGAAGGAGTTGCCGACAAAGACACCTATAATCCGGCATTATATGAGACGCCGGGCTACAAGGTCTTGGCTTTCCGGGCCGAACAACGTGCCAGCAGCACTGAAAACCCGTCGCAGTACCATCCGGCCATCTTGTTTGCCACCCAGGCCGGCGGTGACCGCTGGTTTTCGGGCGGGGCCGTGCCGCCTTTCGATATGCTTGAGGATCCGTTCTTTTTCTACTTTATCGAAGGCGGCCGCCGGCGGGTAGCGTTCGGTGGCGTCCGGATCGAATTTACACCTGGCGGGCCGGTGGCCGCCACCGAGCTGTACAGCGGCGATACGCTTGGTTCGCTTGACCGTGACCCCTTTTTGATTATCGAAGACATGAAAGACGTCCGCTTCCGGCAGCTGCCAGACGGACGGTTTTTAGTGTGCCGCCGGCCGCGGGGCGGCGAGTACGGCGAGGGCCGGATCACCATTCATATCATCGAACGGCTAGAGGACGTCAATAATCCTATCCTCACCGGCAAGCCGCTGGCGGTGCTCGACAGCGGTACCGACATTTCGGACTGGGTCGGCGTTAACAATATTTATCTGATCCAGGGCCCGACCGGCGAGGCCTGGGTGGGGCTTTTGGGGCACGTGGCCTTACGCGATCCGCAAGGCAACAAGCACTACGCTGCTTCGACCTACCGGATCAGTTTGCAGCAGCTGCTGGATAGCGACGTGCACGCTGTGCGGCCGCATATTATTGCGACGCGGGCGTGCTTCCCGCCCGGCGCGGCCAAGACGCCGCAAGACGTCGATGTGCTGTTCCCGGGCCATTTGGAACAGCTCGACTCGTACCGCTATTACCTGTGGACTGGTTTATCTGACACGGCAATCGGCCGGATTGAAGTCTTCGACCCCTTCCAGCTGCATCCATAAGACGTAAGCGGCTTGTCTGTAATATTTTTCGCAGTATACTGATGTATAGTATGCACGCACCTCGGGATCAGCATGGATTTATACTCATGATAGTTGTCATGGTGCTGTTGATTATTGCGATTGCCGGACTGGCTTTTGCCCGGGTGCAGGCTAATGGCCGGTTGAGCTTGCCTGATATGCCGCGTTTGGTACAAGATCTCTAGAACTAGCGCTGGCTATGTTATAGAGAGTCAAGGTGCTAGGATAACACTATGGCAAAACACGTTCTCGTTTTGGGCGGTATGAGTTCCGAGGCACGGTCTGAAGAGCTCTTGGCTGAAACGACACGATATCTGCAGGTGCTCAGTGATGCGGCCGGGCTGGACGCGCATTACCAGTACGGTTTTTTTGATGGTCTGGAGTATACCGTTTCGGAGGAGGGGGTGCACATTGCTGACACAAAAGCGGACGGCCAGCCTTTGGAACAATACGACCTCGTATTGCTGCGGGTAAAGGTGGCGCCATACCGGGCCTTTGCTCAGATCGTAAGCGACTACCTGGCGGCTCATGGCATACCATGCGTCAATAACGACTTTGCCGGATTACCGCCCAGCGGCAAGTTGGCGCAGATGATCGTATTTCAGCAGGCTGGCATTCGGGTTCCGGAGACAATCTTTGCGGGATCTGCGCGGTTACTTGATCTAGCTCCTGCCCGCCTTGGCTTTCCGATGATTGTTAAAGGTATCCACGCTGCCAAGGGCCGCGATAATCATCTGGTGCGCTCGAAAGACGAGCTGCGAACGCTGCTTGCCGCCCCAAATGCCCCTCAATATATCGCCCAAGCGTACATCCCGAACGATTGCGATTACCGGTTGTTGATCATCGGCGACGGGTTCTTAATTATCAGGCGGCGCCGTACGAACGGCTCACATCTAAATAATATTTCTACCGGCGGCCACGCCGAGCTGGTGCCGGCCGATACTTTCCCCGATAAGCTACTGTTGCAGTGCCGTACGGCAGCTGAACGCGCCGGGCTCCTCTGGGCCGGTGTTGACTTCATATATGATTCCGGTAAGGAGCAGGCTTATATCTTGGAAGTAAACTCACTGCCACAACTTGACAGCGGCGCATTCAAAGATGAAAAAGCCGGTTTGCTGGCTGATTTTTTGCAAACAATACTGAGCGGCGCTAGACCGACCGGCCCGGCGGACTGAACGGCCGTGTACTCATGATATAAAGCACGTTGCGGTGTTCGGAGGCAACCAGGCCGGTTTTGGCAGTCTGCCCGCTATGATTATGCGTGTCGATGAGAAAGGTGCCAGCCGGGCTGAGTGAGCGGACGGCTTCTTCGTGGATGCGGCTTCTCAGGCCGGTCTCAAGGCTGCAAATCAAAGTGCAGACCAGAAATTCGAACTTGTTATCCAGGTGTATATCGTCGTAATACCGCTCAATCAGGGTTTCGATGTCGCGTAACATCTGCTGGTATATGGGTAGGCTGGCCTCAGGTATCACGCGATGGTAAAACAGCGTTTCACCGATGATACAATGCGTATACAGGTACAGTAGCAGCTGGAGCTGCTGGGGGTCTGTAACGTCATAATGCTCTTTCAGCCCATAGAACAGCGCCGGGTCGAGGCTGGTTTCACTCCCTAAAACAAAGCGGTCAAGCAAATACAAATAATTCACGGCATAGGTTGAAAGCACGGCCAGCGCCGGCGGGTCATTGAGCAGTCGCTCTCGCAGCTGGAGCAGATCTGCCTGCGGGATAATACCTTCCAGCTTGCTGCGCAGATCGATACCGTATACACAGGCCAAGTGACGCAGTTGAAAGAGAATGGCATTGTAGGGCCGGAGTGAGGGATACGCATGCAGGTAGGGCTGGCGCAAATGTAAAGCGTTTATGTGCGGGGCAGGCATCGGCTGGAGCTTTCGCGCCAATGACTGCAGCAGACGGCCATGGTCATTTTCGCAGGTAAATGCCTGACGGATGCTCTCTAGTACCTGTCGCCCGCCGTCATCTGCCGACCAACCCCAGAGCCGTGAGCCGAAGTGAAATGCATAGTATGTGCTGAGACTGCCGATATGGTTTAGGTAGTACTGCTCTATGTCGTCTGCGAGTGCCATGAACCTCAACTATATCATATTGACTAACAGAGGTAAAAATGCTATAATGCGGCGACTACGAGCCAGTATACAGCCAATGCGCTGTATACTGCAAACAGGACCAGTATATGAAAATCTCATTTGACGCCTCGCTTAAGATCGCCGGGATCGGCCTCGTCCCCTGGACCCGTTTAGGTCCGGAACGTTGGCTTGATGCATATAAAGTCGTCAGTTTGTACGGCTGGGATCTGCACCACCTGGCCGACGCGCCTGAGGTAACGGCGCTCGCCGATCAACCCGGCCCGCTGCCGCAGCTGGCACGCTTGAATACGCCGTATCTGCTGGAGAACCCTGCCTTCCAGCGGATGCTGTTGGAAAACTTCCCCGGTTACTCGTTTCTGACATACAAACCGGTTACGCCGCCGCCCGTGCTAACCAAGGCAGGCTGCCGGTTCTTAAGCATGAACCAATCCCTGACGGCAACATTTGAGAACAAGGTCGAATTCCGCACCAAGTTCAGTGATCTCAACCTGCCGTTTCCTGATTTTGCCGTATATGACCGCAGCGATTTACAAGCGGACCGGGCCACGCTCGACCGCTTGCTTGCCGGCCGTAATCAGGTGATCTTGCAGGACGAGCGCCTCAGTGGCGGCCGCGGTACTTTTCGTATCCATGACCTGCCTAGCTTGGCAGCCGCCCTGGCCGCCATTGAGCGTTTAGGTGGTGGCAGCCGGGTTGTGGTATCGGAATTGATCGAGGGTGCGCATGAGCGCAGCGTCCAAGCTGTCGTGACCCGTTACGGCGTGTTTGTCGGGCCACTACAAAAGCAAATCGTCGGCCATCCGCTGCTGGCTAACCTGCAAGTGCCTGACGGCGATCGCTTTTGTGGCGCTGAAATATCGCCGCATGATCCGCTCCAGGGCGTCCACCTGCCCTTGAAAGCCCATGCCGAGGCCATCGGCCGCCGCCTCCAGGAACTTGGTTATAAAGGTATATTCGGCGTCGACGCCTTAATCCGCCCGGATGGCAAGCTGTACATTCTTGAGGTCAACCCGCGCTTGACGGGCGTGACGCCGCTGTTGACCATGCTGTACCGCGAAGGCCGGGACATTCCGTTCTATCTTTTGCATATTTTGGAGCTAGGAGGGTTCGACTATCAAATTACGGATACCTACGTTGATCCGACGCCACCGCAAGGGGGACTGCTGGTGCTGCATTCGCCGCTCAATTACCAGGTATTCATCGAGGAGATGCCGGCTTCCGGACGCTATGACCTCAAGAGTTTGACCTATACGGGCAAGCAATACCGTTTGAGTGGTACGCCTGATGGCCGCGAGCTGCTGCTGCAGCGCTACACGCCGCCCGGTTTTCATGTCCGCCCCGGTGGCCGCCTGATGACGGCGTATATCAATGGGCCTGTCCTGGACGTGTCGGATACCCTCTTGCCAGATGTGGCAGAGGCTGTTACAAGTGTGTTACAACAAACTAAGTTAACGAAGGTGAACGCTGATGACAATCCAATCCGATGAACCGCGCCGCAAACTGAAGGCTGTCGTCGGCCGCGCCGAGCGAATCGACTTCCCGGAGGCCGGCTTACGCGGGGTGCCGGCCAAGATCGACACCGGAGCCTACCGTTCCTCTGTCTGGGCCTCTGACATCCGGGTCGAAGGAGATCGTTTGCGTTTCAAACTCCTGGGCCCCGGCGCCAAACAGTACACCGGCGAAGACATCAGCATTGAAGATTTTGAGGTTGTCGAGGTCGAGAATTCCTTCGGTCACAAAGAAGACCGCTACAGTATCTCGCTCAAAGTCCGCCTCGGTCCGAAAACGGTCCGCAGCAACTTCACCCTTGCTGACCGCTCTAAAAAGACATACCCTGTATTGATCGGACGCAAATTGCTCCGGGGCCGTTATATTGTCGATGTGTCTGAAGGCCAACCCATAGAGGACGAAGAATCGGGGGACATATGAAAATCGCTATCCTATCGAAAGGCGCTGCCAACTACACCACCAAGCGGTTGAAGGAAGAGGCTATCAAGCGCGGCCACTCGGTAAAAGTCGTAAACTACGCCAAATGTTACATGACGATCGAAAAAGGCAACCCGGTCGTCTACTACAAAGGGCAAGTACTGGATGATTTCGATGCTATCGTGCCGCGCATCGCCCAAAGCTACACCAAATATGGTACGGCGGTGGTGCGCCAATTCGAAATGCGGGACGTATACAGTACCGCCAAGTCGATTGCCATCAACCGTTCCCGGGACAAACTACGCGCCAATCAACTGCTGGCCAAGGCCGGCGTAGGGGTGCCGAAGACGGTCTTCGCGCGGGAAACCGCTGACTTCGAGAGCGTCATCGAACTGGCCGGCGGTGCCCCCCTGATCGTCAAGGTCGCCCGCGGCACCCACGGCAACGGCGTGGTGCTGGCCGAGACAAACAAAGCCGCCAAAGCGGTAATGCAGGCCTTTTACGTCGAGGGCGTGACCTTCGTGGTGCAGGAATTCGTTAAAGAATCGGCCGGTGTCGACATCAGGGTTGTGGTGGTCGGCAGCAAGGTCGTCGCCAGTTATATGCGTCAAAGCCTGGACGAAGACTTCCGCTCCAATATCCATCAGGGCGGCATCGGTAAAGCCGTCAAGCTGTCTGACGAAGAGCGCCGCACGGCCATCCGCGCTGCAAAGGCAATGGGCCTGCCGATCTGCGGCGTCGACATGATGCGCTCAGCCCGCGGCCCGTTGGTTTTGGAAGTAAACTCATCACCCGGCCTGGCTGGCGTCGAGAAAACCACCGGCCGCAACGTGGCCGAAAAGGTCGTCGAGTACATCGAGCAGAACGCTCGCCAGCAGCGGGGCCGCAAGGACCGTGTCGGCGCGTAAGTGGTATATTCTTGCCGCCGCGGGCGTTATACTGATTGCCGTGACACTTATCGATTTCTACGGCAATGCGCCTGAGCCTGCTTCGACGAAGCTAGACGCCAAGACGTACGCTGTCTATATGGGACTGAATCATACCACCCAAAAGAAGGCGCCTCATGCGCCGGGCGGACCGTACTATCTCCGGGCGGCGGTCAGTGATCCTGCGCGTGAACGGGGGTTATCCGATCGTCGTCAGCTTGCGCACAACGAAGGTATGCTCTTCACCTATCCTACGCCGGGCCAGTTATGCTTTTGGATGAAAGACATGTACTTCGCAGTCGACATTATCTGGCTGGATAGCACAAAGACAATCGTGCACATTGAGCCGGACGTATCACCGGCAAGCTACCCCAGGCAGTTCTGCGCCGAAGGCCAGTACGTTATTGAGTTACGTGCCGGCCAGGCTGCAGCGGGGGGTATTCACATCGGTCAACAGGTCGACTTCTAGGGCTGCCTCAATCCGCTCATGCTATGATTAAAACAGTATGCCTTTCGAGTTCGTACTCCTGGCCGTACTGGCGGCGCCCGTCATCATCCTGACCTTTCTGCGGATCAATGCGGTAATGGTGTTCTTAAGTCTTTGTCTGGGGCAAATGCTGGTAACCTATGTGGCGAAGGACCCGGCGTCGTTCATCGCCTTCATCGCGCCGCACGGCGGTACGACTAATACTGCTGCCGTAGAAGTAGCGATCTTGTTTGCGCCGGTGGTGCTTACCTCGGTTATGATGCTCTTCAGCGTGCATGGACGGCTTAAAGTATTGCTTAATATGTTGCCTGCCAGCGGTGTGGGCGCCCTGATGGCTCTGTTGGCGGTGCCATTGCTTATGCCGGGGCTACGCGGCGCAATTGAGGCTGAGCCGCTGTGGCAGCAGCTGGAGCGGCTCCAGCCCGTCATTGTAGGAATTACAGCGATAATCAGTATGACATTCTTGTGGTTCCAACGCCGCAAGAAAACTGATGACAACTGATTAGGCATTAAAAAGTTGTTAAATTATAAACAAAATAGGGCTGGGCAGAAAAGCATAAGCTCTATACAATAGAAGCATTATGGCTCGATTGCCCATACCCGGTGCAGATGAACACACTTGGGGCGGCATCCTAAATGATTTCCTTAGCGTCGAACACAATGCGGATGGCACCCTCAAGTCTAGCGGAACCCTTGCAACCAAGGCGAACGATTCCGCTGTTGTACACAATTCCGGCGCCGAAACGCTTGCCGGCATAAAGACGTTTTCAAGTTCCCCGATCGTGCCGACACCTACCAGCGGCACACAAGTTGCCAATAAAGCCTACGTCGACAGTGTTGCTACCAGTGGTGCGCCGGACGCCAGCAGCAGCACGAAAGGTATTTTGCAGCTTACCGGCGACCTCTCCGGCACGGCTGCCAGCCCCACCGTCCCAGGCCTAG
>CBFGXJ010000030.1:0-12409 GCA_965652795.1 uncultured bacterium
CGGTTTCTACGTCCTCCACTCCAGCCAAACCGAAGATCACGAATACATCCTCACCGTGGCCGAGGTTAAGCGCGGTCTTTAGGGCCCTGGTAAGCATCATAAAGGAGCTGGCATAAAGGTATGAACGAGCCAAGTTATTTCCGGGTCAGCGTCAAAGGTATCGTCATCGACGATAAAGGCCGTTTTCTGCTGGCGCGCGAAGAAAACGGTCTGTGGGACATGCTGGGTGGCGGCCTTGACCATGAGGAAGACCCGGTTGCGTGCCTTCGCCGCGAGGTGCTGGAAGAAGCGGGTCTCAACATAACCTGGGTGTCGCCAACGCCGCTGTACTTCGTTACCAGTATTCGCCACGGCCACACAACGTACGTTGCTAATGTCGTCTACCAGATCAAGCTCGAAAGCCTGGACTTCAAGTGCTCGGATGAATGCATGGAGCTACGATTCTTCACGCCCGAAGAGGCACGACGGCAAAAGCTGTATCCTACGGCAGAGAAGCTGGTTGAGGTGTTCGATCCGTCAATAGCTGCCTGATTGCAGTCAAGCGCGCTTACTGTGCTTGCGGCCGCAGTTTGTGTCTACTTGGCTCGCAAGAGGTAGGTTATGTCGCAACAACTCATTATAATGCCGCCAGAGACAAACGCCGCATAACTGCTTAAAAACTTACTAGGCTTGCAATGGCCATTTGACAGGCCAGTTGTTCTTGCAAGCCGGGGCAACTAAGCGTATGATGCCCCTAATCGTCAATAAGTTATCTGGGGAGATACATGTACACTTCTTTTAAACATCGTGCGCTGATGCTTGGCATCTGTTTTGTATTTTTGATAAGTGTCTTTGTGCCGACGGCATCGGTGGCTGCACAGGCTGTTCAAGAGGGAATGCAGGGTAATCTGCCCGGTGCCCTCGCTGAAAGGCCGGCTGAGGTCGAAGAAGCCCCGGCTAATAAGGCGGCGGTAGGCGAAGACCTTTCCGCCAGCGACAAAGCCCAGCCGGTGCAGAAGGTGCGTGAGCTTGAAGACAAGCGCACCGCCTTCAGCGACACTTTTTTGAACTCGAACGGGTCGTTGACGCGGCGCGAGTACAAAGCTCCCCAGTACTTCAAGCAGGACAATACATGGAAGAAGATTGACACGACCGTTGTTGAAGATAAAAACGCGGCTGACTCGTCCAACTTCTTCGGCGAAGCGTTCGGCGCGGTTAAATCTGGTTTCTCGGGACAGACGACCTTTACCGTTAAAGACAACGATTGGCAAGCCCGTTTTGCACCCTCCGATGCCAGTGTGCCGATGATTCGCATTAAGAAAGACGGCCAGCAGGTTGGGTTCAAACCGGTTGGAGCTAAGAAAGGCGTCGCGCCAGTCATTACTTGGGCCGATAACGAGCAGACCATCAACTACTACGACCTCTGGCCGGGGGTGAATATAGCCTACACCGTCGGTTCGAGCGGCTTGAAAGAAAATATTATTTTGAAAGACAAAAACGCCACCAACCGCGTATCTTTTGAGCTAGTCGGGGGTGAACTTGAAGCAACAACAGCGAATGACAAAACCGGCCTGCAATACAAATTCAAAGGTACGCTCGACGAGCAGTTCGGCATCGCCGCGCCAAACCTCATCTTGAATAATATTGGCTACACTACCAACGGTAACCTCAAGCAAACCTACGAAAACGGCCGCCTGAGCGTGGGCGTTGACCGCAGCTACCTGCAAAGCCTGCCGGCGCGCGCCTTTCCAGCCGTTATTGATCCGACCGTGGCACCAATTATCTATCTCGGCACCCTAAACGGCAGCAGCGACAACTATTACTCCTTCAAGAGCGACGGCACCGGCTGCCACCCGACAGTCTGCAATATATACGCCGGCTCACTTCTGGACGAGCAAGGCTACTGGCAATGGTGGCAATCAGCGTTCGCGGTTAACTACGACTTCCTGAAGGACAAAGACGTTAATAATGCGAAGCTGCACCTGCAAAAGCGCAGCGGCACTAACTTCTGGACCGGCACGGACGATAATAAATGGTTTAGCGCCTGGCACACCGACTACTGGCAGTTCAACGGCTATCGGCCAGGTTCCTGGGCGGGGGATGCTTTAATCGGCCAACAGGGCGACATTAACGTGACCCAGCTGTACCGCAATGCCATCCAGGCCGGGGATTATGGCGCGGCGGTCTTCATCCGCGGCCAGGAGGAACTGTCGACGACCTTCAAGATGTTTAATCCGGAGACATCATGGCTGGAATTTACCTACTCTGACCTTTTGCCGACGCCAACAGTGCTAACGCCGGTTGCTAACCAGGTCTTTACCGATCCGCAGGCGTCATTCAGCATTACCAGCCACACGCACCCGCACAACGGCTCGAAGTTGCTCTACAAATACTGCGTTAGCACCAGCACGCAGTGTGCCGGCACCGTTATGATCTCCGGCGCCGAAGCCGCCACCAACTGGACGATCCCAGATGGGCTGCTCGAAGACGGTATGACATATTACATTCAGGCGAAAACGCATAATCCGTTCCATGGCACGGATGGGCCGTGGGGTGCGCCCAAAGCCTTTAGGATTGATACGCGCACCGGTAAGGACTCGACACAAACATTTGATACGCTTGGGCCAGTGTCGGTCGGCCTGGCGACGGGTAATGTGGTAACGAGTGCCTCAAGTCACACATCCTCGGCGCTCGGCGGATCTTTGGGCGTCAGCCTGGATTACAACTCGCCGGTGCGCTCCCGCAACGGCTTAATCGGCGAATATTGGACCAGCGGTCAGCCTACAACCGGTGAACCGAACGTGCGCCGGGTAGATGCCAAGGTGGACTTTGACTGGGGTACCGGCCAACCGGCCTCGTCTATTGCCAACGACAACTACTATGCCAAGTGGAGCGGCTATTTTGTGGCTCCGAAGGCTGGTAGCTACACCTTTGGGACACGCAGTGACGACGGCTCGCGTGTAACCGTCAACGGTACGCAAGTCTTGAGCCAATGGCAAAGCCAGCAGGCAACGACGCTATACGGCTCGGCGGTAAACCTGACGGCCGGCCAAATCGTACCCATTACGGTCGAATACTACGAATCGACCGGCTCAGCCGTTATGCAGTTCCTGGTGCAAGCACCAGGTTACACCGGCGTTGTGCCTAATGAATGGCTGCACACCGGCGCCCGCCAGGTTGGGCAGCAGTCCGGGCTCGTTGGTCGCTACTACAAAGACACCGGCTCGCACAGCTTTACCGACGCCAGCAACACGCTCATTATGCAGCGCACCGACCCATTACTCTCGTTTAACTGGGAAACCGGCGCACCGGCCCCAAGCATGCCCGCAAATGGCTTCCTGGCCCGCTGGACCGGCTACATTACGGTGCCCGCCACCGGCATGTGGAAGCTCGGCACCGCTAGCGATGACGGCTCCCGCGTTATCCTCGGCACCAATAACACAACTGTCCTGAACGAATGGTACGACAAAGCCGCCTACGAAAAGTGGGGCAGCGAGTATTTCTTTACGGCCGGACAGTCCGTTCCGATTACGGTTGAATATTACGAGAATGTCGGCGGGGCGACCATGACGCTGCTGGCTGAGCAAGTGGGTGTGAGCGGCTCGACCCGCGTTGTGCCTGGCTCGTGGCTGTCGCCGAGTGCGCAAGTTTTACCGGCGGGCTGGAAGCTGGGCATCGACCCGGACGGCAGTTTAAGCTACGACCACCTCAAAACTGGTGGTGACAGCGTTATCTTGAGCGACTCCACCGGCAGCACGCACGAGTACAAGTGGAACGGCCATAAGTACGTTGCACCCGTTAACGAAGACGGCAAACTGGTCAAGAACGGCGACGCCTCATTCACCCTCGAGGACGCCGACGGCCGGACGTACATCTTTAACCCGGACGGCTCATTACGCTCGGTAACAACTCCAGTAGACGACCGTAAACCAGCCGCCCTCAAGTACGACTACTCCGGCACGCCCGCCAAACTAACGATGATCTCGGATGGCACCGACATTGGCCGCTGGGCCAAGCCGTTCTACGCCGGAGCTGCCGAGTGTGGCTCGATCCCGTCCGGCTTCGATGCCACGCCAACCAACATGCTGTGTGCGCTCAAAACCAACGACGGCCGCGCAACTTACTTTTACTACAAGCAAGGCAATCTGGCCCGCATCCTCGAGCCGGGCAACGAAGCCGTAGATTACCAGTACAACACTCTCGGGCAGATTGTGGCCGTGCGCGACGCTCTGGCCAATGACGCCGTTGCCGCGGGTGTCCGGGCAAATGACGCGAGTGTTCTAACGGAAATTAGCTACGACATCCTCGGTCGTGCAGCCGAAGTAAAGCAACCGGCCGCAACGACTGGCGCTAGCCGCATTACGCACAGCATTGTCTACAAACCAGGTGACGCCAACGCCAGTCCAAGCTACCACGGTGTTACCGAGCAGCACGTCTCCGGCGCAGCCGAACCGAACGGTTTTAGCCAGCGTATCGAGTATGACAAATCCCTGCGCACGATCCGGGCAGTGGACGCTGCCAATCTTGCCACTGTTACTGAGTGGGATGCAAACAAGGATATGGTACTGTCCGGTACCGATGCCACCGGCCTCAAATCCACCACCATCTACGACGATGACGACCGCGCCATCTCGCAGTACGGCCCAGCACCATCTGCCTGGTACGGCTCCGACCGCAAACCACTAGCAGCTAATGCCGCCCAAGTCCCGCGTACCGACACCGGCTACGACGAAGGCATTACCGGCTTGGCCGTCTCCTACTACCTCTACGGCCCGGAAAGTAAAAGCCTGATCGGTGCACCCAAGCTCCGCACAACCGGCTTAGCCGAAGCCTCCGGCGTAGACCTCACTGCCATGCGCAAAAGCTACGGCTCCGGTTCGCCCATTGCTGGCGTCACCGACAACTGGGGCTTCCGAGCCACCGGCAAAATGCGCTTCCCGGCTAGTGGCAACCACACCTTTAAGATTCATAGTGACGGCGGGGTACGGATGTACATAGACAACGTCCTGCTAATCAACGACTGGAATGACGGCACCGCCCGCGACCACCCGGCCAAGGTATACAACAACACCGGCAATTCCTTACGTGACATTACCATCGAGTACTACAACAAGACCGGTGACAGTACCTTTACGTTATTCGTGACAAGGCCGGGACAGGCGGAGCAGTGGGAAAACATCACCCAGTATTTGAAGCCTAACTACGACCTGCCAACCAGCACCAAAGTATATGACAGCACCATTGGTGATGTCACCACGACGACTAACTACGGCGCACTGCCGGAACTCGGCCTCGCCCACAGCAGCACCGTTGATCCAGCCGGTTTGAACCTAACCAACAGTAGTGCGTACGAAAACCACACCGTAGCCAACACCTACCTGCGCCAAACCAGCAAGACTCTCCCGGGCAGCACGGTAACAAGCTACAGCTACTACGCCGGCAGTGAAACGCGTGACAATCCATGCACCGCGGGTACGGTCGAAGCCCACCGCCAGGGGGCACGGATGAAGATTAAGACTGAAGCTGATCCGGACAACAACGCGGCCACAACCTCTGCCGGACTAAACGCACCCCGCACCATTGAAAGCATTTACGACGATGCTGGAAACACCGTCGCCAGTCGAATCAATAGCGATCCATGGACATGCATGACTTACGATACCCGTGGCCGCTTGCTCACAACCGCTATTCCGGCTATAACCGTCGGCACGATTACCCCGAGCACTGGCACAGTAGGATCAAATATCAGCCGCACCGCCAGAACAATTACAAATAACTATGCTGTATCCAACAACCCATTTGTAACCAGCACGTCCGACGCCAACGGCACGATTACAACTACCATTGACCTTCTCGGCCGGACCGTAAGCTACACCGATGCCCGCGGCAACGTCACTACCACCAGCTACGACACCCTCGGTCGCATGAGCAGCCGCAGCGGCCCGCTCGGCACAGAGACATTCGTCTACGACAACCTCCACCGTCTAACCGACCAAATCTTAGACGGCGTCACTTTAGCCAAGCCGCACTACGACCAATACGGCCGCTTAGATTACGTTGAGTATCCGAATGCAGACCAGCAAAAGGTAACCTTTGGCTACCACACGTTAGGTTACAACAACACGCTGACGCATACGCTCGGCGACGGCACGACCCAGATTAGCGATACCATTACCCGCAGCCAGAGCGGCCAGATTGTAAGCGGCACCGAAAACGGCACAAGCAAGAACTACAGCTACGACAAAGCCGGACGCCTCACTAGCGCAACCATTGGCGGGAACACCTACAGCTACGGCTTTGGCACTCAGGATGCTTCGTGTGCAGCCGGCCTTAACACTAACAGCGGCAAAAACAGCAACCGCACCAGCCAAACCGTAAATGGCGCGGCTACTCTCTACTGCTACGACCAAGCCGACCGCCTAGTAACAAGCAGCAACCCAGACCTAAGCGCCGCCCAATACGACGCCCACGGCAATACCATCCGCCTCGGCACCACTACAACCACCCAATTCACCTACGACTCCCAGGACCGCAACGTCGCCATTAAGGAAACGGCTGGGGCAACCACAAAAGAAAGCCTGTACAACCGGGATGCCCAGAACCGGATTACCTCACGTATTACCAAGCTCAACGGCACCACTCAGAGCGATTACCGGTATGGCTACATTACCGGTGCAGACAGCCCGGACGTCCTCAAAAACCCAACCGGCACCGTCATTGAGAAGTACATCCGCCTGGCAGGTGGCGTACTGCTAACACTGCGGCCGCAAGAAGCCCAGCCAAACGACCAAAAAGTCTACAGCTTGCCAAATCTCCACAGCGACATCCTAGCCACCACCAACACAGCAGGCACCCAAACCGGCACCTACATCTACGACCCATTCGGCAACCCAACAACAACGCCAACCAACACCGCCCAATCCTCAACCTATGCCTGGATGGGCCAACACCAAAAGATCCATGAAACAGACTTTACGCTCAACCCAACCCAAATGGGTGCAAGAGTCTACATTGCCGAACTAGGTAGGTTCCTGCAAGTCGATCCGATTGAAGGTGGAGTGCAGAATAACTATGTGTATCCGGTTGATCCGGTGAATGAGCAGGACCTTAGTGGGATGTGTCCGTGGTGTGTGGTGTTGGGCGCCATTGCCCTCAGATCTGCTCCTGTTGTTGCTAAGCATGTTACGAAACAAATGACAAAAGAAGTGGCAAAACAGACAGCTAAAAAGGGCATACCCGCGTCTCGGGCAGGAATACGAGTATATGATAAAGTTCCTAATAGTCATGTTGCACAAGCTATATCCCGTGTTAGTGGTACTCCTCTAAAGACAGATGTTTTTCTTCAGCAGGTTAGAAGCCATGGATCGAGGTTGACGG
Organism: uncultured bacterium; assembly: GCA_965652795.1. Taxonomy (GTDB): domain Bacteria; phylum Patescibacteriota; class Saccharimonadia; order Saccharimonadales; family UBA4665; genus CBFGXJ01. The sequence continues at coordinate 7,357 of CBFGXJ010000030.1, forward strand.
GAGCAGAACATGTTATGAAGGGGGTAAAGATGGCTGACCCGAGATTCCAATTCCCTTGGCAAAAATTCCAGTATACTCAATACTTACAAGATGGGACGAAGTTAACCGCACATTGGTTTGAAAATTTCGTGACAGGTGAGATTACAGCAGTTAAGTTGGTGAAATAGGAGTTTAGATGATTGTAAAAGCAAGCCGTAACAAAAAAGTAGACATACCCTTAGATATTAGAAACTACGCGTTCGGTGGTGACGGGAAACAGATTCCACTGACTGTAGGCAAGCGGTACGTTGTGTCGGGCATTAGGGAGATGTTGGGGCACGAATTCTTTCTCATTATTCCGGATGACAATGAGCTTAGCGGGCGCCCCTGGTGGTACCCTAGTGAACTATTTGAGGTTACTGACGATTTTAAGCCAGAAGACTGGGTTAAGAACGATTTTCCTGAGGTAATCTATGAGACATTCCCTGAACTCGCAAATGACGCTACCGGTAACTTTGAAAATAACCTTGAAGATGGTGAACAACAAGAGATGAGCGTGTTCTTATCTTATTATGAGAAGTATGCTCGACATCATGGACTGTGGTACGTGGATGGTAAACCGGCCGACTAAGGATTTGAACCATGGATGACAGCATTAAATCAGAACTTCTAATTGCAAATTTTGATTGCGAGGCAGATGAAATAACCCATACAATCGGCATTCAGCCTACAAAAGTCATTCGTAAAGGTGATATTAAAAAAGAGCATCCTACTGGAGATTATCCGCCGATAAGGTACAAACGGGCTGTTTGGATTTATAACCCTAATTTGCCCGCTAGCGAGAGCATGGAGGGTTACCTATCGGCGCCTATAAAGGGGTGGGATATCGCATTGATCGCAATATCTGAAGCCGCTTTCGCAATTGATGCATATAACGAGGCGACGGAGTCACCGTATAGATAGCTAGCTCTTCTCATAATCTGAGTTTTGAATCCTAAAAAATTAACCGATACGGTAACGATATGAAGAAAACGTCCACCCCCTCTCAAATAACTCCAAAACGCATTTTTGCCGGGTTGATAGATCTCGTGCTATGCATAGTTGCATTTGTTGTAGCTACACTTACTTTCGGAACAGTTACTACAACTACTGTGGGTGAAAATGTCTCTCACCAGGCATCGCTAACTGGTATGCCGGCTCTCTTATTCGGCCTGGGTGTGCTGAGCTACTTTATTCTAATGGAATGGTGCTTCAGTGCTAGTCTGGGCAAATTAGCTTTTGGCCTACGGGTAGCAAGCGAAGACGGCAAAAAGCCAACAATCCATCAGATTATTCTAAGAAATATATTCAGGATCATAGATGCGTTTCCGTACTTTATCCCCTACGTGGCAGGTCTTGCTTTCATCGCAGGCAATGAGAAACGGCAGCGTTTAGGAGATATCGCCGCCAAGACCATAATCGTGTCGAAGACTGAAAAATAAGCGGCCACTAGCTGTATAAAGTCTTGCCGGCTACATCCTCAACCTAGTTAGGGTGCTCGATAGGCAAAGCCGGTCCCCCTAAGCCCGAGCATAAAACCCAGACAACAACCGATACGCCCGGCTGGCAAACGCCAAAAGCGTGGCCACCAGCAGCAAGAACCCGGCGATCACGAACACCAGCGCAATGCCGCGCACCTCACCGCTGCCCAGCAGCCAGCCGAGCTGCGACTTGCCGGCGTCGCTGTTCATGTAGGGGATCAGCCAGAACTGTGCAATCGGCCCCAGAGCAAGTGCTGTCACCGGTGATGCTGCCGTCTCGATGCTCTGGGCAAAGCCGAAGACGCGCCCCTGGCGCTCAAACGGCACTACCCGCTGGATCACCGTTTGTTCGGCGGCCTCGGCGGCGGGCACCAGGCACATGTAGACGAAGATTCCGGCCGCATACAGCAGCCAGAACTCGCGGATCGCGAACGCCATTCCTACCAGCGCGGCGGCAACATTTACCAGCAGCAGGGTGCGCAAAGGGTTTTTGCCGAGGCCTTTCTTGGCCACGATCAGCCCGCCGATGATGAACCCGCTGCTGGTAATGCCCAGTACGATGCCCCACATTTCCACCGAAAACAGCGTCAGGCCGTACGGGTCCATCAGCGCCATGTACGCGCCGCCCAAGAAGTTGTTGAAGGTACTAAAGAGGATCAGCGCCAGTAAGCCGGGCACCGCCTTGATGGCGGCGATGCTGCCGCGGATGTCGATCTTTTTACTGGCAAGCTCCGGGTCGTGCGCCACCCGCTTTTCGGGGATGGATACGAACAGCAGATGCACCAGCGCCACGCCCGTCAAAACAATCGCCAAAAACAGCGTCCAGCCCATGCCCAGCAGCCCGATCGAGAGACCACTGAAGACCGACGTAACCAAAAAAGCCACGCCCTGCACAGAGCCGACCAGTCCGTTGGCTTTGTCGCGCTCGTCCTTTGGCACTAGCAGCGTAACAGTGGTAGAAAGCGCGATGTTGCGCATGTTTTCTACTACGCCGCCGGCTAAAATCACGCCGCCGAACAGCCAGAAGTAGCCCGAGTGCCAGTCTACCAGCTGCGCCTTTGAAACCAGCAGGTAGATCAAACCGGCCAAAATGTACATGCCCAGCGTGATCACCGTCGACGCCATCATGACATGCTTTTTCTTGTTGTGGTCGACGATGGTGCCGAACACCAGGCTGAAGACAGACACCAGCAGCATGTACGACCCGCCGATGATGGCCGTGGCCAGCACCGAGCGCGTCTCTAGGTATACCCAGAAGGTCAGGGCGAACCACAAATAACTGGTCGTCACGTTGGCGATCAGCGTGTTTACGAGAACGTTATAGAACCGCTTCATTAGGATTTATTGTAGCGGGTGCGCCTCTGGATTACCAGATGGACTTGTTGGTGCCATCACCCCTGCCTTACCATGGTAATGCCGTAATGCCGTAATGCCGTAATGCCAACCAGCCGGCAAACCGGGCAGGCGTGCTGGTAAGCGGCTCGCGCCACCGATTCCACAGCCATTGCAGACATAACCGCTTTAGCCGTATGATGAAGAAGATGCCAGAAGAAATCCGAACCTTCGCTGAGGCGCGGCGGGCCCTGGAGCGTTACCGCCCTACCGCCGTTAAGCGGGCTGACCCGTATACCACCGGTCACATCCGCCGCTTGCTGGCCTTCCTCGGCGATCCCCAACACAAGATGCGCGTCGTGCACATTGCCGGCACCTCCGGCAAAACCTCCACCACGGTCTACGCGGCCGCACTCTTGCACGCCGCCGGCAAACGGGTGGGCCACACCGTCTCGCCTCATCTGCAAGAAGTGAACGAGCGGGTGCAGCTCGGTATGCAGCCATTGCCTGAAGCTGATTTCTGCCGCGAGTTGAGCGAGTTTTTGCGCCTGGTGCGGGCCAGCGGCGCTACGGTTACATTCTTTGAGCTGATGACGGCCTTCGCCTTTTGGGTGTTTGCCCGCCGGCGGGTGGAGTATGCCGTGGTTGAGACCGGCCTCGGCGGCCGGCTGGATGCTACCAATGTCGTGGAGCGGCCGGACAAAGTGGCGGTTTTAACCGATATCGGTCTCGACCACCAGCGCGTGCTCGGCCCGACGCTCGAAGACATCGCCGAGCACAAAGCCGGCATCATCCAGCTTAAAAACGCCGTTTTTTGTTACCAGCAGCAACCGGAGGTGATGCAGTGCATCCGGCGGCGGGCGGCGCAGCAGCAGGCAGACCTGCACATATTGCAGGGGCTGGGGCTGGTCAGTGCAGTCTTGCCACTCTTTCAGCAGCGCAACTTTGGGCTGGCACTGGCTGCGGTGCGCTTTATTGCTGCGCGCGACAGCTTCTCCTTAAACGACCAAGCTGTCCGGGCCGCCATGCAGGTGCAGGTGCCCGGCCGCATGCAGCCGCTGACTTATGATGACCGCGTAGTCGTGGTGGACGGCGCCCATAACGCCCAAAAACTGCGGGCGCTGGCGTCCAGCATCCGCGCCAGTTACCCCGGCCGGCCGGTGGCGGTGCTGGCTGCATTCATTGCTGCCGACCCTGCGCGTTTACCGCTGGCTGCTGCCGAGCTGGTTGCGCTGGCTGACCATATCATCGTAACGAACGTGCCGCCCGGCGACGCGCTGTCGCCGGAAAGCGAAGACCCGGAGCTGGTGGTTGCTTTCTGTAAAACCGAGGGCCAATGGAGCATCGAACTCGAACCGGACCTGGGCGCCGCCCTGAACCTGCTTACCGCCCGGCCCGAGCCCGTCCTGGTAGCCACCGGCTCGCTGCACATGTATCCGGCACTGCTGCACCGCGCCACGCCACAGTAGCTGCCATAGTACAATAATCGCTCTGGCACTGCTCGTCCTGCCAGCCCGCTCACCAAGAGAGGCATCAAGTAAAAAAGCTATCATATCACATTATGCCGAAACACTACGTAAGATATTTCACTGTACAATCTTGAAATTGATGGGTATAATGCGGTGTCTAGAATAAAGCTGCTAATGCGTACAATAAAAAGTGTGTCTTCTAGATAAAATGTTAATGCAAAATACTGGGGCGCAGCTTCTGTCAATCAGGAAACCCGGGTAAAGATAAGGAATAGAAAACGTACATGGCAACAAAGTTATTTGTAGCATCACTGGCTTACGCCGTAACCGACGACCAGCTTGAAGAATTCTTCGCACAAGCCGGCCAGGTAGTTTCCGCCAAAGTCATTATGGACCGGGAAACTGGCCGCTCCAAGGGCTTCGGCTTCGTGGAGATGTCATCCGACGACGAAGCCCAGGCAGCTATCAAGAGCCTTGACGGCAAAGAACTGCTTGGCCGTCCGGTCGTTGTGACCGAGGCTCGCCCGCAGGAAGGCCGCCGGCCATCCTACCAGGGCGACCGCGAGGCTAGCCGCGCGTAAGCTAAGCTATACCCGGTGAGTCCTTGAAGCGGGCTCGCACCTGAAATCCTCCAGCCGCTAAGGCCGGGGGATTTCTTTTTGCTGCGGGTAACTGCCCGGCGTGGGCAGTTACGGGTGGCTTCTCCTTAAACGACCAAGCTGTCCGGGCCGCCATGCAGGTGCAGGTGCCCGG
>CBFGXJ010000031.1:0-12182 GCA_965652795.1 uncultured bacterium
TGTAGACACATCGACAAGTGCCGGTCTGGTTGCATCGTTCGCGAACGCAATTGCAACTAAGCGAGGCAGTGATTTTAGTACTAATGGTGTTAGTACTAATGTCGATTTTGGCAACACCAGCCTGGTCCGTCTGACCGGCGCCAGCACGCAGACGATCGACTCCATTGCTGGCGGCAGCGACGGTAAGATTTTGACCATCCTGAACGCTGCCGCGCAGGCTGCAGTTATCCGCGACTCTTCAACGGCTACGGGTCTGGCCGCGAATAAGGTCAAGACTGGTACCGGCGGCGACCTTACCTTGGCGGTTGATGCCTCCGTGCAGCTGATCTATGACTCGGGCAGTACTGTTTGGCGCGTCGTTGGCGGCGCAGGCAGCGGCGCGAGTACGACGGTCGCCAGCTGTACGACTACGGCCAACTGTACCACGGCTTTGGGTGGCGTCTGGAACAAGACTCTGCTTGTCGACACTACGGCCGGTAACGTCACCGTTAACCTGCCGACGGCTGTCGCTAACTCCGGTAAGACGATTACGGTTAAGAAGGTCAGCAGTGACGGTAATGTCGTCAACATCGACGCCAATGGCACCGAAACAATCGACGGCAGCCTGACTACGACACTCTCGAGCTACCAGAGTTCCATCCAACTGATCAGTAACGGTACGAATGTTTACACGACCTCCGACATCGGCGCCGTGGGTGGAGAATACGCGACTGTTTCACGCTCGACTTCGCAGACTATGAGCGGCACGGCTAACACCTTCCAGGACGTCAGTTTTGACACGGTTGGCGCCAGTGCCGGCCTTACTGCTGCGGCCGGCGCTTCGCCCTTCACGATTGTCTCGAGCGGTGTGTACGAGTTGACCTTTACATCCGGTATCGACGAAAACGCCAATACCACCAGTAACAATGCTCAGGTACGCTTTATGCGGAACGGCGTGGTATTCTCGACGTCGGGCCAGTTCTATATGACGGGTAACAACGACGGCGGCGGTATCGCGCACACCTATCAGATGAACTTGACGGCGGGCGATGTCATTAAGGCGCAAGCGCTCTTCTTCAGCGGCACTACCAACACGTTGAACAGCCCGGTATTCACCATCAAGAAGCTTTCCGGCTTTGTGCCGATCAACGGCCAGACGGCGTCGTACTTCACGGCGCGTGATACGGCTACCGGCCCAGCATCAGGTAGTGCGGTGCAGTCGGCGATCACCTCTACGGGGGTAGCCAACATGAACACCGCGGCGCCCACTGCCAATAGGATTCTCATTACCGGCAACAATGCCGCTAATGGCATTACTCAAAGCGGTAGCGTCCTGACTATGACGAAGAGCGGTACATACACTGTTACCTTTACCGCCAGTATCATGACGAGCGGTACCGGTCCGACGACCTACGCACAAGTACTTAAGAACGGTTCGGTTATGGCCACCAGCGGCGCCATCGCCAGCGGGGGTGACACGCAACCGATCTCAGTGAGCTATGTTGATACCTTCAACGCAGGCGATACGGTTGACTTCCGCGCTAATGCCAGTAACGGTACCGGTTCGATCTATGTCATGGCCTATGGTGTCAGCGTAACTCAGGTGGGAACAACTGCATCCACTGGTGTGGCGATGAACACGCTCACTAACGCCATGGCCAACGGTGCGCTCGACAACGCCGGTTACACGCAAACCTGGAGCTGGAATTCGCTTGGCTCAAGTAACGGCTTGGTCATAAACAGCACCGACACGGCAGCTACCGGCAATCTGTTCGCCATCACCAACAGCTCGACAGGTGCAGCAGCGAACGGCTTGGCCCGCTTCAACTTCAGTGGTGCGCACACGGGTAACGGCTTGCAGATTGACGACGCGACCCTGACCGGCACAGCCGTGGCTATCAACGCCAACAGCATAACGACCGGCAAGGGCCTGGTGGTCAGTTCCAGCTCCCTGATGGCGACTACCGGCCGCCTGGTAAGCTTCACGCAGTCAAACACCAGCAATACCGGTACCACGCTTGAACTAGGCAACAGCAGCAACACGACCGGTCTCGCCCTGGCGGTTTCCTCTGGTGGCGTTGCCTTCCAAAAGAATCCGACCGACTACACCACGACCGGCTCGCAGAACAATGTCGACCTGGGCAACTACTCGACAATCCGGCTCAACCCGGCCTCAAACCTGACGCTTACCGGTATTGCCAACCCGTCAGACGGCAAACTGCTCTTCCTGAACAACATCCACAGTACCTCGCTGGTAACGTTGGCGAACCTCTCGGGCAGTTCGTTGGCCGGCAACCAGATCAGCGCCGGCTCAGACCTGGTGCTCTCGCCCAACAGCACGGCCTTGCTGCAGTACGATGGCGGCGCCAGCAAATGGCGGGTGATCAGCGCGCATGCCGCTTTGGCCCGGGCCCGGATTGCCCTGGCAAGCAACAGCTCGCTTACCAGTAGTGCAACCAACATGACGCTCATGCCGCTAAGCACCAGCGTAGCGTCGCCGAACTACAACACCAATACGACTGTCTCAACGCTGAACGGCGGTGGCACCATCACCATCACGCAAAGCGGCTGGTACCAGCTGACGGGCCAGATCGAGTACGACACTGCCGGCACGACGCAAACCGACTTCGTTGCAATCTACGCCAACAGTACTACCCCGACGGCAACCCTATCAGACACCTCCGCTTCACTGGTCTCCATCGGCAGCATGTCCCAATCTGTCAGCGGCGCCATGACTCCGGTGACCAGCACCACAATCTACCTAGCCGCCGGCACGATAGTTGCGCTGTATGGCCAAAGTGAGGGCGGTGGCCCAACCATCACTGCCGGTAACGCCCGCACCTTCCTCCAGGTTATTCAGTTACCGACCTACGGCCGGCCGTAGGTGCGACGCTCCCTGTCTACATTACCCCCAAGGATGTAGGCAGGGACCAGTTTAGTTAAAAGAAAGGATTCATGATGGAAGTAATAAAAAAGACCGGTGGGAACAAGAAATGGCTGATCATAATGGCAGTCGTGCTCGTGGTGGCCGTAACAACCAGTATTGTGTTTTACAGTAAGTACAATCACTTGAAGTCTAACCCGACGGCTGCCGCCGACAAAGAGACCAACGATCTCGTTGGCCGCGTCGGCAACCTGATGACGCTGCCAAAAGATGAGAAGCCAACCATCGCCACCGTGCAGGACAAGGGTAAGCTGAAGGACCAGCCGTTCTTCGCCGACGCCAATAACGGCGACAAACTGCTTATCTACACCAACGCCAAAAAAGCGATCATCTACCGGCCGGACGCAAACAAGGTAATAAACGTCGGCCCGATCGTCATAAATAACGGCGAAACGCCCGAAGGCACCAAAAAGCAGTAGAATAAACTGACAGCTTATATACTTGTGTACTGGTCAATACTAGGATGTGGTATATTATTTCGATATGCCAACAGCTGGTGCAAGAGAACAATACACATTCAATTATCAGGCCGCTGCCGAGCAGGGGCTGCCGGTGCATACGGATGACATCGGCTTGTTAATGGCGGGCATGCATGATCAGCAGTACCCCCGTATTGAAGAGCAAAACCGGTTTGATGAAGGCCGGGCGCGATTAGGGCGCATTGCAGCTTTGGCCTGCACGCAGGACACTGCGTTTTATGAACGGGCGGTAGGATTGTTGCGGCGTGTCGTGTCGCCTGGGGCCGAGCAACCGTGGCGCAAGAATGGCCAGCCGCATCATACTAATGAAGCGGCCGTTACCCTGGCGGCTGACCAGCGATACCCAAAGGCATACGTACGGGCTCAACTCAGGTGGGTGGATGACCGCCTCGGCAGCTCTTTCCTAAAAAGCGAGTTGTCTTATTTGACGACGGAGCTTTACCAAAATGTAATCGGCATGCCGAACCGTGCCGTGAGACAGTTGCCGTACACGTTCGACTTGCGCATGCACGATTACACGCTCCCTACGCGAACCCAAGACGGCAGCTACGAATTACGCCCCGACCGCTGGAAGCAGTCGCTCGAAGCCGTATGCGATCAAGTGCAAGCCATCGGCCCGGAGCAGGCACGGAAGGTATATGAAGAATGCAATATATCTAATTTTGACAGCCTGAGCCGGGCGCAGCTGGAGCGAATGGTGGCATATGCCAACGGCGATGAAGGGCTGCTGGAGCGGCTGCGAACCAATAATATGTCGGTTGTACTGATGGATACGGTCGAGGACAAGGGTAACGCCACTGCTAGGTTTGCGCAAATCTACGACGAAGAAGACACGCTCTTTTTTGAGGTGACCAATCCATATCATATGTATGGCCATAACGTACGTCTGACGCAGCAGCATGGCATCCGGCCATGTAAGCTTGTGCTGGCGCATCATGGAAGCCCGTTAGATATGTCTGTGGCTAAGAGCTATTTCCACGACAAAGGCTATGCGCTAATGTCGGCAGCAAGCGCCGCCTGGAAAGGGCGCTACGGCTTCATGGACCTGAGAAAGTCGCAAGCCGGCCGCTTTATGCATGAGTATATGCAGCCGCACAGCCAGACCGGCAATCGTACCGTCGTTGCAGGGGCATGCTTTGCGGGTCGGACGCCGTTATTTAACCGTTACTGGCCGTATTTGCGCCGTTCGGTGGCGGGTGGCATTGCCAATCAGGCATATATTGACGACCGGGTCGAAGTGATCGCCAGTCCGCAGGCCAACCATCCGTACGCAGGCGAAGACGGCCATGTGCGTCCACGGCATAAATCAGGCCGTAACGTACCTATCCTGGCCTTTCAACATACGTATGATGTTCCGCTCCTGGGTGTAACATCGCGCCGGGTCGATCATATACCGCCGCTGCGGCCAAGGCGCGACGACCCTCACTAAGCTGATCCTCACCTAGTACTAATGTTGCATCAAGCAAGCCCGCGACCGGCACGCAACAATCCTATGGGCAATGTTACGGGTCGCCGACAGGGCTCGATTTGCCCAGTTCATCTAGCATGCGGGTCAGCTCGTCCGTGGAAAAAACCGAGCAGTCAATCTGCTTTTGGGTGGCGATGATGTAGCCCTGCAGGATGCGCTTGATCCTGAGCGCATCGCTGCGCCTCAGCCAGTTGAACTGGTAGGGCTTTTTGGCGTCAAAGAACCGGTTGGCAATCTGGAGCGAGCCGAAGAACGGTCCGACATTGGCGTGCACATGCAGAAGGTCTTCGATCCGGATGCTCATCACATCCGCTACGCCCACGAAGCTGCGCTTGGTAATCGTCAGCTTGCCGCGGTCAACGGTAATAGTATCGGGGAAGAGCGTGAAGGGAAAGACGGTCTTGGCCTGGATAAGGATGTCGTTCGAGTTGGAAATTTCCTGTTGCAATAGCTGTACGGCTTCGGCGCGCTGCTGCTGCGGGGGCGGAGCGGGCGCCTGCTGTTTTTGGATGGGCTGCATAAAGGGGGATGCGAGGCCTGAATGGGTGTTTTCGTGTTCTGGGCTCATGTCAAACTCCTAACGTACGCCTTTCAGTATAGGCGCGGCGGATTATTTTTGCTGTGAAATATCCCGCATCTGTAGATTGACTGAAGACTTATGCCGGGCTAGGGCTTAGCCATAACCGGATTACCCGGTATACTAAGGTGTAGATGCTGAAACATAAACTACGACGATCGGCTCTTGCAGTCAGCGGCCACGTCTCACGGCTGGTACGCTTGCTTTTGAAGGACGAAGCCACCGGTGGCAAGTTTTTGCTGGCGGCGGCAGTTATTGCCGTGGTGCTGACGAACTCGGTTTGGCGGGAGCCGTTTACCGATTTTTGGCAGCAGCATTTTACCATCGGTTTCGGCTCGTGGAGCATGTCGGAATCGCTCCAGCACTGGATCAACCATGGCCTGATGGCTATTTTCTTCCTGGTTATCAGTCTTGAGATCAAACGTGAGGTCGTACGCGGCGAGCTGCGCACGCTGAAGGCCGCCAGCCTGCCCATCATGGCGGCTGTCGGCGGTATGGCCGTGCCGATCGGCCTGTATATGCTTATAAATGCCGGCCACGACGGCTTCAGCGGCTGGGGTATGCCGATGACCACTGACACCGCCTTTGCCATCGGCGTGCTGGCTTTGGTGGGGCGGCGGGTGCCGGCCACCTTGAAGTTATTTTTGCTGACAGTTATGGTGGTGGACGATGTCGGGGCGATTTTGGTGATCGCCCTGTTCTACACCGAGCACGTGCATCTGGTGCCGCTACTGTGGGCGGCCGGCATTCTGGCGGTTATTTTGGTCTTGCACTGGATCCGGATGCTGCGCTTGACCGCTTTCGCGCTTTTGGGCGTGCTACTGTGGTATGCGATTGAGGAATCGGGTGTGCATTCCAGCATCGCCGGGGTGGTGCTGGGGCTGGCGGCGCCGATCGTGTCGCGCCGCGACCGCAAGGGCGCTATTGCCGAGCGGCTGGAGCAGTCGCTCATACCCGTCTCGACCTTCGTGGTCATCCCGCTGTTCGCGCTGGCCAACGCCGGCGTAGTCTTTGGCACGAATGCTTTCGCCGACCACGACGCCGTGCGGGTGGGCATCGGCGTAGCTGTCGGCCTGGTGGTGGGCAAGCTGATCGGCGTCTTCGGCGCTGTCTGGCTGATGGTCCGGCTGAAGGTTACGCGGCTGCCAGCGGGCGTAGGCTGGACGCAAATGACGGGCGCGGCCCTGATTGGCGGCATCGGATTCACGCTGTCGATCTTCATTGCCGAGCTGGCCTTCGACGACCATACCGCCTTCGTAACGGCTGCTAAAATCTGCATCTTCGCCGCCTCGGCCCTGAGCGCGCTGCTCGGATTCTTGGTTTTGCGCTACCTGCCGCGCCCCAAAACGTGAAAGATATGGTAATCTGTTAGCAGGCACTCTTCTAGAAGTACTAGCTCGAGCTATAAGTGGGCTAGATCGAGGTGCAGCGGTACGCTCCGTTAGCTCAGCGGATAGAGCGTCTGGCTTCGGACCAGAAGGCCGGGGGTTCGAATCCCTCACGGAGTACCAATGAAAGTGCCCGCCCCCTAAGGGCGGGTATTTTCATTGGTCTTTCACCCGGGTGAGGAATCTATTAGTACGTTTCGCAGGGCACGGCAGGGTATGTTAGTATCTCCGAGACTTCCCCGGCACTAACTACTGAGACCCCGGTAACGGCCGGCTTGTAGTCTGGGGGAGTATTGACTATTTGTATGGCCGGGTCTATTCCCTCCTGGCGCCGAATGTCTTCAAGGGTTGGAGACGCCTTCGGTTTGGTTCCTGAAGAAATCACACCAATGACCCGTCCTTCTTTGTCCACGACTACGCCGCCGCTATCACCCGGAACGTGGCGTTTGTCCGGATCGGGCAAGGCGCTGTAATCTTTGAAGCCGGTCGCGACCGCTGCCGTATCGCTGCCAGCCGGGTGTTTCAACACAACGCCCCCTAGGATGTGGGGCTGGCTGTAGCCACTTCCCACCTTGACTGCTTCGTCTGAATCCCGTGAGGCTAACTGACCGGGTCGTTCAATGGGCGTGCGGTGTTTGCCGGCGGGGTCGGGCCCATAGCTTAGGGCGAACACGGGTTCACCGACCTCTAAGGGGTCTTTGGCTAGGTCGCGAAAGGTTACCGGCGCTACCGCGTCCATGTGCGTAACGCCAAACTCCTCAACAGTTATAACTGCGGCATCGCCAACGGCAAAGGGCTGAGCCTGTACTTTCTTAACCGTAGATGACACGCCGTATTTTTTATGCGGACTTCCGTAGTCGAGTTCAACTGGTTCCTTGGTTGCAGCAAGGACGGAGGTGTTATCGCAGTAAGCTTCTTGCTTATTGGCCTCGTCGTTGGCAACGACATGCTGGGCCGTAAGTACGGTGTCTGCCGAAATACGAACGCCAGAGCCGGTAAGATCGGAGCCGTCGGGACGCGGCGGATTCGGCATGCCGTTAATCTTGATGACATTGGGCAGCAGGGCGGCAACTCTTCCCGGCAGGGTATCGGGTAAGCTGGAGAGGTCGGCTACCAGGCCGTCGGGATGTTTTGCGGCATGATACTCCTTGCGGTCGCCGGGGGCGAAGGGGCCTTGTTCGGTCACGGCGCAGTAGCTGCCCACGATGGCAGCCCCGGCCATTGCACCGGCGGCAATTTTAACAGCTGTAATTTCCCAGAGGTCACGTGCTCTATCAATGCAGTCCTCAACCAGATAACGCATTTGTATATTATATCATATTTAGTTAGTATAAGCAACTATAATCGATGTAAGACTGCCCGCGACTACTTGATAATATGTAACGATAATGGTACAATATAATGCATGTCAGAATTACACACACCCCTATTAGATGTTCCTGAACGGCAATTGGTAATGGTTGGCCGTGGTGGTGGCCTTACTAGGGCTATCGGCCAGGAAGTCCTTGCTTTAACTGGTGTTGAGGCAAAGAAAAACGTGCTTATCGTGCCTTCGCCCGCCTCTACGCCGCAAAACTACGACAAAGCCGTAGCGGATGCTACCGGAGTCTTTAAGGGTGAGCTAGGCGCACGCGTATCAGTGCTCCACAAGTTCGGCGAAGACCCGAGCCCCGAGCAAATAGCCAACGAACTCGGCGATGCGCACGCTGTCTGGGTAACCGGCGGCCGGTCGCAGCTAGCTGAAGAGATCTTCAGGCGCAGCGGCTTTGGCCAGGCCTTGGTAGATTCCCGCGGCAAGGTGATCAGCGGCGGTAGCGCCGGCATGGTGATGCAGGCCAGGAAAGCCATGAGCTGGTCGACGCCTCCGGGCCGCCCCGAAGACAACGCCTTCTTGCCGGTTGACGGCCTAGGCATTGTAGACGCAACCGTAAGCCCGCACCTCGACTTTGTTGAGAAAGATGACGGTCTGACCGAGCCGCGCAGCGCGTACTTCGGCCCCTTCTTGCTTGATCCTAAAAATGAAGCGGGCGACCTCGGTATTGGCGTCGACGACGCAGCCGCATTAGCTATTAACGGCCAGGAATTCCGCGTCCTTACGCAGGACGGTGCCGAGCCGGGCAGCGGCGTGAGTGTGTTCCACCGGCAAGAGAGCGGCTTTCAAGAAGTCGACTTCGTACCGCGCGCCAGCTATGCTCCGCTTGAGCAGCTGACTACGCCTCGCTAGGTAGCGCTACGACTGTTTTTGGCTAGGTGACTGGTTACTTTCTTGATGTACTTGCATGACACCGGCTGGTCGGGGGCTTGGTTGGCTTCCGGCCTATTTCTCGGTTTGCGAAATCCGGTACTCGATAACGCGTCGTATGAGCGCCTCGGGTAGTGGCTGGTCCAGGGGCAGCTGCACCGAGCCCTTACCTTGCTTGTAATTGGCGAACTCTTCTTTAAATGCTTCATGCCCGTTGGGTGTGGCGTAGAAGCCGACGTGGTGCTCAAAGCCACCGAAGTAAACCAGTGGTTTGCTGTTACGTTTGTAGCCGACCAAACCGTACGAAAATGACTCCTCGGCGTCGGGCGCGGTCTCGCGCACCAGGGCGCGCAGGCGCTCCAGCCGCTGGCGGGTCTCGCCGTTAAATTGTGCAATGTATGTGTCTACGTCGTTTGTATTGTTTGTCATATAGGTACTGTACCTGGCCGGAAGGACTAGCACAACTCCTGGGCATACATACTTTAAGTGGAGTATGGACTTTTTTTTGGGCATGTTGCTGATCAGTCACGGTACACTACCAATACCCCGCCACGCGGCATGCGACTCGTAATGTGCGCTAGATCGGCTTCGTTAACTGCGTCGAGCACGTAGAGCGTACTGCACTCTGGAGGCGCCTGTAAAAACGCTTCGGCGGTAGCGAAGGAAACATCGCACGCCAGTGGAGCCTCCGGCGACTTTTGGCAGGCGAAGGTAATCTGATGCATCCAGGTAATTTGGTTCGACAACTCTATAATGCGGGCGCTTTTAAGTGTTCTGGCCCGCTCGCGCTGGACGTGCCGGAGCAGCTTGAACCATTGTTTGCGCGTTGAGGCCAGCAGCTCGGCCGGCTTCTCGCTGACAATGGCGATGCGCTCGGGCGAGCGCCGCGTATAGAGGTGATGAACCAAATCCTGTGATACTGAGATTTTCCCTGCAAGTGAGCGCTCCTCAATGTACAGGTTGTCCATGGGCGACAGCCTCCGTTAAGTGGGAGTATGTGGGTGTGGCGGAGAGGTGCGGCTGCACGTCTGCCAAATGGGTAGTGAGCGTGTCGATCAGGCGCATGCCGTCCTTCAGGTGGCTATTGCATATATATGCCATGCGCTGGGCGCTGCCGTCGGCCGGGCCCAGCGTGGCGTCTTCCAGTGTGATCTGTCCCCGGCAAATATCGCACGCAATATCAGCCGGGCGCGCCATTCCGGCGGGGAACTTCGTGATACTCATGGCGGGGCCTATACGTCCGGCAATCGTTTGACCGTGACCCGGCAACGTTTATCGCTAAAATTGTGCAAATGGCAAAAGGCCACGTACTTTTGGCGGCCGGGGATGGTAAGCTGCTCAAATGAGGCACCCACCTGTTCATCTGCTGCGGGCTGGGTAGTTACCTCAAACGCCGGCATTTGCTCGGTAACAAAATAGGAACCAAGTGCCATTTGGGTGGTGGCGCCCGGTTCCATAGAGATCGTGTTTGACGTAAATTGTTTTGCGGTTGCGTGTGAGCTGGATGTAGTACCATTTGACACCCGGCTACCTCTAAGCAGAGGCAGTATGCCGGTTTGGTGCCGCCGAGCAAGATCATGTTGCGCGATTCGTGACATTGGGGTACTATAAACCTTTCTCCAACCCTCTTGGGGAATGGTTACTTAAAGTGATTACAGCTAGTTTGAAAGTTTATTGAACCCTGCTACTGGCGTATAATGTTGCACAAGCCTTTTGCTAGGAAGGCGTACAAATGTTACATTTTAAAAGTGAAACATTCTTGAAGAACCATTATACAAATGTTACGATCAGTAACAGGAACATTTCTGCGAACTAGTAGGGCAATCGATTGCTCGTATATATGTTACGATTTTTATTCGCAACATGTCAACAAGATTAACGATTTCTGGATTATATTGACGCATGACATATTTCAAGAATACCGAGCTCGCCAGTAGATATAACATATCTGAGTCCACCGTTCGCAACTGGATCAAAACAGCCAAACAGGGCAAGCTGAGCCTGATGCTGGTGCAGGACAAAGGCCGCTCATATGTTGCGAATTCTCCCACGAACATTCCGCAAATTGAAAAGCTGGTAGAGAAAAATCGCAAATACCGCAACTCCTTGGTCTCGAAGGTGGTTTCGCCACGGCCGGAGTTCTACAAAGTCTTCAACCAGGGCCAAATATACGACATCGTGCGGAATTTGGAGCTGCATCATGAGATTCCGAGGCAGTATAATTATTTTAATGGCGGGGCTAATAAGTGGGCGGATTATGTGGATGAGCTTGCTAAAGAGGACTCGCCTAATCTACTAAATCGAACTGTAGCTTTGATTGAAGAGAATCAAAGCTACTTAGACAAGCGTCTTGAAAGATATGATTCAGTTAATGTTGTGGATATTGGTGTAGGTAATGCTCGTCCAGCTAAAAAGCTCCTACAGCATCTTATGCGCCAAAATAAACTAGGACGATATATAGCTCTCGATATTAGTGAAGTAATGTTGCGTATTGCAGAAGGTAACATTCACAAATGGTTTGATGGGCAAGTTGCTTTTGAAGGCTACCAGATAGATATTACATTTGAACGCTTTGCCAATATCCTTGCGGAAGACTATTTGAAAAAAGGCGGTAAAAAAGCCGTCAATCTTTTATTATTCTTTGGCGGCACTGCCGATAACCTAAGAAGTCCAAGTGATGCCTTCAGGACAATCAATGAGAGTCTTAACCCAAATGACATCTTAATCTATGCGAACAAGCTTGAAACTCCCGAAATGCGTCCTGAATGGTTTAACTATGATAATAAGCCAGGAGAGCTTGAGCTTTCAGATCGCCATCGATTAGTTTTTGACTTACTGAATATTGATCCTTCGTTTTATTCGGCAGAGATTGGCTTCGACCATAAAACCAATCAACGATACGCCCGCACACGCTTGAAGGTTGCACTTACACTGAAATTTGATTTTGAAGACGGTGAGCGTGTTATTGAGCTGCAAAAAGGCGACACAATTCTCCTTTGGCGCTCATGGCAAATGACCGCAGAAGGTGTTGCCAAGCAATTCGCCAACAACGGTTTCTACGTCCTCCACTCCA
Organism: uncultured bacterium; assembly: GCA_965652795.1. Classification (GTDB taxonomy): domain Bacteria; phylum Patescibacteriota; class Saccharimonadia; order Saccharimonadales; family UBA4665; genus CBFGXJ01. The sequence continues at coordinate 12,151 of CBFGXJ010000031.1, forward strand.
GCCAAACCGAAGATCACGAATACATCCTCACC
>CBFGXJ010000032.1:0-10987 GCA_965652795.1 uncultured bacterium
GGGTTACCGTGAGCACGGTCCTGAGCTCAGAATGTGCTTGGATAGAACATTCTTCGTGCGGGGGTGCTCACGGTAACCCCTAGCCCGGGCGGGCCGGCTGCGGGCTCGACTATTACAGTGGTAAGCTAAACTGGTTCGCAGGGTCGATCAGGTACGAGTCGAGATACGGTGAGTACGTCTGAACATCAATGCTATTTTCATGTGGCCTGAAGGTCATCAGCCGCAAATAACCGTCGCCGCCCTCGCCGAACTGCTGGTAGTTAGACAGCAACTGATGTACCGGCTTACCGCGCACCCAATCGGTCCGGCGGGCGCCGCCCGTTTGGTTCCAGATGTCGTGACCGCTCAAGGTCAGGATTATATTGGTATGCCCGCCGCGCTCGACCAATGCCTCCCACAACTCCGCGCCAGCATACGTACCCTGACTGTGGTACTCCTCACACATGGTATTATCCTGGCGTTCGCCGTCGCCACGGGTAAAGGAGTGCGTAGCGATAATCGCCTTGCGGGCGGCATGCTTCTTAAGCAATTCGTCCACCCAATCTACTACCGACTCCGGCGGGCAGAATTCCAAATTAAAGGCGATGAAGTCAATCCCCGATGTACTGAACAAATGATAGCTGTTTTTACCGCTTAGGCCTCCGGCCTGCCCAGTCTCACCGCTATCGCTGAAGCTCCCGCCCCAATACCGCGAGTTGCTCAGGCGCGACGTCGGGAAGTATTTGTTGAACATATCGGCCGAGCCGGCCACGTCAAGGTCATGGTTGCCAGGAGCAATACCATACGGCACCTTGCCATCCAGTTTGGCTAGCGCGTCCGAAGCGGTTTGCCACTGCGATTCGTCCAGCGAGTCTACGATATCACCCAAATGCGTTACAAAGACAATGTTGCGCGCAGTAGCGTTCCGGGCGATCCAATCGGTCTGGACGCTGAAGATGTGCGGGTGGTGCTTAGTATAAAGCTGAGTGTCCGGTAATACCACGATCGTAAACGGCTTCTCCGTTTTGCGCGTTTCAGCCCGGGCGCCATGAGTCTGCAACACACCATATGTCGTCAAGCTCAAACCGCCAGCCAGCAAACAGACGCATAGCGCGATAAGGTGCGCCCGGCGTCCACGGTATCGCAGTAGCTTTAGAATATACAGATGCAACACGTAAGAAAGCTCCCCTTTTGCCTTCATTGTACGTGACAATAGCGCTCAGTGCCTAGAAGTTTTTCCGCCTTGTACGGTATTACAACATTAGCCGGTGGCCCGATCTAACCCCTTTTCGGGTAACGATGGCGGCTTTTGGTCCGAGAGCAGCAGCCAGCGTAGCAGCGGCGGCGCCGTCAATGAGGTCACTACGGCTATCAGTACGATGATGGTGTACGCTTCGGTATTCAACACCCCTAGCCGCACGCCGACGTTAGCAATCACGATCTCGATCACGCCGCGCGAGTTCATGGCCGCACCAAGCGCCAGTGATTCGCGCGAATCCATTTTACTCAGCCGTCCGCCAAGGTACGCACCAATGAACTTACCAGCCGTCGCCACTACCAGCATTGCCAGTGCACTTATAAGTACTAGCGGTGTAGCCAAGGTGGTCAAGTCGATCCGCAGACCCGCCGTGGCAAAGAACAACGGCGCCAGCACCGACAACACGGTAGGAAGGCGGATTTTCTTAAAGTTGATATCCGAACCGATAAGAATACCGCAGACGAAGGCGCCGAACACCGCCTCCAGATGCATCGCATGCGTGATAGCGGCAGAAATAAGGATCATGGCGGCCATGGCCGTCACCACCGGCCCGTCGTCGTCAGGGCTGCTGCGCCGTACCAAGTCGAGCACACGCCGCACCAATACGCGGCCCAAGGTAAGCGCAAAACCGATCGTAAGCGCGACGTAGAACAGTGACATGCCCAGTGAGCCGGCCTGAATGCCTCCGGTCGTCACCATAGCTGCGACCAGCGACAGGATAATCCAGCCGATAATGTCATCAACCATACCAGCCGCCAACGACAGCTGGCCGACTCGGTGACCCATCAGCTTCAAATCCATCAACGTCTTTGCAATGACCGGAATTGCGCTCACACAGAGCGCCACACCCATAAACAAGGCGAACAACAACCGGCTAATACCATCAGGCACCAGCGCATCGGGCAAAATAAACCCTGCGCCGACACCGAAGGCAAGCGGGATAACTAATCCGGCAATACTGATCTTCATAGCCGACGGCCCGCAGCGCTTCAACAGCGCCAGGTTCAGCTCCATTCCAGACAAACCAACCAGCATGATGACGCCCACCTGACCAACCGCATCTAACAGATGGAACTGCCCGGTATCGGGCGGGAAAAGCCATTCAAAAGCTCCGGGGAAGAAAAAGCCGAACAACGATGGGCCAATCAGCACACCGGCGCCCAGCTCGCCCACCACCGATGGCATCTTAAAGCGGCGCGCCAAAGCCCCCAGCAATAATGCCAGTGTCAGAAGGACCGAGACTTGTAAGAGAAAGAGTAATAGACTATGACTTGCAATTGTGGGGACTGGTGTGACTGTAGCCAATATGGAAAAGAGGGACATCTTGGCCTCCTTATGGTTGATACTATCTCCGTTTAGGTAATCGGTGTATCAAACTCTCGTCCTTAGTGTATCAGCATGTGTTCAAATAATAAACTTAAAAACAAGAAAAGAGCGACGCTCATATACTACTCGTCGCTCTTTGTCTCTATTTAAAGGTACTATGTAATCTGGTAAGCTACCACTGGCAGTCGCCGGCGCCAACACCTTGGGCGTTGATGCTACAGGTACCACCGTACATTTGCCAGGTTAATGGCGGGTTGAGTGCCAAGTTATTCTCGTTCCAGAACTTCAGCATCATCGTGTCGACCCGGCTGGTGTCTTCGTGGCCCGGCTCGGTCTTCATCGCGGCGCGCCGGGCGTCGAGGAAGGCCTTGATATAGGCTTTCTCGTCACCACCTTGCGCTGGAGTTTTCGCCTTAGCCATCGCGTTGCGCCGGATGTCATATAGGTCGGTATCGTAGTACTGGTCGTCGTAGGTACCGTGCATGACACCGGCGTCGTAATAGGCGAACTGACCGAGCGGCGTCTTTACCCCGTCTTGTTTGGCGAGGTTTACGCCCGGGTTAAAGTACAGTGAGTCACGCAGCGCTTCCTGCGCCTGCTTGAACTTAGCGTCGTTCGAAGCCGTCTTCCAGTCGTTCATGAAAGCCTGCCCCAGGCCGGCCGCCGACGGCGTGCCGTTGACGCTCTTCAAAGCATTGACGTACTTAGCCAGCACATTGCCCGGCGCTGCCGCTACGTAGTTCTGTACCAGCTGTAGCATGTCGCCCGTCGCCGAAGTAAAGCCGACGATGCCGGCCGTATAGCCGCGGTTGTCGCTGTTGCCACAGTTGTCGCGCTGGCCGACAGGCATCCAGGTACATTCGACGTTGTACTCGATAAAGTTGTACTTGGTGCGCCAATCGGTCGTAGTGTTCTCGGCCGATGAAACCAGCATGAAGGCGATCTCGCGCTTGGCCGGATCGGTCAAGTCGACCGTTGTGCCGCCGCCTCCGCCTCCGCCGCCACTGCTACCGCTAGAGAACTGCACATACTTGCCGCCCGATGCATTCGTGTCCGACGCCACGGTTGCGCCTGCAGCCGGCGTGCCCTGCTCAGCTTCAAAGGCAGCGTACTGGGTCGCCGCACGGGAAGCGGCAAAGATCAAACCGACCACCGCCACCACGATAACAACTGAAACGGCTATAATGACATTTCGCCGCGAACTAGGATGGACCATATCAAGAACTGCCATATCTTTGTTTTCCTTTATTCAACAATTACGATGCCTTTGAACTGCATCGGGTCGGTTGCGTCAAAATAGTTGAATCGACCTTCTTTGCTAAAGACATAGGAGTACGATTCGCCCTGGTTAATCTGTTCTTTGCTGCCGAGGCCTTCAGCTGAAGTCGAATCAGCGCCGACGGTCAGCATGTGCGGCTTGTCGTCCTGGTTGATCCAAACGACACCCTGGCCCTTCTTCACTTTAATAGTGCCCGGTGTAAATGAGCCGCTGCCGATTATCACCTGCGCCGCCGGAGCGGTCGCCTCGGAATCCTGGTTTGCCGCTTCTTTATTGGTCAGCATAATGCCGGCAATGATTCCGCCGCCCACCAATACAAGGGTCAGGATGGCGAGAAATATCTTGAACTTCCGGCTGTGACCTGGGGCATATGCCCCAGGTGCTTGATGCTGCGTAGTCTGCGTTTGATTTTGATCTTGTGGTTCCATTATGTGTTCTCCTGTCTATCTGCCTTTAGCGTGGTCTACCACCAACGGTTCCACCAGTGAATACGTTCACCCTTTTTGACCAAGCGCATGTTCCACACCAGGTCGCCACCTTGGCGCAAGCGCAGTGTGTCGCGGCCAGATTCGTAGCCCTGAGCCTTGTACGTCAGCGTGTAGCGGCCGGCCGGCAGATTGTCGAAGCGGTATACACCCTGGTCGTTGGTCGTAGCCGTGTAGCGCCGGCCATCTGAGGTCATTGTTACTTTCGCGCCAGCCAGAATGACATTGCGCTTACCGCCAGTCACCTTGCCCCGGATAACACCACTTTTGACAGGATTGGGATTCGGATTGGGATTCGGGTTGGGGTTGGGGTTTGGGTTAGGATTCGGGTTTGGGTTGGGGTTCTCTGAGTTCGTAGTCGCCGTTACGGTCGTAGACTTGTTGCTGGCATTGCCGTTAGCGTCGCGGGCAATGACATAGTAGGAGTACTGGGTGCCTGGTGTCAGGCCGGTGTCACCAAGAGAAGTAGTCGTTACTGACGCGATCTTGGCGGCCGTCGATGAGGACGAAGCGCGGTAGACGTCGTAGCCGGCGATGCCCACATTGTCGGTGCTTGCCGTCCAGCTGACGTCGATCTGAGACGTGCTGCGTACGTTCGCACTCAGGTTGGTCGGTGCGCTTGGCGCTTGCGTGTCGGGGGCGGTCGGGGTTACAACTACAACCGAAGCCGATTGCTGCGAGTTGTTGCCGGCAGCATCCTTGGCTGTCACGCGGTACGTATAGCTGGTAGCTGGCACAACGCCGTTGTCTACATAACTCGTACCCGTTACATTGCTGGCGATAACCGTGCCGTTGCGGCTTATCGAGTAGCCGGTAACAGCTACGTTGTCGGTGCTGGCAGACCAGCTCACCGTCACCTTATTAGCAGCGTTGGCCGTAGCCTGGACATTGCCGGGCATACTTGGCGCCTGCGTGTCACCGTTTAATACGTTTACGGTGTTCGAGTCGCTGCCGACATTGCCAGCCGCGTCGTAGCCACGGGCACTTACTGTGTGTGAGCCATTGCTCAGGCCGGCCGTGCTCCAGCTGTAGCTGTAGGGGCTGCTGGTGTCGGTCGCCTTCAAAACATTGTCAATATAGAAGTCTACCTTGGTGACACCCTTGGCGTCGGTGGCGGTAGCGGTCACGTTGGTGGTACCGCTCACATTGGCGCCGTCAGCCGGAGCCGTAACGGTTACCACCGGCGCAATGGTGTCGGTCTCAGTCATACAATTGTCGCCCATGCCGGTAGGGCCCGTCGGACAGCTGCCTTCGAGCACAGCCATGACACGGTCAACCTTCACGCTTGGCTCACGGCCTATCAGCTTGAAGGTGTGGTTGCCGGCCGACAAGTTCATCGTGATCTTGGAGTTCGTATTGCCGGATTGGTAGTCGACCCACGTCCATTGGTTGTTCGTAACGCCCGAGTCGCCAACCGTGATACAGCTGCCGTTGTCAACCTCGAGTGCGTACGAGTTGTTGGTGGCGTCCGGAGCCATAATGCGGCTCCAAATACGATACGTACCGGCGGTCTGTACTGATACCGTCGAGGTCACCGTCCCGTAGGTTGTGCCCGACAAAGTACAGGCGGCACTTGCACGCTCACCCAACGTAAAAAGACCGGCGCCTACGGCAGCGATCGCAGCCAGGACAGCCGAAAAAATAGCAATAACCCATATTGCTTGCTTGGAATGTACTTTCCCTAACATATAGTCCTATCCCCAATTCTAGGTATTGTGTTATGTTTTTAAGTCTGCTCTAAGCATGTGGCTTACGCTTAAAAAAGTCAACAGTTTTTTTACACCATAAGCGGCGTGTATACTAAGGTATATGGAACGTCATTTTACGGGTTTGTTACTACGCCCGTCCTTTTTTAGCGCCACCATCAATACCGTCATTACCATCGCGGTTATCGGCCTGGCGGGCGGCGCCGACCTGCTCGAGAAAGCCTCGTTCTATGCCTACCTGTTCGGTGAAGAAGGTATTTTCAAAATCATTACCCGCACCGGTGAAGACGGCGGCCTGCTCAGCGGCATCTTCAGCTACAATGTGCTCATTTTGGCTACAGCTGTGTTCGTGGGAGTGGTTGTATACATTATCTTGCAGCTGATGGGGCGTATCGCCAATGACGCCTCAGCCACCTGGGAATCGCTCCACGCCCAAACCGAGAGCGGCATCCGCGCCATCGCCAGCCGCGCCGGCATCCGGGTCCTGGTGGCGGTTTCGTGGATTATCTACCTGGTTATGTTCGCCAAAGTCATCATGCCGTTCTGTGTACTGGCAGCCCAGGTCGGCGTACGCGAGCTATGGGCCGTCGGCGGCTTCGCTTACCTTGCCTTCGGCAGCCTGCTCTTGTGGCTGGCGCTGCATTTGCACAGCATCTTCCTGCGTCTGCTCTTCTTGCGTCCCCGCGTCTTTGGCGGCAACGACGACATCCTGGAAGACGAGTTCCGCCACCGCGGCTACTAATCGCCCCCACCGTCTTGCATGCAGTGCTAAAATATATAGACATGAGCGTTTTGGACGGTGCACTGGTATTTGTAGACATTGAAACGAACGGGCTGAACCACGTTCGCGGCCGCGTTATCGAGGTAGCAGCGATCCGCATGGAAGCAGGCGTTATCACCCGCGAGTTCAACCAGCTGATTGACCCCGAGACCGAACTGCCGCACTTCATCACCAATCTCACCGGCATCACAACCGCCGATCTGGCCGGCGCGCCTACCTTCCAGAGCATCGCCGACGAGCTGCACGATATTTTGGACGGGGCGGTATTCGTGGCCCACAACGTACGCTTCGATTATTCATTCTTAAAACAGGAGTTCAAGCGGCTGGGCCGCACCTTCAGTCCGAAGCAGCTCTGCACCGTCCGCCTCAGCCGCGCCCTCTACCCCGAGCAGCGCAGCCACAAACTCCAAAGCCTGATCGAGCGTCACCAGCTTAGCGTAGCCGCCCGGCACCGCGCCTACGACGACGCCGACGCCCTGCGGCAGTTCATTCAGTTGGTACGCCGCGACTTTGCCGCCGAGTTACTTGAAGCCGCCGTCGCCAAGCAGCTGAAGCGCCCGGCCATGCCGAAAGGCATCGACCCGACCATAATCGACAACCTGCCCGAAGGGCCAGGCGTTTATATCTTCGAGGACGCCGACGGCCGGCCGATTTATATCGGCAAAAGCGTCCATATCAAACAGCGCGTATTGTCGCACTTCAGCCGCGACCATGCCGAAACCGGCGAATTCAAGATCGCGCAGCACATCAGCCGGATCACTACCCGCGAGACCAGCGGCGAACTGGAAGCGCTCTTGCTCGAATCACAGCTCATCAAAGACATGCAGCCCCTCTACAACAAAAAACTGCGCCGCATGAGTAAACTCCTCCTGGCCCGCCAGGAGACTGACCACGCCGGCTATCTGACCGTCCGGCTGGAAGAAGCATCCGGTATCGACCCTGCCGAAGCGCCCGGTATTTTGGCCGTCTATACCCGCCGCAGCCAGGCCAAAGCTTCGCTCAACCAACTGGTAAAAGACTTCGGCCTCTGCCCAAAGCTTTGCGGGCTTGAAAAACCGCGTGGCGCTTGCTTCCTCAGCCAATTGCGGAAATGCCGCGGCGCCTGTGCCGGCCAGGAAACGCCCGGCGCTTATAACCAGCGCGTCCACGATGCCTTCGCCCGCAGGCGGCTGGAAGCCTGGCCGTTCAAAGGCCCGGTGCTTTTGCAGGAAGCTGCGCCGTCCGACGGTTCCGGCCACCCCACCAGCGGCATCATCGTCGACCAATGGTGCGTTCTGGCCCACATCCGACAGGAAGCTTACTGCGAGCCGGTCGTCCAGCGAACCGCCTCTGTCTTCGACCTTGACGCCTACGCCATTTTATACAGTTTCATCAAGCATAAAACCGCCAAACTGCGCATCCGTCCGTTAACGCTCGGGCAGTTTGAGCAGCTGCTCGGCGCCGCTTAAGAAGCTTCGGGGGCAAGCCGGCCGCCAAACCTCAGCGGTATTTATCACCCCATTCGGCCATACACTCCAAAATCGGCACAAGATCACGCCCTTTTTCGGTCAGATCATACTCGACCCGCGGCGGCACCTCGTTATATTGCGTCTTTGTCACAATACCCGAGAACTCCAGGTCATCAAGCCGGGCCGACAGCGTCCGCGGATTGATCCCACCCACTTCTTTTTGAATCTCACTGAACCGTCGGATGCCGCTGGACAGTACATAAATTAACTGCGGCGTCCACTTCGAACTAATAATATACGCTGCAGCAGCTACACAGCCGCGTTCGCGTGCATCGCACTTTGACAGCACCGGTTGATTATCCTCATTCATAAAGGGCAAAAACCATTATTAGCTTTACATTGATGCTCATTATAACATACTATAGATAGTATAGTAACTATATAAAGTACAAGGAGTGCTTCATGTCACACATTGCTATTATTATCGGCTCAACGCGTCCTAACCGGTTCAGCATCCAGCCTGCCGAGCTCTTGCATAAGCTGGCGGCCGATCACCCGGAGCACGTCTACACGCTCGTCGACCTGAAAGAACTGGCCCTGCCACTGCTGGACGAGCCGATGCCGCCGTCGATGCTGGACCGCACCTATAGCGATGAAGCCGTCCAGAAATGGTCTAAGATCGTTGACGAAGCCGACGGGTTTATATTCGTCACGCCCGAGTATAATCACGGCGTTCCGGCAGCGCTCAAGAACGCCACTGACGTCCTGGCGCCTGAATGGGCCTACAAGCCGGTCGCTTTTGTCAGTTACGGTGTCGAGGGCGGCGTGCGCAGCGTGGCACACATGCGTTCCAGTCTGGTGTGGCTCAATATGTTCCCCATCAAAGATACGCTGATGCTTATAAACCACTGGCAGTTCATGGATGATAAGGGCCGGTATCAGCCCACTGAGCAGCACATCGAAGCCGCCCACCGCGTGCTGGACCGCATCGGCTTCTGGGGCGATTACCTGAAAGACGCCCGCGCGCGTTTAACCGAGAAACCGGCCAGTTAAATCCCAAGCCGCGGCCACACCACCCGGCCCACCACGGCCGAGTACTGTAGCCAGCCGAAACTCCGGCTGTCGGTACTGGCGAGCGGATTGTCGCCGACAACAAATACCTGCCCGCTCCGCACCCGGGCAACGCGCTTTACCTTTTCCAGCCCGCCATGGGCGATGATGACTACGTCGCCAGGTCGTGGCACCATAGCCGCAGAGACGCCCACCGCCAGCACAATCTGCCCGGGACGCAGCGAGGGCGTCATGCTCTCGCCCTCGATCCGGCGCACATACAGCGCCGGAATCGTAAACCGGCTAGGCGGCTTTAGTCGCCTTAAAAACGCCGGCAATCTCATCGATCAAATCTAATAATTTCTGCCCTTCGGCCGGGTCGGTAGACTTCTTGGTCTGACCGGCTTGCTTCGTCGCCCGCCAAAAGAGGTCGTGCAGTTCCGGAAAGCGTTCCAGATGCTCCGGCTTAAAGTAATCCGTCCACAACACCCACAGGTGGTGCTTCACCAGCTCGGCCCGCTGCTCTTTTATCATCACAGCACGCCATTTGTCTTCGTCGCTGTGCAAGTCGGCATACTTTTGCATGATCTTATAAATACTTTCAGCCTCGATCCGCGCCTGAGCCGGATCGTATACCCCGCATGGCAAGTCGCAGTGCGCATACACCGGTTTGATAAAACGCCCCATAAATGGTAGCTTCATAGCCCCTCCTTCATTACTGTTTTTATTATACTGTAGTTGCCAAAGCCACAGCCTATGTATCATAATTATGGCTTTACAAGCCTTGCTAAACGGCTATACTAGACGTACTACCTAGCACTAGCTACTTAAGAGAAGAGAGATTATGCATATCGTTATTCTGGACGAAGTCGAGTTAAGCGATGGCCAGAAAAGCCGTCTGGAAGCGCTCGGCGACCTCACCGCCTACGACACCAACCCGGTCTCGCCCGACGAAACAGTCGAGCGCCTCAAAGACGCCGATATAGCAATTCTCGGCTGGACGCAGCTGGATGCGGCTTGTATCGACAAATTACCAAAGCTACGCATGATCTCTATCTGGGCAACCGGCTATAACTACGTCGATATCAGCCATGCGCTTTCAAAAGGCATTACCGTTACCAATGTACCCGGCTATGCCGCGACTGCCGTCGCCGAGCTCACCTTGGGCCTCATGCTGGCCCTCAGCCGCCATATGATACCCGCCTACGAATCCGTCCGTGGCGGCTCCTACAGCTGGCATGACTTCCAGGGTCGCGAGCTGCGCGGCAAGACGCTGGGTGTAGTCGGCGTGGGGCATATCGGCGGCCAAGTCATCAAGCTCGCTAAAAGCTTTGGCATGAAAATCCTGGCAGTTGCCCGCGACACCTCCAGCCGCCGCGCCGATCTGCTTGAAGTACAGTTTACCGACCTGGCGACCCTACTGAAAGAAAGTGACTTCGTAAGCGTGCAGATACCCCTGACCGACGCCACCCGCGGCTTGATCGGCAAGCAAGAGCTTGCCCTCATGAAGCCGTCCGCCTACATCGTCAGCACCTCACGCGACGCCGTCATCGATCAAACCGCCCTGCGCGAAGCGCTCAAAGCCGGCACCCTGGCCGGCGCAGCCTTAGACGAGATCGCTTTCCCCGACGAAGCTTTGGCAGCATTGCCGAATGTGATCCTTACCCCGCATATC
>CBFGXJ010000033.1:0-10456 GCA_965652795.1 uncultured bacterium
GTACCGTTATGGGTTTTGTGAATGACTTTGAAGGCGGTGTTGTTGGGTGGGGGTGAGGTGGGTGCGGCCGTGGCGCCACCAGACAGAGCTTCACCGTTAATACCTACGCCGGTACCGTTGAGATCGAGGAAGTTGTCCCACTTTTTGCCGCCGCCACGAGGGAAGCTGCCGCTCGCGTCCGGAAAGTAGTCATTGCGCGAATATTCACCGCTGCCGGCACGGTTATACTCTGAGACGACAATCTTGATAACCTTGCCGCTGCTGTCTTTGTCTACTACTTCTACAATGCCGACATGTCCGTGTTTATCACTATCGGGGCCTTCGCTATGAGCAATATCGCCGGGTTCTGGTGTGCTGTCGATAGTCCAGGAATCCGGGGCGTTGTCATTCCAAGTTTTTGCATTGCCAAGATTAATTGGGATATCCTTACCAGTAATTTGATTAGCGCGCCAGGCCGCCCAGTCAGTGCAGTTGCGATAGCCGTATCTTCTTGAAGATAAGTCTTCGCCGGATTTACACCATGAATATATGCCATAAATTGCCGAACAATCCGTAGCGTCAGCATCGGGGTATCCTCCATCTGCGGCAAAAGCACGCGAGGGCTCAACAACGGCCATTTCTGTCGTTAATAGTCCGGCTGTCATTCCAAGTACAAGGGCTGACTTTCCCAAAAACGACCTACCTTGTTCAATCAAGCGACGAAAACCCGAAGATTCTTGCGTTGCATAGCTAATATAACGAGTTTCAAAACTCGAATGAGACATAACTTTCCTTACCCGTTAATTACTATTTCGTTGTTTCGATATTTTCTAGTGTTTTTTGCAGTTGATTAATAAGCTGTGTTGTTGATTCAGAGGCGCAGCTTGGAGTTATATAGTTTAAGTGGTACGTGTGCTCAATATTTTCAGCAATATCCTTTTTAAACTCACCTTTATACCGTGTGACGTCAAAAGGCTTCGCTTTTTTTGATCGTAGAACCTGTATCCCAGCTTTGATGTAGATATCCCCTCCAACGGTAGACTCGGGAGCACAAAATGTTGACGAGTCGTTATTCTTCATCAGTATGTTCGCCGCTTGCAGAATATTGCCATCAGGATCTTCTTGTGGGGCAGACAACCTATAAATAACGTTATTCTCTAAACCGCTAGGCAGTGGTGCGCGTATAGCCCACTCCTTAATGACAAGATATTTACCACCTTCGGACGGATCGGCAGATTTCGCAGGAAGGTTATTGCTGGGTTGATTGCCCTTGGGTGTTTCCTGCGAAACCCCAGTAAGCTTCCTGTCATTTTGATTTTTCTGGTATATAAACCAACCGCCAATCGCAAGTACTGCCACAAGACATACGCTCAGGAGTACTAGCGGAACGGATATACCTTTTTCGTTGGTTTTATGCATAAAGAAAAGTCTTGTTACGTTGTCTTTTCAGGATTATCCCTGACATTGCTTAGTGGTGCAATGGCCATTTTTACTCCTTTTTTATAGTAGCGTACCGCGCGGTCAGAGGATAATAGGCGCAGTTGCCTGGTACCGTCAACCCCCCTGTAACAGATGAGGGTGTTGTGAAAAAGAGAAAAGGCTGCTTGCTAAGCGTTGCCTCCAGGGAATCATCGGAATTTCTCTAACGTGGTGCTAGAGAAACCACCGCGCTTTCGAGCCAGAAGAATAAAGTGCAGTGCCGGGGCTACTCTCACCCGTCCAAACACGCTATACTGGACAGATGAGCGAAGCAAACACCCCCGTGAAAATCCTTCATTTTAGTTCAACCTACCGCGACGTTGGCTGCGGCGTCGGTAAGTACCAAGAAGAATATTTGGCCTGCATGGCGGGCTCTTCCGAAGTTGAGAATAAGTTTTTCGATATCTCGCCTTACCAGACGCGCGTGATGGGCCTCGGCGAATTAACAAATACTATGCGTAAGCTGCAAGACGAACTAAAAAACTACGACATTTTGCACATCCAGCACGAGTTCGGCCTGTACTGGGGGTCTGAGTTTGCTATGCTTGTCACGGCTGCAAAGGCTATGGGCAAGCGGGTGGTGGTTACGATGCATCTTTCGCCGGGCAACGTCAAAGAGACGATCCGGCCGCGTCTGCGGGGCCTGGGGCCGCGCAGCTTGATGGCGTTTGCGCGCCAAATGCGGCACCACCGCGTCAAGTGGCGCCAGCACATCAAGCCGCTGCTGATGGCCGACGCGGTTATCGTGCACAACGAAGTCACCGCCCAGTGCCTGCGCGACTACGGCATCCCGTCAGACCGCATCTTTAAGATCCCGCATCCGGTGTACGAAATCTCTGAACCGCCCGTTTCGCACGACGTAGACGGCTGGCTCAACAAGAAAGACGGCGACGTCATCCTCTGCATGGTAGGTTTTTTGCACCGCTACAAAGGCACGACGGCCGCTATAAAAGCCCTGAACTTCCTGCCGGAAAACTATAAGCTGCTGCTGGCGGGCAGCGTAAAGGGTGACAGTGACGAAGTCAGCTTCGAAGACAAAGTGACTGACCTCATCGACCAGCACAACCTGAAGGACCGCGTGTATATTACCGGGTTCATCGAAGACGACAACCGTTTGAACGGACTGATTCGCGAGTGCGACGTCTGTGTCTACCCGTATGACAAAGTCTATTACGCCAACGCCAGCTCCGGGGCGTTGAATTTGGCGCTGGCTAACGACATGCCCGTGGTGGCGTATCCGACCGAAAGTATCAAAGAAGCCGCAGCCGAAGTGCCAGGCGCAATTGTGCTGTGCGAGACATTTGCCTATTACGAGCTGGCCCGCGAAGTGCAACGGCTTGACTTCGACAAGCAGCGCGGCCTAGCCCGGCAATATGCCGAGCGGATGGCTTGGCCCAAGGCCGCCCAGGCGCTCGTGGGCTTGTATAAGAAGCTTGTCTAGCGGCTTAGCTTGGGATACATCTATCGCCTTGACTGAGCGGGCGACGGCTTTTGCCGGGTGCTGACACGGATTTTACCGGTCGACTGCCGCCATAAACCGGCTATGGCCTGCTTATTCTAACGCCTTAAGGACGGCAGCAGCGATGCTGGCCTGGCCGGCAGCCGTCGGATGGAAGGGCGCCGTGTCGTTCTGGCCTTGGACCCACGGGTCGGCCGAGCAGATGTCGTGGCCAGTGAAGTCTACCGGCGCAAAACGGACGAATGAGAAGTCGCCGGCGATATCTTCGAGGGTGGCGTTGAGGGCCGTCAGCCTGTTGCTCAACCAGGCGATTTCCACCGCAGAAAGCTCGCTTTGTACGGCAGTGCAGGCGCTGGACAACGGATTGTAATAGCCGGTGACGATCGTGGTGGGTGCTTGGCCGCCGGAGCGTGCTTCGATGCTCAAAAGGGCATACCGCATTTTAATGCGCAAGGCGGCAAGGTATGCGTCGGAAATCCGTTGGTCGGCGCGGGTACCACAGGTTGCGACGTAGCATTTATAGACGAATTCATTCCAGTGGACGTCGTTGGCACCGGCTGTGATCGAAATAAGCGCCGGCACGCCGCCCGCGAAAGCGGCCCGCAGCTGGGGTTCCATGTCGCCGCCTGAGACGTTTTGTTGGCTAACGAGGTCGCCCATCTTAGCGCCGCTGCAGGCAATGTGCGTGAGCGGCAAGGCCTGGCTGGCTGCTACCTGGTGGGCATAGGCGTCACTGGAGCGACCGCAGCGGGTGTCGGCGTCGGTGGGAGTGGCCAGGGGCGAAAGTCCTAGACCGGCCGCTACTGAGTCACCCAGGGCAGCGTAATGACCGCCAGACGGTGGCGGCGTGGTCGGCGGTTTAGTCCCCCCGATGCTGAAATTGGAGCCGCTCCATAGTCCTTCCCAAATCGGATTGCCTGAGCGGCTCTGGGCTGTAGCGACCCCGGTAGCGGCGATGACGAAAGTAGTGATGATGGCGGCAAATGCAAATGCTAAACGTTTCATATTGTTATTATACGCCCGCCTTGCAAGCCTTGGCTGTTGATTACCTTACAGGCATGATATATCGCCGCGGTGATAAAACGCACGCGTCCGGCGTGATGCAACGCACATACAGCGCATTCCCCGTGTTGCTACAGTACAAGCAGGTAAATGGGCATCTGCATGAAAAACACTATAAAAATCCTAACTGCACCTCTTTGGCTGCCGATTCTGATCATCGCGTGTGCCGTTGTGAGCTTGCGAATGTGGCCTAAATAGCGCCGGCCACCCTGAGGACTTCTGCCCGGGGGGTTACTGTACGGTGGGGGGTAAAAACTGTTACTATATATAACAGACAACAACCCTTTTAGTGCTAGGAGTCCTGATGACACGTAAGAATATCTTCAAGAGAGACCCGTCCGGCAAGGACCGTTTACTGCCAAAATTCAGCTTATTTATTTTCGATCGCTCCCGGACAGCGGCGATTTTGTGGTTGTGTGTCACTATTTTTGGCATTTTCAGCTACACGACGCTGCTCAAGCGTGAGGGTTTCCCGAGCATTACCATTCCCTATGCCATGGCTTCGGGAGGGTACGTCGTAAATGACGCCGAGAAGGTCGACAAGCATATCGCCGGACCGGTGAGCGATATCGTCATGAAGGACGAGCGCGTCAAGAGCGTCCAAACCCAGTCGCAGGACAACTTTTACAGCGTCATTATTCAGTTCAATGAAGGCGTAAACGCCGAAGCGGCCAGCAAGCAGCTGGAGCAGCGCGTCAAAGACGCTAACGTGCTGCCCAGGGGCGCCAGTGTCCGGTTTGAAGCACCGAAGTTCGGCTTTACCGAGCGCGGCGATGACGCTGTCGTGTCGGTGTATGCCTTGGATCAAGGCGCCACGATGGAAGAGCTAACCGAGGCGGGAGAACGGGTCGCACGGTTTATTAGCGATCGTAACATTCCCGGCGTAGAAGCCGTTTCATTGATCGACCCTTTCCTGACCGGCAGTGATGAGTCCGGTGCAATCGCTACCACGCAGACCAAGTTTGACCGCTACGGCGAACGCGCCAACGGCCAAAATAGTTTCTACCACTCCGTTTCCGTGGGTGTGATGCAGCCGGATGGCACCGATGTCATCAAAGTAGACGAGCAACTGCGCAAAGCAGTGGACGAATACAATATGACGGCCAGCAACAACGGTTTCAAGGCAGTAGTGAGCGCCAGCTATGCGACCGACATCAAATCACAGATCAGCGAGCTGCAAAAGGCACTGCTTGAGGGCCTTTTGGCCGTGCTTATCATCGGCTCGATCGTGATTGCGATCCGTGCCTCGCTGATCACGGTGCTATCGATGCTCACCGTGTTGGCGGCTACGATTGCGATGCTCTTCTTGGTCGGGTACTCACTCAACACTATTACGCTGTTCTCCTTGATTCTGTGTTTGGGGCTGATCGTCGATGACACCATCATCATGGTTGAGGCGATCGATGCGCAGCGGCGGCGGCGTAAAGATCCTCGTGAAACCGTCGAGGTCGCCACCCGCAAGGTGAGCCGGGCGATGGTGGCGGCGACCTCTACGGCTGCGCTTAGCTTCGCGCCGCTTTTGTTCGTCGGCGGTATCTTGGGCGGCTTCATACGGGCGATTCCGGTAACGGTGATCACCGCGTTGGTGGTCAGTCTGCTGGTGGCGCTGGTCTTCATCCCGTTCTTCGCGCGCTACTTGCTGCTGGGCAAAAAACAAATGGGCCCAAAGAACGTGAACGAACCGGCTGCTCGCTACGAGGCCCGCATCGCGGCCTTTATTGGCAAGCCGATGCTGTGGGCGCGGCATTCGCGCAAGAAGCTTATGGGTGTCGGGCTGACGGCAGTCGCCATTGGCTTCCTCTTTATCGGCGCAGGTGGTTTCTTGTTCTCGAAAGTAACGTTCAATATCTTCCCGCCTAGCAAAGACACGAACGGCCTGAATGTGCAACTGAGCTTCCCTCCGGGCACGACTATAGAAAAAGCCGGTGAAGTAACCGACAATGCCGCACGGGTGTTGGCCGAAGAGCTGGGTGAGAACATGCAGTACGGCTCGCTCTATTCCAGCGGTACGGCCCAGGGTGGTAACCTTATCGTGACGATTTTGCCCTACGATAAACGCGACGTGCGCTCGCCGGAGCTGGCTGAGCGGCTTAACGAGCGGTTCAAGGGTTTTGAGGGTGGCACAATAGAGGTTGGTCAGCTCGACATCGGCCCGCCGACGTCGGCCTTTAACGTCCGCATCAATACCGGCGGCAACCGTGAGGCCGCTATGCGCCTGGCGGATGATGTCAACAAATTCCTGTTGAACCGCGAACTGACCCGCCCGAGCGGTGAAAAAGCCAAGATCGTTACCACCGAAATCGCCAACGAAACCGCCTACACCCGCGCCGACGGCAAGCCGTACATTCAGGTCGCAGCTACCTTTGACGGCAAAGATACCTCCACCTTGGTAACGTTGGCCCAGAACGCCATCAAAGAAGAGTTTACGCAGGAACGGGTAGCAAGTTATGGCTTAGCTAAAGACGCCTTGACCTTCGACCTGGGCCAAGAGCAGGAGAACCAGGATTCCTTCAAGTCGCTGGCGATGGCTTTCCCGATCCTGCTGCTGGTGATCTACCTGCTGCTATCGATCCAGTTCCGCTCGCTCTTGCAGCCGCTGCTGATCTTTATGGCAATTCCGTTCAGCCTGTTCGGTATCACGCTTGGGCTGTACCTGACCGATAATGCCTTCAGCTTCTTTGCGATGTTGGGTTTCTTCGCCCTGATCGGTTTGAGCATCAAGAACACCATCTTGCTGACCGACTACGCCAACCAGCTGCGTCGGGCCGGGACACCGGCTGTCGAGGCGGCCGTCGGCGCGCTCGAAGAGCGGTTCCGGCCGCTAATCGCGACCAGTCTAACGGCGGTGGTGTCGTTGATTCCGCTGGCACTGTCGAGCCCGTTCTGGGAGGGCTTGGCCGTGGTATTGATCTTCGGCTTGCTGTCGAGCACCTTCCTGGTGATCACCGTCTTTCCGTACTACTACCTGGGCGCCGAATTCCTGCGCCTCAGCATTAGCCGCACGGCAGCGCTGCTCTGGCTTGGCCTGACGATTGCTGTCTCGGTCGGCCTCGGCATGGCTGGCCAAGGTAAGTTTATCCTGCTGGTTCCGGTAGTGATGGCAGTGGTGGTGTGGTTACTGCGTCGCAAACGACGGCCTCAGGCGCGCTAGATAACAGAGTATGTTGAGCCGTATGCGTCCCCGCCGTCGCCTACATCTCGAGCCCAGTTTGCCACTGGTGGAAGTCTGGCTGGTGGTGGCAATGGCGGGATTGCTGCTCGGCATTGGTTACTGGATATCGAGAGGGGACGCCGATCCGGTGCTACCACATAATACCGCTGCCATAGAAACAGCGCCGCCCTTGAAGCTGAAAAACGCCGGCATTTTACTGGATCGCTATGACCCGGCTACGCTTACCGCTGGCGATCTGGTTTTTACGAAGGGCCAATTGGCTGACGGTAGAGTATTTACCGAGTATGGCTACCGGCCGGCTGGTGGCCAGCCGCTGCCGTACGCCAGCCTGCGGGTGCCGCTCGACACACCGGTGCGGTCGCTGGTTGACGGCGAGGTGGTGGCAGTCGACAAGCTGGTTGAGGGCGGATACCGGATCCAGCTGGCGGCTCGCTCGGACAGCGCCTGGCGCTACGAGCTGCTGCATGTCGGCCAGCCTCGGGTGCGCACCGGCGCCGAGGTTACGGCCGGCCAGGTGATAGCCGCTGCCGGCCGGACGGCCGTTGCTCAAAACAGCGGCTTAGGGACGGTGTCTATGGGGCTTCAGCACCGCCTGCCCAGCGGGGCGTATGAACACGTCTGTCCGTTCTTGTACTTTGACCCAGCGATTAAGCAAGATATGGCGAGCACGTTTATGAGTATCTTCGGCGCCTGGGAGGCTTACCGCGGCGATGCTACGCTCTATGACGAAAGCGCCGCTACGCCGGGCTGTGCCAGTCTGGCGCCGATACCTGAGGAATCGCCATGACGGATGATGACTCTCTGGCACTGCCTTGCAACGACAAACTTGCCTTCGACACCCGTGAGCAAGCCGAAGCCGCAGCGACCGTGGCGGCGTATCAGCACGGCGCTGCACTCCGCGTCTACCGATGCCGGCAATGCGGCCTATGGCATTTAAGCAGCGCTTGAGCTATTATCATACATAAGCAGTTTAAACAGGGCAGCGGCTATGCGCATATCCGGGAATCAGCAAGGGATCGGAGTAATCGGAATCCTTATAATTGGTGGCGCTGTTTTCTTGATCGGCCTGGCAGGCTGGAGCGTATTCGCTGCCATGACCGCTGACTCGAATAAAAACAAGCAGACGCCAACCACCCAGCCGGGGCAAACCGATACCGGACTGACTGATGCCGGCTCGGACGGCAAGGTAATCCGCTGGAACCCGGACGCGAACGGCAACTGGAAACCGGCTGAAACACCGGTGCCGACCTGCCCGGTACAACCCATGATGGCTAGCCCTTCCGACATGGGATACCTGACACTGGTGCAGTACCCTGGCCAGCCGCGCGATGGCCGCTATAAGACGGTCGGCACGCTGCACTTTAGAGGCATCGCCAATGACCAAGTCGAGGTCAAGGCGCCGATGGACGCCACCGTACTGCGCGGCGCCCGTTATAAGGTCGGCGGCGAGATGCTGTACAGCTTCGACTTCGTCAATTCTTGTGGCATCATGTATCGGCTTGGTCATCTGAAGACTCTGACGTCCGCCATGGAGGCGCTAGCGAACGCCTTCCCGGAGACGGCCGATGATTCTAAAATGACGGCGCTGCCGGATGGCATTGTCGTGATGGCAGGGGAGCGCATTGCCTCGGCGGTGGGTGTAGCCAGCCAGTCCAAGACCTTCTACGACTTCGGTATTTATGACCTACGTGCGCCCAATAGCCTGAGCCAGAATGCCGACTATGTCAACCAAAACGGGCGCGAGGTAGCCGGCCACGGGGTATGCTGGTTCGACTGGATTCCGACTGCTGAAGCTGCAAAAGTGAAGCGTGCCGCCAAAAACCAAGAGCAAACCCTTAAGAAGAATGACTACTGTCCGATCGAACCGACTTGAGTCTAATCAACGCATATGCTATAATACATGTATTGTCTAGATGAATCCGGGTTAAGTTCTGTAGGGGTACTCGATTTCATTCAGCAATCGACGTAGCACTAAACTAACCAAAAGGATTCTCTTTTTATGCCTTATACTACACGACGCCCGCGCCGCGGGCATGTTTCTGGGACGAATAACCGCATGGGCGGCAGCCGGTCCGGCTTCCGTGGCGGTTCGCGCCGTTCCACTAAAATGAAGAAGGATTACATCCATCCGTCGCGCTTCGTAAAAGAAGCCAATCCGGTCGATGTAGAAGAATACGTGCCGCAGCACGCCTTCGACGATTTTATTATGCATCCGCATTTGAAGCGGGCGATTGCGCAGCGTGGTTTCACGCAGCCGTCACCGATCCAGGACCAGGCGATTCCGCTTGGGCTGGCTGGACATGATGTCATCGGTATCGCCAACACCGGTACCGGCAAGACACTCGCCTTCCTGGTGCCGATTTTAAACCGTTTGATGAACGACAAAACCGCTAAAGCGCTGATCGTGGCGCCCACTCGTGAGCTGGCCCAACAGATCGAAGAGGAGCGGCGTTTGCTGGCGCGTGGGGCGGGCTTGTACGGCGCGTTGCTGATCGGCGGCTCCAGCATGGGATTGCAGCTGCGCGACCTTGAGCGCGGCGTGCGCACCATTGTGGGTACGCCCGGCCGGATCATGGACCACATGAATCGCGGTTCGCTTGATTTGTCTGAATACAGCATCGTGGTGCTCGACGAAGTCGACCGCATGCTCGACATGGGCTTCGTAAACGACGTGCGGGTTATTTTGGGCGAGGCGGCGCCGATCGACGCCCGACAGTCCTTCTTCTTCTCGGCTACGCTTGACGCCCGTGTCAGCGAGCTTATCCATACCTTCACGCACCAGCCGATTACCGTATCGGTTAAAACCGGCGAGACCAGCGACAACGTCCACCAGGACATCGTTTGCTACGAAACAACCCGCGACAAAATCGCCCTGCTGCACAATATCCTGATCAAACCGGAAGTGACCAAGGCGATCGTCTTCGACGAAACCCAACGCAGTGTTGAGCGCCTGAGCGACGAACTGCGCGAGCGCGGCTTCGACGTCGACGACATCCACGGCGGCAAAACCCAGGGCGCCCGCAAGCGCGCGCTGGACCGCTTCAAAAAAGGCCAGATCAAAGTGCTGGTGGCCACCGATGTGGCAGCCCGCGGCATCGACGTAAAAGACATTTCTCATGTCATCAACTACGCTGTCCCACAAACCTACGAAGACTACACTCACCGCATCGGCCGCGCCGGCCGCGCCGGCCGGGTCGGCCACGCGCTGACGTTTGTGACTGAGCGATACTAGCTAGTCGCATTGATGTCAAAAAAACGGGCTCCTTGCCGGAGCTCGTTTTTGATGCTATAAACGTATGATGAAA
>CBFGXJ010000034.1:0-9892 GCA_965652795.1 uncultured bacterium
CGTCCAGTCGTTTGGCATTCTACCGGCATCTCACTTACGGATGGGCCGCCGCCCCAGTACGTTTTGTTTGTAGGGGTACGGTCAAAGGCTGACTCGCCTGGGCCGTTGTACGTATTAACCACCGGACTCGGCCGTTTATTCGGGTCACCCGCCCACAAATCATTGAAGCGGATGAACGGAATCATAGCGGCTGATCCTGGCAGAGTCGGCTTCACAGATGGAGATGTGCGCTCGGTAACGCTGCTGTGAACTTGGGTTGAAGCGCTCACGGCTGGTTCAGCTTCAGGCGTAGGACGCTCCGGCGTGCCTTTATCCCGGCAGCCAGCCAACAGTAGCGCCCCCGTCGCAAATACTGCCAAAGACAGCCGGTATTGGTTCAAGGCATTACTCATGGTGTTGAAGTTACTGCGCATTAGACCCTCCTGCTTAGTATAAGTCTTTACTCTACCATGGGCAGTTTGCGCCTTCAACGATATCACCTACAGCTCCTTTACAAGTCAGACATTACGTTGTATTATTGCAATCTATGGCCGAAATACCCTTAGGCCCCTTTGAGGGCGACAATCTTAACTTGCGGCATCATGTCATGCCCTACAACGGCATGCCAACCGGCGATTTGATCCCTCGTCCGTACGGGCGCAAGCTCACCACCGTAGAAGACGCCGTGTTCGCATATGTTGACGAGCACGGCGACCGCTTTGAGCACGTTCCGCCAGTGATCGAGGGGACCCTGCCTTTCTTTCAAACCACCTTATTGCATAACCCGTATAATACGTCGGCGGGCATACCAACCTACCTGAGAATCTTTCCTTCCCATGATCACACATACCACGTAACACAGCTGAGCGGCTTCCGTGTGCAAGAAATCCTGGGCGTAAAAAACGACCAGACTGCCCTCGTGCGGTCATATGCCGACGGCACGCTGGAGGCCAGCACATGGAACTACGAGCTGAAAAAGCGTACCGGCGGCAACGGTGAGATAGACATTCCGCTGGCGCCGCTTGACGAAGCCGTCTTCCAATGGCCGCGTCTGCGCAACCCCAGGATCGTCCGGCGGATTACGGTAGCCGACAAAATCGCCGCCTTGATCCGCGACTCAAACCCGGCACTGTTGCTGCGCGATATGGTTGAGCGCCGTGCACTGGAAGAAGGGTTGTAGCTTTCAGTGGCCTTGCGGGGCCATCTACTGCCGCGGCGGCTCAACCAAGTGGTGATGCCGGCGCCGGTACAATACATACGCCCAGATCAGCGGCAAAATAATCGGCAGCCACCACAGCAGGCGCCAATAAATTCGGCCTGATGTTGTTAGCTCCTGCTGCACCTCGGGCAGCTCTTCGCTTAGCTGCAAAGATTGGTTGCGCCGGGTAGTACCGGTTTCGGGCGTAAAGAGCACGGCGGTTTGGCCACTGAATATATTGGCTTTCGCATCCGGGTCAGATGCACTAGTAGCATCATGTGCCGTCGCCATGTCCGCCTGCGAACGTGTGACCGGCTTGGCCGGCGTATTCGACGGGGTTAAGCCGTCGTACGTAAGCACTCGGTTATTGCCGGTATCGGCCAGGAAGAGCCGCCCCGCCTCAGCATCGTAGGCTAACCCCTGCGGGCCGTCCAAGGCCGCCGAGCTTGTACCGGCACCGCCAGCCACAAAATCGGCCTGGCCAATCACTGCACTGGCCGCCATACCGGTCGCCAATTCGCTGACATTAAAAATAAGTACCCGGTGCCGGCCGCTGTCGGCCACAAATAACCGATTGGCAAACGAGTCATAGCTCAGCCCGGCAGGCGCACCCAGCGTATCCGGTGCGGATGGCGAAGCCGCCGATGCTTCCAGGTCCGGCTGCCCGATGGCGACGGCCGCCTCCTGGCCGTTTTCAAGCTGCCCGTACTCAAACACGACCACACGGTTGTTGCCCGTATCAGCCACATACAGCCGCTGCCGCTCGCCGTCGGCCGCCAGATGGCGCGGGCCCTGCAACCCCGCCGGGCCGGCAGCCCCGGCGCCCGGCGAGTCAAAACCCGCCGCCCCAAGCACAACCGACGCGCCCATACCATTTGCGGGAGCACCCGCATCGAACACTAGCACCCGGTTGTTGCCGGTATCAGCCACAAACAGCCGATCGCCGTCCAGCGCCAATCCGCCCGGCCGCGACAACCGGTTGGAGGCCACGCCCGAGCTCGTCACCGTAAAATCATCCTGCCCCAGCACATACCCAGCCGCCGGATAGGTAGACGTATCAGATGCATCAAATACCAGCACACGGTTATTAGAGGCGTCGGCCACGAAGAGGCGTTTGCGGACAGCATCATAGGCCAGCGCCGACGGATCAGCCAAGCCGCGCTCACCCGCCGCCGGCAGGCTATACGACAACGACACCTGCCCGATGACCGCCACGGCCGTATCGCTCAGCGGCTGGTTTGTGGCATCAAGCTGGTACACCAGCACCCTGGCATTGGCCCGGTCAGCTACGAATAACCGGTGACCGGCCGTGTCAAAAGCTACGTGCTCCGGTCCGCCCAGGCTGTTTGGCAAGGGGTGCAGGTTGTTCGGATATTTGGTAAGAAAATGTGACGCGCCGCCCTCATCCGACTGCCCGAAGACGTCAAATGCAGCCTCGCCGGCATCGACCGCCGACGTATCGAACACCACCACCCGGTTATTATTGCCATCGCCGACATACAAAAACCGCGTGCCGGCGTCGTAGCCCAGGCGGCCATTGCCCGGGCCGATACTGGTCGCACTCGTCCCGGGTGACGCCGACGTAGTGTCGGGCTGCCCGAGCACGCCAGCGGCTGGCTGGCCGTTAGATATGGCGCCGGCATCATGCATGACGACGCGGTTGTTGCCGTTGTCCAGTACAAACAGCCGGCTAGCTACAGCATCAAAGGCCAGGTCAGCCGGGCCATTTAATCTAGCAGCGTCCAAGCCGGCTCCGGTACCGTCAAAATCGGCCTGGCCGATAACCGCGCTGGCCGCCTGGTCGTTTGCAAGCGCCGCGATGTCATGCACCACCACCCGGTTGTTGCCGCTGTCAGCTATGAAGAGCCGTCGGCCGGACTCATCAACCGTCACCCCGCGCGGATCGCGCAGACCCGCCGCGCCGCTCGCCTCGCCCATGGCGTTAAAATCATTCTGACCGAGCACGAACGCCGCGCCCATGCCGTTAGCAATAGCGCCAGCATCAAACACCAGCACCCGGTTGGCCGCGCCGTCGGCTACATACAAATAATTGGCCGCCGCATCGTACGCTACGCCCTGCACACCCACGAAGTTAGCTGCCGTTGGCGGCTCCGGACCGCCCTTCTGAGCCGTAAAATCAGGCGCGCCCAACACTGCCGCTGCGCCCATACCGCTAGCCAAAACGGATGTGTCAAAAACCAAGATACGGTTGTAAGCAACACCTTCATCGGCGACGAATAGCCGGTCATGCACGGCATCATATGCTAATCCGAAGGGCGAAGCCATATTCGATGACGACGGCATCTGCGCAGTGGCCGGCGTGCTCATGTCCGACTTGCCCAACACATACGATGCCGCATGGCTGGCCCGATGGTTCTGCTCATCCAGCACGAACACCAGCACCCGGCCATTGCCCGGATCGCTCACGAACAAACGGTGCCGCACCGGGTCTACCGCCACGTCGCCGGCCCCCGACATACCGCTGGCTTGCGGCGTGATTGTCCGGTTAAACGCGCCGGATGTAAAGTCGGGCTGGCCGAGATGAGTGCTGGGCACATATGCGGTCAGTGCCGCCAGCGAGGCAGGCACCATCAGAAGCGCAACGACAGCAACACAAAGCCTAGCCGCGCCGGATGTCCAGCTGGCTGACCGTGTTGCTCTTTTAAGTCGTGCTCCGGCGCGTGAGTGCGCCAAGCGGTTCGTTCTCATGGTGCCTCCCCAGGAAGTACCTATGAGTATCACCTGTAGTTGACGATTAGTCAACCTCTTATTTTGCAATAATAAGCATGGGCGATTTCACCGGCCGCTTCTATACCTACGATTCAAACGACTTGATGATGTCAACCAAATCCTGCAACACAATCTCAGCCTTGACGACATAGCCGTCAATATCGTCCTGCATGGTGGGGTCGAGTTTAGCGGCATCGCCAAGATTGGTTAGCATGACGATGCGGGCGCGCGTCGAGTTGTACGCCGGATCGTGGCGCAAAAGCTTGAGCACCTCGAAACCGTCTTTGCCGGGCAGCATAATATCCAGGAAAACCAGGTCCGGCCGATAGTCGGCAGCCATCGTCAGGGCCGCATCGCCATCAGCCGCCACCCTGACCTCAAAGCCTTCCTTAGCCAGAAACGTCTGGTATATCTTTGCCAGGCCGGCATTATCTTCAACGAGCAATATTTTTCGTAACCCAGCCACGATGCCTCCTCGCTTTTACATGTTTCCCATCGGTATCCGCGCCTCCTTCGGCGGCAGCCGGCAGACGCACGGTAAAGGTCGAACCCTTGCCCTCTTCGGACTCTACCGTTATGGTACCACCATGACGCTCGACAATCGACTTGGAAATAAACAATCCCAGCCCGGTGCCGGTGCTGCCGCTGTTCAGCCCGCCGTGAACCCGGTAAAATTTAGTGAAAAGATGCTCCATGGCGTGGCGCGGAATACCAATGCCCGTATCGCTGAAGCGCGCCACCAGCTCGTCGCCGTCACTCTCCAGGCTGGCCGTCACCTGACCCCCATGCAGGGTGTACTTGATAGCGTTGGTTAGCAGGTTGTTAACGACTTCGTGCAGGGCGATCTTGTCGGCCACGACATGCAGACCTTCGTCGGGGCCGTCGTAACGCACGCTGATGCGCTTGTCTTCGGCCGTAAACCGGGCATCGTCAACGGCTTGGCGGATTTCTTCGGCCAGGTCGAAGCGTTCCAGATTAAAGGTTAAAGTGCCGCGTTCGATGCGGGTCACATCAAGCAGGTTCGTGATCAAGCTGCCCAGTTCGGCCGTGCTTTTCAATGCCTGGGAGAGATATTTGTCGCTCTCGGCGTCCATATTCTGACGGTCTTTGTAGGACAGCAGCTCCAGATAGCCCCGGATTGCCGCCAGCGGCGTGCGCAGCTCGTGCGCCGCCATCGATACGAAGTCGACCTTCATGTTTTCCAGCTCGCGGCTCTTGGTCTCGTCGTGAATCGTAATGATGGTCTGCGGGCCTTGGCGCTCCTGCTCGGCACTCACGCGGGCCACGATCAGATTTACATAGTGCAGCGATCCGGCGGCGTCGGTGTACTGCAGCCCGGTATATGCGTTGGTGCCGCCGGCCGCGTAATCGATCACGAAGGGCTGCAGATCGCGGCTCCACACGAAGATATCATTAATGTTATGGCCGATCAGCTGCGCCTCGGGCAGCTGGGTAAGTTCATGGGCCACGCGGTTGGCGATCATAATCGTGCCGTTTTTGTCGATTGCCAGGATACTCTCGGTCGTGCTGTTCAAGATAATCTCCAGCCGGTTGCGTTGCGCTTCAATACTATTGACGAAGTCTTTCAGGCTGTCGCCCATCGCGTTGACCCGCTCAGCCAGTACGCCGATCTCATCGCGCCGCCGGATGTTGACCCGGGCCGAAAAATCACCCGCACCAATCTGCTGCGACAACCGCGCGATCTGCAAAATCGGCGTCGTAACGTAGCGTGTCAGCGAGAACGCCATCGCCACGATGATCAGCGATGAAGCGGCGATAATCAAAAGCAAGGTGTTGCGCAAGGCCGTGATCGGCGCGAACGCCTCGCCCACGTCGATCTTGGTGGCAATCACCCAATTAGCGGCATTTATGCGCTGCGGCGCCACCATAACCTCGGCGCCACGGTAATCGGTGGCCGTCAATGTTGGTTGCTGGGTAGCCGGCGAGAACAAATTAAGGCTCGTCAATCGGGTCGCCAGCGCCGCGTCGGTGTTGAAGCGCAATGGGAACAACGACACCACCTCGCCGCCGGCATTTTTCTCGCCGATCACCGTCTCACCGCTGGCGCCCAACCCGGTATAGTCCTGGATCGCCGCTACGATATCATCGATCCGGAAGATCACGCTCAAGTAGGCCGCTTCCTGTTTGTTCACACTCACCTTGGTGTTTATGTACAGTTTGTTAATGCCGTCGCGCTCGTCCTCGCGCACCGTGGTGGTGGTTTCTTCGCCCGAGCTGACAGTGTAATCTTGTGAGGCCAGCAGCTGCCCGCTTGAGCCGCTGACCGTCGATGCGATCACGATACCGTTCAGGCTGCTGACATTAATCGCTTTGATGTCCGACAGCTCAGCCTTCTTCGTCTGCAATAAGCCCTCCAGCGCATCGCCGCCGCTAGTGCCGCCCGAGGCCAGATACTGCCCCAGCGCCACCTGGAAGTCATACTTATTGGCCAGCTTCGTTACTTCCTCCTGCTTCTTCTGCAAGAGGCCGTTTACCTTCTGCTGCTGCTTGACGGCAATACTCGTCAGCTGGTTGCGAGTCGTCTCCGACAATTCGCGGCTGGTCGTCACGTAGCTCACCACGCCGATCACCAGCGTCGGTATCAGACCGATACTAAGAAACAGCGCGATGAACTTCTGGCGTATATTCACGGCTACTCTTCAGTTGCGGCGGCAACGAATTCACCGTCCTTTACCTTCAGCAGATCGTATTTGTAGTTCTTATCTGATATCTCGCCGTTTTCATCAAAGCTGATTTTGGCCGAAACCCCCATGAATGATATTTGCGGCAAGAGCTGCTTGACCTGCTCACCAGTGCGCGCGCCGCGCTGGATAGCCATGTGAATGGCATGGAACGCGTCGTAGGCCTGGGCGGCGCCGTACAGTTGCTCCGCCACCTGGTATTCGTTCAGAAGTGCCTGTTTAAACGACCTGGATCCGGTGGGAAAGGTAGAAATAACCAGGCTGTTGGCCGCCGCCGGGCCGGCATCTTTAAGGATGGTCGTGTCGTAGAAGATATCCGCTCCGTAAAACGGCACCGTTATGCCGGCCTCCCGCGCCAGCTTGATAGCCGCCGTTGCCGACACTACCGAATTTGGCGCAAAAAAGACAGCCTCGGCCTTGGCTGCCTTCAACTCACCGATCTGGTTTTGCAAATTGATTACGTCGGATTCCGCCGGCACACTGGCCAGCACCGATCCGCCCAATGACTCGAACTTCTCTTTAAAGACTTTGCTCATGCTGTTGCCGTACGGCTCATCGGTGTAAAAAACTGCCACCTTGCGATGCCCTTGCTCAAAAATAGCTTGGGCCATAAAGGCGCCCTGGAAGGTGTCGTTAGGGATCACGCGGAAGAAATAATCGTTCGGGATCGACAGCGACGGGCTGGAAGCCGTCGGGCTGATCAATGGGATCTTGCTATTGTTGGCCGCCGGCAACACGGCCGTCGACGCGCTGGAGCAGCCATCGCCGATGATAGCGATCACCTGCTGTTCTATGAGGCGCTTGATCGCCTCGGCCGCAACCTTGGGGTCGCACTTTGAGTCGGCTTGGATCACCTCGATGTTGCTGGCCGCCAGCTGCTTTTGTGCCAGCTGGATACCTTTGTTATTGCCGTAGCCCATACTGGAGGAACCGCCCGTCAGCGCCACCAAAACACCAACCTTGAAACGAGCCGACGCCTCGTTCTGGCTGCTTTTATACCACCATAAAGCCCCGATGCCTGCCAGTACCAGCAGCACTGCCAGCACAACCGCCGTCCAGCGAAGTAGTGCCGACCGGGCGGGCGGCGATGGCGGACTTGGCGGCAACACTCCTACAGGCTCTATCGATACCGGCCGCGCAACCGGCGCAGCATCAGGCATATTGGTTTGCTGGGCTGGCGTAACCGGCGCAGGCTCGGCTGGCTGCTGACCCGCAGGCGCTGGTGTTTTGGTTTGTCCGGATTCATCGGGTAGCATACAGACTCGTTTCGCTTATGGCTATCACCTATTATCATCGGTGATCAAACCAGGCGTTGTCAAGAGGCGGACCGTCGTCTTACCCTAAAACTCCCGCCCTTTTTTAGGGCGGGAGTCGTTTTGTTTCAATCCGGGGTGGTGATGCGGATACTAAGGCGGGAACCTATTACAGATCAGTTGGTCCGACGGCTGCTTTTACCGCCTTTGCTGGCAATCTTTTTCAGCTCATCCATGCGGCCCTGCTGCTTCATAGCCAGGAACCCCCGTGCTTGCTTGCTGTTGTTTTTGGATCGTGCCATATGCATTCCTCCGTTACGTTAGCTTACAGTATCTACTATATGACGCCGTAAGCAAACGCGCCGTAAATAATCTTACCGTGCCCGCATCCGGCCACATAAAAAGCCGGCATCCGTTAGAAATCGGTGCCGGCTTTTCTAGGCAGTTGCCTGGCCGCTTAAGAACCTTGTTGCTCGTGATTTTTAAGCGCGTGCCAGAATCTTGTCTATGCTTGCGAATTCAGGATTGTCGCTGGCGACGATCTCGAATGCCAAGCCACTTTTAGTAGCGCGAACGGTCATAGCGTCCCCCTTTCTTGTTTTTGTTATTTTGTTTTTAACGGTTTTTGTTTGTGATCACAACACGTATTATTATACATAAAAACTATGTTTTGTCAACGCTCATGTACCACTTACGGGTATTGTACTATCTGTTGCTTTGGGGCTGCAAGTGATATATGTCACAAACTGCTTATGCTGCATCAGCGGATCGTAAGTAAGCGCCGACGACAGTCTGCCATTCATGCAGAACGGCTTCCAGTTGCTCTGCGCTGTTTACAGTATCTTTCTGTCCGCTGGTAGATGAAACCTGCTGCTCGGATAAGACAGGCTCCCTGAGGAAATACGCTTCGTTGGCATCGTTGAAGGGTATCCGGTTTACCGCTTCGCGGTGAGTCGTGCGGCCATACAGCACCGTGCCGTCCGTAATATCTCGCTGCAAAGAGAACTGGTGACTTTCAGTCCGCACAGTGCCCGCGCTGGCTTCATCGCGTCGTACCAACCCCTCGACCAACAATCGGCTCCGAGTGCACTGAACATCATGCTGAACGACATAAAGATTCATCAAGCCGCGGGAAGCCGTTTGATGCGGCAAAGGCTCAACTTCTTCGATGGTGCCTGCCCTCCCCAGTGAAGTATAGACCCGAACCGGGCAGCGTCGAGCTACGCAAACAATCTCTTTTAGCGGGGCGCTGCGGTATTGCTTGCCATGCTGCGCTTCAGGCACTGCGTCGTCCAGCCAGCGCCAATGGACGGCTATCAACGGGCGGGCATCTTCGTAGGATAGGTACCTGCTCATGTCGTGATTACTTCCACCTTGAGGGGCTGCTCTTCAACGGCAGCATGCCAGCAAGCAACTTTAAAAGCCCTGCCGCCAGGCTTGGCGCTGACAGCAGCCTTCAGTTCGCCGTCCTGAAAGTGCAAGGCAACCTGGTCATCAATCGCATACCCGGCCGGGAGCGTGCCATTCTTTAAGCATGCTTCACGCATGATTGCATCCACGCCATGCGCCTTCCAGACGGCGATCATACTGGCCGTATTACCACCGCCCACCATGATAATATCGTGCCGCAGGATATAGCTGCGCAGGTCCGGCACATCGCGGAAAAAGAGCTTCAGGTCGGCAGGAACACATTTGTCGGGCGTATACGCTGCATAAAAAGCCTGAATAGCAGCTGGATTATCTCCGCTCGCCGTAGGCAGAAATAATACCGCCGGCTTAGGCGTGCCCGCAAGCGATAGGATGTACCGGTGTAACGGGTTGTTAGGCTGATTCATGACGGCGTCGCCGACACCGAGGGCTACTATGTGTTTTGGCATGGTGTAATCATACCAGACATTTTTACGGGGTTACTGATTTCTTATTGAGCGCCGGTAACAAAAAAAGACCTCCTGGAGGGGGCCTTTTCACATACTGCTTGGTTGCGGGGGCAGGACTCGAACCTGCGACCTCGTGGTTATGAGCCACGCGAG
>CBFGXJ010000035.1:0-8960 GCA_965652795.1 uncultured bacterium
CCGGGGGATTTCTTTTTGCTGCGGGTAACTGCCCGGCGTGGGCAGTTACGGGTGGTTGCCGGTTAACAAACGGCGGTCATCACGTGGGCACAAGTGGTGCTCGCCTCGTTGCCATGCGACTTAGCGGATAAGCAGCAGACTGACCAGCGCACATATAATACACAGGTCGCGCAGGCCGATCGTCCACTTTACCATGAATGCGAAGGGCAGGATACTGGCCCACCAGGCCAGCGCCGTCCAGGTGGCAGGCACCGGCCAAATACCGCTGATCAGCCATGCGCCTAGAATGATATTAAGCACGCCGTGACTGCGCATGAAGTGCTCCGGCGAAACCGGCAGCAACCATCGTATCAGCCGCGGCAGGTACTCAAACCAGGCGCTCGGGCGCACTGCCTGGTGCAAGCCGAACGCGACCATAGTTACACCTATGCTAACATGCAACAGCAGTGCGGCGACTTCCAGGCTGGTCATGCCTGGCTCCTGCGTTGCCGGCGGCGCAGCCACCAGATGACTGCCAGGCCGGTGAAGGCGCCCGCTGCCGCTAAGGCCAGCAGGCGAGTCTTTTGCGGAGCGTTTGTACCCCAGCCGCCGCCGATGGTAGTGATGCGGCTGGCGATGTATGCATTGCCGTCGGTTGGGTCAGCTGGCTCGTCATCAAAGTGTTGCCGGCGAATATAACGGCCGAAGAGCCGCTCAAACAAGCCGGTGGGCAGGAGGCTTCGCGCCGCCGCCAATGATTTCCCGGCGCTGCCAGCGTAAATCTCAGGCTGCGGCTCATTAATTGCACATAGGATGGCATCGGTGACGACACTCACCGGGTAAATCGGTCCGATCGGGGTAACCTTCTGGCCGGTATAATTAGCGGCATTACGGTAAATCGGCGTATCGATGGCGGCCGGCAGGATGGTGCAGGCGTGGATATCGGG
The DNA here is from genome assembly GCA_965652795.1 of uncultured bacterium. GTDB lineage: Bacteria > Patescibacteriota > Saccharimonadia > Saccharimonadales > UBA4665 > CBFGXJ01. The sequence goes on from CBFGXJ010000035.1 coordinate 927, forward strand.
GTAGCCGTCGAGCAGTAGCTCTTCGCGGATGCTGGCGGTCAGGCCGCGGACAGCGAACTTACTGGCAATGTACGGCGACTCATAGGGCGAAGCCACCGCGCCGAAGACCGACGCAATGTTGATAAGCGTGCCCTCGCTCTGGATTTTAAACTGTTTGAGCGCAGCCTGGGAGCCGTAAACACAGCCAAGGTAATTGGTTTCTATGACGCGGCGGAATGTCTCGGCCGGAATGTCGTCGGCGGCGCCGAGGGCGGTGACGCCGGCATTGTTGATCCATACCGAGAACGAGCCGAAGCGGTCGACTGCCGTAGCTGCCAGGCGGGCGACATCGGCTTCTTTGGAGACATCCGTTTGCACGGCGATAGCCTGGACGCCATAAGCCTCGCACTCGCGGGCTACCTGGCGTAATGCCTGTATGCCCCGCGCTGCCAGCACCAGTTGTGTGCCCCGGCGGGCTAGGGTGACTGCGGTAGCGCGGCCGATGCCGCTTGATGCTCCGGTAATGACGGCGACTTGCTGCATATTGCCATGATACGCCAAAGGGCAAAGGCCAGGCTGTTAGAAATCATACCAGAGGTCAGCGGCAGGCGGTACGGGGCGTAGCGCCTAAGTCCAGGCCCTTTTTGAGCCAGTCGTAGTTGCTGGCGTTGGCCTTCGGGCAGAACGAGCTGGTGTTGCCTTCGTACTCGACGCCGAGGACGGCTTTGTTCTGGTCGATGAAGGCCTTGTAGCCGCCGCATTCATCGTACGCGTAGCATTCTTCGTTGACGGCGAAGTCGAAGTCGTTGACTAGCTGGCTGATCTGGTCGACGTCGTTTTTAAGGGCGATGGCCAAGTTGCGCTTGTGGGCCTCGCTGGCAAGCATTTTGTTGTACGTGATCTGCTGCGCGCCGCTGATCGTGAAACCGGTGTCGTTGCTGTAGCCGTCGACATTATCGGGCTCAACGCCGTCGCAGCCCTTCTGCACGGCGGTGTCCATGCGTTTGCCCATGATGCCGCGAAGGGTCTCGACCTGGCGGACGTCCAGCCATTTTTCGCCGGGCCAGCCGTCGAGCGCTTTGCCTTGTACGCTGGCCGGGAAGCTTGCGAAGTCGCTGCGCCAGTCCTCGGACGAGCCGGCGCTGAAGTAACAAATGACGGTAATGCCCTTGGCCTTCAGGCGGCTGATCGTGTCTTTTGGCGTGTCGTAGAGGTCGATATCGTAGAGCTTCTTGGGGTTGTTGGTGCTGTCAAGGATGGTCTCGTTGATGGTGCCGCTGAGCTGCCATTGCCAGGCGGTGCCGGGGGTGATCTTTTTGACGCCGCCGGGATTGGGATTCGGATTCGGGTTGGGAGCGGGCGTGCTAGCGCCGAATTGGACGGCCCGGCCGCCGGAAGCGCCGGTGTCAGCTATTGCAACTGCCGGCGCGCCGACAGTGCTGTTTTCAGGCTCGATCGATGATGCGTTGGTAGCGGCTTGCGTCTGCAAGAGGGCATAGCCGCATATCGCGACGATTACCACCACGGCGGCGGCAATTAAGCGGTTAGTCTTCGACTGGAGGGTGTCCGCAATCGTTTGCAGAGCCATGCAACGTCCTTATGCTAAAAACTCTTCATAGCATGGTTTACGCGCGGGCATTTGTCAATAAACGATTCGGCCCAACAGGGGTAAGACGGGGGATATTATATGTCGAAGCTGGCCACGACGGCGGCGTGGTCGCTGGCTTCGCCGGGCGGCCGCTCTGACGGGAGGTCGGTAACGGATGGCAGGTCGCGGGCGGTCGGGGCCCGTACCGAACCTTGTTCCAGCCGCCCTAGCATCGAACGGCTGACGAGGATGTGGTCGATGATCTCGCCGCGGCCCTGGTAGACGCGGGTGCGCTGTTCGTCGGCGGGCAAAAGCGCAGCCAGGTTAAAGAGCCGCTCACCGTCACCTTTATCCGGCCGCTCGGCGCCCCGGCTGCCTGGCTGCGACCCGCCCGGGCCGTAGAGCAGCTTGGTCGTTTGGGCGTCGGGGCCGTCGTTGAGGTCGCCCAGGACGACCAGGTGCCGGCTCGTGCCCTCACCCTGTAAAAGGCTGTTGCAGTACGCCCGGACCGTGGCGGCTTCGACGGCGCGCCGGTTGAGGGCATACACCTCGAAACGGTTGCGCTCAAACTCATCCCGCGGGCTGAACCGCCCGCCCGGAAAGCTGAGCAGCTTTGACTTCAAGTGCGTGGTTACCAATGTAATCGGCCCGCTGCCGCTCTGCACGGTAACGGCCAGGGCGCCGCGACCCATCCGCTCCATAAAGACCGGGCCGTCGTTGATCTGCTGCCGGGGGAAGGGCGCCGCCGGCGGTTCAAGGATATCGTCGGTAGCCACAAAAGAGAGACGCGAGATAAACCCTACCCGTATGCCGCGGTCATCGGGGAAGGCGGACAAGGCGATGTGCCAGTTGCCGCCCACCGCCCGTGTCAGGTCTTGGACGGCCTCCAGACTGCCGGCTTCTTGCAGGGCCACAATATCCGGTGATTGCGAGGTAATGAGCGCGCCTAAGCCCGCCAGTTTGGTCTCGTAGGCTTTCTGGGCATCGGCCGGCGCCCCCTCGGCGGGCCGGAAGAGGTTTTCTACATTCCAAGTCATTATTGTGCAGCGCATATATCCAGCATATCAGGCCGGCCGCTTACTATGGGATGTATAGTTTTATAACTATACCCAACGCGTGAAATTACTTACAGTTGCCAGCGACTGTTCGGGCCCATTATGAGTTACATATAAACGAGGGCTTGCCAGGCAAACAATACCGAACGTGTACCGTACAGATTAGAAAAGTAAAAAAGGGTGGGGCTTTTCTAAGCCCTGAAAGGATTGCAAGATGTTTCTGTCTACTGTTTCAAAGTCCAAAAAGCTTGTCTTGGGCATTGCGGCTGCCGCAGTGAGCGTTGTGGCTCTGGGTGCCGGGACGGCATACGCTTTGTCGACTATTTCAACTGGTACGGTATCCGACCGCCAGTACTTTGCTACCAATGACACCGCTTATGTGGTTCCGGCCACGGCTGCATCGGGCGCTTGGCAGAATGTGCCCGGCATGGTGCGGACCGTTACGGTTCCTAGCGGTACCAGCCGGCTGCTGGACGCCCGTTTTACGGCTGAATCCAGTTGTACCGGCGGCAGCTGGTGCTCGGCACGGATTGTTGTTATTAATGCGGCTGGCGCGGTAACCGAAATGTATCCGCAAAGCGGTACCGACTTCGCGTTTGACAGCCCTGGCGCTGACGCTTGGGAAGGCCACGCTATCGAGCGCAACACGCGCACCTTCCTGCCGGCTGGTACCTACCGGGTCCAGGTCCAGGCTGCCAAGGTTGGCAACCCGACCTTCCGGCTTGACGACATGCATCTGGCTGTCGAAGCTGTTCGCCCGTAGTTTTTCTGCGGCATAATAACACCCCGGTCCGACTGCAGCGGACCGGGGTTTATCGTGGGCGGCGGCTTACGGCCGGCCGGGTATGAAGAGCAGTGGGTCGGCGGCCTGGCCGTTGACCCGCACCTCGAAGTGCAGGTGCGGCCCGGTCGACACGCCGGTGGAGCCTTGCATGCCAAGGGTGGTGGCTGTGGTAACGACCTCGCCCTCACGCACGGCGATCGACGACAAGTGCCCGTAGACCGAGGTGATGCCGTGGTCGTGCTCTATGATGACCCGCAGCCCCAAGCCGCCCTCGCGGCCGGCGGCAATCACTTTGCCGCTGCGGAAGGCTTTGATCGGCGTCACGCCCGAGGGTTTGCCGTCGCTGATGTCGATGCCGGTATGGGCGGTGCGGTAGAAGCGGCCGCCCTCGCCGAAGTGCGTGGTGATCTGGCCGTGGATCGGCCAGATGGCTTCTTCGGGAGCAGCGGGCTTGACGGCTTCGTCTTTGTGATCTTCTTTGTGCTCGCCGGCATGAGCGTCGGCCGGTTTGATGGCCAGGGCTTTCTGGGCGGCCAGTACGGCCGGGTCGTGCGACTCGATGGTGGGTACCGGGTTGTGGTCGGCAGGCTTGATGACGGACGCGACGACTTTGGTGTCTGATATCAGGCCGAAGGTAGTGATTGGCAGCCGGGCGATGAACACCAGGGTGCGTGCCACGCCGGTAGTGACGGCCATGAGGGCGCTGCCAATGCCCTTGGCAACAGCTACCGTTACCAGCCCGACGCCCTTGGCAATTCCTACCGCAGCCAGCCGCATGCCGCTTGCAATCGTACCTAAGACGTTGGCTGCGCCCGAGGCAGCCGCCGAGCTGCTGTGCCCAACTGCCGCACCGGCATGCCGTGCCCCGCCGGCGGCGATCGTGCCAGCGTCGCCCAGGTATACCCCGGCCGTATGCAGGCCTTCATCAAGCGCCGCCGACACAGCGTTCGGACTGTACGAGGTATACGCCACCCGTGCCTGCATGCGCGGCTGCTCGACCCGCGCCGTCTGGATGCAGCCTTGTACAAAGAACACCAGCAGGATGCTTACTATAACAGCACCTGCTCCTATATACAGGATAGGCAATCTGTAGGCGAGATAATCCAGACGCTGTATCATAACCGGCTTCACACCTTCCACCCGGCGAAAAGATATATTATACACTCATATGCAAACTATTGCACGTTTTCGTGCAGTCTAGCCGGCTCGTTGCGAAAGCAATCAGGCATAAGTAAGGTAAAAAGCTGCTACGCCTCCCGTTGGGCTGCAGCCTCGATAGCCTCAACCACCCTGTCGTAGTACCGTTTGGGATGAGGCACGAATTGCTCGCCGCCGCAGGCTGTTTTGAAGAGGCTGAGAGGCATCCATTCTACGTCTGCCACCTCGGCTGATTGCAACGTGAAAGAGGCCTCGGTCGTTAGCTGGAGGGTGTATAGCCAGCGGAACTCGTTCTCGATTGCACCGGTCGGCGCAACCATATAGTCGCGGCTGACGCCAAAACATTTCAGGTCGGCTTCCGCAACGTTCAAGCCGATTTCTTCCTTGATCTCCCGCAGGGCAGCTTGCAATGGCGTTTCGCCCAGGTCAATGTGCCCGGCGGCAGAAATATCGTAGCAGTTCGGCCATGTCAGCTTGCTGGCAGCTCGCTTCTGCAACAACACATACGGCTCGCCGTCCTGCGGCCGCCAGATCCAAATATGGGAGCCGCCATGCAAGGCGCCGCCTAGGACTTCATCCCGGTTGCCGCCTTCTCCTGCGCGCGGCCGGCCTTGTTCGTCGTATAGTTGGCACAAACTCATGCAGGTATCATAACAGATCGGATGGTCGCATGCCGATGCTTCGCCAGACTACTGCCACTCGCCCGGCGGCCGCAGCAGCGCGTCGAGGTAACTGGCTGGATCATGGCTGTGGAAGGCTACGGCGTCCCGAATGTCGCGAGGCCGCAATGATTTGTGCAGAGGGTTTTTACGTAGCTCCATGTAGTCGGTAACGGCGTCTGAGAAACGTTCTTCAATCTGATCTACCGGTCCGTTGGCGGCGATGGCGGCAAGATGGCGTTGCGTAAACGGGTTATCTTCAGCCGTTATCTGTAAAATGGCAATGGCTTCACCTGCCTGTCGTGCTGCTAGCTCGGGATCGTCAGGGTGATTTGCAATAATTTGCTTTATCTGGTCAGATGTAAAGATACCGGCTTCCGGTAAAGCGCGTACGGCTCGATAGGTTGCATCTTCTTTAACCGGCAACGGAGCTTCTTTTACGGCAGTGTGCACGGAGCGGGTCAAGAGGCGTGTCTCGGTTGTGGAGTTAGAAGTTCGCATAGCTGTACGGCCTGCCGTGGTGCCGCCGCGGCCACGGTTGGAGCGGGGAAGGTTCAGCGGCTCGGTGGGTGGCAACCCAACGGCTTCATTCAACACGCGTTGGTAGGTCTTCGGGTGCTGGATCACCACATCCTTGATGGTTTCGATATCCAAATCTGCATACCGGGTTGTTTCGGCCAGGGTATTGATAAGGCGCCCGACTCTGTCTAGAACTGCCCGCTCGTTTGGTTGTTTTCGCATTAGTACCGCCAGTATGTCATCCGGCATGAAGAGCTCATAAGCCTTCTCGCTGCGTATGTCGTTTATTTTGTCCAGTAGGGTATGGGGCTCGCGCGGAGAAGTCTGTATGACGGCGGCAATGGCACTAAAACTGAAGTCAGGGTGCTGCCGCTGCAAATCCCGCACCTTTTCAGGACCATGGAAGGCTACAAAGGTGCTGCTGAGCGTTGCGGGTGTAAGGAGACTCGCCTGGCCATCAGACACATTTTCCAGGAATTGTCGGTGGTCTTGGCTGATGCCGTCAAGCACCTCGTCTTGCTTGTCTGGTACTACAAGTGCCGAAGCGAAGCGGTCATTGCCAAGCCCGGCCAACCGTACCGCCAGCAAGCCGGTCGTGCGAGCTACTTGAATTATCCCCTCGCTGTACGCATGCGCCTTTTCCGGCTGTGAGGCAACTGCTTGCAATGGACCAGGCGTGAGGCGCATTGATGCAACGTCTTGTGTGGCTTGAATGACGGCGGTGTCTAGGAGCTCGCTCATTCCTTGCTGATACGTACGCGGAATAGTACCGCCCAGGCTCGGATTATACCGGGCCGCGGCGCCACGAAGCTCCTGCAAAAAATGCTGACCGTTAAAAGAATTATGCCCGGGAGTATGCATCTATATATTAAAGCATAATAATGCTTAAAAAGCTATATCTGGAGCTACATGTGATCAAGGGGCGGGTGCGCGTATCTGGAGCTTGTGGGGAGTAAGTCTATACGCTACCGCGCGTACATCTTGGCAGCCGCCGAAAAGCCGCTCACCTGGCCGGCGGTTTTGCCGATGAAGGTTTCGACTTTGAGCTTCTCGCCGGGCTGTACCTCAAACATGATGGTGCCGGCTGCTGAGCCGCTGGTGCTGACCTTCATGCCTTTTATGGCACTGCCGCCGAACCACGGGCTGCCGTCGGGACGATTGTAGCTGAGCTGGGTAAGTTCGACCTTGACCGGGCCGCTCGATGCGGTTACCGTGCGCGGATCAAAGCTGCCTTTAGCGGCAAATTGCTGAGCCTTGCCCTCCCAGTTGCCGATGGACACGACAGGGGTTTTGCCGTCGATGAAGTCGGGTGCGATCGAGAGATGACCGTCCCAGTAGCGGCCTCCGCCGTTGCCGGCTTGGCCGCTGTAGCCGCCGCTGCCCTCGCGGAACCAGTTGCCGATCAGCTTACCCGGCTCATCCCAGTCGATCTTGCCGCCCAAAGGCGCTACGGTGCGCAGGCTTTTGGCTTCCAGCTGGGCCTTCAGGCTGCCGGTGTACATGTCGAACGGGCTGACGGTGTGGATCTTCCAGGCTTCTCCCTGGTAGTTGGCCGGCGTTATGAAGCCTGTCAGCTTTTTGGTCGTGTCAACAGATGTCCAGTCGAAGCCGTGGCCGCTGACTTTGCCCAGCTTGGCACCGGCTTTGAGTTCCAGGCTGACGCGCTTGGACTGATTGGGCTGCAGGCCGGGCACGAGGCTGGCCAGCGCCGGGTCGAGCTTGTGGATGTGGATGAATATCGAGAAATAGCGGCAGTTGTGGGCCACGACCAGCCGGTGGTCCTCCGGGGCGGTCTGCTGGTTTTTGTCGCCGATGTACTGCGACGGCATGGCAGCAATCTCGACCACCGTACCGTCGGCCGGCATGATGGCGTCATATGAGTTGTCGGGCGCATTCATGTTCGGCGGGTGCACATAGACGTGGTCGGTCGGCGTCACGTGGCCGTCGCTGACCTTGCCGAGCGGCTCAATGTATGCCAGTTGATCGGCCGGCATCGGGCCGCTGCTGAAGACGACCTTGCGGTCTTTACAGGTATCTTTGTATTGATCGGCGAAGGTCGAACTGCCACCTTGAGCCGTTTGCGAGTTCTGCCCGCCAGGTTTTTGGTCGCGCGCCGTATCCTGCTTGCTCATCACCTTATACCCGGCAAACCCGATTACGCCGATAATGAGAACGAACAAAAGAACCGGCATTAGGTGGAATCCGGCTTGGTTGAGTTTTTTCATGTGTTTCTCTGTTTTTGTTATTTTTAAGTGCTTTGCTTATGAGTATATAGTGCTTGTGGCAAAATGG
>CBFGXJ010000036.1:0-6174 GCA_965652795.1 uncultured bacterium
TGGACACACCAGCGTCGCTGGGGGCGAAGCGGGCCTGCCAATCATTATCTTTGACTGTAAAGGTAGTTTGGCCGGAGAAGCCGGTACGAGCAGCACCGTAGAGTTCACCGAAGAAGTTGTTAGAGTCTGAGGCATTCTTATCTTCTACGACGGTCGTGTTGATTTTCTTCCAGGTATTGTCCTGTTTGAAGTAGCGCGGTGCTTTATATTCCCGCCGCGTCAAGGAACCATTCGAGTTAAGGTATGTGTCACTGAAGGCGGTGCGCTTGTCTTCCAGCTCGCGGACTTTCTGGACCGGTTGAGCTTTATCGCTGGCTTGCAGGCTCTCACCGAGAGCAGGTTTAGCGGTCACATCTTCGGCAGCTTTTGTGGGCTTCTCGGCTAAAGCACCGGGTAAATTGCCTTGTCTGCCCTCTTGTACGGCTTGTGCGGCAACGCTTGCTGTAGGTACGAACACGCTCATTAAAAAGACCAGGCAAGTCAGGAATGCAGCCAAGCGACTACCTTCCTCATTAAGGTAATGCAGTGCGGCTTTGATGTGTGACATGGTACTCCCCGGGTGAACAGATGTTTGGTGCATAATACGTGTAGTTGCCTCCGTTTGCAAGCGCCTTACAGAATCAGTAATGATACCGTTTTGCCAGGCGTCCCCTGCATGCCCAGCCACCAAGGGGGTACTATAGAGTAGATCGCCCCTGGTTCCATCACGCCCGCTTAGCCTGACCGCTAATGCCCCCTTTGATACCTAGCAACAATCTCCGACATGCTGATCAGTTCCGCCTTAATTCTGTTCCAACTTGTCCTATCGATGGCTACCAACAAAAGTGCCCGAGCTTGTCTCGGGTATTTTTGTTGGTCATGGAGAGCTTAAGTGGACTTGACGGTCAACAGAGAGGTATAGCCACACGGTAAAGCTGCCCTAAAACTTGAGAAGCCTTTGCTATTATTAACGATATGCCGAAGCCAACAATCATATACGTCAGCGGAGCGCCCGGCGCGGGCAAAACCACGCTGTCAAAGCTGCTGTCCGAGCAGCTATACGTTCCGCACATATCAAGCGACTTAGTGCACGGCGGCATCGCCATTACGAATCCGACCCATGATAGGCGTGAAACGCTGCATACCGTTTACATCCCTTTGCTAATCGACCTGGCAAAAAGGAATCTTACTTTTATCGCTGATCACGTGCTGCAAAAAGACTTGTCAGAAACAGATGTTATCGACAAGCTCAAGCCGTTCGCAAAGATTACTTACATTCATGTTGAAACGGCAAATCCCATACAGCGCTATAAAAGTCGCATACAGAACAGTACATTGCCGAGCGTAGTCCAAAGGCGCGATCATCTACTTGGTCTGGCGAAGCATCATGCCGATAATCTGGAAAACACCAGTAAGCCCCTCGATTTAGGCGTGCCTACAATGGCTGTAAACACCGACGATGGGTACTCGCCGAATCTTGATGAGATAGTGGCGTTTATCCAAGCCGGCCTGCATCGCTAGGCTAACGTCCTGGCTTGATTTTTCGGTTTGCTATAGTTAAACAATGGCCAAAACCTCAAAAGCACCGATGGGCGCAAGCCTAATTGTGCTCGCATCTTTCTTCTACGCCAGCTACGGCGTTTGGACAAAGTTGATGGGAGATTTCTTTGAGGGATATACTGCCTCTGCGCTGCGCAGCGTACTTGTACTGCTGATGCTCGCGCCCATCGCCCTTGCCTACCACCAGCTCCAGCCACTTAAACTTCAGCAAAATTGGCGATACCTTTTGGGGCTATTCGTAACAGCGTTATTTACCTGGGGGCCGTTGTACTACTCTATCCTGCATGCCGGAATCGGCATTAGTCTGACAGTTAACTACGCCAGTATTATGATTGGCGCCTTCTTATTTGGCCGATTATTCGGCGGCGAAAGGTTTACGAAAGACAAGGCGCTCTCAGCAGTACTGGGGCTTGCAGGCTTATGCCTTATTTTCACGCCAAGCACCTCAAACTCAGGCTGGCTTCCACTTATTGCCGCAATGGTAAGCGGCTTATCCGTTGGCGCTGTTATGGTGATCTCAAGACAGATTCAATATAATGCTACCCAGACGACCTTGGCCCTTTGGGTCACCTCGGCTTTATCAAGCGGCGTCATGGCTTTCGTGGTCCGAGAACAGATGCCACAGATTGGCTTTCACATTGAGTGGCTTCATCTGGTGTTCTTCGCCATTGCCTCGGTGACCGCTTCGTGGGCGCTTGTCAGAGGGTTGAAGTTAGTTGACGCTGGGGCCGCCGGCTTGTTGGGGCTCTTGGAGATCGTTTTTGGGGTTGTATTTGGAGCGGTGCTTTTTCACGAGCGTCCGGGACTGCTGGTACTAATCGGTGTTATCGTGATCATTGTGGCGGCGGCCATTCCTTATATCAAGGATTACGACAGGTCGCGCGGAACACTTAATTAACCGCTGCGCACAAAGAGCATAGCCTAGCCGAGAGACAGGCGTCGCCGTGAGTACAAGCGCACACCCACCGCCACGCCGCTAATCACTACAGCCAAAACCAGCATTGCCCACAGAGCCGCACCAGTATCAGCTAAACCGCTTGAACCGCTCGCTGAGCCAGCCGCAAGCGTACCACCGAGTACTGTTAGCGTTACCGAGCCCGGCAGATAATTAATTCGGAAGTTCACGCCGTTCGCCGTAACCGTGGCGCCATTTGCCAGGCCGGCGAATTGCCCGCTGACGCTGGAGCCTTCAACAATAGTAAATACCGTGCCAACGGCTGGTGTAAAGCCGGGGTCGAGACTGAGCGTAGCCGAACCGAGGGTCACCGCGCCGCTGGCAGCGACTTTGTCGTACTGCGAGCACTGGGTGGTACCGTCCAGTTCGATAGCAAGCGTCGAGGCGGCGTTAAAACTCAACGCGCCGTCAGGGTATAGGCATTCCGGGCTATTGCCCGGCGCTACCGTGCCGCCGGTCACCGCCGTCTGCCCGATAATACCGGCCCCTCCCAGCGACCCGCCGCTTACCGTAAAGCTGGAGAGACTCAAACTCGTATTGGCCGGATTTGTCAGTAACGTACCTCCTGTAACGCCAAAATTACTAAAACCAGAGCCGTCGTATACCCCATTGAAGCGCCAGGTGCCGCTGCCGATTTTATTGATAGCTTGCCCGCTTGTTCCGCTCAGATGCCCCGCAAACGTCCCACTAGCATTGCCACCGCCGACATTCAATACGGCGTTAGCACCCGGGAAGGTAATGTAGCCGTCCCCTTCAACCGTTCCAACCGTTTCAGTACGTGCGCTGTTAACCAGCAGTGAGGCTGTGACGCTGCCGCCGTTCGTAAGTGCCACCTTGGCGCTATTGGCGATTTGCTCATTGGCCGCTACGACAACCTGCGTATCCGCGAAGGCAGCCGCGACATCGATATCCCCCGGAATGGCTACGACGTTAGCACTTTTATTAAGGGTCAGGTGCGTGTTTTGTACCGTTGTCTTGCCGACGTAATCATTGGCAGTGGCACCGCTCATGATAATATCGCTGTCAATGCTGCCTAAGAGGGTCAGGTCGCCCGTACCGGTGACCCGGCCGGATAAGGTCAGCGTTTCATTTGCGTGCGTGTTACCGACTGTAGCCGAACCATCCAATGTAAGCGCGCCTGATAAAACCGGATTAGTGCCATTTAATTTTTGAAGGGCACCTGAGCCGCCTCCATCGCCGGTAATAGTTACGGGTTCAGCCGAATTCGCACCCAACAAGAGTTGCCCACCAGCCTCTACGATGGTAGCACCGCTGGTGTTTCCTAGCGCGTTGATGTGGTCGGTCATGAGTATTGTTCCGCTGCCTAAGCCGCTGACGATTATTTCGCCAGTGTGAGTGTTGTTACCGCCTATTGTGACCGTTACACCCTGAAAAGCCATACTGCCGCCACCCGAAATCGCACCAGCTAGGCTAACGCCGCTGGTATTTGGGCCCTCGCCTATAATTTGCAGCAACGCATCGGAGTCAATGTCCATAGCACCAAAGAAAGATACGCTTTTGAGGTCGTCAATAATGACATTCAGGCTGTCATGTATGACGGTGTCTCCGTACATTGCAGCAGGCTCGATAACCCTTAAGTTTGAAGCGTCCGGAGTACTGGCACTGGTTTCGATAGGCTGCATAAAGCCAGCGCTGCCCACATTGAGTGTCACTTGGCCGCCACCCATGTAGATGTGGTTTGCCGCATCGCCGAAGCAGTCGGCGTCATCGCACCTAAACTCACCGTCGCTCTCGGCACCCACCGTGCCCGCCGTGTAGGTGCTACCGCTGGCAGACAATGTCATGGTTGTGCCATTAGTAGCGACAAACTGCCCTGCGCTGCCCCCGACAGACTGCTGGAATACGAAGCTTCCTTCCCGGCCGGCAATGTTGCTGCCAAAGCTAACATCACCAGTCGCACCGAGCGTAGTAGGCTGTGTGAGCGTCACCGTCTTGCCAGTACTAGCCCAGCTGGTGACATTGGTGCTTGACGAGCCAAAGCTGACCGGCACATGAAACGTAACGTCTTCGGTGGTTGTAAGGCCTGCACTGGAGCCAGTCAAAATAATCTCGTCGAAGCTGGCGCGGTTAAAGACATACCCCGACCCGGTAATATTCATGAATCTGACCGGCAAGGTGCTATCAACATCAATGTTTTTATTGCTGGCAGCCTGCGGAAAGACTACCGTATCGCCGGATTCCGGCACAGTGCCATTGTCGCAGCCGGTCCAGTTGGCGGCAGTTGAGAAGCTATTCGAGGTCGCGCCCGTCCAGGTGCACGTGTCGGCCGCCGCATAGGCGACTGGCGCCAGTACAAACAAAGGAGCAATCGTTAAAATAGCAGCAGCCAGCCCGCTTCCGAGCAGCTTCAATTGTCTGCCTACCTGTCCCACACTTGTAAACATAAGGATAATCCCAATTATATAGCACCGTAGCGTCCTGAAATAGCTTGTTTTTGGTCGGGCATATGGTGAGGTATCTGTTATCATAAACAGATGAGACGCGCTGAAAGATCGACAACAGCAAAGACACAACCACGGCCCGGCACCTCGATGCGGAATACACCTAAAGATCATCCGCTGGAGCATAATCTCAACGCCATGGCCGTCAGTGCTACCCTGCATTGCCTGACAGGCTGCGCCATCGGCGAAGTGCTTGGTTTGGTGATCGGCACTGCCTTCGGGCTTGGTACGGCCGTTACGATTGCATTGGCCGTGGGCCTGGCTTTTGTGTTCGGCTTCGCCCTTTCCACCCTGCCGCTGGTCCAGGCCGGCATCGCCTTTACGTCCGCGCTGGCGCTGGTGGCCGCGGCCGATACGCTCTCGATTGCCACCATGGAAATCGTCGACAACCTCGTGATGCTAGCCATTCCCGGGGCCATGCATGCCGGCCTCACCAGCCCGCTGTTCTGGCTGAGCATGCCGGCAGCCCTGACAGTCGCCTTCTTCGCAGCTTTGCCGGTCAATACATACCTGTTGCGACGCGGCAAAGGCCACGCCATCACCATGGAGGCACTCAGCAAACACGGCCACGAACACCACCATTAACCCCAAAAAGGAGGTACTTTGATATGCAAACGAAACCCTTACTCTACGGTCTGGTCGGATTTTTCCTCGGTGGCCTGCTGGTTGCGACCGCAGCTACGACATTCGACAAACCAAAAGAAAAAGAATCGTCCAAGCCGGCTGGCCACTCAAATAGCATGACCATGGACGCCATGACCAACGCCCTGAAGGACAAGCGCGGCGAGGAATACGACATGCTGTTCATCAACTATATGATCGATCATCACCAGGCGGCCGTCGACATGGCGAAACTCTCGGCGCAACACGCCAAGCACGACGAGATCAAGCAACTTTCAACCGACATCATAAACGCCCAAGAGAAAGAAATCAGCCAGATGCGCCAATGGCAACAAGACTGGGGACGCCCTACTACGCATCATAATGACCCGATGGGCCATTAATCGCTTGGTAGCGTTTACTTACAAGGCGGAACAGGGACATTTGCAATTAAGTCGGCATACGTCGCGCTAGCGTATTCTGGTGCTGCGGTGCCAGCTAAACGAAACCAGGTGCCGGATGAGCGCCGCTGCTCACCGAGGTCGTGCCGCGATGTTACGATACGTCCAGTCGTTTGGCATTCTACCGGCATCTCACTTACGGATGGGCCGCCGCCCC
>CBFGXJ010000037.1:0-4349 GCA_965652795.1 uncultured bacterium
CAGGGCCAACTGCCCGCCATCAACAACGCTTTGACTGCCCAGCTGAACGGCACGAGCCTCGTACTCGAGGTCGCCCAGCACTTAAGCGAAAGCACCGTGCGCACCGTTGCCCTGGCCTCGACCGACGGTCTGACCCGTGGTGACGACGTCGCCGACACCGGTGCACCGATCAGTGTGCCTGTTGGCCACGAAACCCTGGGCCGGATGTTCAATGTCATCGGTGAGACCATCGACGGCGGTAAAGACACCGAATTCAAGACCAAAGCCCCCATCCACCGCGAGGCGCCCAGCCTGGAGGACCAGGCCGGTTCGATCGAAGTCCTTGAGACCGGCATTAAGGTCATCGACCTGATCTGTCCGATTGTTAAGGGTGGTAAGGTCGGCCTCTTCGGTGGTGCCGGTGTGGGCAAGACCGTCCTGATCCAGGAGTTCATCAACAACATCGCCAAGTTCCACTCCGGCTACTCAGTTTTCGCCGGTGTCGGTGAGCGTACCCGTGAAGGCAACGACCTGTACGAGGAGATGAAAGAGGCGGATGTTCTCAAGAACACTGCCATGCTCTTCGGCCAGATGAACGAACCGCCGGGAGCCCGCCTGCGCGTCGGCTTCAGCGGTCTGACGATGGCCGAGGCCTTCCGCGACCAGGGCAAGGACGTCCTCTTCTTCGTTGACAACATCTTCCGCTTTACCCAGGCCGGTTCCGAGGTGTCTGCCCTGCTTGGCCGCCTGCCTTCAGCCGTGGGCTACCAGCCGAACCTGCAGCAGGAAATGGGTTCCCTGCAGGAGCGCATTACCTCGACCAAGACCGGTTCGATCACCTCGATCCAGGCTGTCTACGTGCCGGCCGACGACCCGACCGACCCGGCTCCCGCAACGACCTTCGCCCATCTCGACTCGACCATCCAGCTTGACCGCGCCCTGACCGACATCGGTATTTACCCGGCTGTCGACCCGCTTGGCTCCAGCTCGACCATCCTCGACCCTGAAATCGTCGGCGAAGAGCATTACCGGGTAGCCCGCGAAGTCCAGCGTATTCTGCAGCGTTACAAAGACCTTCAGGACATCATAGCCATCCTTGGTATGGAAGAACTGTCCGACGAAGACAAAAAGACCGTTGCCCGCGCCCGCCGCATTCAGCGTTTCTTAAGCCAGCCGTTCTTCGTGGCCGAGAAGTTCACCGGTAACGCCGGGAAGTATGTCAGCTTGAAGGACACCGTCAAGAGCTTCAAGGAAATCATTGAAGGCAAGCACGACGACAAGCCGGAAAGCGCCTTCTACATGAAGGGCGACATCAGCGAGGTTAAATAATATGCGGCCAGAAGGAAGCCTGGCAGGATCTATGTGGCCCTCAGGCGAGCTGCCTATTTTACCGGACCCTAATGCGCCTGATAACTCAGGAACATTACTTGCCCAATGTCCGGGTGTGTTCAATTTTCTAACACCGTGCGAAGGCAGCAACGTGAACGACCCATTAAACGGTAATGTGTTGGTTTGCCAGAGTAATGCTTGTCCATTGACGCTTGAGCGTCTGGGTACCATGGCCACGAACACTGATATAGCCAAAGGATGTGACCGATGAAAATCGAATTAGTAACCCTGGACGGCGTGAAGTTCTCGGCCGATGCCTACTCGGTTGTCTTGCCGACGGCTGCCGGGCAGATCACCGTACTGCCGGGTCATGAGCCGCTGCTGAGCGTCGTGACGCCGGGCATCATCGCCATCCGCAAAGACAAAAGCGACCCCGACTACCACGTTGAGCACTACGCTACCTTCGGTGGTGTTGTAGAAATTACTAAAGACAGCGTGCGCGTTCTGGTAGACGAAGCCACTCACAGCGACGACATTACCGAAGCCGAAGCCCAAAAAGCCCACGAGACGGCCCTGAAGATGCGGGCCGACGCCAAAAACCAGGTTGACCTCGACAAAGCCCAGGGGCTTGTTGACCGCGCAGCCGTACGGATCGAAGTGGCGCGCATTAAGCGCCGCTCACGCTCGCAGCATTAATCTGCGACATAATGGACCAGTAAACACCGGGAGGGTGGCATGAATGTCAGCATTACGAACTTAGGACCTGCCCGTGATGTCTTGCGGCCGGCGACTGCCGACGTAAAAACCATTTGGAGCGGCAAGATTTCGCTCGGCAAAAGCCAACAGGAGCGTGCCCAGGCGACGGCGCGGCTGGAGGCGGCATTGCCTAAACTGGACGGTTACTACGTGCCTGCCGATCTGACGGCGCCGACCCGGTGTATAGATGGCCGGGTTGTTGAGGGTTACCGCGAAAAAGCCGCCCTGCAAGCACGGGGCTTAGGGCCGCAGGTGGCCGGAGGCACGCCGGCGGGCGCGCTGGTGCACCGCGTGATGCTGCTGGATGACCGCAATGGCAGCTCGGAAGCATTTTCATTCGAGCAGGACATCGCTTATATTATTTCGCAGTTCGGCGCGCACGGTATCGGCTTCGGCGGTCATATCGACGAAGACCACAGCGGCCGCGCCGAAGACACCGGCTGCGGCGCGATCGACAAAATGCCCCTGATCTTAAAGAAAATGGTTGCGCCCGAAGCCTGGATCCAACTGCATGCCATGGCAAGCAGCCTGCTCGGCGACGCCTACGACGAAACCATGGTCAATCAGATCAGCGGCCGGCTCTTGCATCTTGAATCGGTGGCGCAGGAATACCTGCACTACAATGCCGAAACCGGCCGCTACGGCTACAAACAGCAAGTTATGAAGGTCATGCGTGACCTGGCGCAGGAGGGCCGGCAGCCTGTAGAGCGCCTGATGGGCCCGCACTGCGAGAAAGCCATTGTAGTAAACATGGTGCCAGGAACGACCTTCGACCGCGACCGCTTCAGTAACGACAATAACAACGAGATGCAGTTGTTCAGCTGGGACCTGTGGCGCTCGCGCCAGACGGCCGAGATACTGTACCCGGTCGATATGACAGCCGAATACCTCGCCTCCCGCAAAATGCTCTACCGGCGCTACGAGTACGTCCTCTGCCGCACACTGTACACCTTGGCGACTGCCATGGTGCTGACAGACGGCAGCTTGCCGGTGCTGCTGCGCAAGTAATTGCCGTAAGGAGTTCTACCTCTAGTGATTTGCATTCTACCGAAGTACTGGTATGCTTTAAGAGAACACTAATCCATGGAGGGTACTCTCATGTTATCAAGAAGAAAAATCGCCATGATCACGGCGGAGCTGGTCGGCACGGGCCTGCTTACCCTGGTGATGCTGGCGGTCACTAAGTCGACGATCGGGATTCCGTACTTCGTTGCCATCGCCGCCGGTCTGGTTGTGGCCGGTATGACGCTGGCGCTGGGTGCGGTGTCGGGTGCGCACTTGAACCCGGCTATCACGCTTGGCTTGTGGTCTGTCCGCCGGGTCAAAACGCTGCCGGCGATCGTCTACATTGCTGCGCAGATGCTGGGTGCGGTCGGTGCCTACCTGCTCTACACCTACTTCGTCGACCAAAGCTGGCCGAACAACACCCAGTTTGACAGCCGCGTGCTGGTAGCCGAAGCCGTCGGCGCCATGATCTTCGGCCTCGGTTGGGCAGCTGCCGTCTACCAAAACATGACCGACGGCGCCCGCGCAGCCGTCATCGGCATTTCGCTGATGCTCGGTATCGTCGTGGCTGCCATCGCTGCCGGCGGCTTAATCAACCCGGCTGTTGCGCTCGGTATGCGCTCGTGGGTCTGGGGCAGCTTCGTACTTGGGCCTATCCTGGGTGCGATCGTTGGCTTCAACCTCTACGCCCTCTTGTTTGCATCTGAGAACAGTTTGCTGAACCGCACTGCCGGCACCGCTGCCAAGCCGAAGGCTGCTGCTGTGGAAGCTGAAATCGAGGCGATTAAGCCGAAGAGCGCTAAGAAGAAAAAGTAGTACGTAAAAAATAACTAAAACCGTCGGAATATAACCGGCGGTTTTTTAAATTGAGGAGCAAATAGACCTTATTGGACTATCATAGTAGCAATTACAGTGCCGAGTATAGTGACTATCAGGGGTATGATAAATAACTTTAAAAGTCCGTTACTTGAGGACTTTGGGGCAATGGCTCTATTATTCTGAAGGTTAGCCTTTTTGACTGACTTCTCGAAATCGTAGCCGACGTCGTAGCCGCTAGACACATTATTGCTTAGGTTTGCTTCTTCGCCACTAAAGTGAAAGCCGGCTTTTTTAGACATAAATAACTCCTTGATATTTCATTTAATTGTCGAGCAAGTCGGCCTCAAAGGCCTCTAGCCCCTTTAAATCGGGTGAATACCGGCTGATGTCCGGAAAGTCGAGCGCATGAATGCGGGCCCAGACGGCTTGCAGCAGGCGGCGCACGCGGGTAGTTTCGGCGT
>CBFGXJ010000038.1:0-3705 GCA_965652795.1 uncultured bacterium
CCGACGGCCTGCCGGCCGTCTACACGGCCGCCAACACCCAGGTGTTTGAGAGCTACTGGGGGACGGGAGGGGTGGTGCGGACGGGGGTGGTGGCGTAGCGATAGCTAAGCCAGCATCATGCGCTGCGGCCGTCCTTAAGCGGGCACGCTTCGGGTGGCTGCAAATGGGGTGGCCGCAAATGCGCAGCAAATGCTGCGCCCAGCTCCGTAGGGGCGCTGACGTAGTTGGCTTGCGGCCTGTCACCGATACCCCGTAATCCAATTCCAGGATCTGTTTGAGCTATTACTCCCTTCTCTAGCAGTGCCGCCATAATACTATACCCTGTACGTCTAGGTATGCCGCTACAGCTAATGATGTCAGGGGTGGCGATACTTCCCTGTTCCCCGCTTCCCTGCTCCTCATTCGATACGTGGTTACCCAAATGGCGGGCCAGACACTCCAGCACGCTGCGTCTCGGCGCACTTCTCGAGCCAACTATTCCCCGTTCCATTAAAAACTCTTCGGCAGGATTTCTTTCTGAAGGAGGCGTTGTCGTCATTATAAAAATCTAAAATAAAAGCCTCGTATAGAGGCTCGATTTATAAAAATAGCTGGTGGAGCTGGCGGGTACCGCCCCCGCGTCCATCGGTTTATCTGGTTAGTCTATCCTACAGGTATAGGTCGTTTACAAATTGTCGGGTACTACGCGGCTAAACGGCCAAAACGCGCAGCACCGTAGTCCTGGTCTTTACAAACACTATGGACAAAAGTGCTTGTGCATCCAGATGATATATGACGCTTTTGAAATATCTGGCGTCTTTCTAGGCGTTACTGCCGTAAATTAAGCGGCAGAAAGAGCTGGTGCGCGGAAGCCCTTGAACATGTCAAGGTTCGCTACACTAGCAACCAATTTTTTGCGTGATTCTGCAATTATTGGGATTTTGCCTATAACGCTGACAAGCGACCTGCTGATCTAACCGATAAAGTCCAACGTCGAGCTTGAAATTCAGCCCCACATACCTAGTATTATACCACAGGTGTAAAGCTTATGCTACTGTCCAAGCCGTACGCTACTCGCAGGCTACGCCGTCGCCGTCCCGGTCGAGGTCGTACACGTCGCTGCCCAAAACCGACACCGGACCACTCGCATAGGCCGGGCCGTTGCCCGACCCTCCGGCGCAATCGACATCGCTGGCAATCGGCACGCAGCCGCCGTAATTGGGATGACAGTTCGACTGGACAACTTTGGTGCCTACCGCAGTTACTTCGGTAACCGGCTGAACGGTAACATCTTCTTTTATGAGCACTGGCTCACTTGCCGTGCCGTCCGTTATGGTCGTTTCATAGGTCAGGGTCTTGAGGCCATTCGCGCCGCTTGTCTTGATGGTAGTTTTGCCTTTTTCGAGACTGGCGTCTTCGACGGTGGTTTTCTCATACGGGATTTCTTTAGTTTCGGTCGTCAGTTTCTTCTCGACTTTGGGCTTGAGTGGCTCGGTCTTGACCGGCGCTTTTTGCTGCGCTGCGGTCCGGCCCGGCTCACTGCCTGTGCTTGATGTCGCCCCTTGGCTTTCATCGTCGCCGCCAAAAGCCACCACGGCGGTACCAATCGCCATAAGCGCCACTATCGTACCAATAATTAGTTTGCCGCGCTTAGTATTGGACGGCTTTCGATCTGTACTGTCCCCCAGCATATAACCCCCAGTCTGTGCAGTATACGACTAGAAGTATGTGCCTCTTGATGGGGGTTTGGCAATTAAAAGTATCTTAACTTTTTATGGATTGTCGGCAGGCCATGCCGTCCAGCTGTAGGTAGACTCTACGGCACGGCTACGACGCCGAGCGTACCGTTGTTCGTGCGCAGGCGGTAGGTGTTGCCATTGGTGTCGTCTTTGATATAGATGGTTTTATTGAGCAGGATCTCGGTGGCATCGTCACGGTTGAAGGCGAGAATCGGTGCCAAGGTGCCGTCGTTATAGCCGCGCATGGCGACGATTTGGGTCGAGCCGGAAGTAACGGTTGCGCTGGCGTTGCCGCCGGTATCGATAGCCAGGTAGAAGTTCTCGAAACGGTTAGGGTTGTCGCTCCAGGTGTTGGCATCGTTGATGATGGTATTCGTCTTGGCGCCCACCAGCACCATGCCGCAGCGCGTAATCCGGTTGCCGGCAGCGCCGGCGTCCATGCGGAAGAAGGTACCGCCCGGCAAAACCTCGAAGTAGTTGAAGTCAAAGGTGTTTGAAAAACCGTTGGCGACACGCAGGGCCGTAGCGAACTGCTCGTTGTTGATGCCGATAAAGTTCATGTGGTTAACGCCAGCGGCGCCGTCGAGCAAGATGCCGGTGCCGCCAGTGGAGTTGTCGATCATCTCCACCATGTTGAAGACCATTTGGTTCATGGCGCCGAGCCCGGTCGGACTGTTCAGGTGCAGGGCGACCGAGTTGGGCTGGTTGTCGCACTCGATAAATACGCGTGTCACCGTGCAGTCGCCAGGATTTTGGTCGGCATGCTCCGAATAAAACCGCATGCCGTGATGCGTGTTGAAGATCTCGATGTTCTCGAAGACGCTGCGGAAGGGCGAGCCCATGTTCATGCCGTAGCCGGTATGCGCACCGCTGGTGGTAATGTAAATGTTGCGAAAGGTCGAATTCCAGAAGGATTGCATCAGCGAGCCACTTTGCGTAGCCGTCATGCCACTGCCTGCCCCGGCTACGATTATTGCCAGGTCACTGATGGTTACCTGGGCGTTGTTGGTCAGATGAATACCGCTCACACCTGAAGCCATATTGAAGATTGTGGCGTGCATGCCGGCGCCGATAAGCTGGACGGTAGGGGTCTCGTAAGCGTTGATGCCGGTAATGGTAAGGCGAACCGCCAGGTTATAGGTGCCGGCCAGTACCGACACGGTGCCGCCGGTGCCGGCGATCGAGTCGATGGCGGCCTGCAACTGAACATTGTCTGCCGTGCCGTCACACTCATAATCGGCACCGCTGCCGGTGGTGCCGACCGTGACGAACGGTACGGTGGTCGACCCGCCGCCGCCAGGGATAGTGGCCCAGGTCTGGTCGCCGCGTAAGTAGGTGGTGGCATTCGCTGTGCCGGTGCCGAGTTCGCTGGTAGGTACGCGGCCGCCGGAAAGTGAGGCTTTGGCCGCCAAGCTGGTACTCAACCCCGTCACCCCACTCTGCGGAATACCCGAGAAGTTAGCTTCGTTGACGTCAATGGTAGGATTACCACTAGCACCGGAACCATTGGTAATGGTGACTTTGGTAGAGCCAGCCGTCAGGGTACGCTTAGTAAAGGTATCAGCGGCTGTTTCTACCATAAGACCGGCTGTGGCATCTAAAGCTGCCAGAGCCGTCAAAGTAGCGTCACTATTTTGCTTGGAGGCCAGGCCCGGGACGGTTGGTGAGGTGGCTGTGCCGCCTAGGTCGCCCGCCAATTGGATCAGACCCGTCGAGCTAGTGGTGGCATTAGGCGCGCCGGCACCGGCAACGCCGTCTACATAGCTCTTATTGGCCGCATCCGTATTACTAAGCGGCGTTGGCACGACGGGTGAGCTTGAAAATGTCTTGACGCCGGCGATGGTCTCAGCGCCGGTATTGTGGACAACGGCAGCGTCATTGGCTTTGGCGGTTAGAGAACTGGATAGGTTAGTAACGGCCGACTGCGGAATACTAGCGAAGTTCGCCTCATTGACATCAATGGTCGGGTTGCCTGAAGCGCCAGAAC
>CBFGXJ010000039.1:0-3602 GCA_965652795.1 uncultured bacterium
CGATCGGCCGTGGCCAGCGTGAGCTGATCATTGGTGACCGCCAGACTGGTAAGACTGCCGTAGCTATTGATACTATGATCAACCAGGCCAAGCAGCAGACCGGCGTTATTAACATTTATGTCGCCGTCGGCCAGAAGCTGTCGAAGATCGCCGCTCTTGTTGAGCGCCTGAAGCGCGAAGGTGTTATGGACCAGACGATCGTCGTCGCTACCAGCCCGGCCGACCCGGCCCCACTGCTGTACCTGGCGCCGTACGCCGGTGCCGCCATGGGCGAGTACTTCCGCGACAATGCCCAGCACGCTTTGATCATCTACGATGACCTGACCAAGCACGCTGTGGCATACCGCCAGATGTCCCTGCTGCTGCGCCGCCCGCCGGGCCGCGAAGCTTACCCGGGTGACGTCTTCTACCTGCACTCACGCTTGCTTGAGCGCGCCGCTAAGCTGAACGATGAACTCGGCGGCGGTTCTTTGACGGCTCTGCCGATCATCGAGACCCAGGCCGGTGACATCTCGGCTTACATCCCGACAAACGTTATTTCGATTACCGACGGTCAGATCTTCCTTGAAACCAATCTGTTTTACCAGGGTATCCGCCCGGCTATTTCAGTCGGTCTGTCGGTTTCCCGCGTGGGTGGTTCGGCTCAAACTAAGGCTGTTAAATCCGTTGCCGGTAGCTTGCGTCTTGACCTCGCCCAGTTCCGTGAACTCGCTTCATTTGCCCAGTTCGCCAGCGACCTGGACGCCGAGACAAAGCAGCGCATCGAGCGCGGCCAGCGCTTGACCGAAATGCTGAAGCAAAAGCAGTACAGCCCGCTTGGCGTTGCCGAGCAGACCGCCAGCCTGATGGCTGCCACCAAGGGCGACTTCGATGCCGTGCCGGTTGAGAAGATTAAGGACGCCCAGGCTGAACTGTTGAGCGCCCTTTCCAAAGAGCACAAAGACGTTTTCAAAGCTCTCGACACCGGCGACAAGCCGACCGAAGAAATCGAGAAGACCGTCCGCGACGTCGCCAAGAAGGTTGCCCACAGCTACGCTGTCGCTAAAACCGCAAAGGCTAAGGAGTAAATCCTCATGAGCGCTGATCGACTGTCGGAGCTTCCATTTGGCACTGCTGATGTCTCATGGCCTCCTCAAGAGGAACGACAGCAAGTTGCCGGTATGAGCGTATCACCAGAAGAGATGGCTCGGGTGGTATTCTCTACGCACGGCGGTGAGGACACCAGAAGAGTTATTGGTGCACTGACCCGTATAGACCGAATGGGAGCCCGGAGCGAAAATCCAATGCACGCCGCATTATTGCTAAGACAGGCTGCCGAGTTTGCAGCCTTAGTTGGCTGGACGGTTGTGCCTCAAGAGATGGCTCAACCCCAGGGTGAAGCGGGGGGTATGCCAAATGGCTAGCCGTCAACAAATCAAGCGCCGGATCGGATCGGTCAAAAGCACCAAGCAGATCACTAAGGCCATGCAGCTGGTTGCGGCCAGCAAGCTGCGTCGCGCCCAGGATGCAGCCGTCGGCCCGCAGGCCTACGCGCACATGGCCCGCCGTCTGTTGGCACGGCTGCGGCAGCTGTCCGGTGACGACTCCGGCTTGAAACTCTTTAGTGAACGGCCTATCAAGCGCCGCTTGCTGGTGGTGCTTACCAGCGACCGCACGCTGGCCGGTGCCTACAATGCCAACGTTATCCGCCGCATGATCAGCGAGATCAAAGAAGACCGTGACCTGAAGCGTGAGACGTCGGTGATCGCCATCGGCCGCCAGGGCGCCAACGCTGCGTCGCGCATCAGCGACCTCGAGGTCGAAGCGATTTACACCGCCCTGCCCGACAAGCCCGATGCCGACGACTTACGCCCGATCCTGAACACTATCGTCGGTTTGTTCGCCGAAGGCCGGGTTGACGCCGTTGACATGATCAACACGCACTATGTCTCGACCGTCGTGCAGAAGGTGCAGCTGCGCCGCCTGCTGCCGGCCGGGCAGTTTGCCGATGACGACGACGAAGCTGTTGAACTGGGCGAAGAGCTGGCACACGCCGAGGCCGAGCCGTCGGCCGAGGTGCTTCTCGAAGCGACTACCCAGCGCCTGCTGGAAGCCCAGATTTACCAGGCTTTCCTCGACGCCGTCGCTTCCGAGCACTCCATGCGCATGCTGGCCATGAAGAACGCTACCGACAACGCCAGCGAGATCATCGAAGACCTGACGCTGGAATACAACAACGCCCGCCAGGCCGCGATTACGCAGGAACTGGCCGAAATCACCGGTGGCGCGGAGGCGATCAAGTAATGAGCGAGCAGCCCGGCAATTTGCTGTTCGACAGCCCGGTGTGGGCTGCGCACGAAGTTGCCCGCACCATGTACCCCACCGGTGGCGGTCGGCCTGACGCCGATGCCATGGCCGACCGTGGCCGTATCATCGTTGACGGCCCGCTGGCAATTTATGCCGCTGAGGCCGTCCTGAGAGATGCGGTCATGCGCGCCGCGCCCGATGAAGCAGCAACCTATGCCTCAGATGGCCGAATCGAAATGGGCCGCTACCTGCAGGAAGCTGCCCGCCAAAGCCGCCAAGCCCAAGGAGATACCCATGCCTGAATTAGTCCCGCGTAACCCTTTGGAAGTTGCAACCGCCGGCCACGTCGTGTTCCTAAGCGACCCGGAGCACCAACTATCGACCGACAGTATCTTAGACATGCAAGGGGTACTTAAACAGCACGAGATAGTTTCATACGCTGAAGCTCTATTGCCGGCTGACGTTACTGATGCACTGGATGCTGCCGCCCAAGAACATGCCCGGGTTGCGGTTGAAAGGTACGATAAGCAAAAACATACCCCAACCCGGCTCTTTCCTGCGTATCAGGGTTCTGATGTTCACAGCGGCCGGCCAGCACGGCTCGCTGAAAGAGAGAGTGCTGATGAAGGGCTACTGCATAACGAACATCGCAAAGAACGGTTGCGGTCGTATATGGGTTCCCTCATCGATGTGGCGGCCGCAGTGATTGTCGTACCCAGCGGTCGCAGCCTGCATGTTCCCGAACACGTTACGGATTATACGTTCGCTGCCACGCTGAATGGTGTGCCAAAGTTTATGCCAGCTGCACCCGGTCGCCTTACGCCGCAAGGGTTGCTTCCACTAGATTCGAGCGACTTAAAGCCTGTCATCGAACTGGCACTGTCGTATCGACATGACGATGTACGAGTCGAAGCACCGAATGCTGCAGCGGCGACTTTGCAGGAAGCCCGGCGGTGGTTTGGGTCTACCCGTGGCGACACTTCCCGTGCTGCTGGCGAGATGACGGCAACGCAGCTAATGCTTGCCCGCGCTACCCGCTTCGGTCGTAGCTTACGGTTATGGCGGAAGGATCGCCGGGATGAGATTAAAACTGCTCGCACTGCTGGAGATGACTCAGCATGGTAACCAAGATGACACCCAGCGCATATTATAATGAGAAACGGAGATAACAATTATGGCACAAGCAACTAAGGAAAAAACCAAGACCGGCCTCGGCCACGTCGTACAGGTCGTCGGCGTGGTGGTTGACGTTGAGTTTGAGCAGGGCCAACTGCCCGCCATCAACAACGCTTTGACTGCCCAGCTGAACGGCACGA
>CBFGXJ010000040.1:0-2633 GCA_965652795.1 uncultured bacterium
TGCTCATAACCCCGAGGCTGACCCCTGGATCGACTGGGCCTACGAAAACCACGTCTTGTTCGTGGCGGATATGACCGGTCGCCTGGCTACCCGCTACGGTGCCGACGCGGAGCCGACAGTCGCCGGAGCGCTACTGCACGACATTGCCGACGCAGTTATGCTGCGCAGTAACCCGGCACATCCGGCAAGAAGCCTGGAATTGGCCAGCGAGCTGCTTGAGCAGTCAGGCTTCGCCGCAGTTGAAACGGAGTTTATTATCAATGAAGTTATCAAGCCGCACAGCTGCTACGAGCCGTTACTGCCAACCACGCCTGAAGGCAAAGTAATGGCCACAGCGGATGGCGCGGCGCACTTTCTGACTGATTTTTATCCGCTGTTTTGCTGGCGGCACTACGGCCCGGAAAACGATTATGATGTCTTTAAAGCGTGGATGTTGCGCAAAATGGAAAAAGACTTCCATAAGAAGTTGTTCTTCGACGAGGTACGGAAAGAAGTGCGGCCGCGCTACGAGGCGCTCAAACTCATCTTTGCTTGATCCGAGCAAGAGGGTAGGGTACGCTTAGGAGCATGGCGAAGTTGGCTATTTTTGATGTGCTTTACCCCTATGCCAACTGGCGGTCTTCTGATATTGTCTCGCCCGTGGTGCGGTCGGAGGGATACGACGTCGTTACGCATGCAAACAGGCTGCGGCCTGCCGCCGAAGCGATTGCGGCCATGCAGTCTGGCGTAATAGAGATGCCAGACGCTATGATCGTCAGCAGCCGGCTCAAAGGATTAGT
The DNA here is from genome assembly GCA_965652795.1 of uncultured bacterium. Taxonomy (GTDB): domain Bacteria; phylum Patescibacteriota; class Saccharimonadia; order Saccharimonadales; family UBA4665; genus CBFGXJ01. The sequence goes on from CBFGXJ010000040.1 coordinate 780, forward strand.
TGAATACATGAACCATCCATCCACCATAACCCATGAGGTTACGGCAGCCAAGCGGAAGCTCTTCGGGGGTACGAAGCAGGTTAGGCGCACTGTCGAGACCGTCCTGCTGCCGCTGCCGGTAGAGTTCGATACGACTACCACAACCAGTGATATTAATGACACCGTGTTGCCCGCATCCTGGGGTTCGCCGATCAAACTGCATCAGGTTCCAGGCCGGGCGGCCGCTTTGAGCCAACACCTGGAATTTTCTGGCCACGCCGCTTACGTAATCAGTCATTTGACCCGGTTGCTACTGGGCGAGGACGTTAAGGTTGTCGTAGCCTCGCGCGATTCGGCGATGCCCATGTACAGATTGCCGATCGATGCCTTTGTCCACCGGGGCCCGATTGATGCCGAGGATACGCTGCGCTCGACGCTGAGGCAGCTGCTTGCCGGCGATACGCCCCAGTAGCAGCTCTCAGAGCAGCTGCGGCTAAAGCGCCCGTAGCTCACTGGCTTACTGACCTTCAGGCGGGCTTGACGCCAGAGTCGGCCGCCGCTGCCCTGCCTGACTGCCAGGCGGCTGGCTGCAGGAAAGGTGCGAACAGATCATCTTCCAGTTTGATATAGACTTCTGCTAGCTCCTCGGGCGAGGGGTCGGCGTCCTGAAATGTTACGAAAGGCAGCTCGGTAAGTATGGCCAACGGCGTTTGCTCGGTGCCTTCGCCCATTTCCAGTACGGCGGCAGCGGCCAGTCCGGCGGCGACGTTCGCCTGGGAGGTCGCAAAAGGCCGGCCGAACAGGTCGGGCTGGCCGATGTAGTTGCGCAGTGCCAAAAAGCCGCTATGCGCCAGCACGATGCCCGTTGTGCCGCGCCGCAGCGGCTGCGAGGTGCTATCGGTGATGATAACGCCGACGTGGCGCACGCCGAAGCGCTGCTTCAGGTAGGCCCGCACATTATTGGCCGTGACCTGCGCATCCTCTGGCCACAAGACGTAATAGCCGCCGCTATTTGACTCGTCGATGCCTGCCATCGGGATGAGCGTATTGTTCGTGATGGTGAAGTGGTGGCCGTACTTGCTGTACTCGGCAGGCAGGATAAGGTCGGCGTGGGCGGCGAGCAGGCTGTCTTTATCGGCCTCTTCGAAAGGTACGACACGGCCTTCGCACAGCGAAACAATCTTGGATGTGATTGCCAGCACGCTTTTTTCTGGCAGCGCCGGCAGTTGGCCCAGGGCGGCATCCAGCAGGCCGGTCAAGTCGACGGCGCCGGGCGTGATGATATCGGTACGGATCGCTTTGATGTGCATATAGGGTATGGTAGCAACTATAGCATGGTTATGTACTGTGGTCAGCCAACTGCAAGCTGCGCGACAGCCCTGTGACGGCCAGCCGGCGATTGTAATAAAAAGCGGTACCACGGCTACGGTGTTTATTGACACACCATCCCAGATGCTGCTTAATAAGCGGTACCGTGAACACAATGCCGTCGTTTGAGAACCCTTTGCCGGTCGCACCTGCGCACATCCTAAACCAAGTAGCATCTGAATATAATTATTGGGCTCGCTTGCGTACTACCAATTGCCAGCCTATAACGCCAGAGCAGTTTTACACGTATACCCGCCGCTTCATCGGCCTAACGCAGAGGCGGCTAGATACGCCGACAGTCACCGAGGTCACGATGAACCAAGCGTATCTGCTGGATGGTGAGCGGGAGGCATACAACATTGAAGGGGTGAACCTCAATCCCGACGTATTAAACGACAGCGAGATGATAGCCAGCCTTATGGGCGGTGCTGCTATGTCGCTGCAGGTGGCGGTACGGCCCCGTCGGCGTTCAGAGAATGACAACGGCGTCGCCGAAGTCGGCTGGTG